>NZ_JBFAQU010000001.1:287863-870467 GCF_040678915.1 Micromonospora sp. NPDC049257
GGGAGGTCGGCGACCGGGCCGGCGAAGCCACCACCCTCAACAACATCGGCCACGTGTACGACAGCCTGGGGGATCGGCAGCGGGCCCTGGACCACTACCAGCAGGCCCTCCCCATCCAGCGGGAGGTCGGCAACCGGGCCGGCGAAGCCACCACCCTCAACAACATCGGCCACGTGTACGACAACCTGGGAGATCGGCAGCGAGCCCTGGACCACTACCACCAGGCCCTACCCATCCGGCGGGAGGTCGGCGACCGGGCCGGCGAAGCCACCACCCTCAACAACATCGGCCACGTGTACGACAGCCTGGGGGATCGGCAGCGGGCCCTGGACCACTTCCGCCAGGCCCTACCCATCCGGCGGGAGGTCGGCGACCGGGCCGGCGAAGCCGTCACCCTCCACAACATCGGCAGCGTGTACCACAGCCTGGGGGATCGGCAGCGAGCCCTGGACCACTTCCGCCAGGCCCTACCCATCCGGCGGGAGGTCGGCGACCGGGCCGGCGAAGCCACCACCCTCAACAACATCGGCCACGTGTACCACAGCCTGGGGGATCGGCAGCGGGCCCTGGACTACTTCGACCAGGCCCTATCCATCCAGCGGGAGGTCGGCAACCGGGCCGGCGAAGCCGTCACCCGGTTCAACATCGCGATGCTCCTCAGGGCAGGCGGTGACCTCGACCAGGCGATCCAGGAACTCGAACACGTCGTCGACCTCGACCGACAGGTCGACCACCCCGACCTCGAAGACGACACCCGTGTCCTCGAACAGCTCCGACAGGAACGCACGGAAAGCCAGTAGGGAAGCACTTCGGCCACGGCCGAGCGAGACCCTTTCGATACATCGAAAGGTGTCGTAGTGTGGCGGTCGCAGGCAAGCGCTTTCCTGTCGTGTACGACACGTCGGCGGGTGCTCCTGCGGCGCGGACGCCTGTCCGCCACCACCCCGTCCCATCACCCGTCTCGGAGGACACGTGAGCACACGTGAGAACGGCGCGACGTCGCGCCGCCGACGCTGGCAGGTCGCCCTGCTGCCGTTCGCCACCGTAGGGCTGGTCGCCGCCGGCCTGGTCGTCACCCAGACCGGCGCCCAGGCCGCCACCTGGCCCACCGCCAAGAGCACCACCACCGTCACCACCACCCAGTCGGTCAGCGGCACCAAGGACTACGGCCTGGTGCGCTACAAGGCCGGCGGCGCGATGGGCGACGGCGGCCAGAGCGAGAGCCAGAAGCCGATCTTCGAGCTGGCCGACGGCGCGACGATCAAAAACGTGATCATCGGTTCGCCGGCCGCCGACGGCATCCACTGCAAGGGCACCTGCACGCTGATCAACGTGTGGTGGGAGGACGTCGGCGAAGACGCCGCCACCTTCAAGGGCGGCTCGTCGGCGAACTACACGGTCGACGGCGGCGGTGCCCGGTCCGCCTCCGACAAGGTGTTCCAGCACAACGGCGGCGGCAAGCTGACCATCAAGAACTTCGACGTCAGCAACTTCGGCAAGCTGTACCGGTCGTGCGGCAACTGCTCGACCCAGTACAAGCGGACCGTCGTCATCCAGAACGTCACCGTGACCGCCCCCGGCAAGGTGCTCGCCGGCATCAACACCAACTACGGCGACACCGCGACGTTCTCGGGCATCACCATCTACGGCGACAGCAGCAGGAAGATCTCCATCTGCGACCGCTACACGGGCAACAGCTCCGGTGCCGAGCCGGTCAAGACCGGCAGCGGCCCCGACGGTACGTACTGCAAGTACACGTCGTCGAACATCGTCTACAAGTAGGGCCGACGCTCTTCAGGCATCGAAAGCTCAGCCCCTGCCGAGGCGGGCCGCGCACGCACCGAGGTGGGCGTGCGCGGCCCGTCGCCGTCGCTGGCACCGACGCCCCCAGCGAGCGGGCAGCCAGCTTGTCGCCCACGACAACAGGCCAGGTCACAGCCGCGCGGAGAGTATGACGGAAGACGACTGACAGTTGGCCGTGACATGCGGACGCCTGGACGTCGGAGGTGCGAGAATAGGCGACGATCCAAGACACAGGAGGTGAGCCGGGATGTCGAGCAGCGCCGAGCAGATGCCTGAGTGGCCGACCGCTGAGCACGTACCGGCCGAGGAGATTGCCCGTCGCCAGGGTGTCCGGCCGATCGCCTCCGTCGACGACCTCGCACGGCCGGGCCTGTTCGAGTCCGACGACGAGCTGGACGACTTTCTCGCTGATCTTTATGCCTCCCGCCGGGCCAACGCCGCGTGAGCCTGGTAGTCCTGGACACTGACGTCGCATCGGCCATTCTGCGCGGCCGGCTACACGACAGGCTCCGCACCCGACTGGTGGGTAAGACCCTGTGCATCACCTTCGTCACGCTCGGGGAGCTGACCAAGTGGACTGCGATGAGGAGTTGGGGGCCACGCAAGCTGGCCGACCTCGCGCAGTGGCGGTCCGGCGTGGTGCTGCTCCCCTTCGACGAGGCGGTAGCGACGACCTGGGGCCATCTTCAGGCTCGGGCGCAGCATCGCGGGCGGCCCCGGCCGACGAATGACTCCTGGATCGCGGCGTGCTGTCTCGTCGATCGGCTGCCGCTGGCGACCTTCAACGACAAGGACTACGCCGACTTCGCCGAGTACGACGGCCGCCGGCTCTTCGACGTCTCGTAGGTGGTACGGAAGCGGGAAGTCCGTAAACCCAGGTCAGGCCCAGATGTTCTTGGGCGTCTTCGACCGCCGCACCCACCTTGATCGACGCAGTTGGGGCGAAGTTGCGGTGTCGGCCGCGACGGGACACCGCTACTTCGGCCCACAGGTTTGCCGCTCAGCTCTCGGGCGGCGGTTCGTCCGCACCGCTGCGTGCCCCGGCTCCCGAGACGGGGCCGGGGCGTGCCACTTCCGCAGTCGGTACGACGGGTGGCGTCAGTTGTGCTTGAGGGAGTCGACGAAGGTGCGCCAGCCGTGGGTGTCGAAGGCGAGGGTGGGGCCGGACTTGTCCTTGCTGTCCCGGACGGCCACTCCGTTGCGGAGGTCGGCCACCTCGACGCACGCGCCACCATTTAGGTCGCTGCGGGTGGACTTGCGCCATACCGCGCCGGTGAGGTCCGGGTTCGACATGTCAGCCTCTACTTCATCTCGCCTACTATCCGCAGCATGAGCCTGCGGGACTCCGCCGGCCCCAAGGCCGCAGCCTGGAGACGACCCCACAGCCGATTGTAGGCCCGGAGCGCCTCGGGGCTGTCGAGGTAATCCGCGTCCGTGAACGTCTCCAGGTAGACGACATCCGAGGCGACTTCCTGCCCGAACCGGAGGGTGATTGCCCGCCGCACCAGCCTTGATCGACTCGGTTGGGGTGAAGTTGGGGTGTCAACCGCGCAGGGATACCGCTACTTCGACCCGCAGGTTCTGCTCCGCTCAGATCTCCGGCGGCGGCGGCTCGTCCGCGCCGCGCGCTTTCCACGGCTGGTGCTTGGTGATCCAAGCTTCCACGTCCTCCACGAGCCATACCGCCCCGCCGGCCAACCGGTCGAACGGCTCGGGGAAGTCGGTGCGGCTGGTGAGCTGGACGACGCGGACGCGCGACACCCCCAAGCGCTCCTGAAGCTCCGCGCTTCCGTACAGCCTCCGCCGCCAGCCCACTACCGAAGCATCCTGATTATGCCCCCTTCCTAACTTGGAAGTCCTAGCTGAATCACCGTTATGGGCTTCTAGCAGGTGATGTGAATGCGACCGGCCCCCTTGCGTACTTGACAGGGGGTTGCGAATCGGGTCTTCTGAGTGGGCGGTATACGGGCGCTCTGGCCACTTGCGGCACTCCGTGGCAGAGCCCCGTCCTGTCTCCGAAAGTTGTGGGAGGATCCATGGCTCGGCATGCGAAGGAACCGACGTACCCCGGCCTGCTGGCGCGGCTCTGGCGGCCGTTCCGGCGGCGGCGGGTCGACCCGCTCGACCGCCTCCGGCCGATGCCGAACCACGCGGAGCGCCTGGCGGCGTACCGCGTGAGGGGGGTGGCATCGGTGCCCCACCTGCCGCAACGGCCGCTGCTGCCGGAACGGCCGCTGTTGACGCTGGCGGGGGAATACCGGGCGGGGTGCTGGTCGTGACGGCGCGGCGCGGGCCCGACCACGACGACCGGGGCGAGCAGATCCAGGCGGCGGAACGCGAGGCGGCCCGGCAACGGATCCTCGCCCAGGCCGAGGCGGAGCGGATACCGGCCGAGGAGACCACCCGGGCGGTGCCGGACCGGCGGTGGCGTCGTGGACAGCAGTGAGCTGCTGCCGGTCGGCCGGCGGGTGGCGTACTGGCGGGGGCGGCGGAAACTGTCGCAGCAGGTGTTCGCCGATCGGCTCGGCCGGTCGAAATCGTGGGTCGACAAGGTCGAGCGGGGTGTCCGGTCGCTGGACAAGGTGTCGACGTTGCGGGACATCGCCGCCGTGCTGAGAATCGACACCGCCGTGCTGCTCGGCCGGGACGCCCGACCCGCCACGACGACCGCCCGGATCGAGGGGGTGGAGCGGATCCGGGAGGCCCTGTCGGCGTACGACATCGCGCTCGGTCGCCCGGCGACCCGACCGGCGGCGCCGGCCGGCCGGGTGGTGCGGGACGTCGGGCATGCCTGGGTGCTGTTCCAGCATGCCCGGTACCCGCAGGTGACCACCGTCCTGCCTGGTCTGCTGGCCGGCGTGCAACGGGTCGCCGCCGACGATCACGAGCGGAGCCGCCCGCTGCTGGTGGAGGTGTACCGGCTCGCCGCAGCGCTGCTGGTGAAGCTCGGCGAGGCCGACCTGGGCTGGCTGGCCGCCGATCGGGCCATGGCCACCGGGGCCGGCGATCCCCTGTTGGTGGCCGCCGCCACGGTGCAGCTCGGCCAGGTGTTCCGCGCGTCGGGGCGGGCCCGGGCGGCGCAGTCGGCGGCGCTCGCTGGCGCGTACCGGATCGCCCTGCTCGGACCCGGCGATGGTGGCCCTGGTGAGTTGTCGTTGTGCGGGGCGCTGCTGGTGCAGGCCGCGTTGGGGGCGGCCCGCCTGGGTGACGACCGGGCCGTCGCCGACCTCCTCGACGAGGCCGCCGGGATGGCCGCGCAGGTCGGTGAGGGCCACGACCACCACCGGACCGCGTTCGGGCCGACGGCGGTCGACCTCGCCCGTACCGCCGCCGCCCTGGAGCTGGGCCACGCGGGTGAGGCGGTGGCCTGGCACGAGCAGACGACCCGGCGGGACGCCTGGCGGTGGCTGCCGCTGGAGCACCGGGCGGCGCACCTGATCGATGCGGCCCGCGCCTACCTCCAGGCCGACGACCCGACCAACGCGGGCCGGGTGCTGGCCGACGCCGACCGGATGGCACCCGCCGAGGTACGCCACCGGCCCGCCGCCCGGGAAGTGCTCGGCCAGGTGGCCCGCGCCCCGCACGCCCCGGCCACGATCGTCACGCTCGCCGCCGCCCTCGGGGTGACCTGACCATGACCGCGCCGCACCTGTCGTTGGCGCAGATCCGCAATCGGCTGGTCCTCACCGCCTGCGCGGTCCTCCGCGACCACCGGCCCGACCCGGATGGCCGCTGCCGGGTCTGCCGGGTCGCGGGCTGCCGGGTGTCGGCCGCCGCCCGCGACGTCCTCGCCGCCGCCGCTGCCTGCCGGGAAAACCCTGGCCGGCAAGCCGGCTCCGCCCGGCCAGGAATGCAGGCTGGCTAATCGGTGCCGGGAGCCGCCACCGGCAGGCCCACCGAGGCGGCGATATCCGCCATCCGCTTGTCGTATGTGACCAGCACGTCGAGCGCATCGCCAAGGATCTGGGCGCTTGCCACGTGCAATGCGTCCAATGTTCGAATCCCGGCAGGAAGCGCTGCTGCGGAATCCCGGACCTCCTCGGTCAAGAGGATCTCGGTGAAGTTACGAGCCAGCATCTGCATGGCGTCCGGATAGTCTCCGATCCGGTCGAGGGTGCGTACCGTCTCGACGAACCCGACAGAGCTGGTCGCCATCGGCATGCCGGCCCGGTCTGCCAGAAACTCCTTCAGCTGCGTCACGTGGGTGCGGCCGGAGAGCAGCGTGATCAAGGCGGACGAGTCGAGGTAGATCACCGATCATCGTCCTCACGGTCTGCCAGGAGCAGATCGAGAGGCGACACGTCGGACGGCACGTCGTAACGGGGCAACCGATCGAGATCGCTCGTGGTGGTCGCCTTGAGGCGGATCGCGCCTTTGGCCACCAGGGACGCGTATCTGCCGAGTGTCCCTGAACCCGGCAGCAGGACGGCGATCACGCTGCCGTGCCGCGTCACCTCGATCGACTCGCCCCGCTCGACCCGGGCGAACATCGCGCTCGGGTTGTAGGAGAACTCACGCACGGAAACGGTGCTCACAACACGCCTCCCTTGTGCCGACAACGCCATCATTGTACCTACACGGCTGGCCGCTTGCCTGCACGCCGCGCGATCGGAGTCAGTTGGCGCGGGTGAGGGAGGCGTAGATGGCCAGGTGCCGCTTGAGGACCACGTCCGGATGGAAGGTCTGCTCGTACCGCAGCCGGGCCGGGGCGGAGAGCAGCGCGGCACCGGCCCGCGCGACCGGGAGCGCGGCGGCCAACGCGGCCGGGTCCGGCGGGACCACCCAGCCGGCGGTGCCGCCGAGCAGGCCGGCCGGGACCGCCGGCGGACCGACCGGCGGCGGGGCGTGACCCGCGACCGCCGAGGCCACGGCAGCCGGACCGGTGCCGGCGGGCTCGTGCGGGGCGTCCGCGCCGACCAGGTACGGGATGCCGCCGAGCGCGGTACCGAGCACCGGCCGTCCACTGGCCAACGCCTCGATGATCACGGTGGGCAGCACGTCGTGCCACATCGAGGCGGCGATCACCACGGCACTCGCCTCGACGGCGGCGCGTACCCCGTCCCGGTCGAGTTGGCCCAGGTAGACGACGTCGGCGCGCTCGGCGGCGGCGGCCTCGACCAGTGGGCGCAGCTCACCGTCACCGGCCACCCGCAGCGTGCCGAGGCTGCCCACCGGGTGCCGCCGCCACGCGTCCAACAGCAGGTTGACACCCTTCTCCGGGGTGAGTCGGGCCAGGAAGAGAAAGCCGTCGCCGAGCGGGGTAGGTGCACCCGGGTCGGGCACCGCGTTGGGCTTGACCACGATCCGCTCGGCCGGGATGCCGTAGTCGGTCAGGTGGTCGGCGATGGCCGAGGTGAGCGCGATGAACCGGTCCACCGAACGCCAGGTGCCCCGGTGCACGGCCAGGGTGGCCGCCATCAGCGCGCTCTGCGCCCGCGAGTCGCGGTAGCAGCGGTGCACGATCGACGGCACGGCCAGCGCCCGGCCCTTGCAGTCCTGGCAGATGACGCCGTCGCGGAAATAGATCCCCGACGAGCAGACCTGCCGGTAGTTGTGCACCGTCTGCACCACCGGCACCCCGTGCTTGTGCGCGGTCCGCACCACCCACGGCGACAGCAGCGGGTACGGGTTGTGCAGGTGCAGCACGTCCGGCCGGTGCTCGGTGAGCAGCCGGGACAGCTCCTGCTGGGCGCGCGGGGCGTAGATCGGTGAGATCGGCAGCAGCGCCTTGGCCGACTTCGGCATCGACGGGATCTCATCCGAGCTGCGGATGAACGGCAACACCTCGACCCCGGCGGCGGTGAGCTGCCCGATCTCCGAGTCCACCATCGTGTTCTCACCCGACGGCTGGGCTTCCCGGTACCGGTTGTGCGCCACCACGATTCTCACGGGAACGAAGGCTACCGTGAGGGGGTGCCCGAACTACCGGAGGTGGAAGCGCTCGCCGGCTACCTACGTGAGCGTGCCGTGGGGCGACGCGTCGACCGGGTCGAGGTCGCCGCGATCAACGCCCTCAAGACGTACGACCCGGCGCCCACGGCGGTGTCGGGCCAGGCGGTCGTGGACGCCCGGCGACACGGCAAGTACCTCGACGTGATCTTCGACGGTGACCTGCACCTGGTGGTGCACCTGGCCCGCGCCGGCTGGCTGCACTACCGCGAGGCGTTCCCGTCGACCACTCCGCTGCGCCCCGGCAAAGGTCCGATCGCCCTGCGGGTACGCCTCGACGACGGCTCCGGGTTCGACCTCACCGAGGCGGGCACCCAGAAGAAGCTCGCCGCCTACCTGGTGACCGACCCGGCGCAGGTCCCCGGGGTCGCCAAGCTCGGGCCGGACGCGCTCGACGCCGACCTGGCCACCTTCACCGAACGGCTACGCAGCCGACGGGGGCAGGTCAAGGGGGTGCTGACCGACCAGGCGGTGCTGGCCGGGGTCGGCAACGCGTACTCCGACGAGATCCTGCACGCGGCGAAGCTGTCCCCGTTCGCGATCACCGACCGGCTCACCGACGACCAGCTCGCCACCCTGCACGCGGCCACCCGGGCGGTGCTCGGCGAGGCGGTACGCCGCTCGGCCGGGCACCGGGCGGCGGAGCTGAAAGGCGAGAAGCGCTCCGGACTGAAGGTGCACGCCCGCACCGGGCTGCCCTGCCCGGTCTGTGGCGACACGGTACGGGAAGTGTCGTTCGCCGACTCCAGCCTCCAGTACTGCCCGACGTGTCAGACCGGCGGCAAACCGCTCGCTGACCGTCGGTTGTCTCGCCTCGTACGCTGAGTCACAACCCGCCATTGTTACGGAGAGGTATCGCCTGCGGCGCGTGGAACCTCCCCGTCCGCGCTCTACCCCGGTGGCCGTCCATCGGTATAGTGGCTCGGTCCCCGGCTTCGAAAACTGACGTGAAGTCGGCCGGTTCCTCGTTGGCGACCCCAGACGCAAAGCCCCCCGGCTCCGCGTTTGACCCGCCGCCAGCGTGGGAGACTGGAACGGTGGGCGACCCGGGCCCCTCACGGCGAGTGAGCGGCGCGTGTCATGCGGGAGGACATGGGTTGAGGTGACGACAAGCCTCCAGCGCCCGGTAACCAACACAGGCCGGAGCAGACTCGTGCGGCACGTGGACAGCTTCGAGATCCAGCCGCCGACACCGCCGTCACACAACGGGGTGCCCCGGTCGGCCTGGGCTCGCGCCCGACGCCGGGTGTCCCGCTGGCACCGCCCGTACATCGCCGCGCTGTTGCTGCTCGACTTCGCCGCCGTGGTGTTGGCGGACTGGGTCGCCCAGGAGGCATTCGGCCAGGCACGCGCGGGCTTCTACAACGCGCAGGCGGACCCGACCTGGTTCTACACGGTGGTCTTCCTGCTGGTGCCGCTCGGCTGGTTGGTGGCCCTCTGGGGCAACCGGGCCTACGACCGGCGTTACCTCGGACTCGGCCCGGAGGAATACAAGCGGGTCATCCGGGGTGGTGTCGCGGTCGCCGCGACCGTCTCGTTCGTCGCGTTCGCCACCAAGACCGACCTCTCGCGTTACACGGTGGGGTTCGCCCTCGCCGGGGCCTTGGTGCTGGTCCTCCTCTTCCGGATCACCGCGCGGTTCGTGCTGCACCGCATCCGGGGTCGGGCCGGGCACGCCGGGCACCGGATGGTGCTGGTGGGCACCCTGCCGGAGTGCCTGGAGGTCTACATCGCGGTCACCCGCAACCCGAGCGCCGGCCTGGTGCCGGTGGCCATCCACATCACCGACGGGTACGCCGCCGCCCGGGGCATCGAGACCCCCGTCCCGGTGTACGCCGGCCGGGACGTGCTGGCCCTGGTCCGGGAGGTCGGCGGGGACACCATCGCGGTCTGCGGCTCGGCCAGTGCCGAGCCGGGTGAGCTGCGCCGGCTGGCCTGGCAGCTGGAAGGCTCCGGTGTCGACCTGGTGGTCGCCCCGCAGCTCACCGACATCGCCGGCCCCCGGGTGCACATCCGCCCCATCGAGGGCCTGCCGCTGCTGCACGTGGAGGAGCCGACCCTGTCCGGGCCGGCGCTGCTGGCCAAGAACCTGATGGACCGGGTCGCCGCCGGGCTGGGCCTGCTGCTGCTGGTGCCGGTCTTCCTCGCCGTCGGGCTGGCCATCCGGCTCTCCGACCCCGGGCCGGTCTTCTTCCGCCAGCCCCGGGTCGGCCACGAGGGGCGGACATTCCGGGTCTGGAAGTTCCGCACCATGTACGTCAACGCCGAGGAACGACTGGCCGGCCTGGTCGACCAGAACGAGACCGACGGCATGTTGTTCAAGATGAAGCAGGACCCCCGGGTGTTCCCGGTGGGCCGTTTCCTGCGGGCCTCCTCGCTGGACGAGCTGCCCCAGCTGATCAACGTGCTGTGGGGGGAGATGTCGCTGGTGGGGCCGCGTCCGCTGCCCGCCGACGACGGCGACTTCCTCGGCGACGTACGGCGTCGGCTGCTGGTCCGCCCCGGGATGACCGGGCTGTGGCAGGTGTCCGGCCGCTCCGACCTGTCCTGGGACGAGGCGGTCCGGCTCGACCTCTACTACGTCGACAACTGGTCGCTGGCGTACGACCTGAGCATCCTGTGGCGCACGGTCGGTGTGGTGCTGGCCCGCAAGGGCGCGTACTGAACCCCTTGGCGTGGCGGCCCGGACAGGTCAGGATCGCGGGGTGGGTGGCAACCTCTCCGCCGTGGTCGGCGTCGTCTCGCTGGTGACCGCGCTCGCCGCCGCGCTCTGGGCGGCGCTGCGGCTACGTGGTCGACGGGGCATCGCCACCGCCACCCAACGGGCCACCTACGAGGTGCTGCACACCGCCGGGCTGGCCGCCGAACCACTGCGTACCGGGCTGCACCCGGCGGGCGCGGCGAAGGCCGTACGCCATCTGCGGGCGTTGGTGGGGGCGGCCGGGCTGGCGTTGACGGACGCCGACACGCTGCTCGCCCTCGACGGGCGCGGCGGGCACCACGGCGACCAACTGCTCGCGGCGGCCCGGCGGGTGGCCGAAACCGGGCGGTCGACGGTGCTGGGCGAGTCGGAGCTGCACTGCGACCGGGTGGACTGCCTGGTCCGGGGGGCGGTGGTGGCACCACTGTCAGCCGACGGCCGGGTGGTCGGGGCACTCGTCGCGGTGGCCGACGGGCCACCCGAGCCGGGCCTGGTGCAGGCCACCCTGGAGACCGCGCACTGGGCCGGCAACCAGCTCTCGCTGGCCGAGCTGGACTCGTCCCGGGAGCGGCTGGCCCGCGCCGAGATCCGGGCGTTGCGGGCACAGATCAGCCCGCACTTCATCTACAACGCGTTGACCGCGATCGGGTCGTTCGTGCGCACCGACCCGGAGCGGGCCCGGGAGCTGATCCTGGAGTTCGCCGAGTTCACCAGGTATTCCTTCCGGGCGCACGGGGAGTTCACCACCCTCGCCGAGGAGTTGCGCTCCATCGACCGCTATCTGACCATCGAACGGGCCCGGTTCGGTGACCGGTTGCAGGTGCGGTTGCAGATCGCCCCGGAGGTGCTGCCGGTGACCCTGCCGTTCCTGTGCCTGCAACCGTTGGTGGAGAACGCGGTGCGGCACGGGTTGTCGCGCAAGCCCGGTACCGGCATGGTGAGCATCGAGGCCCGGGACGCGGGTGCCGAGTGTCACATCACGGTGGAGGACGACGGAGTGGGGATGGACCCGGCCACGCTGACCGCGGGGATCGCCGAGCTGACCCGGGCCGGCAGCGACCCGACCGACGACCCCGGCCAGCACGTCGGCCTGTCCAACGTCGACGAGCGGCTCCGCTCGGTCTTCGGCGACGGGTTCGGCCTGGTCGTCGAGACGGGACCCGGCTCGGGTACGAAGGTGAGCCTGCGGATTCCGAAGTTCCACCCGGGCGTACGGGCCGGCGCGTGAACGAGCGGGCCGGCACGGTGAACGCGTCCGGGTTCCTGCGGGTGCTGGCCGTCGACGACGAACCACCGGCGCTCGACGAGTTGGCGTACCACCTGCGGGCCGATCCCCGGGTGGCCCGGCTGCACACGGCCGGGGACGCCACCGAGGCGTTGCGGGTGCTGCGGGACACCGACGTGGACGTGGTCTTCCTCGACATCCGGATGCCCGGACTGGACGGGATGGAGTTGGCCCGGGTGCTGCGCCGGTTCGCCCGGCCGCCCGCGATCATCTTCGTCACCGCGTACGACGACGGGGCGGTCGACGCGTTCGACCTGGGCGCCACCGACTACGTCCGCAAGCCGGTACGCGCCGAACGGCTCGCCGAGTCGCTGCGCCGGGTGATGGGCTCCCGGGTGGTGCCGTCGCATCCGGCGGCGCTGGCCCGCGCCGAGGAGGACCCGACCATCCCGGTGGAGCTGGCCGGGACGACCCGGATGCTGCCCCGCTCGGCGGTGCGCTGGGTGGAGGCGCAGGGCGACTACGCCCGGCTGCACACCGCCGACGGGTCGCACCTGGTCCGGGTGTCGCTGGCCACCCTCGCCGAACGCTGGGCGGACGCGGGTTTCGTGCGCATCCACCGGTCGTACCTGGTGCAGTTGCGGCTGATCGCGGAGCTGCGCCTGGTCAACTCGGGGTACGTGGTGCTGATCGACGCCGCCGAGTTGCCGGTGAGCCGCCGGCACACCCGGGAGCTGAAGGACAAGCTGGTCCGCGCCGCCAAACAGGACTGGAACCGCTGAGCAGGCCCGCGCTGCCGCCACCGCACGGCCGGCCCTGATCGTCGCGCTGTCGGCGAGGTCGCGGTGACGGCCGACCCCTATAACCCGCGCTGTCGGCGAGGTCGCGGTGACTGCCGGCCCGGAACACGCGACGTCGGTGACGGAGTGCCCGGGAGGCCGCGACTTCAGCCCCCTGGCCTGGGGACGGCGAAGGGCGCCCCGGTCTGGCCGGGGCGCCCTTCGCCGTTGGGGCGGGTCAGCGCGGGGAGTGGGTACCCACGCCTGAGTCGATCACCTTGAACCTGCTGCCGGGGGACGTGGCTCGGCCCGTGGGCGGGGTGGCCGTGCCCGGGTAGACCCAGAGCGTGCCGACCACATCGGCGACCACATGTGTGTTACCGGAGTGGTTGTAGACGTTGAATCCCTGCGTGGGGCCGAGGATGCCCAGCACCGCGTTGGAGACCGTCTGCCCGGCGGCCGGGTTGAGGTTGCTCGCCGTGGGCCGGGTCATCGCCGAGTCGGCCGGCCACACCGTGAGCACGGTGTTGCTGGTCGGGGTGACCGCGGTGACGTTCATCGCGAGCACCTGCGTGCTGGGGGTCAGCATGCTCGCCGGCGCGGTGACCTTGCCGACCGCGGTCGGCCCGAGCACGCTCGGCAGGCCCTGGCCGATCCGGCTGTCCGCGATCCGGGTCGGCGACATCGGCGTGAACCGCAGGCCGTCCGGAACCGTGCCGTCGTCGATCACGCCCACCACGTCCACCACCAGGTGGGTGGTCTGCGAGGTGTAGATCGCGAACTGCGGGGCCCGCTTGCCACCGCACTCGGTGCACTCGACCGTCTCCACGATCGCGAGGTTCGGCACCACCTTGCCCGCCGGGTAGTTGACCGTGGACGCGGTGGGCACGTCCCCCTGCCCGGTCCAGGCCGTCAGGTAGCCGGCCTTGCGGGGCGAGACGGCGGTGATGTTGACGACGAGCGCCCGGATGTTGGCGTTGACGTTGCCGAAGCTGAGCCAACTCTCCATGTAGTAGGTGGCGGGCAGGGGAGCGCCGTCGTCCCGGGTGTCGTAGAGGCGGTACGGCTTGATCCACTGGTACTGGCCGCCCGGCCCCCGGCTGGAGAGCGAGTTGTTTCCCGCCCAGACGCCCGCCACGTCGACCACGACGTCCGTCGACCCGGCGTGGTTGTAGACCGACACCTTGCCGCCCGAGCCCACCTTAACGGTGACGCTGTTCGAGCCGAGCCACGACTTCGCGAAGTTGATCGAGGAAGCGGTGGGGCGGCTCTGGCCGGCAGGGTAGAGAGTCAGAAAGCTCCCCGCCGTCGGGCCGACGACTGTCACGTTCAGCACGACCGAGCCGACACCGCTGCTCGGCACGCCGCCCCGACCGGTGACCTGGAGGTCGACCTTCTTACCCGGGCCGATCTTGGCCTTGGGCGCACCCAGCCCGGAACGGGTGTCCATCAACCGCTTCGGCGTCAGCGGGTAGTAGCTGCCGGTGACACCCCGGAAGCCCTCCACGGCCAACTGCACCCGGCGGGTGCCGGAGGCGCTGTCATCGGCGAGCAGCAGGCTCGCCTGCTGCACCCCCTCCTTTGTCGGGTTGGCCGCGACAGAGACGGTGCAGGTCTGGCCCGGGGCCAGCGTCCGACCGGTGCAGTTCGAGCCGAGCAGCGCGAACGCCCCGGGCGTCGGGCCGCCCAGGCTGGCCGCCCCGAACGTGACAGGCGCGCTGCCGACGGACCGGAAGGTCACCGTCCGGGCCGCGCTGGGCACCGCGATCTCCTGGTAGTTGAAGCTCACCGGGTTGGGCTCGCCGTGCGCGACCGCGTAGTCCACGGACGAGTTCCAGCGCAGCTCACCGCTGACCGTGCCGGTGTAGTTGGTGCTGTCCCGGCAGCTGTACTCGTACGCGGCGGCGAAGGCGTCGACCCGGCCGGTGTCGCTGTCCCGGTCGGCCTGCCGGACCTTGATCCAGCCGGAGACGTGGCCGCAGCCGCGCCCGTCGGAGGCCAGGTCCATGGCGGCGGTGCCGCCGTCGCCCTGCCAGGTCGCCTGGTAGGTCTGACCGGCGGTCCACTGCTCGCCGGCCGGCGGCTGGATGCTGAGTCGCACGTAGGAGCCGGCCCGGGTGGTATCGACGGCCAGCCGGTCGTTGCTCTGCGCGACCACGGAGATGGTGGAGTTGTCGCGGTCGAAGACGTCGGACTGGTAGATCGGATAGCCGCCGGTCTGGTCGCCGACGTCGACGGTGAGGACCGTGTACGGCGCGGTGGGCGCGGCCAGCGCCATCCCCGGCAGTACGGCCAGCGCACAGGCCCCGGCAATGCTCATGCCGAGTAGAGCGCGAAAAATGCGCATGAATACCCCGTGAAGAAGGAAGAGTGATTGTGGACCACACACTATGGGCGGTGATCACGAGCGGCAAGGCCGAATCGACGGAATGCCAAGAAAGGGCATTGCGCCCTTACCGGATCGACGACCGGCACCGTGTCCGAAGCCCGTTCACCCTGCATGGCAGGCGCCTGCCATTCATCGTCGGAAAACGCGAGAGCGCCCCGACCGGGTGGTCGGGGCGCTCTGCGGGTGACGACTGACGGTCAGCCGTCGGGGTGGCTGTCGGTCAGCTCCGGTTCGCGGCCGGGACCGCGCTCGGCTTGGCCTTGCCGCCCTTCAGCGACGTGGCCGACTTGGCCGTGGACGCCGGCGGGTAGTAGAACGTGCCCACCACGTCGGCGACCAGGTGCGTGCTGCCGGACAGGTTGTTGACGTTGAACGCGTACTCCGGGCCGATGACGCCGAGCACGCCGTTGGAGACGACCTGGCCCGCGTACGGGTTCAGGTTGCTGGTGGCGGGCTTGCCGATGTCGTCGAAGTCGGCCGGCCAGGTGGTGATGACCGTGTTCTTGGTCGGGGTGACGGCGGTGACGTTCATCGCCAGCACCTCGGTGTCGGGCGTGACCAGCGCGCCCGGGGCGGTGACCTTACGGGTGCCGTTGGCCGGGATGGCCCCGGAGATACCCAGGTTGGAGCGGCTGTCCACGATCCGGGTCGGGCTCAGCGGCGCGAACCGCATGCCGTACGGGGACTCACCGTCGTCGACCACACCGACCAGGTCGACCAGGACGTGCGCCGCCTGCGAGGTGTAGATGTGGAACTTCGGCGCACCCGTGGTGCACCAACCGTTCAGCTCACTGCCGGTGCAGGGGGTGGTCTGCACGAAGGTCAGGTTGGGCACGTTCGTGCCGGCGAGGTAGTTCACCGTCGAAGCGGTCGGCCGGGCGCCCTTGCCGGACCACGCGGTGAGGAAGCCGGACTTGGCCGGCGACACCGCGGTGACGTTGAAGACGAACGACTTGACGTGCGGGTTGTAGTCGTCGCCGAAGTCGAGCGAGTATTCCAGCACCTGACCCGCCGGGGGCTTACCCTCCGGGTCCTCGCGGCTGTCCCACATGCGCTCCGGCAGGTACCACTCGTACTGGCCGCCGGCACGGTTGGTGAGGCTGTTGTCGCCCGCGTAGAAGCCGACCACGTCGACGATCACGTCGGTCGAGCCGCTGTTGTTGAAGACCGAGACCTTGCCACCGGAGCCGAGCTTCACGGTGACGTTGTTGGAGCCCAGCCAGCCCTTGGCGAAGTTGACCGAGGAGGCGGTGGGGCGGGACTCACCGGTCGGGTAGGCGGTGAGGAAGCTGGCGGCGCTGGGACCGGTGACGGTCACGTTCAGCACGACCGCGCCGACGCCGCTGGCCGGTACGCCACCACGGCCGGCGACCTGGAGGTCGACCTTCTTGCCGGCACCGATCTTGCCGATCGGGGCACCCGTGCCGTTACGGGTGTCCAGCAGGCGGGCCGGGGCGACCGGGTAGTAGGCACCGGTCACGTCGTCGAGGGCCGCCGCCTTCTGCAGCGGTGCGGAGACGGGAGCCGCGGAGGCCGTACCCGGCACCACGGCCAGTGCACATGCTCCGGCGAGAGTGACGCCGAGGATAGTGCGAATTTTGCGCATAGAGACCCCGTGTTCGAAGAGGAAAGGATTGGCCGCCCCAGCGTAGGGGCCCGGGTCAATGCCGGCAAGGCCGATACAGATGACCGCCCGGTGACGTTCCGGTGAGGACGAATCACACGAAATGCCACCGGCATCCTCGGCCCGCCGCTGTCGTCCACAGGATGGCCGCCTTGTCCACAGGTTGTCCACACCCCCCGGTGGACGACACTTGACATTCGGGCCGGGCCCGCGAGACTGCCCGGGTGACCGCCCACCACGAGCCCGAACCGACACCCCGGGACCCCGGGCCACCGGCCGCCCGGCCGACCGGGCGGGTACGGATCGTGCTGGCCGGCGTCTCCCGCCGGGACACCCGGGCCGACCACACCCGCACCGAACTGGCCCAACAGACCCGGGTCGGTGAGGCGCTGGTGCGGGGCCTGGTCCGGGCGCAACTCACCCTCGCCCTGCGACTGAGCCTGCTGGTGCTGGTCGGGCTGGGCGGGCTGCCCTGGCTGTTCGCCATCGCACCCCCGGTCGGCCGGGTCACCGTGCTCGGGGTCAACCTGCCCTGGCTGCTGCTCGGGGTGGTCTCCTTCCCGTTCCTCATCGCCGTCGGCTGGGCGTACGTGTGGCTCGCCGAACGCAACGAACAGGACTTCGTCGACCTCGTCCAGCGGCCGGAACGCTGAGATGGGCAACGGGTACGTCGTCCCGGCGATCGTCGCGGTCACCCTGGTCACCGTCGGTATCGGCTTCTACGGCCTGCGCCTGGCCCGGACCACCTCCGACTTCCTGGTGGCGTCCCGGACGGTCAGTCCGACCTGGAACGCCGCCGCGATCGGCGGGGAGTACCTGTCGGCGGCGAGCTTCCTCGGCATCGCCGGGCTGATCCTCAAGTACGGCGTCGACGTGCTCTGGTACCCGGTCGGTTTCGCCGCCGGCTACCTGGCGCTGCTGCTCTTCGTCGCCGCGCCGCTGCGCCGCTCCGGGGCGTTCACCCTGCCCGACTTCTGCGAGCTGCGGCTCGGTTCCCGCCGGCTGCGCACCCTCGCCACCGTGTTCGTCATCTTCATCGGCTGGCTCTACCTGGTGCCGCAGTTGCAGGGCGCCGGGCTGACGCTGGCCACGGTGGCCGGCTCGCCCTACCCGGTGGGGGCGCTGCTGGTCGCGGCGGTGGTCACCACCAACGTGGCGTTCGGCGGAATGCGCGCGATCACCTTCGTCCAGGCCTTCCAGTACTGGCTGAAGCTGACCGCGCTCGCCGTACCCGCGATCTTCCTGGCCCTCCAGTGGCAGGCCGACGCCCGCCCGGCGGTGACCCCGCCCGACGGGCCGGCGTTCCGCACCGCGACCACCGTCGTGGTCGAGCACCGCGCGGCCCTCACCTTCCCCGACGGCACCATCCGGGAGGTACGCCCCGGCGACGAGCTGAGCTTCGCCGCCGGTGACCCGGTGCCCGAGGTGTCCGGGGCCGCCACCGGGGCGGCCGACTGGCTGCTGCCCAGCGCCGCCGGGGACGACGACCGGGGGCTGTTCGCCACCTACTCGCTGATCCTGGCGACCTTCCTCGGCACCATGGGACTGCCCCACGTGCTGGTGCGCTTCTACACCAACCCCGACGGCGCGTCGGCCCGGCGGACCACCCTGGTGGTGCTGGCGCTGGTCGGCGTCTTCTATCTGCTACCCACCCTCTACGGCGTGCTCGGCCGGATCTACACCCCGCAACTGCTGGTCAGCGGGCAGACCGACGCGGTGGTGGTGCTGCTTCCCGAGGCGGCGCTCGGTAGCGGCGTCACCGGGCGGCTGCTTGCCGCTCTGGTCGCCGCCGGGGCGTTCGCCGCCTTCCTGTCCACCTCGTCCGGGTTGCTCACCAGCGTCGCCGGGGTGATCTCCACCGACGTGCTGGGACGCGGCTCGGTACGCGGCTTCCGGCTGGCCACGGTGATCGCCGGCGGAGTGCCGGCGGTGCTCGCGCTGAACGTCTCCGGGCTGGACGTCTCCCAGGTGGTCGGGCTGGCCTTCGCCGTCGCCGCGTCCAGCTTCTGCCCGCTGCTGGTGCTCGGCATCTGGTGGCGCGGCCTGACCGACCTCGGTGCGGCGGCCGGGGTGCTGGTCGGCGGCGGGGCGGCGATCGGCGCGGTGCTGGTCACCGTGCTCGGCCCCCCGTTGTCCGGCTGGCCGGCCACCCTCACCACCCAACCGGCCGCCTGGACGGTGCCGCTCGCCTTCACCGTGATGATCGCCGTGTCGATGGCGACCCGCCGTCGCACCCCCGTCGACGTCGGGGCCACCATGCTCCGCCTGCACACGCCCGAGTCACTGCGCTCCTGACCGTTTCGTCCCGGTCGTCCGGGGCCATGCCAGGATCGACGGGGCGGTCACGTCACGTCTCGGATCCTTCACCGTGCGCGACCGTCCGTCTCGGGGATGAGCCGGGATCGTCCCCCGGCGGGAGCAGCCACTCGCCCGGCCCGGATACGGTCGACACATGACTGGTGAACACCCTGCGCTGGCACTCCGCGGCCTGGCCAAGCAGTTCGACGGCAAGGTGGCGGTCGCCGGGGTGGACCTGGCCGTCCCCGCCGGCTCGTTCTACGGCCTCCTCGGCCCCAACGGCGCCGGCAAGACCACCACCCTGTCGATGGCCGTCGGACTGCTCCGACCCGACCACGGCAACGCGTGGGTGCTCGGGCACGACGTCTGGGGTGACCCGGTCGAGGCGAAACGGCTGCTCGGCGTCATGCCCGACGGCGTCCGGCTGTTCGACCGGCTCACCGGCGCGGAGCTGCTGGCGTACCACGGGCTGCTGCGCGGGATGGACCCGGCGGTGGTCGACCAGCGGGCGGCGGAGCTGCTCGACGTGCTGGCCCTCACCGACGCCGGCCGGACCCTGGTCGTCGACTACTCCGCCGGCATGAAGAAGAAGATCGGCCTGGCCTGCGCGCTGCTGCACGGCCCCCGGCTGCTGGTGCTCGACGAGCCGTTCGAGGCGGTCGACCCGGTGTCGGCGGCGCTGATCCGCGACATCTTGCACCGGTACGTGGTCGGCGGCGGGACCGTCGTCTTCTCCAGCCACGTGATGGAGGTCGTCGAGCGGCTCTGCTCGCACGTGGCGATCCTCGCCGACGGCACCATCAAGCGGGTCGGCACCCTCGCCGAGGTGCGTGGCGAGCGTTCCCTGGAGGACGTCTTCGTCGAGGTCGTCGGCGGCCGGACCGCTACCGGTGAGGAGCTGGCGTGGCTGTCCCGGTGAGCACACCCGCCGAGCGGGTCCGCCCGGTCTCCCCGCGCCACTTCGTCCGGCTCAAGCTGCGGGTGATGGGCAACAACTTCCGGGGCCAGGGCTGGCGGATCGCGCTCTTCGTGGTCGGGGTGGTGGTCGGGCTCTGGTTCGCGGCCGGCGGTTTCCTGATGTTCGCCGCCCCCGGCTTCGCCGACGAACCCCGCTACGCGGTGATGGCGGCGGCGTTCGGTGGCGGGGTGCTCGTCCTCGGCTGGCTGCTGCTGCCACTGGTCTTCTTCGGTGTCGACGAGACCCTCGACCCGGCCCGGTTCGCCCTGCTGCCGCTGTCCCGCCGCACCCTGGTCACCGGCCTGTTCGCGGCGGCGCTGATCAGCGTGCCGGTGTTCGCGGTGCTGGTCGCGGTCGCCGGGCTGGTGGTCAGCGCCGCGCTGCTCGGCGGCGCGGCGGCCGGCGTCGTCGCCGCCGTCGGCGTGGTCGCCGGGGTGCTGCTCTGCGTCGCCGCCAGCCGCGCGGTGACCAGTGCGTTCGCCACCATGCTGCGGTCCCGCCGGGTCCGTGACCTGGCCGCCGTGCTGCTCGCCGTGGTCGCCGCGCTGCTCGGCCCGTTGCAGCTCGTGGTGCTGGCCGCCGTACGCACCGCCGACTGGGACCGGCTCGTCGGGGTGGCCCGGATCGTCGGCTGGACCCCGTTCGGCGCACCCTGGACGATCGGCCTGGACGTGGCCGAGGGCCGGACCTGGGCGGTGCCCGTCAAGCTGCTGATCACCGCGGTGACCATCGGGGCGCTGCTGCTCTGGTGGTCCCGGTCGCTGGAGTCGGCGATGGTCGGCGCGGCGAGCGCCGCCCCGACCAAGACCCGCCAGGCACCGACCGGCGGCGCGATCGCCCAACTCTTCCCCCGCGCGGTCGGCTGGGCCCGCCGGGACCGGTTCGGCGCGCTGGTGGCCCGCGAGTGCCGCTACTGGTGGCGCGACGCCCGACGGCGGGCCAACCTGATCACCATCGCCGTGGTCGGGATCTTCGTCCCGGTGATGGTCAACCTCGGTGGCGCGGGCTTCGCCGTCGGCCAGGAGGGCTTCGAATCCACCGGGGACCCGTCGCCGGTACTGCTCAGCATCTCGATGATCTTCGTCGGCGTGCTCGCCTCGGTGACCCTGGCCAACCAGTTCGGCTTTGACGGCAGCGCCTACGCGGCGAACGTCGTGGCCGGGGTCCCGGGTCGGCTGGAGCTGCGCGCCCGGATGACCGCCTTCTCCGTGTACGTGCTGCCGATGCTCGGTCTCGTCTCCCTGATCATCAGCGGGGTGCTCGGCCGGCCGGAATGGTTCGGGGTGGCGGCGGGCGCACTGCTCGCCTCGTACGGGGTGGGGTTGGCGATCAACGGGTTCATCTCGGTGCTCGGGGCGTACTCGCTGCCGGAGACGAGCAACCCGTTCGCGATGAACGGCGGTTCCGGGGTCGCCAAGAGCATGCTCACCCTGCTGTCCATGGTCGGCTCGGCGGCTGCCGCCGTACCGATGGTGGTGGCCGCCGGGCTGCTCGGCGACGTCTGGCTCTGGCTGGCCCTGCCGGTCGGCGCGGCGTACGGGGTGGGGGCGGCGCTGCTCGGGGCGTACCTGGCCGGGGACGTGCTGGACCGCCGGATGCCGGAGTTGCTGTCGACCGTCACCCCCCGCCGCTGATGCCGGTCGTCGAGGCGGTCACCACCGTCGCGGTCCCGCCGGAGGTGGCGTTCGCGGTGTCGCAGACCGTCGCGCCGGTGCGCTACCGGTGGGACCCGTTCGTCCGCGAACAGCACTTCGTCGACGGTGCCACCCGCCCCGGCAAAGGCGTGCGCACCTTCACCCGGTCCCGGCACGGCCTCGTGATGATCAGCGAGTACGTCTCCTTCGCCCCGCCGACGAACGTGGGGATGAAGATGGTGCGCGGCCCGTGGTTCTTCGAGATGTTCGCCGGTGGCTGGCGGTTCGCACCGGCACCCGAGCCGGGCCACACAGTCGCCACCTGGCGGTACAGCTTCCGTTGCCGGCCGGCGTTCCTGCGCCCGGTCGCCGACCGGGTCGGCGTCTGGCTGCTCACCCGGGACATCCGCCGCCGGATCGCCGGTTACGCGGCCGGTTGCGCCGACCCGCAGGTGCTGGCCGCCGCCCGTGCCGCCCTGTCCGTCGACCCTCCACCCACCGGCCCGGGTACGCCCTAGCGCCGCACCGCCGTCACGGGCGGCGGGTACGGCCGACCCTGACGGTGCCGACGAAGGAACGCCAGGTGTCGGGGGTGAAGTGGAGCGTCGGGCCAGCGCGGTCCTTGCTGTCCCGGACCAGCACCACCCCGGGCAGATTGTCCGCCACCTCGACACAGTTGCCGGAGTCGTCGGAACGCGACGAGGTCCGCCAGCGTGGCTCGTCAGGGGTCATGGCGTCACCTTCAGCTTGTTGACCAGATCGAGCGAGGCGCGCTCGGCCAACGCCTCACCCAACAGACTCTCCCACTTGCGCAGCATCAGTCGAATCCATTCCGGATGGTCCGCGATCTGCCCTCGGGCGGTGTTGTCCAGACACAGGACCTGCTCGCTCCCGGGCAGTTCCGCCAGCACGAACCCACCGCCCAGCGAGACGTGCGCACCGGCATCGAGCGGCAGCACATGGAGCCGCACATGAGGCAGCTCAGCAGCCTCCAGTAGCCGTCCGAGCTGCCGGTCCATCACCGCCGGCCCACCGATCGACCGCCGCAGTGCGCTCTCGTCGATGACGAAGACACACTCGGGTGGGTCGTCCCGCCCCAGTACCGCCTGTCGGCTCATCCGGAGCGCGAGGAGTTCCTCCACCCGCTCGTCGCGCTGGAGCCCGCCGGCCGAGAAGACGGCCCGCGCGTAGTCCTCCGTCTGGAGCAGCCCGGGCACCAGACACGGCTCGAAGTTGCGCAGCCGGGTTGCCTGAGCCTCGTAGCTCTGCCAGGGCAGGAACCATGACGGTGCCCGCTCCCCCTCCTGGTCTCTGGGCGCGCGCCCGGTCGGCGGGAAGGTCCGACGATCGTCTACGCGTGAGCGGCACCGAACCGGCGTGTCGTAGTCGTTTACCCGTGGACGATCATGAAAGCGAGGCCGTCTCTCGCCCCGACCTGGCAACGCGGGACGGGGCGGGGGCCACAATGTTTCACGTGAATCCAGAACCGGGTGCCGAGATCCACCACACCGACCCGTTCGCGGTGCCGACCGGGCAACGCTCGCCGGCCCGTCGGCTGCGGGGACGGCTCGCCGCACCGGTGACGCTCTGGACCGCACCCGGCCCGGCCGGGCTGACCGTGTCGTCCACCCTGGTCGCCGAGGGGGAGCCGGACCGGCTGCTCGGCCTGATCGACCCCGAGGCCGACCTCTGGGCGGCGATCGAGGAGGCCGGCCGGTTCGCGGTGGCCCCACTCGGGCCGTCCCACCGGCAGCTCGCCGACCGGTTCGCCGGGCTCTTCCCCTCGCCGGGCGGCCTGTTCGCCACCGACACGTGGACCGACACGCCCTACGGGCCGGTGCCCGCCGACGCCGGGAGCTGGGCCGGCTGCCGCCTGGACACCGCCCGGGAGTACGGCTGGGCGCTGCTCGTCGAGGCCACCGTCGAAACGGTCGAGATCCTGACCGACACCCCGCCCCTCCTGCACCACCGGGGCCGCTACCACCAACTCCCCTGACCGGGCGGGGTGGCGTCGCAATGTCACCGATATAGCGGCTTCCTGGCCGGCGGATACTGCTATATCGACCCAAGAGAGTGGATCATGGCCGGCCGGGCGGGGCCAGGGCGGCCGGCGGGGCGGGGTCATGGTCCCGGGCGCGGGGCGGGTCGGGGCGGGCGGCGGGAAGCGGGCGGCAGGGGCCGGTGAGCGGGGTGACGTGGGTCACTGGGCGCAGGTGGGGGACCGTTCGGCGCAGGGGACTGCCGGGATCGATCTGCACCTTTTCTCGCAGGCAGGCCGCTCTCTACGGTGCGCGAAACTCCCGATGCCTGTGAAGGTGGTGATCCACAGATGTCCACGGACACACCCACGCCCGCCCCGGCCGAGTCGGCGGCGGAGCGTTATCTGGCCGTACAACGGTCGGACGAGTTCGTCGGGTTGCGCCGCGCGCTGCGCAGCTTCGTCTTCCCGATGACCGTCGCGTTCTTCCTGTGGTACGCGCTCTACGTGATCCTCTCCGCCTACGCGCGGGACTTCATGGGCACGAAGCTCTTCGGCAGCAACATCAACGTGGCGCTGATCTTCGGGCTGCTCCAGTTCGTCTCGACGTTCCTCATCGCCTGGCTCTACTCGCGGTACGCCGACCGCAAGCTCGACCCGACCGCCGACCGCATCCGCGCCGAGATCGGGGAGGTGACCCATGAACACGGTCCTCGCGGTTGAGGCGGGTGGCGGCACCGCCCGCAACCTGACCATCACGCTGTTCCTGGTCTTCGTGGCGGTGACCCTGGCGATCACGATCTGGGCCAGTCGGCAGACCAAGACGGCCACCGACTTCTATGCCGGCGGCCGGTCGTTCTCCGGTTTCCAGAACGGCATGGCGATCGGCGGCGACTACATGTCGGCCGCGTCGTTCCTCGGCATCGCCGGCATCATCGCGCTGTACGGCTACGACGGCTTCCTCTACTCGATCGGCTTCCTGGTCGCCTGGCTGGTGGCGTTGCTGCTGGTGGCGGAGCTGCTGCGCAACTCGGGCCGCTACACGATGGCCGACGTGCTGGCGTTCCGGATGCGGCAGCGCCCGGTGCGTACGGCGGCGGCGGTCTCCACCATCACGGTGTCGATCTTCTATCTGCTGGCCCAGATGGTCGGGGCGGGCGCCCTGGTCGCGCTGCTGCTGGGGATCAAGCCGGGCACCACGTTCCTCGGCATGGACGCCGACACCGCCAAGATCGCCACCATCATCATGGTCGGCGCCCTGATGATCATCTATGTGACCGTGGGTGGCATGAAGGGCACCACCTACGTCCAGATCGTCAAGGCGTTCCTGCTGATGACCGGCGCGCTGGTGATGACCGTGCTGGTGCTGGCCAAGTACAACTTCAACCTGTCGGCGCTGCTCGGTGACGCCGCCGCCACGTCGGGCAAGGGCAGCGCGTTCCTCGAACCCGGGCTCCGCTACGGCGTCGAGGTGGCCGGCAACTCGACGCAGACCTTCTATAACAAGATGGATCTGCTGTCGCTGGGCATCGCCCTGGTGCTCGGCACCGCCGGCCTGCCGCACATCCTGATCCGCTTCTACACCGTGCCGACCGCCAAGGCGGCCCGCAAGAGCGTGCTCTGGGCGATCGGCATCATCGGCACCTTCTATCTGTTGACGCTGGCGCTGGGCTTCGGCGCGGCGGCGCTGGTCGGCGGCAAGGCGATCGTCGCGCAGGACAAGGCCGGCAACACGGCCGCGCCGCAGCTCGCCGAGGAGTTGGGCAAGACCTTCCTCGGCGGCAACCTGGGCGGGGCGACCCTGTTGGCGATCATCGCGGCGGTCGCGTTCGCCACCATCCTGGCGGTGGTCGCCGGCCTGACCCTGGCCTCGTCGTCCAGCCTGGCGCACGACTTCTACGCCAACGTGATCAAGAAGGGGCAGACCTCCGAACGCCAGGAGGTCCGGGTGGCCCGGATCTCGGCCCTGGTCATCGGCGCGGTCTCGATCGCCCTGTCGATCTTCGCGCAGAGCCTCAACGTGGCCTTCCTGGTGGCGTTGGCGTTCGCGGTGGCCGCCTCGGGCAACCTGCCGGCGATCCTCTACAGCCTGTTCTGGAAGCGGTTCAACACCTCGGGCGCGGTCTGGGCGATCTACGGCGGCCTGATCTCGGCCGTGTTCCTGGTGTTCTTCTCGCCGGTCGTCTCCGGCGCACCGACCTCGATGTTCCCGGAGCACGACTGGCAGTGGTTCCCGCTGTCGAACCCGGGGCTGCTGTCCATCCCGTTCGGGTTCCTCTGCGGCTGGATCGGCACGGTCATCTCCAAGGAGCACGACGAGGACAAGTACGCCGAGTTGGAGGTGCGTGCCCTCACCGGCGCGGGTGCGCACTGAGCAACCGGCACCACGAGGCCCCCGCCGCGAGCGATCGCGGCGGGGGCCTCCGCCGTCGCCCGGGGCCCGCCGACCCCGACGGCCGCGTCGTGGCAGGCCCCGAGGCAGAGACGGGCAGGGTACGGGGCACGGGCGTCACCCAGGTCGAAATGACCTGCGGCGGTCGCGCTGAGTAGGCTGACCGCCATGAAGGTTGCCCAGCGGTTCGGTAGCGGTCACCGCGTCCTCGTCACCGGCGGTGCCGGGTTCGTCCCGTCGCACCTGGTGGACGCCCTGATCGAGCGCGGGTGCACGGTCGTCGCGCTGGACAACTTCGTCACCGGCTCCAAGGACAACGTCGCGCACCTGGCGGAGCACCCACGGTTCACCCTGGTCGAGGCGGACATCTCCGAGGGTCTGCCCAGCCACCACCCGGCCCTGGCCCAGCGGTTCGACGCGATCCTGCACATGGCCTCCCCGGCCAGCCCGACGGACTTCGCGAAGCTGCCGGTGGAGATCCTCCGGGTCGGCTCGGTGGGCACCCTGCACCTGCTCGACCGCGCGGTCACCGACGACGCCCGGTTCCTGATGGCCTCCACCTCCGAGGCGTACGGGGACCCGAAGGAGCACCCGCAGCGGGAGACCTACTGGGGCAACGTCAACCCGATCGGGGTGCGCAGCGTCTACGACGAGGCGAAGCGGTTCTCCGAGGCGGCCACGATGGCGTACCACCGCAGTCGGGGGCTGGACGCGGCGATCGTCCGGATCTTCAACACGTACGGCCCCCGGATGCGACCGGACGACGGCCGGGCCATCCCGACGTTCATCTCCCAGGCGTTGCGTGGCGAGCCGATCACCGTGCACGGCACGGGTGAGCAGACCCGGTCGATCTGTTACGTCGACGATCTGGTGCGCGGCATCCTGCTGCTGCTCGACTCGACGCAGACCGGCCCGATCAACTGCGGCACCGAACACGAGCTGACCATGCGGCAACTCGCCGAGACGATCGCGTCACTCTCCGGCAGTACGTCACAGGTGACCTACGTCACTCGCAGCTCGGACGATCCGGAGATGCGCCGCCCCGACCTGACCCTCGCCCGGGACCTGCTGGGATACCAGCCGCAGGTGTCGCCCGACGAGGGCCTGCGACGCACGATCGACCATTTCCGCAGCCGGCTAGGGTAGCTCTCCCACGCCACGCGGGGCGCTCGGGAGGCTTCACATTCAGCGAACGCTCGACCCGCCTACGTACGCTGAAACGCATGTCAGCGACCTCGTCAGCCGGCGCCTCGCTCCCGTACCTGCACCGCAGCGCGGGCCGTGCCTCGGTGCCCGGCTCCGACCGGGGCGCCACCGGGCGCACCCGCCAGTCCGACGCGCAGTGGTACCCCTCGCACCAGGAGAGTCAGCCCCGGTCGGGCGGGCCGGGTGGCCCCGGCACACCCTCGGGGCCGGGCGGGCCGGGGAACTACGGCCGGCGTGGGCCGCGCCCGCGCTGGGGGCGGATGGCCCTGGTGGCCGGCGTGACGGTGCTGGTGGTGGCGCTGCTCGGCGGGATCGGGGCCTGGTTCTACACCCGTAACCTCAACGAGGACCTGGCCCGCACCGACCCGTTCTCGGAGATCACCGGTGGGCGGCCGGCGAAGGCGGTCGACGGGGCGCTCAACATCCTGCTGGTCGGCACCGACTCGCGGGACCCGGACGCGGCGGTCGACAAGCCGGGCGAGTGGCGGGCGGACACGCTGATCGTCATGCACATCCCGGCCGACCACAAGTCGGCCTACCTGGTCTCCGTCCCGCGTGACCTGTACGTGCCGATCCCCGAGAGCGCGGGCGCGGCCTGCGACTCCGGTCGGCGTGCCAAGATCAACGCTGCCTTCGCCTTCGGTGGCCTGCCGCTGGCGGTACGCACCGTGGAGTGCTTCACCGACGTCCGGATCGACAACGTGATGGCGATCGACTTCGGCGGCTTCAAGGAGGTCACCGACGCGCTCGGCGGGGTCGACCTGAAGGTGGAGCGGAGCATCACCTCGATCCACAAGCCGTACCGGAAGTTCACCAAGGGCACCATGCACATGGACGGCGCGACGGCCCTGGACTGGATCCGCCAGCGCAAGCAGTTCCCCCAGGGCGACTTCGCCCGGATGCGCCACCAGCAGGAGTTCCTGCGGGCGCTGATGGACAAGGCGGCGAGCACGGGCACGCTGACCAACCCCAAGAAGCTGAACGCGTTCCTCCAGTCGGTGACCGCCGCGGTGACCGTCGACAACGACTTCTCCCTCGGCGACATGGCGATCCAGTTCCGCAACCTGCGCGGGGAGAACCTGACCTTCCT
Organism: Micromonospora sp. NPDC049257; assembly: GCF_040678915.1. Lineage (NCBI taxonomy): Bacteria > Bacillati > Actinomycetota > Actinomycetes > Micromonosporales > Micromonosporaceae > Micromonospora > Micromonospora sp. NPDC049257. Next base: position 315,890 of record NZ_JBFAQU010000001.1, read on the forward strand.
CACCAGCCCGAACACCGGCAGCGACACCATCAACGGCGAGTCGGTGGTGGTGTCGGACCGGGAGAAGGCGCTGGCGATGTACAAGGCGATGTCCGCCGACACGATGGCGGACTGGGTGGCCGCCGACAAGAAGGCGGACACGCCGGGCAACGGGAACTGAGCCGGCCCGGCATCCGGGGTCGGCCCGACCCCGGATGTCGGGCAGATTTCGACGAGCGTCATCAGAGGTCTTTACCGAAGGCTTGATCATCAAAAGCCAACAGCCGTCCGGTCTCATCGATTCATCCGTTCGGACAAATCGCGGAGGAAAAGGTCGGGTTGTCTGGGATTTGTGCGTGTGACGACCTCGCCTTGACGGGAAGCGGTACGTAAAGTGGTCCCGCCCCCCGATCACGCGAGCTGGAGCATGCATGCCGGTTCAGACCAGCCCCCGCCCTTCGTCGCTGAACGCCGACCCCTACCGGGCGTCGGCCGCCGTCCCGTCACCGGGCGGTCGCGGCGGTCGGCCCTCCGGCACGGCCCGCAAGCGCACCCGGCGCAAGGACCCGCTCTGGGCGCGGCTGACCGTCATCTTCGGCGCGGTGCTGATGGTGACCAGCGGCATCGCGATCGTCGGCAGCAAGGCGCTGATCAGCCAGGCCACCGGCAACATCGCCCAGCGCAACCTGCTCGGCGGGGCGGGGAAGACCGAGGCGGAGGGCGGCGCCAACCTGGACGGCCCGATCGACATGCTGCTGCTCGGCGTGGACGCCCGGGAGCGCTGGGCCGCCGACGACGTCCGGTCGGACAGCATCATCGTGCTGCACATCCCGGCCAGCCACGACCAGGCGTACCTGATCTCGATCCCCCGCGACACCGAGGCACAGATCCCCGCGTTCAAGAAGAGCGGGTTCAAGGGCGGCACCGACAAGATCAACGCGGCGTTCCAGGCCGGCGCGCGCAACGGCGGCGGCTGGGAGGGCGGCGCGCAGCTGATGGCCCAGACCATCAAGAACATGACCGGAGTCAGCTTCGACGGGGCCGCGATCATCAACTTCGGTGGCTTCAAGAACGTCATCGACACCCTCGGCACGGTGCGCATCTGCGTCAGCCACGAGGTGAAGTCGCACCACATGATGATGGTCGACGGCAAGCAGATGTGGAACGCCGACGCCAAGAAGACCGGCCGGCCGATGACCCCGGTGGTCTACAAGAAGGGCTGCCGGGAGATGAACGGCCTCCAGGCGCTCGACTACTCGCGGCAGCGTTACGGCCTGCCCAACAGCGACTACGACCGCCAGCAGAACCAGCAGCAGCTGATCAAGGCGATGGCCCGCAAGGCCACCGACAAGGGCATGATGACCAACCCGGTCAAGGTCAACCAGCTGATCAAGGCGGCCGGCAAGGCATTCATCCTGGACACCGGCGGGGTGCCGGTCGCCGACCTGGTCTTCACCATGCGCGGGGTCACCGCCAACGAGTTGACCATGCTGCGCACCAACGGTGGCACGTTCAACGGCAACGCCAACAACCGTGAGGCGCTCAGCCAGCAGACGCTGGACATGTTCCAGGCGATCAAGGAAGACAAGCTGGCCGAGTTCGTCTACGCCAACCCGAGCGTGCTGTCCACCCGGAAGTGACCCGCCGGTAGTCCCGGCGAACCGCCCCGGGGACCCGTGGTCCCACCGTAGCCTGACGTGAGAAGCACTCACGTTTCGGCCACGGGAGGGCGTCACGGCCAGGTCAGCGCGATCCGTTCGGGGGCGGGGCACACCGCCTCCCGCCCGGCGCGGGACACGCTGGTCGCGGATCCTGCTCGGCGTCGGCCTGACCCTGGTGCTGCTCGCCGGGTTCGCCGTCGTCGGGGTACGGCTGCTCGCCCACCGCTACGACCGGACGGTCAGCCGGGAACAACTACTCTCCCCCGACGCCCGGCAGGCCCGCACCGAGCTGGACACCGGGCTGAACTACCTGATCGTCGGCTCCGACCGACGCCCCGGCGCAGCCGGGGCGGACCAGCGGTCGGACACCATCCTGATCGTGCACGTTCCGCCCGGCCTACGGCAGGCGTACCTGATTTCCGTCCCCCGCGACCTGCTGGTCGCGATCCCACCCGACGCCGCCGGCTACGGCGGGGGCCAGGACAAGATCAACGCGGCGTACGAGCACGGCGGTGGCGGCGAGGGCGGCACCCGACTGCTCTCGGCCACCCTGACCCGACTCACCGGCATCCGCTTCGACGGCGCGGCGCTCGTCGACTTCGCCGGCTTCCGCCAGGTCATCGACCTGCTCGGGGGCATCCGGATGTGCGTCGACACCGAGGTCCGGTCGATCCACACCGGGACGAACTTCCCGGTCGGCTGCCAGCAGATGGACGGCGCCAGGGCGCTGGACTACGCCCGGCAACGCTACGACCTCCCGAACGGCGACTACGACCGGCAACGACACCAGCAGCAGATGCTGCGGGCGATGCTGGACCGGGCCGCCCAGTCCCACCTGCGCAGCGACCCCGTGCAACTGGACCGGGTGCTGCGGGCGGTCGGCAGCTCGCTCACCGTCGACACCAACGGGGTGCCCCTGGACGACCTGGTGTTCGCGCTGCGTTCCCTGCCCGCCGACGCGCTGCACGGGGTGCAGTTGCCGTCCTACCCGCAGACCATCGACGGCATCTCCTACGTGGTGCTGGACCAGGGCGGCGGCGGGCTCTTCGACGCCGTCCGCACCGACCGGCTGCCCGACTGGTCGCGGGCCAACCCGCGCTGGGTCAACCGGCTGTGACCACCACCCCGACCACCGGATCCCGCGCCCCCGGGGTCCCGGAGGCCACCGGGGTCCCGGAAGCCACCGGCATCCCTGGAGCCACCGAGGTGCCGGGAGCCGCCGAGGTGCCGGGAGCCGCCGAGGTGCCGGGAGCCGCCACGCCGGCTGCCGACGTGCCGTCGGCGGCACCGAGGATCTAGGCTTGGTGACCGTGTTCGGATCCCAGGTTCCCAGCGTCCCCGTGACCGCGATCGACGACGACACCTACCTGCTCGACGTCCGGGAGGACGACGAGTGGGCGGCGGGCCACGCGCCCGGCGCCCACCATGTGCCGATGATGGAGCTGCCGGCCCGGCTCGCCGAGGTGCCCACCGACCGCGAGGTGGCGGTGATCTGCCGCTCCGGCGGGCGCTCCGCACAGGTGGTCGGCTACCTGCTCGGCAACGGGTGGGAGCAGGTGCGCAACGCCGACGGCGGGATGCGGCAGTGGGTGGCCGTCGGCAAACCGGTGGTCACCGGGGACGGGCAACCCGGCCAGGTCATCTGAGCGACCGAGCATGGGTGATCCACTGGTCTTCGCGCACCGTGGCGCGTCGGCCGACCTCCCCGAACACACCCTGGCGGCCTACCTACGGGCCCTCGACGAGGGTGCCGACGGGTTGGAGTGCGACGTCCGACTGACCCGCGACGGGCACCTGGTCTGCGTACACGACAGGCGGTTGAACCGGACCAGCAACGGTCACGGCCTGGTCAGCGCCCGCACCCTGGCCGAGTTGGAGACGTTGGACTTCGGCTCCTGGCATCCCGGGTGCACGCCGGCCGACGGCGACGAGGCGCTGGACGACGCGCACACCCGGCTGCTCACCCTGGACCGGCTGCTGACCGCCGTACGGGACGCGGGCCGCCCGGTCCGGCTGCTGGTGGAGACCAAACACCCGTCCCGCTACCGGGGGGACGTCGAGCGCCGGTTGGTGACCATGCTGCGGCGGCACGGGCTGGCCGAACCGGGCCCCGACGACCCGGTCCAGGTCACCGTGATGTCGTTCTCCCCCCTGGCCGTCCGCCGGGTCCGTGAGCTGGCCCCGGCGCTGCCGACGGTGCTGCTGCTGGAGGTGCTGCCCCGCTGGCTGCCGCTCGGCCGGCTACCGTTCGGGGCCCGGATCGCCGGGCCGGGCATCGGCCTGGTCCGGGCCCGCCCGACGCTGGTGCCCGCGCTGCGGGCCGCCGGCCACCCGGTGTACGTCTGGACGGTCAACGAACCGGCCGACCTGGACCTGGTCCTCGACGCGGGGGTGGACGGCGTGATCACCGACCGGCCCGCCCACACCCTGGCCCGGCTCGGCCGGTGAGGCCCGTCGCCGCCCGACCGGTGAGGCCCGTCGCCGCCCGACCGGCTCGGCCGGTGCGGCCCGTCGCCGCCTCACTGGCCCGGCCGGTGCGGCCCGTCGCCCGACCGGCCCGCTCGCGCCCGGGGCGTCCCAGCGGCGGGTCGGCCCCCGCCCGGGGATGTCCGACGGGCGGTGCACCGGGCACACTCGGGGCATGCCGGAGCGCACCGATCTCGCCGACCTCATCACCGACCACGGCGCGGTGATCGAGATGATCAACTCGGGAGAGGCCGGGTTGCCGGTGCTCACCGCGCTGCTGCGGGCAGCCCGACCCGCGCTCGGCGCGGCCTGCGTGGCCTTCGTCGAGTTCGCCCCGACCGGGGGACGGGTGATCGCCGCCAGCGGCTGCGCCGAGTGGACCATCGGCCGCCCGTTGCCCGCCTCCGACCCGGCCACCGTCTGTCTGCTCACCGGTCCCCGGGTCCGGCAGACCCGGCTGGACCACCTCGACGGTCCGCTCGCCGGAGAGCTGGCCGAGCGGGGCCTGCGCCGCATGATCGTCGCCCGCGCCGAACTCAACGGCCTGACCGTCGGCAGCCTGCACGCCCTCTACGCCGACGGCGAGGACTCCGAGGACCGGGTCCAGCACGCCACCCTCGGCTACCTCGCCTCCTGCATCGCCCACATGTACGGCGACCAGAGCGGCCTGCCGGTGCACGGCGACGGCCCGGTCGTGGCGGCGCTCGCCGACGGTCTGGCCGTGGTCGACCGGGACGGCCGGGTCCGGCTCTGGAACCCCGCCGCCGCCCAGGTCACCGGCCGCAGCGCCGGTGAGGCGCTGAACCGCCCACTGCCGTTCCCGCTCCCCCCGACCGGCCAGGTGCTCGACCACCAACTTCCCGACGGGCGGTGGCTGCGGATCACCTCCGGCGAGCTGGTCGACCCGGGCACGTTGCGGGTGGTCACCTTCCGCGACATCACCGACCAGCAGCGCCGGGACTCCGACCGGGACCTCTTCGTCGCGGTCACCAGCCACGAGCTGCGTACCCCGGTCACCGTCATCAAGGGGTACGCGGACACCCTCACCGACCACTGGGAGTCGCTGACCGACCACGACCGGCGGCAGGCGGCCCGGGTGATCGGTCAACGGGCCAACGAACTGGCCCGGCTGGTCGACCGGCTGCTCGCCTCAGCCACCGACGTACGCCCCGGCGACGAGCCGGCCGTGCCGTTCGACCTCGGCGGGGCGTTGCGCGCGGCGGTGCTGGACCTCCCCGGTGACCTGCGCCGCCGCCTGCTCCTGCACGTCCCCGTCGACCTGCCCAAGGCGCTCGGGGACCGGCACAGCCTCACCACCGTGCTGACCGAGCTGTGCACCAACGCGGGCAAGTGGTCACCTCCGGACGCCGTGATCGAGGTGTTCGCGGCCGCCGACGGGCAGACCGTGTCGTTCCGGGTGACCGACCGGGGGGTGGGCATCCGGCCGGAGCACGTGGAACGCGCCTTCGACCGGTTCTGGCAGGGCGAGTCCGGCGACCGGCGGGGTTATCCCGGGGCCGGGTTGGGTCTCTATCTCGTCCGCCGGATCGTTGAACAGCAGAATGGATGGGTATCCCTACGTCCACGAGATGGTGGCGGTACCGTCGCAGAGGTGCGGCTGCCGCGCGGGTGAGCCGTCGGTGGACCCGGGGTGGTCCACCCCGCCAGCAGGCACGGGTCGAGAAGGAGCCGGGGTGTCGACGGGACGGGTCGAGCGTTCGTGGTGTGTGGTGGTTCCCCACCACGCCACCGGCGCGCGGCTGGCCCGGCACCGGCTCGCCGACGAGTTGGCCGGCCTGGTGCCCCCGCCGCTCCTCGCCGACCTGGTGGCGGTCCTGGCCGAACTGGTCGGCAACGCGGTCCGGCACGCCGACCCGCTGCCCGGCGGGGTGGTCCGGGTCGCCTGGCGGCTGCGGCCCACGTCGACCGGTCCGGGTCTGTCCGTCCGGGTGACCGACGGCGGCGCCGGCGTGGGGCCCCGGATGCGGGCCGCCGGCACGGACGCGGTCGACGGCCGGGGCCTGCACATCGTCGCCGGCCTGGCCAGTCGGTGGGGGGTCGACCGGGACGGTCTGGGGCAGAGCGTCTGGGCCGAGTTCGACCCGGCCGACTGCCGCCCGGATCTGATCGCCGCCGGCTGACCCGTCACCGCCGTCGGCCGCCGGCCGAGCCGGTCCGCCTGTCCCTCCACCAGCCGGGTCGGGATCGGCGACGTCGGCGGCACCGGCGACCCGGCAGGCGCGGGGCGGGTCCTGCCCCCACCGCCGCCGATCGGGCTCTAGGCTGTCTCGCCGTGAGCAAGCGTCGAAAGAACCAGCGCGCCGAGGCCGCCCCCCGCCGGGAGAAGATCCGGGACGTGTTCGTCCCCCGTCCGTTCGAGGGGCTGGTGGACGAACCGGAGTGGATCGCCCTGCGCGAACTCGTACCGGCCGCCTCGGCACCGCTGCGACTCACCCCGGACCTCGTCGAGGAGCACGGCGACCGCCCGGTCACCCTGGCGACCGTGCTGCCGATGGCCGCCCCGGCGATGACCAAGCCGGACGGTCGGGTGTTCATCGGTCTCCAGCGCCACCAGCAGTCCGGTGACGTCTCCCGGGACCTGGCCGACGCGCTGCTCTGCGCGTTGCGTACCGAGCCGGGTGGGGCGGTGACGGTGCCGCCGTTGCCGGGCCCCGGCCCCCGGCTCCAGGACATCCTGGTCGACGGCACGCTGGACATCACGATGCACGAGGGTTTCGAGTTCTGGCTCGATCCCGGCGCCGCCGACGACCCGACCGTGCAGGCGTCCCTGGAGCGGGCGAACGCCGCGATCTATCCGACCGTGAAGCTGGCCGCCGCCCGGGCCGCCTACTGGTGTCAGGTGCCGGAGAAGGCCCACGTGCGCTGGGTGCTCGGCGACGACGAGGACGCCGCGTTGGACGCGCTCTCCCGGCTCTCCGCCGCCGGTGCCCTCCCCCTGGGCGAGGGCACGAAGTTCGCCGGCATGTTCCGGGCGCACGGCCGGCTCGCGCCGGTCTGGGACCTGCCGGAGGACGTTCCGGCCGCCGAGTGGGAGGAGCCGGTCGCCGCGTTCGCCAAGCGGTACGCCGACGCGCTGGCCGAGAAGGAGCCGTTGGACGCCGCCGGTCGCCGGGCCCGCCAGGGCCTGCTCGGCCGCCAGCTCACCCTCCGCTGAGCCACCCCCACCGGTCCGGGGCGACGACGCCGGGGGAGGCGGACAGCGGGTCAGCCGGCGGGCGGTCGCAGTGGCTCGCGGACCAGCGGACAGGACATGCAGCGCGGGCCGCCCCGGCCGGAGCCCAGCTCCGAACCGGCGATCGGGATGACCTCGATGCCGGCGCGCTCCAACTGGGCGTTGGTCTCCACGTTGCGTTCGTAGCCGACACAGAGCCGGGGGGCCAGCGCGAGGGTGTTGTTGCCGTCGTCCCACTGCTCGCGTTCGGCGGTCACCGGGTCCAGGCCGGTGTCGATCACCCGGAGCTGGTCGAGGTCCATCGCGTCGGCCGCCGCGCGTAGGAACGGCGCGGGGCCGTCGACCCGGGGCTCGCCGTCCGGGCCGGCGATCACCGTGTACGCCGACAGCGTGCTGGCCACGTTGGGGTACATCAGCACCGTGTCGACGTCGACCATGGTGCAGACGGTGTCGAGGTGCATGGTGGCCCGTTCCTGGGCGATCGGCACCACCAGCATGGTGTGCGCCAGGCCGGCGGCGAAGACCTGCCGGGCCAGCCGCTCGGCACCGGCGGGGGTGGTTCGCTCGCCCACCCCCACGGCGAGCACCCCGGGGGCGAGCAGCAGCACGTCGCCGCCTTCGAGGTGTTCCAGGCCCGGGTGGTAGACGGCCCGGGTGCCGACGAAGCGGGGGTGGTAACGGTAGATCGCGTCGGTCAGGGTGGTCTCCCGGCGGCGGGCCGGCATGGCGAGGCTGGTGACCCCGACCCGGTCGCCGATCCACAGTGACGAGTCGCGGGTGAAGAGCAGGTTGGGCAGCGGGTCGATGACGAACTCGTGCCGGTCCATCATCGTCCAGACCAGACCGCCGGGGCGCTCGGCGCTGATCCGTACCTCCTCGTGGGCGAGCCCGGCGGTGAGCACGTCGGCGAGCGCGGCGGGGTCGAGGTAGGCGAGGTGGTCGGCGACCCGGCGGCGCAGGGTGTCGCCCAGCCGGGGCGAACCGAGCACCTGCTCGGTCAGCTCGGCGCGGGCCTCGGGGACGGCGAGCGTCTCGGCGAGCAGGGTGGCGAGGTAGAGCACCTCCACACCGCGCCCGCGCAGCTCGGCGGCGAAGGCGTCGTGCTCCTCCTGGGCCCGGCCGACCCATGGGATAGCGTCGAAGAGCAACGAGTCGTTGTTGCGGGGGGTGAGGCGGGCAAGTTCCGGACCCGGCCGGTGCAACAGCACCGTGCCGAGTCGACCGACCTCGCTGTCCACGTAGTGGGTCACCTCCGCAGCGTAGGGCAGTGATGAACGATCTTCAGCGGAAGAACAGCGGATGAATATGGCATTCATCCGCACTCATTCCGGCGTTCCAACTTGCCGTACCCCCACAGTGGCGACGTAGGGTAGTGAGACCATAACTTTCGAGGGACCTTTTGCCGGAGGTCGCGATGACTGTCTTTCCCGCTCGTCGAGCCGTACCCACCCGGGCACTGCCGCCCGTGGCGGTGCCGCACCCCCGTCCCGACGGGTCCGCGGCACTCGATCCGGCCCGTCCCACCCCACTGGAGTGGGCGCGTCGACGCCGCGCCGAGCGTGGCGCCCGCCGGCTGGAGGCCGCCGGGGCGCGGGCGCTCGGTCAGCTCGACCACCTGGGCCCCGCCTGGCACGTCATCGAGTGGCCGCGCACCGACGTCTCCGACGTCCTGCGCGACCACGGCCAGGACGAACGCGCCGGGTTCCTCGCCATCGGCCCCAGCGGGCTGTTCGCGGTGAGCATCGCCGACCACGGCCGGGCCCGGGTGCTGGTCGCCGGGGACGTGGTGCAGATCAACGGCAAGCGCCCGCCGTACGTGGCCGAGGCCCGCAAGGACGCCAAGCGGGCGAGCAAGGCCCTCACCGCAGCGGTCGGCCTGCCGATCCCGGTGACGCCGGTGCTGACCTTCGTCGGCTCCGGCGTCATCAGCGTCTACGGCCTGCCCAAGGACTGCATGATGGCGACCCACCGGGAGCTCGACCGGCTCCTCGTCGCCGGAGGCAACCGGATCAGCCCGGCCACCGCCGAGAAGCTGTCCCGGGTCGCCCAGGCACCGCAGACCTGGCACAACGGCACCTACCGTCCCACCGGCGACTACCGGTGGTACGACGAGGGCCGAACGGCCGCTGACAAGCCGGCAGGTCGCCGGTAACGTCACCGGCGACGCCCCGCGGCACCGGTCCCCCCGACACCTCCGGTCCGCGCCGTCGCCGGCCGCCCACCAAGGCACCCGATCCACCCACCGGCGGCCGGTGGCTCCCGCGCGGTCGGCGACCGTCATCAAGACCGGCTAGCGTGGACAGTCCGTCGGTGTACCTAGGAGGCGCGGTGGCCCACGTCGAACTCTCGCTCTCGGACGTGTTCGTGCCGGCCGCACGGACGACGCCGACAGGGCCGGGAGGCGACAACGTCGGGCAGTGGTCAGCCACCGTCTCCCACGCCGAGGAGCCCTGCCTCCTGATCGCCGCCGACACCCGGGTGGTCGCCATCTCCGCCGCCGGCTGCGAGCTGCTCTGTCTCGGCGCTCCCGAGGAGGTGGTCGGCCTGCCGCTGCTCGAAGGGGGCCTGCGGCTGCTCGACTTCACCGCCGCCCGCCACGAGCTGCCCGAGCAGGAGACCGACAAGATCCCGCCGTTGCTGGCCCTGCACTCCGGTCGACTCGCCCGGGGGCTGCTGAGGGTGCAACCGGCCGGCGACGACACCACCTACGCCACCGTCGACGCGATCTCCACGCCGATGCTCACCGACGGGTCGGTCGCCGGCTCACTCACCTTCTTCTCCGCGATCTGACCGGCTCCCCCGTCCCGACGCCCCCGCGCGCGACTCCCCCGAGGATCGGCCCGTGCCGCCCTACCCCGCACACCGTCCCCCGTGCCACCGGCCGGTCACCGGTCGGATCGTCGTGGCCCTGCTCGCCGTGCTGCCGGCCACCGGCTGCGCCGCACCGCCGCCAGACCCGCCACCGGTCCCCCTCGCCCCACCGACACCCGCCGTCAGCGCGCCGCCGGCAACGTCGCCCGGCATGCCGCCGGTGACCCCCACGCTGCCGGTGATCCCGACACGGCCGTCGACCCCGCCGCAGCCGACCCCCACCGCCGCGACGGTCGCCACGGCCTGCGCCGGCCGGCCCTCCGCCAACTCGGTGATCGGGCTGCTGCGCAGCGACGTGCTGCCGGGCGACGTGTCGGTGCGGGCAGTCGAGGGGCCGCTCTGCGCCGACGGCTGGCACTACACCGTGCTGGCGGTCAGCGGGCACGAGGAGCTCCAGGCGGTCAGCCGGGGGGAGCCGGGGGCGCTGCGGCTGGTCACCGCCGGCACGGACGTCTGCTCGATCGAGGTCAAGGCCGTCGCACCGTCCGCCATCCGGACGTTGGCCTGCGACGCCGGGACCGGGCTGCCACCGGGTGCGTAGGCTGGGCGACATGCCCGGAACACCGCCGACCCGATACGTCTACCTGGGCCCGGAGGGCACCTTCGCCGAACAGGCGTTGCGTACCGTCCCGGCCGCCGAGCACGGCAGTCGTACGCCCGCCCGCAGTGTCGGCGAGGCACTGGAGAGCGTCCGGGCCGGCGAGGCGGACGCGGCGCTGGTGCCGATGGAGAACTCGATCGGCGGCGCGGTCGGGGTGACGCTGGACGAGCTGGCCGAGGGAGGCCCGCTGGTGATCACCCGGGAGGTGATCCTGTCGGTGGAGTTCGTGCTCGGCGCGCGCCCCGGCACCGAACTCGCCGGGGTGCGCAGCGTGGCCGCCCACCCGCAGGCGTCCACCCAGTGCCGCAACTGGCTACGCGCCCACCTACCCGACGCCACGGTGATCGACGTGCTCTCCAACGGCGCGGCGGCGGCCGGCGCGGCCAACGGCGAGTTCGACGCGGCGATCTGCGCCCCGATCGGGGCGGCCCGGCACCGCTTGACGCTGCTCGCCGACAAGATCGCCGACCACCCGGACGCGGTGACCCGCTTCGCCCTGCTGTCCCGCCCCGGCCCGCCCCCGCCGCCCACCGGCGACGACCTCACCTCGCTGGCCGTCTACATCGCCCACGACCGGGTGGGCGCCCTGCTGTCGGTGCTGATGGAGCTGGCCGTCCGGGGGGTCAACCTGACCCGGATCGAGTCCCGCCCCACCGGTGAGGCGCTCGGTCGGTACGTCTTCTTCCTCGACTGCACCGGTCACGTGGCGGACGCCCGGCTCGGTGAGGCGTTGCAGGGGCTGCGTCGGGTCTGCGCCGAGGTGCGCTTCCTCGGGTCGTACCCCCGGCACCGGTGGACCGACGCGGTGGGTGACCGGCCGGTCCCGGCACCGGCCGGCCTGTCGGACGCCGACTACACCGACGCGGCGGCCTGGCTGGCGCGGCTGCGCTCCGGCGAACTGAGCTGACCCCGCCTGCCGCAGCGCCCGACGGCACGCAGACGGATGGGGGCGGTCCCGGCCGGGACCGCCCCCATCTCGGCGAAGGTCAGCTGAGCAGGCCGCCGAGCAGGCCCTGTTGCTGCTGCTGGCCGCCGCTGCCCTGGACCGGCGGCTCCTCCGACGGCTGGACCACGACGAAGCCCTGGCCGGCGAAGCTCATGGTGAACGCCTCACCGGTGCTGCGGCCGAGCAGGGTGCCCAGGCCGAGCTGCTCGGCGCGGTGGTAGCCGGTCTGGAGGTTGGCCGACCAGCAGACGGCGGCCTGCGGGTCGACGTAGGTGGGGGCGTCGACGTTGAGCACGACCGGGGTGCCCTTGGTGGTGATGGCGATCCGGCCGTGGCCGCTGAACACGCAGTTGAACAGGCCCGACGAGGCCATCCCCGCGCCGCCGACCATCTTGATGTCGTACGACAGGCTGGAGTCGAAGGCCAGCACGCTGGACCCGTTGATCGACAGGGCGTCGCCCGGCTCCAGGTCGATGATGTGCACGTCCTTGGCCAGCTCGGCGAGGAAGACGTCGCCGTGGCCGCTGAGCTTCATCAGCGGCACTCCCTCGCCGGTGAGCCGCTGCTTGATGAACTTGCCGATGCCGCCCGAGCCGAGCGCCTGGAACTGCACCTGCCCCTGGTAGGCGACCATGGACCCGACCCGGGCCATCGCCTCACCGTTGAGTTCGATCTTGAGCATCTTGGAGTTCTGCAGCCGCATGCCGGGCTGGGCGGACTCCTTCTCCAGGTTCTCCGCGGAGAACAGCGCGCTGCGCATTGGGTTTTCCTCCTGATTGGGGGTGTGCTCGCCCCACGGTAGGCAGCCCCCGCAACAGCCGCATCGGCCGGGTGGAGCACAAGCCCGGCTCCACGCACCGAACCGGTCACCTGTGCGGAGGTGACCGGCCGGAGCAGCGGGTGGCGGGCTCAGCCCCAACCCAACGCGTGCAACCGCTCGTCGTCGATGCCGAAGTGGTGGGCGATCTCGTGCACCACCGTCACCGCCACCTCGTCGACCACGTCGTCCTCGGTGGCGCAGATGTGCAGGATCGGCCGACGGTAGATGAAGATCCGGTCGGGCAGCACACCCGAGTAGCTCCAGCCGCGCTCGGTCAGCGCGTGCCCCTCGTAGAGGCCGAGCAGGTTCTCACCGGCGGGCGGGTCGTCCTCGACCAGGATGACCACGTTGCTCATCAACCGGAGCAGCTCCTCGGGCACCTCGTCGAGGGCCTCGCCGACCAGCTCCTCGAAGCGTTCACGGCTCATCTCCACGGGCACCTCACCCATTGTGCCCGACCCGCCGCCCACCCACCGGCCCGATCACCCACGCTCGGACCGCCCACCGGGAGCGCCTCGAACCACCGCACCGTGATCTCGCTCGATCCTGGTCACCGGGCAACGAATCGCCCGGATACCACGACGACCGGGATCGAGGGTGAGCCCCGACCCCACCCCAGGGCGGGGTGGGGCCGGGGCTCGGGGTCAGGAGGCGAGGCGGGCGGTGAGGCTGATCTGCGCGCCGGGGGAGAGCAGCCGGGAGATCGGGCAGCCCTCCTTGGCGGCCTGGGCCAGCTTGGTGAACTGGGCCTCGTCCAGGCCCGGGGCCTGACCGACGGTCTCCAGGTCGATCCGGGTGACGGTCATCCCCGCGTCGGTCTTGTCGAAGTGCACCTTGGCGGTGGTCTCCACCGAGGTGTCGGACAGGCCGGCGTCGGCGAGCTGCTTGGAGAGCGCCATCGAGAAGCAGCCCGCGTGGGCGGCCCCGATCAGCTCCTCGGGATTGGTCCCCTCGCCCTCCTCGAAGCGCGACTTGAAGGAGTAGTTCCCCTCCAGGCCACCCTTGCCGGTGCGGACGGTCCCGGCGCCCTCGGTGAGGTTGCCCTGCCAACGTGCGGATGCGGTACGGATAGGCATACCCGAACGCTAGTCGAACCCGCACCGCACTGCCGACCTTCCGGGGGCGGGCGCTCCCGGCCGGTGGCCCTCCGACGTGGGATGATGCGGGTCAGGCCCGCGACGCGGAAGGTAGCCGATGTCCCAGGATCTCCCCATCCCGAGACAGGACGACCGCTCGGACGACAGCCCCGTGCCGCAGTGGGACGCCCCCGAAGGACCCACCGGCCGGCGATTCGGGCCCTGGCCCACCGCGCTGCGCCGCGACCACCGGCTGCCCCCGGTGCTGACCCTGCTCGGCGCGGTCGCCGCCACGGCGTCGGCGGCCGGGGAATGGCTGGTGATGACCCTCCCGAACGGTGGTCCGGAGGGCAGCGGCACCATCCGGGTGCCCGGTGGGGTCGCCGAGGTGGGCGGCTTCGGCATCGCGTACCTGGTGGGACTGCTACTACTCAGCGCGGCGGTGGCGCTGACCCTGCGGGGGAGCGCGGCGGTCCGGCACGACGCCCGGGTGGCCGGACTGGCCGTGGCGGGTGCCCTGCTGGTCCTGCTCACCGTCACCGCCTTCTCGTTGGACGACTCCGGGCAGCGGGCGGTGTTCTACTCCGCCGAGGACGGGTTCCGGGTGGACTACGGCCGGGGCCTGGTGATGGCCTTCGTGGCCGTCACGCTCGTCGGGGCGGCACTGCTCACGGTCGTCCCGCAGCAGCCGGCCGAACGGCCGGACGGCGACGGCGACGTGGCGGAGCGGACGGGCTTCGGCCCCGGCGGGGACGACCGGCCGGCCGTACCCGCCGACCTGACCGTCACCCCGACGGTCCCGTTCGCCCGTCGCGAACCCGACGCCTGAGCGCCCCACCCACCGCGGCCCACCCCGCCGGTCGCCGGGAGCGGAGGTCGACCAGGTCCCCCGTCGGCCCTGCCACCGGCCACGACCCGCTCCCGCCCGGCGCCGGAACCGGCACGCCGGGTGGCGGTCCGGCGGCCATCGGACGTTGCCGCCCGGTTCGCCGGGAAGCCGTGGTGACGACCTTTCCGGCGAGGTACGGTTGCTGCCCGCCGTCACACCGGGTCGGACGACCGGTACGGACGGCGGCGGGCAAGGAGGAACGATGACCCGCCCGGGACTACCGAAACTCATCGCCACCGACCTCGACGGCACGCTGGTGCGCAGCGACGACACCGTCTCGGCGTACACCCACGGGGTGCTCGACCGGGTGCGGGCCGCCGGCATCCCGGTGGTCGGCGCCACCGGCCGGGGCCCCCGGTTGAAGGAACTCACCCATAACGACATCCGGGCCGCCGACTACCTGGTGATGGCCGGCGGCGGCTGCGTGGTCGACCAGAGCGACCCGGCCGGCCCGGTGGTGCTGCGCGACGAACGGCTCTCTGCCGAGGTGCTGGCCGGTTTGCTGACCGACCTGGAGGCCGCCGTCGGCCCGCTGACCGTCATGGTCGAGGGCTCCGACGAGCACGACGCGCCGCTCTGGGGCGACTACCACCCGGCCTGGCCCTACCCCGAGCGGTTCGAGGCGCGCACCCGGGCGGAATGTCTCGCCCTCGACGTGATCAAGGCGTTCGTCCGGACCGCCGACCACGACGTGGACGAGCTGCTGGCCACCGCCCGCCGGATCGTCCCGCCGCAGGTCGCCACCCTCACCCAGGCCGGTCTCGGCTTCGTCGAGATCACCCCGGCCGGGGTGGACAAGGCCAGCGGGCTGACCGTGGTCGCCGAACGGCTCGGCGTCGACCCGGCCGACGTGCTGGTCTTCGGGGACATGCCCAACGACCTGCCGATGTTCGCCTGGGCCGGCTGGTCCCGGGTGGCCGTGTCGAACGCCCACCCGCTGGTGCGGGCCGCCGCCGACGAGGTGACCCTGCGCAACGACGACGACGGGGTGGCGGTCTACCTGGACCGACTACTCTCCCGGTGATGGGAGAGACACCACGGCTGGTCGCCAGCGACATCGACGGCACCCTGCTCGGCGACGACCGCCGGCTCAGCGCCCGCACCACGGCGGTGCTGGAGCGGATCGCCGCGGTGGGCACGCCGGTCGTGCTGGTCACCGGCCGCCCGATCCGCTGGCTCCAGACGGTGTACGACCAGCTCTCCGCCCCACTGCCGGCGATCTGCGCCAACGGCGCGGTGGTCTACGACCCGGACACCGACCAGGTGCTGCGGGCCGACCCGCTGGCCCCGGAACTGCTCGCCGAGGTGGCCCGGCGGTTGCGGGCGGCGGTGCCGGAGGTCAGCTTCGCGGTGGAGATCGTCGACAGCCGGGAGATGCGGCACGAGGCGCACTACCCCCTGCGCTGGGACGCCGACCACGATGCCATCCGGGCCGTCGAGTCGCCCGAGGAGCTGGCCTCGGTGCCGGCGGTGAAGCTGCTGGCCCGCGCCGGCACCCAGGACCCGGACGCCTTCGTGCAGGTGGTGGCGGGGGCGCTGGAGGGGCTGGCCGAGGCGACCCACTCGTCGTACAGCGGGCTGGTGGAGATCTCCGCCGCCGGGGTGACCAAGGCCGCCGGGCTGGCCTGGTACGCGGCCCGGCTCGGGGTGGCGCAGGCCGACGTGCTCGCCTTCGGTGACATGCCCAACGACGTGCCGATGCTGACCTGGGCGGGGCGGGCGGTGGCGGTGGCCAACGCGCACCCCGCCGTGCTGGAGATCGCCGACGAGGTGACCGGGGCGAACACCGCCGACGGCGTGGCGGCGTACCTGGAGAAGGTCTTCGGGGTGGGCTGAGCGGACCGGGGCGTCACCGCGCGGCGACGCCCCGACGCCCGCCCCCGACCCGGGGGCGGGCCACCGACCCGGAGGCAGGGCCGAGGGTCAGAGGCCGGCCGGGGGTCAGAGGTACTGGCCGGTGTTGTGGCCCTCGCCACCGGGCTGCTGCCCCATGCCGGGCATGCCGGGGATCATCGCGCCGGGGCCGCTGGGCAGGGCGGGACGGCCACCGGAACGCATCTGCTCCAACTGCACCCGGGCGGCCATCTGCTGGGCCACCAGGGCGGCCTGGATGCCGTGGAAGAGCCCCTCCAGCCAGCCGACCAGCTGGGCGTGGGCGATCCGCAGCTCACCCTCGCTGGGGGCCTGGTCCTCGGCGAACGGCAGCGAGAGCCGTTCCAGCTCCTCACGCAGCTCGGGGGCGAGGCCGTCCTTCAGCTCGACGATCGACCGAGCGTGGATCTCCCGCATCCGGTGCCGGCTGGCGTCGTCGAGCGGGGCGGCCTTGACCTCCTCCAGCAGCTGTTTGATCATGCTGCCGATCCGCATCACCTTGGCCGGCTGCTCCACCAGGCGGGTCGGGTCCTCGCCGGTCTCGTCGGTCTGCACGGTGCCGACCGGGCGGCCGTCCGGGCCGACCACCACCACGGTGCCCGACTGCCCGTCCGCGCGGCCCGGCTCGTCATCTTGTCCAGTGGAATGCGCTTCGGTCATGGCACCCATCTTTACCCACCCGGTCCCGCCGCACGCGCCCGGACCGCCACCGGCCCCGACATCGCCCATGGGCAGCGGGAACACCCTCGGTGAGGTCGCTCACGGGGCGCGGCCGGCGGGGACGCCGTCGCGGCGGTGGCCGCGCTACCGTCGCCGGCATGCCCACCGACCCGCGTGCCGTGCTCACCCGGCCCGCCCCACCGCCGGACCTGACCGTCCGCTACGGCGACCGGCCGGAGCAGCTCGTCGACCTGCGCCGGCCGGCCGGGGGTGGTCCGGTCCGCCCGCTGGTGGCGGTGCTGCACGGCGGTTTCTGGCGGGCCGGGTACGACCGCACCCACACCGGCCCGCTCGCCGCCGCGCTGGCCGACCTGGGGTGGCCGGTGGCCCAGCTGGAGTACCGGCGCACCGGTCAGCCCGACGGGGGGTGGCCGAACACCCTCGCCGACGTGCGGGCGGGGGTGGCGGCGCTGCCCGGGTTGGCGGCGCGCGCCCTGCCGGGACAGGTCGCCGAGGGGCCGCCGCTGCTGCTGGGGCACTCGGCGGGCGGGCAGCTCGCGCTGCACGTGGCGGCACACGTCCCGCAGGCCGTGGGCGGGGTGCTGGCGCTGGCACCGGTCGCCGACCTCGTCGAGGCGTACCGGCTGGATCTGGATTCGGGGGCGGTGGCCGCGCTGCTCGGCGGCGGCCCGGCCGAACACCCGCAGCGGTACGCGGTGGCCGACCCCCGCAGCTCGGTGCCGGCACGGACGCGGACGGTGATCGTGCACGGGATGCGGGACCGGCAGGTGCCGATCGCTCTGAGCAGGTCATATGCTGCCACCGCACAAGCTGCCGGAGCCCCGGTCACCCTCGTTGAGCTGCCGGAATGCGAGCACTTCGGGTTGATCGACCCGCTCTCGGCGGCCTGGCCCGAGGTAAGGGCTGCGTTGCAGTCGCTGCTTGAAGATCAAGATCCATTGACGCAAGGCCGCTCACCAGGTAGAACGCCGGAGGGGCGGTGACGCCCGGCAATGCTCCCGGAAGGATTTCGGTGTCGCAGATGAACCGCAGGCGGGCCCTCCAACTGTTGGCCGCGCTCGGTACGACCGGACTGGCCGCCGCCTGCGGCACGGACGACACCGAGACGCCGGTCGTGGGCAAACCGATCAAGATCGGGCTGATCCGGCCGGAGAGCGGCGTCGGCAAAGCCATCGGCGAGGACATCGAGAACGGCTTCCAGCTCTTCCTGGCCATGAACGGGCAGCAGCTCGGCGGGCACCCGGTGACCGTGGTGACCGTCGACGAGGGGGACAACGCCAAGAGCGGCCAGGCCGCCGTCGACTCCCTGCTCGCCCAGAACGTGCTCGCCATGAGCGGCGTGGTCAACTCCACCGTGATGTCCGGCATCCGCGACGCGGTGGAGAAGGCCCGGGTGCCGCTGATCGGGTCCAACGCCTCCCCGCCCAGCCTCCAGAGCGTCGTCTACATCTGGCGGACGTCGTACGTGCTCGACGAGCCGGGCCGCGCGCTCGGGTCGTACCTGCGGCGAACACTTCCCGCCGGCAGCCGGCTCGCCATCGTCACCCCGGAGGGCACCGCCAGCCAGGACGTGATCAACGGGTTCCGGGACGGCTTCGGCACCGACGACCCCCGGATCATCGGCGACCCCATCCTCACCACCGCCAACCCCACCCCGGGCGAGAACGAATTCAGCGCGCAGATCAACGAGGCGCTCAGCCGCCAGCCCGACGGGATCTTCTGCTTCTATTCCGGCACCGCGGGTGAGCAGTTCATCAGGCAACTGCGCCGCAGCCGCTGGTTCGGCGACATCTACGCGCCCGGCTTCCTGACCGAGGGCAACATCCTCACCGACCTGCGCTCGACCCTGGTCAACGCGGACGACAGCCTCAAGGCCGGCACCATCCAGACCTCGCTGAACTACTCGGCCGACCTCAACAACAACGCCAACCGGATCTTCGCCTCGGCATACCGCAAGACCTACAACGTCTCGCCCACCACCTACGCGATGGCCTCGTACGACGCCGCGCAGGTGCTCGACAAGGCGATCCGGCTGGCCGGCGCGGAACCCACCGCGCAGCAGGTCAACCTGGCGCTGGGCAAGATCGGCCAGATCGACAGCCCGCGCGGGCCGTGGCAGTTCAACCAGCCGCGTACCCCGCAGCAGAAGTGGTACCTGCGCAAGGTGCAGTTCGACGGCCGGCTGCTCTCCAACGTCCTGATCAACGAGATCGCCACCCTCGGCTGAGCCGCCCCACAGCCGGCCGCGGCATGGCAGGCGGTGGCGGGCAGGCCAGGCCGTGGCGGGGCAGGCCGTGGCGGGGTCGGCCGTGGCGGGGTCGGCCGTGGCGGGGTCGGCCGTGGCGGGGTCGGCCCTTCGCGGCATGGCACCGGTCAGGGCAGGCCGTGGCGTGGTGGTGGGCGCGGCGGTCAGGGGCGCAGCTCGGCGATGCAGCACTTGACGCTGCCGCCGCCCTTCTTCAGCTCGGCCAACTCCACCGGCACCGGGGTGTACCCGGCCGCCTTGAGCTTCCCGGCCAGCCGGGTCGCCTCGCTGTTGAGCACCACGTTCGCCCCGTCGCTGACCAGGTTCAGGCCGAAGGCCAACGCGTCCTCGTCGTCGGCGAGCACCGCGTCCGGGAAGAGCTGGGTGAGCACCCGCTGGCTGGCCGCCGAGAAGGCCCCCGGGAAGTACGCGACGTTGCCGTCGTCGATCGAGGCGAGCGCCACGTCCAGGTGGTAGAAACGCGGGTCGACCAGGCGCAGCGACACCACCGGCCGGCCCAGCGCCTCCTGCGCCTCGGCGTGCGCCGGCAACTCGGTGCGGAACCCGTGCCCGGCGAGGATCAGCCCGCCGTGCGCCTCCGGCAGATAGGCGAAGTCGCCCTCCCCCTCGTTGGTCTCGCTCGGCGCGATGAAGTGCCAGCCGTGCTCCTGGTAGAACGCCCGGTGCGCGGCGGCCTCGGCGGCCCGCTGCTCGTGCTTGAACTGCGCGCCGTAGACCGTCCCGTCCACCACGAAGGCACCGTTGGCCGCGAAGACCATGTCCGGCAGCCCCGCCTGCGGGGTCAGCACGTGCACCTCGTGCCCGAGCCCGACCAGCGTGTCCCGCAGCCGGTCCCACTGTTTGACCGCCAGTGCCACGTCGACGCCGACGGTGACGTCCATCCACGGGTTGATGGCGTACTCGACCGCGAAGTGCTCCGGGGCACACATCAGATATGTCCGCTTTCGCGGGGCGCGCTGCTGGTTCACGGTCACCAAGGGTAGGTAGCGTAGAACGTTGGTAACAGCCACAACCATTGCTTCCACGAGGCGGAACGTTGCAGATAGACGCGGTCGACCAGCGAATCATTGCGTTGCTCGTGGCGGACGCCCGAACCTCGTACGCGGACATCGGCAACCGGGTGTCACTCTCCGCTCCTGCGGTCAAGCGACGGGTGGACCGGCTGCGGGCCACCGGGGTGATCCGGGGCTTCACCGCCGTGGTGGACCCGGCCGCCGTCGGCTGGACCACGGAGGCGTTCGTCGAGTTGTTCTGCGCCGGCCGGACCACACCCACCCAGCTGGGGGTGGCCGCCCGCCGGCACCCCGAGGTGGTCGGCGCCTACACCGTCTCCGGTGAGGCCGACGCGCTCGTGCACCTGCGGGCCGCCGACATCTCCCACCTGGAGGAGGCACTGGAACGGCTCCGGGCGGAGCCGTTCGTCACCTCCACCCGGAGCACCATCGTGCTGTCCCGACTGGTCGAGTCGCCCGGCGTCGGCCCGTCCACCCCCTGACCGCCCGCGCCGCCCATGCCGGTCGGGCCGGTCGGGCCGGTCGGGCCGGTCGGGCCGTACCCGGCGGCGTAGCCAGCAGCCGGGCAGCAGCGCGGCGGCAGGCCGCCGGCGGCGGCGGCGCGGTTGTCTGGTGGGCGGAGGATCAGAGGTACATGCCGGTGCGGTGTTCGCTGTCGCCCCGGCCCGGCTTGTCACCCTCGCCGAAGAACCGCTTCCCGCCGAACTCACCGTGCAGCCGGTCGTCCAACTCGTCGGCGAGCCCCGTCATCACCTGCACCGCCAGCATCAGGTGGGTAGCCTGGAAGTTGCGCCCGAAGACCGGGATGGACGCCCACACCGTGTCGTCGGCGCAGTACAACCGGCCGATCGGCATCCGGTTGGTCAGCTCGGAGAGTTTCACGTACAGCCGCTCGGTCGGCTCGACCTCGGTCAGCACCGGCGAGAAGACGTCGACCAGCGGCGGGTTGTCCCGCACCCGGACGAAGACCATCGCCGACCCGGCCCGGATGTTGATGTCGCCGTCGGAGTCGATCTGAAGGTGGTCGGAGGTCGACTTCAGCATGGTCGACACCACCGTGCGGACCCGTTCGGGCAGGTCCAGGACCTCCTGCTCACCGTTCTGCGCGCTCGCCGCAGCGGCCAGTGCCTCGTCGAGGTCGGCCTCGACGTCCTGGTCGGGGCCGAACTCGCTGCGTGCGGTGCCGAGCGCCTCGATCGGCAACGACTCACCCTCGGCGTCCTGGCTGAGATAGACCAGGAAGGCCGGGTGCGGTGCGCCGTACACGTCCCGCAGGGTGCGGGAGAGCAGCCCGGCCAGCTTGCTGGCGTCGTCGGCCACCCCGTCCAGGCCGAAGTGTTCGCCGGAGCCCGCCACCACGCCGGGCGGCGACCAGCCGAGCGCGATCATGTCGGCCACCGCCGCACGGTCCAGCCGGAAGCCCTGCGGCAGGGTGGCGTTGCCCACCGCCCGGGCGGAGATCCGGCCCCCCTCGTCGATGCTCACGCTGATCGAATAGACCGCGTCACCCGTGCCGGAGGCGGTCGGGTCCAGGGTGAGTTCGAGCTGCGCCCCGGCGGGCAGCTCACGCAGCCGCGCGGCCAGCGCCCGGGCGAACTCCCGCCACGCCTCGGTGACCTTGGCCCGCAGATCGGCCGTGCTCGGCTCGTCCAGCAGGACCGACTCGTGGTGGTCGTGGTGCGCCGGCGAGGTGCCGGGCTGATCACCGGTCGGCTTCGAGGGGTGGTCCGCCGTCATGATCGCCTCCGTCCGTCAAGGTCACCCTACCCAGGCGGGCCGGAGAACGAATCCACCGCGACCGGCATCGGACACCGTCGCCGACGATCGTGGCGGCGAGAGATCACGACGTGACGGGATCACCGGTGGGGCGGCCGGTCAGCCGGCCGCGACGGTCATTGCCGGGCCGCTCAGGGTGCCGGCGGTGCCTGCCGGCCGACCTCGGACGCCAGCCGGTCGGGGCGCTCGCCGCCCAGCTCCACCGGCCACTGGGCGGCCAGTCCGCTGAGCCGGGCCGCCGCCGCTGCCGGGTCCGCACCGCGCCCGACCGCCACCCCCAGCAGGTACGCGGTGACCGGCGCACCCGGCCGCAGCACCTGGTGGGCGACGTCCCGGGCCAGGTCCAGCACGGTCGGCACCGACACCTCGGCCGGGTCGAGACCCAGCTCGGCGCAGGCCGCCGTCACCCAGTCGTCCAGCACCGTCATCGCGTCCACTCCTCCGCCCGGCGAATGTCGGAGTCAGTGTCGCAGTCGAACCACGGTGGGGGGCCGGCAGCGGACCAGACCAACTCGCGTACGGTCAGCTCACCCAGGAGTTCCCGCATCGACGCCCCGGCGAGGGCTTCGGCTCCCCCGCCGCCGCCGGCCCGCCCGACACCCCGGACGCCCCCGGTCCCGCCGGCCCTTCCGGGCAGCTCGGCGTTCCCGGGCAGCTCGGCGTTCCCGGGCAGCTCGGCGTTCCCGGGCAGCTCCGCGACCCCGGCAGCCCCGACACTCCCGGCGGCCTCGGATCGGCGGGCGGCCACGCGGGCCAGCGCGGCACGTAGCGACGGCACCCGCCACACCCCGCACAACGGTTGCCGCCGGCCCCGGTCGTCGAGGAGACAGACGCCGTCCGGTGCCTGCGGGCCGGACTCGGCGGCGAGCGCGTCGAGTAGCACGCCGACGGCCGGGCGGGTGAGCAGCGGCAGGTCGGCGGCGAACAGGGCGACCACCGTCGTACCCGGGTGGAGCAGGGCCAGTCCGGCCGCCGTCGCGGCCACCGGGCCACCGCCCGCCGGCTCCTCCCGGGTCACCAGCACGTCGACCGGCAGCGACCCGCCCGGCCCGACCAGCACCCGGGGCGTGGCGTCAGCAACGGCGGCGAGCACCCGGTCGCGCATCGACAGCCCGTGCACCGGCACCGCCGGCTTGTCCCGCCCACCCATCCGGCGGGCCGCACCACCGGCCAGCACCACCGCCGCGTACGCCGTCATCCGGTCACGGTAGCGGTCCGGCTCCCACCCGGCCCGGCATCATGATCCGGTCACTGCCCTCATCGGTCGATCCTGTCGCGTTCCACGGTCGCCGGCGCCGGCACCGGGTGCCCCGCCGGACGGGCACCCGGCAGGCCGACGGGGTCACCGGCCGAGCATGCGACCGCGCAGCCAGGGTGGTCACCGTGCGGGAGGCCGGGTGGGCGGGGCAGGATGGCGGGATGGGACGGGCCACTGACCGGCGGAGCGTGCTCCGGATCGACCTCGACGCGGCGGACGACGCCCGGGTGGCGCTGCGCCGGCCCGACACGCTCGCCGTGGAGGAACCGCTGGAGATCCGGGTCGGTCCGGGTGGCCCGGGTCGACGCCGCCCGCTGGCGGTGACCATGCGTACCCCCGGTGACGACCTCGACCTGGCCATCGGTTTCCTGCTGACCGAGGGGCTGATCCGCAGCGACGCCGACGTGCACACCGCCCAGCTCTGCTCCGGGGCGGAGACACCGAACACGTACAACGTGGTCGACGTGGTGCTCTCCCCCGGTGTGCCGGCACCGGAGACGGACCCGACACGCAACTTCTACACCACCAGTTCCTGCGGGGTGTGCGGCAAGGCCAGCATCGACGCGGTGCGTACCCGGTCCCGTTTTCCCGTCGCGGACGACCCGCTCACCGTTCCGGCGAAGCTGCTGGCGGAGCTGCCGGACCGACTGCGCGCCGCGCAGCGTGCCTTCGACCGCACCGGCGGCCTGCACGCGGCGGGCCTGTTCACCCCCGACGGTGAGCTGGTGGTGCTGCGCGAGGACGTCGGCCGGCACAACGCCGTGGACAAGGTGATCGGCTGGGCGGTGCGGCAACGGCGGCTGCCGCTCGCCGGGCACCTGCTGATGGTGTCCGGCCGGGCGAGTTTCGAGCTGACCCAGAAGGCGTGGATGGCCGGGGTACCGCTGCTGGCGGCGGTCTCCGCCCCGAGCACCCTGGCCGCCGACCTGGCCGACGAGGCGGGCCTGACCCTGGTGGGCTTCCTGCGCGGCCGGACGATGAACGTCTACACCGGCGCGCACCGCGTCACATCCTGATCTCTCATGGGGATCCGATCGCTGCCCGTGTCGCGACCGGCGGCCCCACCGGGGTCGGCGTTGCGGTCGGCCCGGCACGGCGTCGGCGGTGCGGCGTCGGCGGTGCGGTCGGCCCGGCACGGGGTTGGTGGGAGTGGGGCGAGGATTGTGGAGATTTCTTGTCGCCAGGGCAGCAACAACTCTCCACAATCGATGGACAGCCGAGCCCCGCTACCGCGATCGAGGCGGCGAGGAACCCGCGCAGCGCCGGCCTGCTGCGCCGACCCGGACCGGCGGGGAGAATCAACGACCCGGCGGGCGGGCCCAGCTCAGGAAGCGGTCGGTCACGTCGATCTGGCGACCGTTGTCGAGCTGCGTCAGATGATCGGTCGCCTCCGTCGACAACCGGGCCAGCAGGGCGAGCAGGCCCGGCCGGTCGCCGTCGTACCTGGCGAGGAGGGCGATTTTCGCCGCCCCGCACGGCCACGGGTTCGCATCGACCCGGCACAACCAGATCGGCCGCAGCGGCGTGTGCCGGCCGGGCAGCGGCCCGGTCACGGTGTCCCCGCCGACCGGGACGCCCGCCCCCGGCCGGGCCGCGCGTCCCGGGGGACCGCCATCCCCCGCCGCGAGACCGTCGCCCCACCTCGCCGGGCCGGGGGAGCCGGGACGGTCCGGGTGGGGGCGCGGTCCGACTGCGGGGCGGGCCGGCGCGCACCCGCCGGCATCAGGAACAGGGTCCGCCGCCGCACCGCGTCGCCGACAGCATTCAGCTGGTACGCATCGATCCACACCCACCCGTCGTACGTGTGCCAGTCGGTCAGCACCCGGATGACGCGGACCGTGATCGGCCGGATGAACTGCACGCTGGCGGTACGCGACAGGTGCAGCACGTCTCCCGACCTGATCTCCGGCGGAGTCACCGTGGCCCTGGGTTCCGGCTGACCGCCCAGCGGTGCGTCGGCACGACGCCGGTCATCCGCCCCGGCCCCCGGTACGGCGGAACGAACGGCCCGATCGGTCCGGGCACGATCGGGCCGTCCCGCCCTCCCACGGGACGGCCCCTCCGGCAGACGCCGTCGCCAGCTCTCGACCACTACCGACAGCGCCGCCCCGAATAGACCTTGCCCAGGGTTGCGGATCGATGACACCGCGTAGCAGTCTGTACCGCAGACATTCGGGACGTTCACTCGGAGGAGCGTGGATGAATCGGGCAGTTCAGAGAGCGATGGCTGCGGTTGGCGAGACCGCCGAAAGCCTCGCCTCTCAGATCGGAGTTGATCCGAAGACGGCAGCCCGGTGGGTGAACCAGGGACGGATTCCCCAAACGCGCCACCGCGCCAAGGTTGCCGAGATCCTGCGTAAGGACATTGAGGAACTTTGGCCGGACATTCTGAAGAAGCTCGAGCCGGCATGGTTCAGACCGTGGGCCGAGATCGAGCGGGAGGCGTCCGGCCTGCGGTGGTTCGAGAATGCCGTCCTGCCAGGCGTACTCCAGACCCCTGATTACGCCCGCGCCATCATCGCCAGCGGCCCGCTCGCCGCCGATGCCGAAGATCACGTGGAATCTCGCCTACAACGGCAGGCGGCCGTGCTCAACCGAGCACGGCCGCCCTTGCTCGTGTTCGTGATCGACGAGGCGGCTCTACGCCGGGGAACCCCAGACGTCATGAATGCCCAGTTGGACCACCTGGTAGAGCTTGCCCAGCGACCGAATCTGATGGTCCACGTCCTGCCGCTACGCGCCGGACTTCATCCAGGTCAGGCAGGACCGTTCATCATCGCGAACACACCGGAGGGTGAAGAGGTCGGCTATCTGGACGACCAGGCCGCAGGACGCATCACCAAGGACGTTGCTTCCCTTTGGGAGGTCTGGGATACAGTCAGGTCGGTAGCGTTGCCGCGCGACCAGACCATCGAATTTCTGAGGGCACGATCATGGATGAGCTGACCGGCGCGCGCTGGCGTAAGAGCAGCCGCAGCAGCTCCAATGGTGGAGCTTGTGTCGAGGTCGCCGACGATCTTCCCGGCGCGGTCGCCGTGCGGGACTCCAAGGACCCGGACGGGCCGGCCCTGACGTTCGCCCCGACCTCGTGGCGCACGTTCGTCGCCGGGTTGGCCGATCGCGCCTGACCGACATACCCGGTGAGGTGCCTGCTCCGAGTTGCGGGGCAGGCACCTCACGCCCACTGCCAGGAACTATGCGCATCGCCGGGTACCGACGTCTGTAGTAGGATCGGCGTTGAACGCTCTGGGCGCCCTCGGGCCACCAGAGTTCTGGCTTCACCAATGAATGGCACCTCCCGGGGTCGGGCGGGTGCCATTCATTTTTGGCTCGGCCCACCGGCACGCCTGGCGCACGGGCCGCCCACCACGCCATACGCTGCGGCAGCACAGGAATTCGGGTACCTGGCCCCCGTCGGTGAAGTGGGATGCGTGTCTGAGGCGACAGCACAGCTACTACGACAACGGTTCTCCGTGGAACGGCTGGGCACCTACCAGGCTGCGGTCGGCGGTGATCTTGACCAAGCCGTGGCGCTGTACGAGTGGAACGCCACCGTGAGCGGCGCTTTCTGGATCACGCTGGGCCACGTCGAGGTGCTGATCCGCAATGCCATGCACCAACAGTTGACCGACTGGTCCACCCGGGTCTACCGGGAGCCCCGCTGGTACCTCGATCCTGGTCGAGTCCTGGACGAGCGCCGCCATCAGCAGATCGCCAAGGCCCGCGAGCAGGCCACCCGCGACAGCCGGCAGGAAACCCCTGGACGGGTCGTCGCGGAACTCACCTTCGGGTTCTGGCCCTTCCTGCTCACCCGCACCTACGACCGGTCCCTCTGGCCGCACCTACGCGACGCCTGGCCGAGCCGACGGCTGCGTCGAGACGTCCACGGTCCCTTGGCCGACCTGCACGAGCTGCGCAACCGGATCGGGCATCACGAACCGATCTTCAACCGACCGCTGAAGGAGCTGCACGCCAGGGCGCTCGACCTGGCCTGCTGGACGTGTCCCGCCACCGGGGCCTGGATCGGATCGCGGTGCCAGGTGCTCAACGTCCTACAGACCCGGCCCTGGACCGTGCGTGCCACCCCCGCGCCGCCGCAACGGCGTGGGCAGCACCGCCCGGCCCGACGCTGACCCCACCGTTCACCGCCCCGCCACGAGCGGTGGGCAAAGGCACGCTGCAGGTGCCGCGACAGCGCGGCCGGCCAGCGACAATGGTGCGCCGGCAGCGGTGCAGAGCGGGTTAACGACACCGGCACGGCCGGTCAACGAGGCCGGCGGGGTCGGCGACGACGGCGGCGCAGCACTCCCGGCTCGGTCACGGCCGGCCATCCGTCCAGGTCGGACGGTGGTACACCGCGCCGGAGCAGGTCGTCGAGGATCTGGGCGAGGGTGTAGTCGGGGCGGAGGCTCAGCGCCCGTTCCAGCGCCACGGCGGCGAGCGCGCCCTGGCCGGCCCGCCAGGCGGCGAAGGCGAGCAGGCAGGCCGGGGCGGGGACCAACTCCTCCTCGGTGCGGCGCAGCACCTCGCTCCAGAAGGCGATGTCCTCCTCGCGCCCGTCGGTGCGTTCCCACGCGTGGTCGCGTACCGGCAGGTGGGTCAGGAGCAGGGTCAGCCAGGCCAGCTCGTCGTCGGTGAGCCGGTCGCCGCGCCGGTGCCGACGTTGGGCCTGCCGTACCGCTGCCACGCCGGCCCTGCGGATGGCCCGTTCGCCGAACTCGTCGGTGGCGGGGGCCGCCTCCAGCAGGCCCAGCAGGCGTCGTTCGGCGCGGTCTCCGGCTCGGCGCAGGGCGACCCGGTCGACGCCCTCGGCGGGGGCCACCTGCGCGGTGAGC
The DNA here is from genome assembly GCF_040678915.1 of Micromonospora sp. NPDC049257. Classification (NCBI taxonomy): domain Bacteria; kingdom Bacillati; phylum Actinomycetota; class Actinomycetes; order Micromonosporales; family Micromonosporaceae; genus Micromonospora; species Micromonospora sp. NPDC049257. Next base: position 344,093 of record NZ_JBFAQU010000001.1, read on the forward strand.
GCCGCCCGGTCGGGGAGGGCCACCTGACCGGCGTAGACCGCGGCGGCGGCGACCTGGCTGGCCTCCGGGTCGTACGGGGTGCCGTCGGGTGGGCAGCAGTCCGGCGCCTCGCAGAGGTACGACCAGTAGCGGCGGTCGGTCACCCGCAGCGCGTCGAGCACGGGCAGCCCGATGTCGTCCAGCGCCGACCGAACGGCGTCCACCGCCGGGGTGACCCGTTCGGGCGGGCCGAAACCGATGACCGTGGTGGATTCGGCGTCCTGCCGGCCGATCACGTCGCCGAGATGTCGCGCCGGCAGGGCCGGGTCGGTGCCCGACTCGGGCAGGTCGGCGCGGGCGGCGAAGACGATCCGTCGGCCCCGCATCGCCACCACCACGATGCTGTCGACGGGGTGGAAGCCGATCAGGTAGGGCACGGCGGTGATCAGGTCGGCGGGCGAGCGGACGGTGAGCCGGGGGCGGTCGGTCGCGTTCATGTCCGGCAGCCTGCGGCGGGCGGGAACATCCTCGACAGGCCCTGTGGACGACACGCGGGTTATCCACAGATACGGACGGTAGTCGTGCAGGTCACCGCGATCCGGGAGGCGACGCGGCCCACCGGGGTCGGTCCGAGCGGCTACCTTGCGCTCATGGACCTGGCGTACCTACGGGCGCACCCGGAGCACCTGCCCACCTTCCTGACCCACCAGCGCATCCGGGAGACCCCGGTGGCCGGCGGGGACAGCTGCGCGGCCTCGCGGTTGACCCTGGACGACGGCCACTCGGTCTTCGCCAAGACCTGGCCGGAGCGGGCCGGTCGACCGGTGCCGGAAGGCTTCTTCGACACCGAGGCCGCCGGGTTGCGCTGGCTGCGCGAGGCCGGCGCGGTGGCCGTACCGGAGGTGGTGGTGGCGCTGCCGGAGCTGTTGGCGCTCGACTGGGTCGACCCCGGCGAGCCGACACCCGACGCGGCCGAGCGGTTCGGTCGGGAGCTGGCCGGCACGCACCGGGCCGGCGCCGACCGGTTCGGGGCGGCGTGGCCCGGGTTCATCGGCACCCTCGGGCAGGACAACACCCCTGACGACGGGCCGTGGCCGGACTGGTTCGCCCGGCGGCGGCTCCTGCCGTACCTGCGGATGTCGGTCGACGGCGGTGCGCTCGACGGCCCGGACGCCGCGCTGGTCGAGCAGGTGGTGGCGCGGGTCGGCGAGTTCGGCGGCGACGAGCCGCCGGCCCGGCTGCACGGCGACCTGTGGCCGGGCAACCTGCTCTGGGGCGCGGACGACCGGGTGTGGCTGGTCGACCCGGCGGCGCACGGCGGTAACCGGGAGACGGACCTGGCCCAGCTGGCGCTCTTCGGTGGTCCGCCGCACCTCGACCGGATCATGGCCGGCTACCGGGAGGCGTGGCCGCTGGCCGACGGGTGGCGGGAACGGGTGCCGCTGCACCAACTGCACCTGCTGCTCGTGCACACCGCGTTGTTCGGCGGGGCGTACCGCGATGCGGTCGTCGGTGCCGCCCGAGCGGCGCTGCGGGGCGTCGGCCGCGCTACGGTCGACGGGTGACCGCCGCCCCGACGACCGCCGGCGTCCTCGTCGACCGGTACGGCCGGATCGCCCGGGACCTGCGCGTGTCGCTGACCGACAAGTGCAACCTGCGCTGCACCTACTGCATGCCGGCCGAAGGGCTGCCCTGGCTGGCCGGGCCGCAGCTGCTCACCGACGCGGAGATCGTGCGGCTGGTCGGGGTCGCGGTGCAGCGGCTCGGGGTGACCGAGGTGCGGTTCACCGGGGGCGAGCCGCTGATCCGGCCGGGGCTGGTCGGCATCGTCGCCGCCGTGGCCGCGCTCACCCCCCGCCCCCGGATCTCGTTGACCACCAACGGTCTCGGCCTGGACCGGCTCGCCCCGGCGCTGCGCGACGCCGGGCTGGACCGGGTGAACGTGTCGTTGGACACCCTGGACGCGGCCCGGTTCGCCGCGTTGACCCGGCGGGACCGGCTGGCCGACGTGCTCGCCGGGCTGGCCGGGGCCGCCGCCGCCGGGCTCACCCCGGTGAAGATCAACGCGGTGCTGATGCGCGGGGTCAACGACGACGAGGCACCGGCGCTGCTGCGGTTCGCCCTCGACCACGGCTACGAGCTGCGGTTCATCGAGCAGATGCCGCTGGACGCCCAGCACGGCTGGGACCGGGCCACGATGGTCACCGCCGACGAGATCCTGGCGTCGCTGGCCGCCGACTTCGCCCTCACCCCCGACCCGGCGCACCGGGGCGCCGCCCCGGCCGAGACCTGGCTGGTCGGCGGCGGACCGGCCCGGGTCGGGGTGATCGGCACGGTGACCCGGCCGTTCTGCGGCGACTGCGACCGCACCCGGCTCACCGCCGACGGCCAGCTCCGCAACTGCCTGTTCGCCACCGAGGAGTCCGACCTGCGGGGCGCGCTGCGGGCCGGCGCGGACGACGCCGACCTCGCCCGCCGCTGGCAGGCCGCCACGGTGGTCAAGCGGGCCGGGCACGGCATCGACGACCCGACCTTCCTGCAACCCGTCCGGCCCATGTCGGCGATCGGAGGCTGAGGTGGACCTCACCGTCCGGTACTTCGCCGGGGCGCGGGCCGCCGCCGGCCGCAGCGAGGAGACCGCCTCCGCCGGCCGGCCGCTGGACGAACTCCTCGGTGAACTCGCCCACCGGCACGGCCCCCGGCTGGCCGCGGTGCTCCAGGTGGCGAGTTTCCTGGTCGACGGCGTCGCCTGCCATGATCGGCAGACGCCGTTGCCGGCCGGGGCCACGATCGACGTGCTGCCTCCCTTCGCGGGCGGCTGAGGAAGGGCTGCCGTGTTGGCGATTCTGGGGTTCGTGGGCACGCTCGCCCTGGTCACCGGCCTGATCCACTTCTACCTGTGGAAACGGCTGGTCAAGGACACCACCGGACCGGGCCGGTGGCGCCGGGTCGGCACGGTCGTCGCCCTACTCCTGGCGGTGCTCGTCCCGGCAACCATGGCCGGCACCCAGATCGCCGGGGCGTTCTGGCTGGCCTGGCCCGGTTACCTCTGGCTCGCGGTGATGTTCTACCTGCTGATCGTGCTGGTGGTGCTGGAAGTGCCGATGGCGGTGACCCGGCTGGTGCTGCGACGGCGCAGCACCGCCGCCGAGGCCACCACCGCCGCCCCGGAACCGGCGCTGGTCGGTGCGGCCGGCAGCGCCGACCCGCCGGCCGCCGAGGCCGTGGACCGGCCCGACCACGACGAGTCCCGCCGGTTGCTGCTCGCCCGGGGGGCCGCCATCTTCGCCGGGCTCACCGCCGCCGGCATCACCGGGTACGGGGTCCGCACCGCGCTGGGACCGCCACAGCTCGACCGGGTACGCATCCCGCTGGCGAAGCTCCCCCGCAGCATGGACGGGCTGCGCATCGCCACCGTGTCGGACATCCACCTCGGTCCGCTACGCGGTCGGGTGCACACCGAGCGGATCGTCGAGATGATCAACCGGTTGGACGCCGACCTGGTCGCGGTCGTCGGTGACCTGGTCGACGGCTCGGTCGCCGAGCTGGGCGAGGCCGCCGAGCCACTGCGTGACCTGCGTTCCCGCTACGGCAGTTTCTTCGTCACCGGCAACCACGAGTACTACTCCGGGGTCGAGGAATGGGTGGCCGAGGTCGACCGGCTCGGCCTGCGGGTGCTCCAGAACGAGCGACAGGAGATCCAGGCCCGGGGCGGGGTGCTCGACCTGGCCGGGATCAACGACGTCACCGCCGACGGCACCGGCGTCGCCGGCCCTGCCGACTTCACCGCCGCGCTCGGCGGCCGGGACGTCAACCGCCCCGTGGTGCTGCTCGCCCACCAGCCGATCGCCGTGCACGAGGCGGCGAAGTTCGGCGTCGACCTGCAACTGTCCGGGCACACCCACGGCGGTCAACTCGCCCCGTTCAACCTGGCCGTCAAGCTCCAACAGCCGGTGGTCTCCGGGCTCGGTGAAATCGACGGCACCAAGGTCTACGTCACCAACGGGGCCGGTTTCTGGGGTCCCCCGGTCCGGGTCGGCGCACCGCCGCAGGTGACCCTGGTCGAACTGCGCGCCCCGTGACCTGCCCGGATGGACGGAGAGCCCGGCTCATACCGCGTCCGGCCGCGGTAGTCCAGCACCGGATTGCCCTCCTCACGCGTACGCGTGGCGGCAGGCGGGTAGTGGACCGGCCGTGACAGGATGCGGCGTGCCTCCGTTCAGCGCCGCTCCCCCTGGTGGCGTCCCGCCGTTCGTCGCGGACCTGCACATCCACTCGAAGTACTCCCGCGCGTGCAGCCGCGATCTCACCCTGCCCAACCTCGGTTGGTGGGCCCGACGCAAGGGCATCGGGGTGCTCGGCACCGGCGACTTCACCCACCCCGCCTGGTACGACCACCTGCGGGAAACCCTGCAACCGGCCGAGCCTGGCCTGTACCGGCTCGGCCCGGAGGCCGAGGCGGACATCGCCCGGCGGCTGCCACCCCGGCTGGCCGACTCGGCGGAGGCCGACCCGGTCCGGTTCATGCTGAGCGTGGAGATCTCCACCATCTACAAGCGGGACGACCGGACCCGCAAGGTGCACCACCTGATCTACCTGCCCGACCTGGACGCGGTGGCCCGGTTCAACACGGCGCTGGGCCGGATCGGCAACCTCGGCTCGGACGGCCGGCCGATCCTCGGCCTGGACTCCCGGGACCTGCTGGAGATCACCCTCGACGCCAGTGAAGACGGCTACCTGGTGCCGGCGCACATCTGGACACCGTGGTTCTCCGCGCTCGGCTCGAAGTCCGGCTTCGACGCGATCGCCGACTGCTACGCCGACCTGGCCGAGCACGTCTTCGCGGTGGAGACCGGGCTCTCCTCCGACCCGGCGATGAACTGGCGGGTCGGCAGCCTGGACCGTTACCGGCTGGTCTCCAACTCCGACGCGCACTCCCCGCCCGCCCTGGCCCGGGAGGCCACCGTCTTCTCGTCGGCCCGCGACTACTTCGCCATCCGGGACGCGCTGCGGACCGGTGACGGGCTGGCCGGGACGATCGAGTTCTTCCCCGAGGAGGGCAAGTACCACGCCGACGGGCACCGGCTCTGCGGCGTCAACTGGTCGCCGGAGCGGACCAGGGCGGCCGGCGGGCGCTGCCCGGAGTGCGGCAAGCCGTTGACCGTGGGGGTGCTCAGCCGGATCGAGGAGCTGGCCGACCGGCCGGACGGGCACCGCCCCGAGCACGCCCGCGAAGTGACCCACCTGGTGCCGCTGGCCGAGATCCTCGGTGAGATCAACAAGGTGGGGCCCCGGTCCAAGAAGGTCGAAGGCAAGCTCAACGAGCTGGTCGCCGCGCTCGGCCCGGAGTTGGAGATCCTCACCCGTACCCCGGTCGACGAGATCGGCCGGGTCGGCGGGGAGTTGCTCGCCGAGGGCATCGGCCGGTTGCGTCGGGGCGACGTGCGCCGGGTCCCCGGCTACGACGGCGAGTACGGCGTGATCACCCTCTTCGACCCGGCCGAGTTGGGCGGGGCCGCCGGTTCGGGGCAGGAGACGCTCTTCGACGTACCGGTGCCGGCGCAGCGCAGGCCGACGGAGCCGGCGGCGAAACCGAAGGCCAAGCGGCCGACGGCGGCGAAGGCCGAGCCGAAGCCGAAGCCCGCGCCGACCCCGCCACCGCCACCGATCGCCTCGACACCCTCGCCGCACGAGCCGTTCGAGCCGATGCTCGCCGGGATGGAGGAGGTCGGTACCGGCCTGCTCGACCGGTTGGACGCGATGCAGCGGGTGGCCGCCTCCGCGCCCGGCGGCCCGCTGCTGATCGTGGCCGGGCCGGGCACCGGCAAGACCCGCACGCTGACCCACCGGATCGCCTACCTCTGCGCCGAGCTGAACGTCTTCCCCGAGCAGTGCCTGGCGATCACCTTCACCCGGCGGGCCGCCGAGGAGCTGCGGCACCGGCTCGACGGGCTGCTCGGCCCGGTCGCCGAGGACGTCACCGTCGGCACCTTCCACTCGCTCGGGCTGGCCATCCTGCGGGAGAACGCCGCCGCGGCCGGCCTGCCGGAGGGGTTCCGGATCGCCGACGACGCCGAGCGGTCGGCCGCCCGGACGGAGGCCGGCGACGACCCGGCCCGTTACACGGCGTTGCTGCGTAAGCAGGACCTGGTCGACCTGGACGAGTTGCTGACCCTGCCGGTCGCACTGCTCAAGGGCGACAAGAAGCTGGTCCGGGAATACCGGGAACGCTGGCGGTGGATCTTCGTCGACGAGTACCAGGACGTCGACCCCGTCCAGTACGACCTGCTGCGCCTGCTCAGCCCCGCCGACGGCAACATCTGCGCGATCGGCGACCCGGACCAGGCTATCTACTCGTTCCGGGGTGCCGACGTCGGCTACTTCCTGCGGTTCTCCGAGGACTTCACCGACGCCCGGCTGGTCCGGCTCAACCGCAACTACCGCTCGTCCGCGCCGATCCTCGCCGCCGCCGTCCAGGCCATCGCCCCGTCGTCGCTGGTCCGGGGCCGCCGGCTCGACCCGGCCCGGCTCGACCCGGAGGCCCCGCTGGTCGGCCGCTACCCGGCGGCGTCCGTCGCCGACGAGGCCGATTTCGTGGTACGCACCGTCGACGACCTGGTCGGCGGCCTCTCCCACCGGTCGTTGGACTCGGGGCGCATCGACGGCCGGTCCACCAGCCTGTCCTTCTCCGACATTGCGGTGCTCTACCGCACCGACGCGCAGGCCGCCCCGATCGTGGACGCGCTGGCCAGGGCCAACATCCCGGTGCAGAAGCGGTCCCACGACCGGCTCCGGGACCGGCCCGGTGTCCTCGCGATCGCCCGGGAACTGCGGCACGCCGACGGTCCCGCCGCCGGGCTGCCCGCCCGGGTCCGGCTCGCCGGCCAGGTGCTCGCCGAACGGTTCGCCGCCCCCACCCTGGACGCCGCCGGCACCGTCCGCCCCGAGGACGTCCGGACCGCCGTCGACCTGCTCACCCCGCTGGCCCGACGCTGCGGCGACGACCTGGAACTCTTCCTCTCCCAGCTCGCCACCGGGGCCGAGGTGGACGCACTGGACCCGCGCGCCGAAGCGGTCACCCTGCTCACCCTGCACGCCGCGAAGGGGCTGGAGTTCCCGGTGGTCTTCCTGGTCGGCGTGGAGGACGGTCTGCTGCCGCTGCGCTGGCCCGGCTCGACACCGGACGACGACGCGATCGCCGAGGAACGTCGGCTGTTCTTCGTCGGGTTGACCCGCGCCCAGGACCGGCTCTACGTCAGCCACGCCGCCCGCCGGGTCCGGCACGGCACCGAACGCGACTGCCGACCGTCGCCGTTCCTGGACGTCGTCGACCCGGGGCTGTTCGAACGGTTCGGCGAGGCCGAGCCACGCCGACCCAAGGACCGGCAGCTCCGCCTGATCTGACTGTCCGTCGACCGACCTACGGGGTCGCCGCAGCGGTATCCGCCCGCGCTGATACCGCTTGATGCGTGACGTTGCTGCCCGCCCGCCCCAGCCGGCCCGACAGGCCGGTCAGGCGAGCAGGACGGCCAGCCAGGCACCGGTGAGCAGGGCCGGGCCGAACGGCAGGGCGGTGTCCCGGCGTACCCGGCGGGCGGCCAGCAGCGCCAGCACCAGCAGCCCCTGGAGCAGGTGCGGCAGGAGCAGGCCGAGCCAGAGGGTAGGCCAGCCCAGCCAGCCCAGCGGCAGCCCGAGCACCGCCGCCAGCTTCACGTCACCGAAGCCGAGCCGGGAGCGGGGCAGCAGCGCCAGCACGACGTACAGCAGGAGGGAGAGGGCGGCCCCGGCGAGCGCGAGCGCCAGACGACCGGGCGTGCCGGTGACGACGGCCGCGACGGTCAACGCGGTGCCGCCGCCGAGCGCGGCCGCGCCGACCAGCGGGTCGGGCAGGCGGAGGCTGGTCAGGTCCGCCACCGCCAGCACCAGACCCACGGCGGCGACCAGCAGGAACGCCGGCAGTGCCGGCTCCGGCCACCGTGCGGCGGCCAACCCACCGAGGACCACCGCCCCCACCACCGCGATCCCCACCGGCGCTGGAACCGAGGCCACGGCCGGCGCTGGAGCCGGCGCGCAGTCGGGCGCTGGAGCCGGCGCCCCGACCGGCGCTGGAACCGAGGCCACGGCCGGCGCTGGAGTCGGGTGCATGGCCGGCGGGGTGCGGGGTGGGAAGGAGCGGGCGATCCGAGGTGCGGCGAGGCCGGCCAGGACGCCGAGCATCGCGGTTACGGTCACCGGGCCGACGGGCACGGCCCTCGACGTTACCGCCGGGACGGTACGGCGGCTGCCCCGTCACCCGCCGGCCGGCGGGCCCGCTCCGTGGTCACCACCAGCGCCACGCCGGCCACGATCACCGCACCGCCGAGCAGCACCTGACCGGTGATCGGCTCAGCCACCAGCAACGCGCCGAGCGCCACCGCCACCACCGGGTTCACGTAGGCGTAGGTGGAGACCAGCGAGATGGGCGCATGGGCCAGCAACCAGACGTACGCGGTGAAGGCGACCAACGACCCGGCCACCAGCAGGTACGCCAGGGCGAACCAGGAACGGGTCGTCACCTGCGCCGGGGAGAACCCGCGCAGTTCACCCCGGGTCACGGACAGCACGACGAGCGCCACCGCCCCGGCGACCATCTCGTAGACGGTGGCGACGAACGGGTCAGCGGGCATCCGCAACCGGTTGGACAGGAACGACCCCACCGACCAGCAGGTGGCCGCCGCGACCACGGTCAACGCACCGACCAGCGGCACCGTCCCCGTCCCGCCCCGGGGGAGCACCAGCAGCACCAGCCCGAGAAAGCCCACCGTCACCCCGGCGAACGTCCACCCCGGCGGGCGGTCCCCGGTGACCGTACGCAGCAGCACCACCAGCAGCGGGACGGTGGCCACCAGCAGCGCGGCGATGCCCGACGGCACCGCCACGCCGGCCGGGCCCGACTCGGCGAGCACCACCAGGCCGTTGCCGCCGGCCAGCAGCAGCACCCCGACCAGCGCGGCCGAGCCGAGTTGCCGCCGGTCGACCCGCAACGCACCCGCGCCCCGCCGCAGCCGCAGGACCACCGCCAGCACCAACGCGGCACCACCGAAGCGGGCGGCAGCCGAGCCGAGCGGCGGCATCGACTCCACCACGACCCGGATACCGAGGTAGGTGGAACCCCACAGCACGTAGACCAGGATGAGTGCGGTCCAGATCAGCGCTGGTCGGGCGGGTGTCGCGGCCGAGGAAGGTGAGGTCATCGCGGGACCACGCTACGGTGACCACGTCGGTGGCGTCCTTCCGGACGACCGGCATCTCGGCACGCGGGAGGGCGGGCATGGCGAACTACGGACCACCGGGCGGTTCCCCGGACCCGTGGGGTGGGCGACGCCCGGACGACCGTTGGGGCCAGCCCGCCCCGGAACAGCCCCACCCCGCAACCGTGCCGACCCAGCCGACGGGTGGACAGCAGCCCCACCATCCGGCGTACGACCAGTTCCAGTCGGAGGCGTACGGGCCGGCAGGGCAGTTTCCGGCGGGCGGACCGGTGGCCTACCCGGGCAACCCCGGGTCGGGGCGCGGCCGGGGTCCGCTGATCGCGGTGCTGGTTGTGCTCGCCGTGCTGACCGTCAGCGGTGGCACCCTGTGGTACCTGCTGAGCGACGACGAGCCGACGAACACCGGTGCGGCGCTGCCGACGGCACCGGTGGTGCCGGACGCGGCCACTGCCGAACCGGGCGGGTCGACCACCGCCACCCCCGCACCCGCCGCCTCGGCCGACCCGCGCTTCGTCAAGGCTGGGCAGTGCGTCCGCAACGAGGGTCCGGCCGGCGGCAAGCCCAAGCTACTGATCACCGAGTGCGCCCCGAGAACGTACGAGGTCTTACGTCGTTTCGACGGGGCGACCAGTGGTGAAAGGGACGCCGAGGCGAAGTGCGGCAAGGTGGAGGGCTACACCAACTGGTACTTCTTCGACAGCGAGCTGGACACCCTCGACTTCGTCCTCTGCCTGAAGCAGCGCTGAGCCCACCCCTGGGGGAGAGATTGTCAACCTTCGGCCCACCCGACTCCGGCCGCCCCGACGAGGAACAACGTCCCTCGAACAGCGACCCGGAGCCACCCACCGCGCCCCTCGCGCACCCCGACCCCGAACCAGCGACGAAGCCCATCTTCCGCGCCGAGCCGGAGCCACCCACCGTGAGAATTCCGTCGGAGGCGGAACCACCGACGGCACCGATCCCGGGCGGATCGGACGAGCAGCCGACGGCACCCCTCACCCGCAACCAGGACGAGCAGCCGACGGCACCGATCTCCCCGGCGGCTCCACACGCCGCCGAGGAACCGGTGACCGCCGTCAACTCGCCGGCTGCCCCGCATCCGGCTGACGAGACGCCGACCGCGCCGATCTCCGCGCCTGCCCCGGGCGCTGCCGAGGAACCGGTGACCGCACCCCTCCGGGGTGACGCGGACGACCAACCGACCGCCCCGCTCTCCGCCGGGCCGACCGGACCCGATACCGGCCCGGACGAGCCGCCGACCACACCGATCCGCCCGGAGGACGTCGAGCCACCGACCACACCGATCCGCCGGGAGGACGTCGAGCCACCGACCGTGCCGGTGTCACGGGAGGCGGGCGAGCCGGCCACGGCACCCATTCCGAGTGCGGAAGAACCGCCCACCGCACCAATGGCCGCGTCCTCGCCGGAGCCGCCGACGGCACCGATCTCGGCCGCCGCGCCGGAACCGCCGACCACACGACTCTCAGCCACCACGCCCGAACCCCCGACCACACCACTCTCGACCACCACGCCCGAACCGCCGACCGCACCACTCTCGGCCACCACGCCGGAACCGCCGACCGCACCCTTCGCCGCCGAACCGCCGACCGCCCCGATCTCCACGCCACCTGAGCCGCCGACCACCCGGCTGCCGGTGTCGGGAGCCGGGCAGCCGGCCACCACGCCGATGCCCGCAGCGGGCGGCGGATACTCGCCGACCACCCAGATGCCCGCAGCGGGCGGGTACTCGCCGACCACCCAGATGCCGGCAGCGGGGGCTGACTACCCGACGCCGTCTTCCGGAGCGGGCTACCCACCTCCGTCCTCGGGGGCGGGTTATCCTCCGCCGGACACCTATCTCCCGCCGACCGGCACGCCGGTGCCGTCCTCGGGGGCCGGCTACCCGCCGCCGGGGCCCTTCCCGCCCGCCGGGCCGACCGCCGCACCGGCGGCCGGCGCGTTCAGCGCACCGGCGTCACCACCACCGGCCAGCTACCCCGCCCAGTCCCCACCGCCCCCGGCACCCAGCTACCCGGGGCCGGCCGCACCGTCATCCGGCTTCCCGGGGGCAGCCGCACCATCGTCCGGCTTCCCAGGACCGGCCGCACCATCGTCCGGCTTCCCAGGACCGGCCGCACCATCGTCCGGCTTCCCAGGACCGGCCGCACCGCCGCCCGGCTTCCCGGGGCAGCCCACGCCACCGGGATATCCGGGGCAGGGTTTCCCGCCTCCGGCGGCACCGCCGGCAAAGGGTCGGGGCGGTCGGATCGCGCTCATCATCGGGCTGGTGGTGGTCCTGCTGCTGTGCCCGTGCCTCGTGGTGGGTGGCTGGTTCCTCCTGGCGTCGGGTGACAGCGACGATCCGGCTCCGGAGGCGGTCGCGTCCGCCTCGCCGACGGAGAACGGGCCGACCGGGAACGCACCGACGGAGCCGACCGTCGAGCCGACCACGGCCGAGCCGACCCCGACGCCGACCCGGGCGGAGCAGATCGTCCGGGGCGACTGCGTGGTCAACGACGGTACGGCCAGTGACGCCGACCTGCGCAAGGTGCCGTGCGGTCCGAACACCTACGAGGTGCTGCTGCGGATTCCGGCGTCCACCAACGGGGACCGGTGTAAGTCGCTGGCCCCGGAGTCGAACGCCAACTACGTGCACGACAACTCGGTGGACCTCTTCGATTATGTACTCTGCCTGCGCAAACGCAGCTGAACAGGGAAATATGGGGCTGTCTAGCATCAACGCTAGACAGCCCCATATTCGTGTCGAGAGGGTCGCCGGCACCCCCGTCGCCTCCACCACGGGACCTGCCCGGACCCGGTGGGCGACACGCCGGTAGCCCCGTCTACGCATCTCTAGTCCGCAGGCTAGACCGCCCGATACTGTGCGATGCGTGGATCCGGTCCGCAACCCGTACGCCCCGGGCGCCGGTCAGCGCCCGCCCGAGCTCGCCGGGCGGGGGCGGGAGCTGGACGTCTTCGACGTGGTGCTGGAACGGATCGCCCGGGGACGCCCCGAGCGCAGCCTGATGCTCACCGGCCTGCGCGGCGTCGGCAAGACCGTCCTGCTCAACACCCTGCGCTCCCAGGCGATCAACCAGCTCTGGGGCACCGGCAAGATCGAGGCCCGACCGGAGCAGTCGCTGCGTCGACCGATCGCCGCCGCGCTGCACATGGCGGTCCGCGAACTCGCCCCCCGGCACCGGGCACCGGAGCGGATCGACGCCTTCCTCGGCGTACTCAAGGCGTTTGCGCAGCGCAGCGCACCGACCACCGGGCGGGCCGGTGCGGCCCCCCGGTTGCGTGACCGGTGGCAGCCCGGCATCGACGTGCCGGCCAGCAGCGGCCGGGCCGACTCCGGGGACATCGAGATCGACCTGGTGGAGTTGCTCACCGACGCGGCGGCGGTCGCCGGGGACGTGGGCACCGGTATCGCCGTCTTCATCGACGAGATGCAGGATCTCGGTGCGGAGGACGTGTCGGCGCTCTGTGCGGCCTGCCACGAGTTGTCCCAGCTCGGCGCACCCTTGATCGTGGTCGGCGCGGGCCTGCCGCACCTGCCGGCGGTGCTCAGCGCCGCCAAGTCGTACTCGGAGCGGCTCTTCCGTTACCTGCGGATCGACCGGCTGGACCGGATCGCCGCCGACCAGGCACTGTGCGCGCCGGCCGGGCGGGAACAGGTGGAGTACGAGCAGAAGGCCCTCGACCTGCTCTACGAGTCGTCCGGCGGCTACCCGTACTTCGTCCAGGCGTACGGGAAGGCGACCTGGGACCATGCGCCCCGCTCCCCGATCACCGACGCGGACGTCCGGGTCGCCGCCCCGGAGGCGGAGGCGGAGCTGGCGGTCGGTTTCTTCGGTTCCCGGTTCGAGCGGGCCACCCCTGCCGAACGCGAGTACATGCGGGCGATGGCGACCCTGTCCCAGGTGGCGGGCGAGGCTGACGGCGGTGGTCGGGACGACATGGACGCCGCCGTGCCGACCGCCGAGATCGCCCGTGCGCTGGGCCGCAAGCCGGCGAGCCTCTCCCCGGCCCGGGACGCGCTGATCAAGAAGGGTCTGATCTATTCGGGGGAACGCGGCACGGTCGCCTTCACCGTCCCGCACTTCGGCCGCTACCTGCGTACCCAGCCGGCCTGATCGGCACCGGCCACGGGGCGACCGGACCCGCCGGACGGCCGGCACCGGCCACGGGGTCAGACCCGGGACCAGGGGGGTGGGAAGACCACCTCGCCGCGCGGGGGTGGTGGCGCGTCGCTGGTCTCCGGCGGCAGCACCAGCGCCTGCCACGGCTCTCCCAGCCCCGACCAGGGGCTGACCAGCCCCATCCGGTCGGCCCGGGTGAAGCCGAACCGCCGGTAGTACGCCGGGTCGCCGAGGACCACCACCAGCCGCTCGCCCAGCTCGGTGGCGGCCTCCAGCGCGGCCTGCACCACCGCCGTGCCGTGCCCGACCCGTTGCCGGTGCGGGGCCACCGCCACCGGCCCGAGTACCAGCGCCGGGGCGCGTTCCCGGTCGGCCTCGACCCGGACCCGGGTGAGCAGCGCGTACCCGACCACCTCGCCGCCGTACTCGGCGACCATCGCCAGTTCCGGCAGCCACGCCGCACTGCCGCGCAGCTCGTCGACGAGCGCGACCTCACCGGGGGTGGTGCGGTCGGGGCGGGCGAAGGCGGCAGCCAGCACCCGACGGATCGGGCCGGCGTCGGCCGGGCCCTCGGGACGCAACCGCAGGGTCGTCACCGGCGCGACGTTACCGGTCGTGGCAGGTCCATCAGCGACGGTCGCCCAGTTCGGCGTGGCGTGTCATCGCGCCGACCGGCACGGCGCGGTCCCGGGAGCAGCGGCGCGACCCGCTTCGGGCGACGGCACGCAGAGCGCTCCGGATCGGCCGTTGCCCGGATAGCAGGGGTCCAAACGGGGTATGACTGAGCAATGAAACCCGTGCGCTCCCTCGCCCGTGTCATGTTGAGCGGCATCTTCGTGGTCAGCGGCGCCCGCAACTTCCAACACCCCCAGCGGCTCGTGACGGCTGCCCGGCCGGTCACCGACCGGGTCGCTCCGCTGATCCAGCGGGCCGCGCCGCAGTTCCCCACGGACCCCGAGACGCTGATCCGCGCCAACGCCGCCGTGCAGCTCGCCGCCGGCCTGATGCTGGCCACCGGGAAGTTCACCCGGCCGGCCGCACTGGTCCTGGCCGGCACCCTGGTGCCCACCACCGCCGCCGGTCACCCGTTCTGGGACAACGACGATCCGACGACGCGGAGCAACAACCAGGTGCACTTCCTGAAGAACCTCGGGCTCTTCGGTGGTCTGCTGCTCGCCGCAGCCGACACCGAGGGCAGGCCGGGCCTGCGCTGGCGGGCCGGTCACCGCATCGGCCACTCTCGACGGTCGGTCGGTCGTGCGGTGCGCACCGCCCGGCGGGAGGCCCGGATCGCCGTCCGGTCGGCCGCCGCCGCCCGCCGGCTTCCCGGCTGACCTGCATCGATTCGGCCACCACCCCCCGTAAGGCCGCGAATTACCTGAACCACCCGACACCCGTTAACGCGGTGGAAATGTCAAAAACTGGTGTGGGATCGGACACGGTCGGATAACGCGGGAGGCAGCAACGTGAGGCGCCGTTCTAGGCTCCCTACCGGACCTGGACGGGTAGGACGACCTTGGTATGGGGGTGGCCACGCCATGCCGACGACCGTCGGTAGACGGGCGGACCGCCTCGCCCCAGTCCGTCGCGCAACGCGTGGGATCGATCGTAGGACAGTCGTACGGGTCGGCATCGTGGCCGCCGTCGCCTATGCCGCATGGCTCGCCATCGGTGCTTTCGGGCGGCCGTACAACTTCTTCGACATGAAGATCTACCACGGCGCGGTGGTGTGGTGGGCGAGCGGGCACGAGTTGTACGAGTTCATCGCGCCCACCACCACGCTGGGTTTCACCTACCCGCCCTTCGCCGCGCTGGCCATGCTGCCGATGGCGATGCTGCCGATCGAGGCGGCCGGCTGGATCAACGCGGCCGGCAGCATCGCCGCGCTGGCGGTGATCCTCGCCGCGCTGCTGCGCCCGATCGTCGACCGGCTCGGCTGGCCGCTCTGGTACTCCGTGGCCATCGCCACCCCGATGGCCACCGCCCTCGAACCGGTCCGGGAGACCCTGGGGTACGGGCAGGTCAACCTGCTCCTGTTCGCGTTGATCATGGCGGACCTGGTGGGTCTGCGCTGGCGTTCCCGACGGGGCACCCACGGACGCGGCACCGACGGCCCGTTCCTGCGGCTGCTCTACAGCGGGTCCTGGGCGGGCATGGGCATCGGCCTGGCCACCGCCGTCAAGCTCACCCCGGCGCTGTTCATCGTCTACCTGCTGGTCACCCGGCAGTGGCGGGTCGCCGCCACCGCCGTCGGCACCATCATCGGCGTCACCCTGGGCAGCTTCGCGCTGGTCGGCACCGAGTCGCGGGCCTACTTCGGCGGGGTGCTGTGGCAGACCGAGCGGGTCGGGGCCGCCGACATGACGCCCAACCAGTCGCTGGCCGGCCTGCTGGCCCGGCTCTACGACTCGATCGAGACGCCCGGTCTGCTCTGGTTGGCGTTCTCGGTGCTGATCCTGGCCGTCGGGTTGTCCCGGGCCGCCAACGCCCGCGCCGACGGCGACGAGCTGACCGCGTTCACCCTGGTCGGGCTGACCGCCAACGTGATCAGCCCGATCTCCTGGTCGCACCACCTGGTCTGGGTCATCCCGGCGATCGTCGTGCTCGCCGACGCCGCCGTACGCCGCCGTGAGGCGAGTCGGGGGCTGTCGGTGCGTACCGGCCCGCAGTCGTTCGGCGGGCCACCCGGGGTGAGTGGGCTGCGCCCGCCGATCTGGTACCCGACGCTGACCGGGTTGCGGCACGGGGTCGCGGCGCTCGGGTTGTACCTGCTCTTCGTGATCTCGCCGATCTGGCCGTACGAGCACAAGCTGCCCGAGGTGTCCCACTACCAGAACGGCCTGTTCGGCGCGCTTATGGAGAACTCGCTCGCGTTGGCGCTGATCGTGCTGGTCGCCGCCCTGCCGTGGCGGCCCGGTGCCGAGCCCGCTTTCTATCCCGACCGGTCGGCCCGTGTCACCACGGCCGGTCGCCGCTGACCCCGCCCGGCCCGCGCCACCACGGTCGGCCGACCCTGGCCGGCCCGGTGGGGCACGACGCCACGGTCAGGGGCAGTTGACCCACTCCTCGGTGCCGTCGGCGAAGACCTGCCGTTTCCAGATCGGCAGCCGCGCCTTCACCTCGTCGACCAGCCGGGCGCAGGCCGCGAAGGCCGCCGCCCGGTGTGCCGTGCTGACCGCCGCCACCAGCGCCACGTCCCCGATGTCGAGCCGACCGATGCGGTGCGACACGGCCACCGCGTAGACGTCGGGGTCGGCGGCGATCTCGGCGGCCACCGCGCGCAGCGTATCGACGGCGCTCGGGTGGCCCTCGTACTCCAGCAGGGTGACCGGTCGGCCGTGGTCGTGGTCGCGGACCACGCCCTGGAAGGAGACGACCGCGCCGGCCCGGCGGTCGGCGACCGCCGCCTCGTGCGCGGCCAGGTCCAGCGGCTGGTCGGTGACCGCGAGCAGGGCCGTGGTGGGGTCGGCCGTCACCACGTGCGCTCCCCGGGCAGCAACGGCAGCGGTACGACGGGCACCCGGGCCCCGACCTCGCCGGAGGTGCCCGGCCGGATCACCGCGAACCCGTCCGCGCCGGCCAGCCCTCGCAGCATCGCCGAGCCGACGTGCCGGACCGGGTGGGCGGTGCCGGCGGCCCGGTCCAGCCGGACCAGGGCCAGGTGGGTGTAGTCGCCCCGGCCGGGCACCGGCCCGGCGAGGGTGGCGTACGGCAGTGCCGGCAGCACCCGGCCCTGGAGCCCGGCGAGCAGCGGCGCGACCAGCGACACCAGGGCGACGATCGCGGACTGCGGATTGCCGGGCAACCCGGCCACGAAACGGACCCGTCCGTCGTCGTCGACCAGCCGGGCCAGCAGCATCGGGAAGCCGGGCCGGACGGCGACGGTGTTGACCACGTGGTCGGCGCCGAGCGCCTCCAACGTGGGGTGCAGGTGGTCGACCGGGCCGTGCATGGTGCCGCCGGTGGTGCAGACCAGGTCGGCCACGGCCAGCGCCCCGCGCAGGGCGGCCACGTGGGCGGGCAGGGTGTCCGCCACCGGACCGACCACGTCGGAGGGCCGCACCTGGCAGCCGTAGCGGCGCAACCAGGACGGCACGGCGGGACCGAGCGCGTCGCGGACCCGGCCCGACCCGGGCGGGCCGGCGGTGAGCAGTTCGTCGCCGAAGACGAGCAGCGCGGCCCGGGGCTGACGGCGGACCCGGAGCTGGTCGTGCCCGCAGGAGGCGGCCAGCCCGATCAGCGCGGGGTCGACCGGGGTGCCGGCCGGCAGCAGCTCCTCACCGGCCACCGCCTCCTCGCCCGGCTCCCGCCACTCCGGGTTCGGGCGCGGCGTGCCGGTCACCCGCCCGTCCGGGGTACGACCCGAGTCCTCGATGCGCAGGATGGCGGTCGTGCCGGCGGGGACCATCGCGCCGGTGGCGATCTCGACGGTGGTGCCGTCGGCGGTCAACCCGGCCGGGGTGTGTCCGGCGAGTACCCGCCCCACGACGTCCCACGGGCCGGTGCCGCGCACCGCCCAGCCGTCGACGCTGGAGGTGGGGAAGGCCGGCAGGTCGGTCCGGGTGGTCAACGGTTCGGCCAGGGTGTGCCCGTCGGCGTCGGCCAGCGCCCGGTTGACGGCGGGCAGGGCGGCGGCCAGGCCGACCGCGTAGACCCGGGAGCGGGCCTCCTCCCATCCGGCCGGCGGCGGCGCGGCGACCTGGGCCGCGGTGGCGGCGGTTTCCGTGCTCACCGGGGGCCTCCGTTCGGACGGGACGCGGGGCTCCGCGTTCACCCCCGCGAGCCTATCGCCGCCGGGGCGGCCGTGCGGTCAGTGGTCGCCGCCGCGCAACTGGTCGACCGCGTGGGCGAGGATCGGGCCCAGCACGGCCAGACCGTCCTTCGCACCGCCCCGCGAGCCGGGCAGGTTGACCACCAGCATCCGGCCCAGCACCCCGGCCAACCCCCGGGACAGCGCCGAGGTGGGCACCCGGTCCCGGCTGTACGCGCGGATCGCCTCGGCGATGCCGGGGATCTCGTGGTCGAGCAGCGCCCGGGTCACCTCCGGGGTCCGGTCGGTGGGGGTGATGCCGGTGCCGCCGCTGGTCAGCACCACGTCGATCCCGTCGGTGTGGGCGGCGCGCAGTGCCTCGCCGACCGGTTCACCGTCGGGCACCACCACCGGTTCGTCGACCTGGCAGCCCAGCTCGCGCAGGCCGGTGACGAGCAGCGGGCCGCTGGTGTCGGCGTACACCCCGGCGGCGGCCCGGTTGGACGCCACGATCACCCGGGCCCGGATCACGGCCGGTCCTGGGGGCGGACCCACTCGCCGGTCTTGCCGCCGGTCTTGCGCAGCACCCGGACGGCGTCCACGGTGGCGGCCGGGTCGACCGCCTTGACCATGTCGATCAGGGCCAGCCCGGCGACGGCGACCGCGGTCAGCGCCTCCATCTCCACCCCGGTCCGGTCGGCGGTGCGGGCGGTGGCGGTGATCTCGACGGTGTCGTCGGTGAGGCGCAGGTCGACGTCGACGCCGTGCAGGGCGATCGGGTGGCAGAGCGGGATCAGGTCGGGGGTGCGTTTGGCGCCCATGATGCCGGCGAGCCGGCCGACGGCCAGCGCGTCACCCTTGGGCAGCCCGTCGCGGCGCAGCAGGTCCACCACCTCGGCGGTGGTGTGCAGCCGGCCGGCGGCCACGGCGACCCGGCCGGACACCGGCTTGGCGGAGACGTCGACCATGCGGGCCGCGCCCGCGGCGTCGACGTGGCTGAGCTGCGCGGGATCGGTCACGTCCGCGAGCCTAGCGGCCGGGTCCGACCGGGGGGTACGTCCCATTCACCCCGGGCGGTGGGGATCAAGCGGGTCGACGCCGTACGGGATGATTCGTGATCGATAGTTCACCGTCGATTTCATCGGTCGCCACTAATACGTTCTCGGGTCGGCGGGAGAGCGGGAAACGTCATCGCCCGAGAGATCGGACACCTCGTCGTCACGGACGAGAAACCCAACGTCGCGTCGCGACCGCGAATCGCCACCGGGCCACTTCGTCGGCACTGGCACCAGCGCGCCCACACGACTACGCTGCGTTCCGCAATCGGGTGATCCGTCGCACTCACCCGCCGGTCACCGCACAGTTGCTCCAACCAGCGACCCTCACCCGATGTCGCAAACCCCGCCGCTGCACCATTATCTAGCGTTAACGAGAACGGTCGGGAGCACTCAGCACTCCGTTTCCCCGTGGAAACGGAAAGTCACCAACCTGCACTCAATTCTCACCTATCGCTCATAGTTACATTTATACCTCCAAAATCGTCCTAACCGCCCTTAGGCTGTCCCCTGTCAGATCCCGACCGGAAGGTCGGACACGGCGACCAGGGGAGGCGAAAGCGATGTCCGCACACGAGTGGCTCTGAACGATTGTGGTGGCGGCGTGACCCCACGTAGCCTTGGCCTCTGCTCAGCGACACGGAGTGGTTGTCGAGGACACGATGGCACGACCGGACGAAGGCAAGACGGAGGCCGAGCGGCAGCTGACGCTGCACGTCGGCCTCGTCTGCGTGGTGGCCACCGCAGCAGCGGCCGTCGCCCTGTACCAACTGGCCCACCTGCACCTCACCGGCGGCGACCTCACCCGATCCATCGCCCTGGCCTTCATGGCCGCACTCGGCGTCCGGATCAACTGGCGAATTCGAATTCGGGCAACGGTCCACGCAATATCGTGGAGCGAGACCGCGATCGTCCTCGGCCTGGCCGTCGCCCCCGCACCCCTGGTCGTGCTGACCACCGGCACGGGCGTCGCGATCGCCCTGCTCTCCATGAAGCCCTCACCCCTCAAGACCGCCTTCGGCATCGCCAAGAGCATGCTGCTGGCGGCCGGCGGTGGCATCGCCCTGCACACCCTCGGCTGGTCACCACAGGACACCGACCTCCGACACGTCATCGGCATGATCGGGCTCGCCTACCTCGTCGCGGTCGTCCTCGACGAACTGCTCACCCTGCCGGTCATCGCGATGGCCACCGGCACCGCGCTACGCAGACTGTTCTGGGACGACCTCGGGCTCCGCCTGACCAGCGTGCTGGCCCGGTTCGTCCTCATCGCCGTCACCCTGGTCATCCTCCAGGCCGACCCCCGGCTCCTGCTGGCCGTGCCGCCCCTGGTGCTCAGCCTCCACCTGCTCTACTCCAACCAGGTCAAGTCCCGCACCGAGCAGCAGGCCTGGCAGCGCCTCGCCCGCACCACCGACGCGCTCAACGTGGTCGACCTGGACAAGGTCCTCACCACCGCCGTCACCCAGGCCACCGAGCTCTTCTCCGCCGACGAGGTCGAGATCGAGCTGCGCGACGCCGGCCGCACCGTACGGGGGGCCAGCGGCACCATCACCTACGACGGCCCCGCCGGCACCCCCAGCGACATCGAGGGCACCGTCCTGCCCGCCCGGCTCGAAGGCCACGACCGGACGGCCGACGTCGGGATGCTCCGACTCCGGTTCCGTGGCCCGGTACGCCTCAACGAACGCGAGCAGTACACCCTGCGCACCTTCGCCTCCGCCCTGTGCACCGCCGTCCGCAACGCCCAGGCGTACGCCGAACTGGCCCGGGTCGCCGCCGAACACGCCCACGCCGCCAGCCACGACGCGCTCACCGGCCTGGCCAACCGCCGGCAACTGCTCGACCGGGGCACCGAGCAGCTCGGCACCCGGCACGCCGAGGGGGTGACCGCCCTCGTCCTGATCGACCTCAACCACTTCAAGGAGGTCAACGACACCCTCGGCCACGCCGCCGGTGACCAGGTGCTGATGCAGGTCGCCGACCGGCTGCGCGCCGCCGCCCGCGACGAGGACCTGGTCGCCCGCCTCGGTGGGGACGAGTTCGCCGTGCTGATGCGCAACCTGCCCGCCCCCGCCATCGCCGCCCACCGGGCCGAGACCCTGCTCGGTGCCCTGCACGAACCGCTCGACGTGGACGGCATGCGGATCAGCGTGGAGGCCAGCGGCGGCATCGCGGCGGCCCCCGCCACCGGCGGCATGCCGGAGCTGCTGCGCCGCGCCGACGTCGCCATGTACCAGGCCAAACGTGCCGGCCAGCGGATCGCCACGTACGCCCCGACCCGGGACACCGCCGACCTGCGCCGGCTCACCCTCGGCGGTGAACTGCCCCGCGCGGTGGCCGACCACGAGTTCACCGTCAACTTCCAACCGCTCGTCGACCTCGGCACCGGCGAGGTGACCGGAGCCGAGGCCCTCGCCCGCTGGCACCACCCCCGGCACGGGGTGATCGATCCGCTGCGCTTCATCGAGGCGGTGGAACGCTCCGGCATGCTCCCCGCGTTCGCCGAGGCCATCCTCGACCAGGCACTCGTCGCCGCCGTCACCTGGCGTACGGCCGGCTTCGACCTCCCGGTCTCGGTCAACGTCTCCCCCCGCAGCCTGCTCGACGCCCGATTCCCCAGCGCGGTGCTGGCCCGCCTCCAGGCCCACGACTTCCCCCCCGACCGGTTGGTCCTGGAGCTGACCGAGACGCTCACCCTCAGCCAACTCGACGTGGTCGACCGGGTGCTGAGCCGGCTGCGCGACTCCGGCATCCGGCTCGCCCTGGACGACTTCGGCACCGGTTACTCCTCCCTCTCCCTGCTCTCCCGCATCCCGGTCCACGAGCTGAAGATCGACCGCAGCTTCGTCACCGCGATGGAGAGTTCCGCGGAGGCGGCGGCCGTCATCCGCTCCACCCTCGACCTCGGCCGCAGCCTCGACCTCGCGGTCGTCGCCGAGGGCGTGGAGAGCGAACCGCAACGCCGCGCCCTGTGGTCACTCGGCTGCGCCGCCGGCCAGGGGCACCTGTTCGCCCGCCCACTGCCGGCCGGCGCGCTCCTCGCCGCCCTCCAACGCGGCTCCGGCGGCCGGCCCGGCACCCTCGCCACCCCGCTGCACGACACCGGCGCGGTCATCCGCCTCAGCACCCCCGGCCGCCGCCAGCCCGCCCGGAACCGCGCGACCGGTCTGCCACACTTGCCGGCGTGACCGTCGCCGACCGCGCCGCCCGCCGCTGGCGGACCGTCGACACCGCAGCCGACGGACTCGCCCTCGACCTCGGCCTCTACACCGTCTCCGCAGCCTTTGCCGCCGTCACCGCCGCCACCTCCACCCTGGCACCGCACCGGGCCTGGGGGAGCGTCGCCGCCGTCGGCTACCTCGCCGCGACCCTCCTGGTCGCCGCCCAGGTCCTGCTGCGACGCCACCGCCCCGGGCTGGCCGGCACCACCGCCCGCGCGATCGTCACCGGCCTCGCCTGGGTCGGCACCGCCCTGCTCCCGCTGCTCGTGCAGGCCGGGCAGCGGGCCGCCGGGCGGACCGACCGGGCCCAGGAGGAGGTGGTGGTCGTCGAACAGGCCGGCATCCGGCTCGCCGAGCACGGCACCCCCTACCTCGGGCCGGACGCCATCGCCGCGTTGCCCGCCGACGAACGGCTGCTCGGCTACACCCCGTACCAGCCGGGGATGGCGTTGTTCGGGCTGCCCCGGGCCGCAGCCGACGCCTGGTGGACCGACTCCCGCGTCTGGTTCGCGCTGGTCACCGCCGCCGCACTGGCGCTTGCCGTGGTCGCCCTGCGACGGTCCGCCAGACCCGGCGGAGGCTGGGCCGGCGGAGGCTGGGCCGGCGGAGGCTGGGCCGGCGGAGGCTGGGCCGGCGGAGGCTGGGCCGGGGCGGCGGCGGTGCTGCGCGGCGTGCAGGCGGCGACCGTCCTGCCGATCTGCGCGCTCACCCTGGCCACCGGCGGCGACGACCTGCCCGTACTCGCGCTCTGCCTGCTGGCCCTGGCCCTCGCCGCCGCCGGACGGCCCGGCGGGGCCGGAGTGGCGGTCGGGCTGGCCGGCGCATTGAAACTCTTCGCCTGGCCGGTCGCGCTGGTCCTGATCTTCTGGGGGACCACCCGGCGGGCCGGGCTGCGGGTCGCCGTCGGTGCGCTCGGCCTACCCGCCCTCGCCCTGCTCCCCGCCCTGCTGGTCGACCGGGACGCGCTGGTGGAGAACGTGTTCCGCTTCCCGCTGGGCCACGGCCAGGTCACCAGCCCCGCCCAGTCCCCCTTCCCCGGCCACTTGATCGCCACCGCCCTGCCCGGTGGTCGGCTCGTCGCCGCCGCGCTGCTCGTCGCCGCCGGTGCCGCCATCGCCGTCCGGCTCGTCCGCCGCCCACCGCGCAGCGCCGCCACCACCACGCTGATCTGCGGGTACGGCCTGCTCGCCGCCATCCTGCTGATGCCCACCACCCGCTTCGGCTACCTGCTCTACCCCATCGCCCTGCTGAGCTGGGCACCCGCCCTGACCACCCACCGGACCCCGGTTCCGCCGAGTCCCCGGCACGCCCCGCCCACAGGGCGTAAACCTGAGCACATGAGCAGCTACCACGATCGGGACGACGCCGGTCGGCAACTCGCCGCCCGACTCACCGCACTGGCCGGTCGACCCGACGTCGTCGTGCTGGGCCTGGTCCGCGGCGGGGTGCCGGTCGCCAGGGTGGTCGCCGACCGGCTCGGCGTACCGCTCGACGTGCTGGTGGTCCGCAAGCTCGGCCTGCCCTGGGCCCCCGAGGTGGCCTTCGGCGCGCTCGGCCCCGGTGGCGTGCGGGTCCTCAACGACCAGGTCGCCGCCCAACTCGATCCGACCGACAGCGCCGACGTGCAACGCCGCGAGCAGGCCGAACTCGACCGCCGGGAGGCCCGCTACCGGTCCGGTCGCCCACCGCTGGACCTGACCGGACGCACCGCCCTGATCGTCGACGACGGCCTGGCCACCGGTGCGACCGCCCGCGCCGCCGTACAGGTCGCCCGGCGACTCGGTGCCCACCGGGTCGTCGTCGCCGTGCCGGTCGGCGCGCAGCAGGCGTACGAGATGCTCACCGCCGAAGCGGACGAGGTGGTCTGCGCCCGGCGTCCCGCCGACTTCGGCGCGGTCAGTGCCTACTACGACGACTTCCACGAGGTCGACGACGACGAGGTGACCGGGGCGCTGATCGCCACCGCCTGAATACTGCGCCGACCGGGTACCGTCGAGCGATGCAGCTCACCTGTCCCAAGTGTCGCGGAGAAATGCGCCAGTACGAGCGCAGCGGAGTCGTCATCGACCAGTGCGGCGAGTGCCGGGGGATCTTCCTGGACCGTGGCGAACTCGAAAAGCTGTTCGAGGCCGAGGCGAACTGGAACCAGCAGCGCGGTGCGCCCGCGCCCGGTCAGCCGGGGCCCGTCCCCGGTCAGCAGCACGTCCAGACGCCCGGCGGATACCCACCGCCGCCTCCGCCACCGCCCGCCCCGAGCCACCAGCCGGGCTACGGTGCCGTGCCGCCGCCCCCGCCCCCGCCGGGCTACCCGCCGCAGCCCGCGTACGGCACCCACGGTGGTTACGGTCACCCGCAGCAGCACGGCTACCACGGCCACTACAAGCGCAAGAAGCACAAGGGTTTCCTCGACGAGATGTTCGGCTGAGCGATCCCGTCGACGACCGGGCCGGGACCTTCCGTGCCCGGCCCGGTCCCGCCGGGCGGCACTGCCGGGTGGCCACGGTAGGTGGCCCGTCAACCGTCGTGCCGGGGCACGCCGCTCGTGCGACGCTGCACGGCATGACGTTCGTCCGGCAGCACACCGCGTTGGCGCAGGTCTACGACGGGATCACCCGGGTGGTCACCGACCTCGACGACGCGGCGCTGCAACGATCCACCCGGTGTCGCGGCTGGGTCGTCGCCGACCTGCTCTTCCACCTGCTCGGCGACGCCCAACGCGCCCTGGTCGCCCTGGCCAGCCCCGCCGACGGGCCGGCAGACACCGACGACGTCAGCTACTGGCGGTCCTTCCCGGCGGGTGACGACCCCGACGCCGCAGCCCGGCACGCGTGGTGGGTCCGCCGCTCGGCCGCCGCCTTCGACCGGCCCACCGGTGTGGTCCGGATCTGGGCGGACACCGCACCGGCTGCCGTCCGCGCGGCGGGTGCCGCCGACCCGCAGGGGCACGTCACCACCCAGGGGCACGTGCTGCGGGTGCCCGACTTCCTGGCCACGCTGACCACCGAGGCCGTCGTACACCACCTCGATCTGGTGCACCACCTGCCCGAGGGGCCGCCGCCCGGTCCGCTGGCCGTCGAGGTCGCGGTCACCACCATGGACGGCCTGCTCAGCGACGACGCCGTCCGGCCCGCCGACTGGGACGACCTGACCTACCTGGGCAAGGCCACCGGTCGGGAGCCGTTGACCGACCGGGACCGGGTGGCGCTGGGCGAGGCAGCCGGCTGGTTTCCGCTGCTCGGCTGATCTCGACGGGCACGGAACTGATGTGCTACCGCTGGCGGACGATCATCTGTGCGGCAATCTCCGCCTTCCGGGCCAGCGCCGGTTCGGCATTGAGGTAGAGGAGGGAGGCTATCCTCTCGGCCGGCCCACAGGTGGTTCCGACAGTGCAGATACTCTTGTGTGGACGCACCGACAGACCACTGATGCCGCTACTTTCGAGGAAAGAAACGAATGCGGTCATGACATGTCGTCTTCCGACCACTCTGAACTGAGCAAAGGTTCGACCGCTCGGGGCTGCCCTCTTGTAGATCCCCAGCGAGCCGTCACCATCGACGACACCACGCCAGAAGTCGCGCGAGACGACCAACCGCTCGTCGATGGAATCATCGTATCTGCCCAATTCGATGAGCCGGTCCGCCAAGCTCCGCGAACGCACGGAGAACTGACACGATCCTTGGGTCGGATTTGTTTGGGAGATGCTGTTACCACAGCCCAGATAATCCCGCAGCGCGACCAACTGGCCTCGGTCTCGCTCAGCCAGCCCTATCGATATCTGCGGCAGGTGACCTGGCCGGTAGCTGACACATCCGTCAGCGAACAGGAACCCGATCCAGTAGCAGGCATCAGGCGTCAGACTGTCGAAGGCATCATGCCGCAAACCCTCCGAGACTGATGGGATATTGATTCCTCGGCGGGAGATCAGGCCGCGAACAGACGGAACCGTGACGCTGAACTCGGTGGCGATCTGCCCGAGGCTCACTCCGTTGAGAAATCGATTTATCACTTCCTCCCGCTGCGCATCCGTCAGCCTCCCGGTCCGACGCGCAGGTACGCCACAACGACGGAGCATCCCTCGGATCGCCTGCCTTGTCACCCCGTAACGCAGGGCGATACTCGTGATGCTCTCCCCGCTCTCCGCACGTACGACCACGTCTCGTCGCCGCTCACCGGCGAGTTACCTCCCGGCCCCGGTCATCCGATAGCCATATCGACGAATCGAGAGAGATGAAGCTGGGCCGCGACCGTTATACTATCGGTCGGACCATTCCTGTGCTTGGCGATTATGAAATCCGCCTCTCCGGCGCGCGGCGACTCCTTGTCGTAGTAGTCGTCGCGGTGCAACAGGATGACGACGTCAGCATCTTGTTCGATCGAGCCAGATTCGCGCAAATCGGACAATTGGGGTCGCTTGTCGGTGCGTTGCTCGGGGCCACGGTTGAGCTGGCTGACCGCGATCACCGGGCACTCGACCTCCTTGGCCAGCAGCTTGAGGCCACGGGACAGGTCCGCGACCTCCTGCTGACGGCTCTCGGTGCGCTTCGGTGAGGTCATCAGCTGGAGATAATCGACGACGATCATCTTGAGATCGTGCTTCTGCTTGAGCCGCCGCGCCTTCGCCCGGATCTCCATCAGGTTCATGCTCGGCGTGTCGTCCACGAACAGCGGCGCCTCGCTGATCTCACCCATGCAGCGGGCCAGCTTGGTCCAGTCGTCGTCGGAGAGCTGCCCGCTGCGCAGCACGTGCAGCGGGACCCGCGCCTCGGCCGAGAGCAGCCGCATGACGATCTCGACCTTGCTCATTTCCAGCGAGAAGATGGCGGCGGCCTGGTTGGCCCGGATCGCCGCGTTGCGGGCGAAGTCCATGCTGGCCGTGCTGTTGTGGGTGGGGATCATCGACCGGCCGGCCAGGTAGAGATGGTCCGGGTTGTCGACGGTCACGCACCGCACCGGCACGCTGGCCACCGGCCGCACGTCCACCACGTACCGGACACCCGGGTCGGTGCGTGGGCGGACGGCCTCGGCGGACGCCCTGGGCTCGCGGCGGAAGACGGCGTCCTGGGTGGCGAAGGCGACCGTGTACGTCGTCCCGGTCCGACCGGGTGCCGGCCGCTCGGTGACCGTGCAGCGGTACCCGAGACCCACCACGAGTTCCCGCACGTCACCGGTCAGCCGACGCGAGATCGAGGTGTACCGGAGGTCGCCGGTCGGGGTGAGGGTGCCGGCGGTGTCCATCAACCCGGCGAGCAGCGCCCGACGTTGCGCCTCGGAGCCGCGCAGGTAGTCCCGGGGGATGTGCTTGTCCGCGAGGACGCCGATCTCCCGCAGCGTCGCCAGGAAGGACCCGGCGAGATGACCCGGGTCGGCCCGGCCGTCGCCGAGCCAGCCACCCAGGCCGTACGGAGGGATGGGCACCGCCCGCTCGGGCAGTTGCAGGGGGGCGCAGGTGGCGACGGCGTGGCGGGGGCTTCCCTCCGGGCCGGTACGCAGCGTCGCCGCGATCTGCGCCGTGGTGACTACGCCGTAGCCGGCCTCGGCGGGGCCCTGAGCTGCGTCTGCCGGTATGCCGCCTGCCGGCGCGAGGGCCCACGTCCGGGTGCTGGTCTGCCACAGGTGCTCGGCGTCGGCGACGATCACGCTGCCGTCGGAGAACTCGACCTCGTAGCAGGGACGCCCGTGCATCACGGCGAACGCGGCGGTGACCGTGGTCGGCGTACCGTCGGCGGCGAGCAACCGGTCGCCGACCTCGACCTCACCCATCGTGGTCCAGCCGTCGGGGGTGGGCAGCGGCGTGTCCAGGGCGAGCGCCTTGCCGAGACCGGGCCGGCCGGCCACGATGATGAGCTGCCCCGGGTGCAGGCCGTTGAGCAGCCGGTCCAGGTCGGTGAAGCCGGTCGGCACCCCGGTCATCACGCCGCCCTGCGCGCCGACCGCCTCGATCTCGTCGAGGGTGGGCTGGAGCATGTCGGCGAGGATCGCGAAGTCCTCGCTGACCCGCCGTTCGGTGATCTCGTAGACCGCCTGCTGGGCCAGGTCGACGACGTCGTCGACGTCGCGGCTGCCCCCGGCGGCGGTGCCGTAGCCGAGCTGCACGATCCGGGTGCCCGCCTCGACCAGCCGGCGCAGCACCGCGCGTTCGCCGACGATCCGGGCGTAGTAGGAGGCGTTCGCCGCCGTCGGGACGGCCGCCATGCAGGTGTGCAGGTAGGGGGCGCCGCCGACCCGGGCGAGGTCCCCCGAGTCGGCGAGGGCCGCCGCGACGGTGATGCCGTCGGCCGGCTCACCGCGCCCGTAGATGTCGAGGATCGCGTCGAAGATGGTGGCGTGGACGGGCCGGTAGAAGTCGGTCGACTTGAGGATCTCGACGACGTCGGCGATCGCGTCCTTGGAGAGCAGCATGCCGCCGAGGACGCACTGCTCGGCGGCCACGTCCTGGGGTGGGGTCTTGTCGAACTGGCCGTCGCGGGGCGGCGGGGCGGACGACTGCCCCGCTGCCCGGGGCTCCGCCCGCATGTCGTCGGTGACCGACACGGTTCCCCCTCCACAGCGTCGAGCTGGCCCCAGCGGTACGCCGGTGGTGTGCCACCTGCCGGTCGGGTCGATCGGGGGGCCATCGCGCGACCGGTCGGTGCCCCACGATACGGACCCCGAGGTCAGACCCTCAACCGGCGCGGTGGATGAGCCTCGGGACAACCTGTGGACGCGAGTGGACAACCATGTGCGCAGCGTGTGCACAGCCTGTGGAAAACTGTGGAGGAAATCCGGGCTCCACGGCTCTGACCTGGTGTTTCTTTGTCCCCACCCTGTGGACGAATAATTTCTGGTAAGGCTCTTGGGTCGGTCTTCCCGTACTATCTCTGCGAAACGGCTACACCTGGACAGCGGATTGCACTTTCGGTTGAGAAGGGTCACGCTCCGGCCGTGAGTTACCGGGACTGGGAGCGCGGGGAGGGCAACCCGCGCGAGCGTCAGCCGATCGCCCCGTGGGACGACCTCGGCGACCCGGTCCTGTCAGCTTCACACTCCTCGACGGACCGCTACCGCACGCCGAGCCGCCGCCGGGCGGTCGAGCGTGGCCAGGAGGAGCCCGTCGACGCCTACCTGCCCCGGTGGGCGGTCGAGTCGGGGATCGCCCACGCCGACGGCCGTGGCCGGCATGCCGCCCCGGACGACGAGGACGACGACGCCCCTCCGGTCTCCGGGGTGGGTCGTCGTGCCGCCAGACGGCGGCGGGAGAGCGAACGGCGGGAAACCCGCGCCATCGCCGCCGCCCCCGAGTCCGACCACACCCGGGAGTGGACTTTCGACCGCCCGCAGGATCAGGGGTACGTCGGCAGCCGGCGGGCGGACACCGATGAGGGTGCGCCGGTCTCCGGGGCCGCCCCGACGGCTCGCCCGCGGCGGTCGCCGTCCCGCCGGCCCGAGGTGATCTGGTCCGGCGGTGACGACTCCGACCTGCCGGTGGAGGCCGTACCTGAGCAACCGCCCCGGCGACGGCGGCGCAACACCGACGATTCGTGGGCCCGGCCGTTGACCGACCCGGGAAGCCGTCCGGCGAGCGACCCGTGGAGCCGTTCCGCCGAGCCGGAGCCGGAGTACCGGCCTGCGGTGGACCCGTGGGACGCGTCCGGCGTGCACAGCTGGCAGAGTCCGGTGGCTGACGACCGCTGGGAGCGTCCCGGCGGGGCGTCGCGGTGGGAGCAGAGCGACGACACCGGCCAGTGGGACCGGTTCACCGACACCGCGCAGTGGGACCGGACGGACGTCGGCCGGTGGGGGTCGGTGACCGCAGATCGTGACGAGGTCGGCCGCCGGGACACGGGCGGTGTCGGCCGGTGGGGGTCGGTGACCGCGGATCGTGACGAGGTCGACCGCCGGGACACGGGCGGGATCGGCCGCCGGGACACCGGCGGTGACGGCCGCTGGGGCCGGGACGACGCCGACCGGTGGGACGCCGACGGTGACGGCCGCCGGGCCCGGGACGACGCCGACCGGTGGGAACGGTCGGTGCCTCCCCGGTCCTCGCAGCCGGTGACGGGTGGCGAGGGCTGGCCGTGGGGTGAGCAGCCGGAGGGGTTCTGGTCGGGCACCCGGCTGGCCGGCGACGATCCCCGGTGGATGGACCCACCGACCTCGGCACCCCGCTCTCCGGTGGTGGGTTACACGGCACCGAGGCCCCGGCCGGTGCCCCGGCGTCGGGCCGAGCCGGCGTCGGGCCGGTCGGTGGCGACGGCCGCACTGCGGGACCGGATCGGATCGGTGGGTGCCGGTTCGTGGAGCCGCCGCCTGGAGGACGACCTGCTCGACCCGGACCCGGGTGGCCCGCTGCGCCCGCTGGTCTACACCGCCGCCTGCTACCTGGTGCCGGCGGTGCTGGTGTTTCTGTGGCTGTTGACCCTGGACGGTCAGCCACCGGCCGGCTGTGTCACGGACATCAGCGGCGGCGGGTGTGAACCGCCCCGGGCGCACGCCTTCGGTTCCCTGGTCGCGGGGGCACCCCGGTTCGGGCTGTCGCTGCTGAGCAGTCTGGTGGTGGCGGTCCTGCTGCGCCGGGTGGGGACGACCTGGCGGCCGGCGACGGTGGCGTTGGCGGCGGCGGTGGTGGGTGGTGGCCTGTCCACCGTGTTGATCAGCGCGATCACCGGTCAGCCGATCGGCTGACCTGCGCGGAGCTTCCGGCGTCGGTGGCGCCGCGCGGTGCCGCCGAGCCTGGCTTGGGGTGGTGTGCGGTCGACAGTCCCAGGGGTGAAGGGACGCCGCCGCAGAGCCCCGGGCCGTCGGTGGACATGACTTGGCCCGCACCGGGTGCCGGTGCGGGCCATGTCGGGTGATGCTGTGCGGTGAGGTCAGCCCTGGACGACGTTGAGGTCGAACTTGGCGGACACCTCGGGGTGCAGCTTGACCCGCACCGGGTAGGCGCCGGTCGACTTGATGTGACCGGGCATCTCCAGCCGACGACGGTCGAGGACCGGGCCGCCGGCCGCCTTGACGGCGTCGACGACCTCGGCCGGGGTGACCGAGCCGAAGAGCCGGCCACCGTCGCCGGCGCGGACCTTCAGGTTGACCTTCAGGCCCTCAAGCTGGTCCTTGACCTCGGTGGCGTGGCCCAGGTCGCGGATCTCCCGGGCCGAGCGGGCCCGCTTGATGACCGTGACCTGTTTCTCCGCACCCTTGGTCCAGCTGATCGCGAAGCCCTGCGGCAGCAGGTAGTTACGGCCGTAGCCGTTCTTGACCTCGACGATGTCGCCGGGGGCACCGAGACCGGAAACTTCCTGGGTCAGGATGATCTTCATGTCGGTGCCTCCTCTCAGCGGGCCGTGGCGGTGTACGGCAGGAGCGCCATCTCACGGGCGTTCTTGACCGCACGGGCGATCTGCCGCTGCTGCTGGGAGGTGACCCCGGTCACCCGCCGAGCGCGGATCTTGCCGCGGTCGGAGATGAACTTACGCAGCAGCGCGGTGTCCTTGTAATCGATATAGGTGATCCCGTCCTTGTCGAGCGGGTTCACCTTCTTCTTCGGCTTGCGAAGTGCCGCAGCCTTGGCCATTGCACGTGCTCCTGGTTTACGATCGCGGGCGCTCGGCGCCATTAGAACGGTGGCTCCTCATCAAAATTGGCGCCCGAACCACCGCGCGAGGAGGGAGCCGGAGCAGCAGAGGCCCAGGGGTCGTCGAAGTTGCCTCCGCCGCCGCCCTGATTGCCACCGCCACCGGAACCGAAGCCACCGCCGCCACCACCGGAACGCGACATCTTCTGCACCTTCGCCGTGGCGTAGCGCAGCGACGGGCCGATCTCGTCGACCTCGAGCTCGATGACGGTGCGCTTCTCACCCTCGCGGGTCTCGTACGACCGCTGACGCAGCCGACCCGAGACGATCACGCGGGCGCCCCGCTGGAGCGACTCGGCGACGTGTTCCGCCGCCTGCCGCCACACGGTGCAGGCCAGGAAGAGCGGCTCGCCGTCCTTCCATTCGTTGGTGGTCTTGTCCATGAACCGGGGCGTCGAAGCGACCCGGAACTTGGCGACCGCCGCACCCGACGGGGTGAACCGCAACTCGGGGTCATCGGTCAGATTGCCGATGACCGTGATGGTGGTGTCTCCTGCCATGACCAACTCCTCGCGCACTCATCGTTGCGTCGTACAGACTCGCAGAGCCGTACGACATCACCGACGAGGCTGATCCGGGCGAACCGGGGTTGAATGCTTAGCGCATCTCCGGCCGGATGACCTTGGTGCGCAGCACGGACTCGTTGAGCCGCAGCTGGCGGTCGAGTTCGGCCACCGCCTCCGGCGTCGCCTGAAGGTCGATGACGGCGTAGATGCCCTCGGCCTTCTTGTTGATCTCGTACGCGAGGCGCCGGCGGCCCCACACGTCGGTCTTCTCGACCGAGCCACCCGCGGTCCGGATCACGTTCAGGTACGTGTCGAGCGAGGGTGCGACGGTGCGTTCCTCGAGGCTGGAGTCGAGGATCACCATTACTTCGTAATGACGCAAGACGTGCTCACCTCCTGTGGGCTAGGCGGCCACGGTCCTTCCGTGGCAGGAGGTCGTGCGTCGTGCCCGTCCCGGAGCGGGGGAACCCGACCGGACGCGGACAACCGGACCAGAATACCCGGCCCCGACGATCATGCCCGGGCAGGTCGACCCGACGGGGTGACCCGGCCGGGCAGGAAGGGCGACAGGGGCCCACCGCGACACCCGAAGGCCGGCGGTGGACCCCTGTCCACGGGGCCGCGGGGCGTCCCGTCCGCATTCCTTGGGTGGGACCTGGGGAGGAACGACCACACCGATGAGGTTGGATCGAGGACACCCCGCGGAGCTTCATCCTGTTGTTATCTGACGGTACAACGGCAATCGTCACGTGATAGCCGAATTGCAACTATTCGTCCCACTGCCCTACCTCGGTCAACGATCGCCGCGGTCACCGGGTGACGCCACGCACCCTGCGACGCGGCGGACCGGGGCGGCGGGACGGCGCGACTTGCCCGCGACCGTCACCAGCCGGCGTCGGGGACGGGACGTAGGCTCGCCTGCATGCGTATCGGAGCCCACGTCGACCAGGCCGACCCGCTGGCGGAGGCGGCCACCCGTACCGCCGAGGCGGTGCAGTTCTTCCTCTCCGACCCGCAGGGTTGGAAGGCCCCGAAACCCCGGGAGGACGCCGACCGGCTGCGCGCCGCCGACGTGGACCTCTGGGTGCACGCCCCGTACGTCATCAACGTGGCCACCCTCAACAACCGCATCCGCATCCCCAGCCGCAAGCTCCTGCTGGCCCACGCCACTGCGGCGGCGCAGCTCGACGCCCGGGGGCTGATCGTGCACGGCGGCCACGTCAATGCCGGTGACGACCTCGCCGTCGGCTTCGACAACTGGCGCAAGACCTTCGCCTACGCGGCCGACTCCGGTGGCTTCCCCGTGCCGGTCCTGATCGAGAACACCGCCGGCGGCGACAACGCCTGCGCCAGGCGGCTCGACGCGCTGGCCCGGCTCTGGGACGCCCTCGGTGACTACGAGGTGGGCTTCTGCCTCGACACCTGCCACGCGTACGCCGGTGGCGAGGAGCTACTCGACCTGGTCGACCGGGTGAAGGCGATCACCGGCCGGATCGACCTGGTGCACGCGAACAACTCCAAGGGCGGGTTCAACTCCGGGCAGGACCGGCACGACAACCTCGACGGCGGCACCATCGACCCGGAGCTGCTGGTGGCGGTGATCCGGGCGGCGGACGCCCCGGTCATCGTGGAGACCCCCGGCGGGGCGACCGGTCAGGGTGCCGACATCGCCTTCCTCCGTGGGCAGCTCGGCACGGGGGCCTGAGCGCCGATGACCACCAACGCGACGGGCGGCAGCCCACCCCCACGGCAGACCGGCGGCACGGACCCCACCCCCGGGTCGCCGCAGGACCGGCCGGCACCCGACGCGCGGGACAGCTCGGAGCCGGGCAGGAACGACCCGCCCCCGGCCACCGGACCCGACCCGCAGCCAGCCGGGTCGGGCGGTGAGCCGGCCGGGTCGGGCGGTGAGCCGGGCGGACCCGACTTGCAGGCCGACGGAGCCGGCGTGGAGCCCGCCGAGGGCGGCCCGGTAGCCGACGAGAGCCGGGCCGAGGGTGGGAGGGCCGGCGGCGGGAAGGCCGGGGCCGACCCCGGGCCGACCGGGGCGAAGGCCCAGCCGGCCGGGACGACCACGGAGAAGGCCGCAGCGCCGACCACGGTGGCGACCGACCGGGCCGGCACACCGACCGCAGTGGCAGCCGACCAGGGCGCGACGATCGCGGTGGCAGCCGACCAGGCCGGCACGACGATCGACCCGGCTGCGAAGCCCAGGACCTGGAAAGACCGGCTCAGGAGAAGCAGGGCCGGGAAAGACGAAGCCGGGAAGAGCCGGGGTGACGGGCCGGCCGGGGGCGAAGCGGAGCAGCAGGAGCCGGCGGCCGAGGCCGATCCGTGGACCTCGTTCGCGCCCGCGCCCGAACCGGTGCCCGGCCGCCCCGTCCGGGCAGCCCACGCCACCGGCCGGTTCCTGGTGCACGAGTGGACGCTCGCCGTCCTCGGCTCGCTCACGCTGGCCGTGGGGATGACCTGGCCGACCCTGCGCTACCCGCTCTACACGCTCCCCCAGGACTACTGGGACCCGAGCCTCCAGGCCTGGCAGATGGCCTGGTCCGGGCATGCCCTGCGGACCGACCCGGGGCAGCTGTTCCAGTCCAACACGTTCTTCCCGGAGCCGTGGAGCTTCGCCTTCTCCGACATGCTGCTCGGGTACGCCCCGGTCGGTCTGCTCGGCACCGGCCCGGACGCCGCCGTGCTCCGCTACAACATCATGTTCGTGCTGGCGCACGCGATGGCCACCTTCGGGGCGTACGTGCTGGCCCGGCAGTTGGGCGCGGGACGGATCGGGTCGGCCGTCGCCGGGGTCAGCTACACGTACGCGCCGTGGCTGCTCGCCCAGGCCGGTCACCTGCACATCGTCTCCAACGGCGGTATCCCGTTGGCGCTGGCCATGCTGGCCCGGGGGCACGGCTGGTCGCTGCGGCACGGCTACCGCCCCGAACGCCGCCGGGTCGGCTGGGCGTACGCCGGGTGGGCGGTCGCGGCCTGGCAGCTCAGCCTGGGCTTCGGCATCGGCCTGGTCTTCGCGTACGTCCTCGCGGTCATCCTGCTGGTCTCGGCGGTGGTGTGGTTCTGGCGGCGGCGGCAGGGGCGGCGGCCCTTCGGGCGGCGGCTGTTCGTGGCCGACCTGGTCGGCGGGCTCCTCTTCGCCGCCGTCGGCGCGCTGCTGGCGGTGCCGTACTTCAAGGTCGCCGAGCTGCACCCCAACGCGGAACGGACGATCGGCGACATCGGTGTCTACTCACCACCGGCGAGCGGCTTCTTCACCGCGCCCGGCGAGTCGTGGATCTGGGGTGGGTTGCACGAGGGGGCGCGGGCGGCGCTGCCCTGGCATCCGGAGATGACCCTGCTGCCGGGCTTCGTGCTGTACGCGCTGGCGGCCGGCGGGCTGTTCCTCTCGGTGTGGCGGCTGCGGCACCGGCTGTTCATGCTGGCCGGGGTGCTGGTCACCATGGTGCTGGCGATGGGCACCCGGTTCTTCGACGGCACCTTCACCTATGCGCCGCTCTTCGACCACCTGCCGGGCTTCAACGGTCTGCGTACGCCCGGTCGGATGATGCTCTGGACGACGCTGCTGCTCGGCCTGCTGGCCGCCGGTGCGGTGAGCGCCTTCGCCCAGCGGGTCCGCGAGCTGAGCACCGAGCGGGTGCCCTCCCGGCCGTCACCGTGGCTGCGCGTGGCCACCCTGCTGCCGCTGCTGCTGGTGGTCGTGGAGGGGTTGAACACCACACCGCACCCGGTGGTGCCGGAGCAGCCGGCGGCGATGCGCACGGTGGACGGTCCGCTGCTGGTGCTGCCCAGCAGCCAGAACCAGGACCAGCCGGTGATGCTCTGGTCGACCAGCCGCTTCCAGCAGGTGGTCAACGGCGGCAGCGGCTTCACCCCGAAGCAGCTCGACGACGTCCGTCGGGTGACGGCGGCCTTCCCCGACCAGACCAGCGTCGACTACCTGCGCACCCTCGGCGTACGCAACGTGGTGGTGCTGCGGGACCAGATCGTCGGTACGCCGTGGGAGGTGACGGTGGATGCGCCGGTCGAGCAGTTGGGCATCACCCGTCAGCAGGTCGGCAACGCCGTCGTGTTCCGTCTCTGAGCACCTGCTCCCGTCGGCACGGCACAGCGGAGGCTTCTAATCAGTGAGCTTCACGATTCGGCGGTCGGACCCGTCGGGGATCCCGGGGCAGGCGGTATCGGTCATCGTCACCTGAGGGTCCTTCTCGGCGACGCCGGCCAACCGCACACAGAGCCGGACGTGAACCTCGGCGGCGACGAATCCACCGCCGTTGGCGGTCCCGTCGTAGTAGACGTCCACTTCCAGCCGCTCATCAGGGGAGGACCGGCTGGCGAAGACCGTGCCGAAACGTTCTGTGGTGCCCACCGACCCGGCCAGAGCGGCCAGCTGGCCTGCCGGGTCACGCTCGGCAGTGTGCGGGTCGGCGAGGACTGCGACAGCGGTACGCCGGGCCAGTTCGGCGCGGGACCGCACCGAGTCGGTCGCCGTGTCGACCGCCCGCGCCTCGGAGTCGAGACCACAGCTGGTGAGGCAGAGCAGGGCGGTGCCGGCGAGGAGGAGCATCCTCCCCACCGGCACCGCTCGGAAAGCTCTGATCACAGGCCCATGAAATCGACGACGACGTGATTCATCACCGAAGCATAGCGGTTAGAGCCGCCTAGGTTGGGATGGAATGATTGCTGCGAAATGCCGTACTTGTTCCAGCTTTCCGGCAGCTCGTCCAGTAACTCCCCATTCTCGCCCGGAGTCAGGGTGTAAACCACCCTGTGGATTTCCTCCGTCTGAGCACAGACACCATGACCGGAGAACGCAAAGGTGGGATCACCGAAATAAGTGGGGATGCCCTCCGAGCTGGCTTCAGTCGTGGCGAGGCCCATTACCGAAGCCAGCAGCATGGCCGTGTTATTCAACCACTTCCGCTCCCCGTCGCTGATCTCGGGCATGCAGAGTGGCCCGGTGTCCTCGAACAGCTTCGGATAGCCCATTAGCATGATCTGCGCACTTGGCGCCTTCTTGTGGATCTCTCGTAATACTGTTTTGATGGACTGCTTCACTGGCCCCTCGATGTCTGCCTTGACCTGCGCAGCAAGCGGCTTGGTGTCACCGGGATAGGTGTCGGTGTCGCAGTTAAAGCTGTTCAGGAAACAGAACTGGAGCACATTGGCGAAGCGGGCATCATTACCGCCGATCGACAGTGTCACCAACGTGGTGTTCTCGTCCAGAAAACCTCGGTCGAGCTGCGACATCTCACCTGAATGGTATTCGGCCGCCTCGCCCCACGCATTCGTCGGCAACGGCTGCCCGGCTGGGACGGTGTAGCCGGGAAGCAGCTGCTCCGTCTGAGCACCGGAACAGGCGAGGAACTGATAATCCAGGTTCGGATCCCAACCGTCCGAACGGGAGCCGATGCTTGACGTACTGTCGGAGAATTTCGCCAACCGGGACCAGGCGGACCGGGACCGGTGGCAGACGTCCTGATAGCGAACCTCGTCGTTGACGATCTGCTTGTAGTCGGTCTCCCGGTAATAGTCGGACCCGTTCGAGCTTGAGACCCCCTCACCCGACGAGTACGAATCACCCAGAGAAACGACCTGGTGGCGGGGCTTGGCTGTCAACTTCTGGATCGCGATGGCATCCCACGCCACATCCTCGTCCCCGGTTCCGTCATACGCGTCGTTGGTCAGCCGCACCTTCGGCGTTCCGGTGAACTTGAACACCCCGAGCGACACCCATTGATTGCTCTGCACCCGTTGCAGGACGACCCGCTTCTTAC
This sequence comes from Micromonospora sp. NPDC049257, assembly GCF_040678915.1. Lineage (NCBI taxonomy): Bacteria > Bacillati > Actinomycetota > Actinomycetes > Micromonosporales > Micromonosporaceae > Micromonospora > Micromonospora sp. NPDC049257. The sequence goes on from NZ_JBFAQU010000001.1 coordinate 382,393, forward strand.
CAGCCCCGAATCCCTGCCCGAGGTCGATCTCGTAGGTGGCTTGCCGGGTGTGCGCGCCGTGATCCGGAATATGCACCATCACCCGCGCCCAACCGGTGACCGCCTGGTTGAGGGTCCAGGTGCCAGCGACCTTCATCTTGCCGCCCAGATCACCTGGAGCCCAGGTATGGGCGAACCAGAAGTGTCCACCGAAGCCACCACCGATCTGATGGAAGTCGACCTTGGAGGGCAGATTTCCCACGGAGTCGGTAGCGAAGCTCAGCCCGAAGGTGCCGGAATTGGTCCAACTGTTCGTACAACCCGCACGGACGGGTGGAGTACCCCCGGGCACATCGTCGATCACCAGGCTGCCCGTCGGCAGGCCGGTCAGATCACACTTCGGCAGATAGGTTGTCGCGTCGTCCTGGTATGCGTAGCCGGGATCGAAGCGCAGCACCTCATTGCCGAGCTGACTGCTCCCCTTCCAGTTGACCGATTTGTGGAACCAGCACACCAGGTCGTACTTGCCTGCCGCGTTGCGATGCGCACACGGCCCGGCCGGCTCACCCACCACGTCCGGATCGTCCGGGGTGTGCAGCTCCCCAGGATGACAGTCGTTGGACGCGTCACAGAACAAGTTCACCGGCGGCTTGACCTTCTCCCGGTCCTCGACGGTGCTCCACCAGGCAGCCCGGAAGCCGGCCACGAAGGTATCCGGCCCCTCCAGCAGGTTCGGCGGATGCCCGGCGAATCCCAGCACCTTCTCCTGATAGGGCCAGAACTGCGGCTTGGCCGCGTCGGCGTAGCTGTCTTCAAGGAACGGTCGGCGGTCCGGCCGGTACCGCGGGTTCGCCGGATTGTTGCCCCAGCCGAGACCCCATGGCTCGCCGGTGCCGAGGTTGGGATGCAGGCCCGAGTTGTACGCCCAGAGGGCGTAGAACCAGTTCTCCAAGCCGGCGGGGTTCCCGTCGTTGATGATCAACGAGGCGCTCCGGGTCTGGTTCCACTTGTCCTGAAGCACACGCAGGCCCGCCGCTACATTCGCGGCGAAGTCGAGCGCCACCGCCCGCTGGGCATGTCCGGGAACTCCGCTAACAATGCCCTGATCTGCGGCTCGACGGCATCCACGATCGAGCCCTTCGCCGCCCGCCGATACCGCGGCGGCCCATCACTGGCCAGGGCCTTTCTTCACGGTGTTGCGAGACATCCTCAACCGCCGTGCGATGGCCTGGATCGCCATGCCCTCCGACCGCCGCAGCCGCCGGATCTCCGCCCAGTCCTCCACGTTCAGCACCTCCCGATGCTTCAGGAGGTGGTCCCGATTCAGCCGGAACCACGTGGTCAGTTTTCAGGCGGAGCCGACACTCGGACGCCGGAATGCAGATCGTTGGTCGTAAGCGCGGCATCATCGGGCGAAGGAATCACAGCGGATGCGGAGGCGGCGGAACCAGTGCAACAGTGCGGTGGCCTACTCGACGACTCATCGTCGTGCGCCGAGGCCGCAGCCGTGGCCGACGCGGCGTCGGGCGATGGCAGGTGGGAGATCCAGGCCGCCATCCACAAAGCCCTCCTCACGCTCGCCTGCGAGAAGCGTCTCTCAGGTAGGACACCGCTCCACTACCGATCCTGCACGACAGCCCGGAGTTCGGTTCTTCCCCGGAGCTTGGCCAGCCAGGGAGCGTCGGGGGCACCGTCGAACACGCCGCCGTCCGGGTCGTCGAGGTAGGTCTGGCGCACCGCATCCCGCTCCGGGTGCAGGATGTCCTTGACGATCAGGACGCAGAGCACCACCACCGTGCCGAGCCGCAGCGACGAGGCGAGCACGAAGACGCCCTCGGGGAAGACCGGCCGACTGGTGGCCGAGCCGAGCAGTTCGCCGTAGAAGGCGACGAAGTAGCACACCTCGGCGAACTGCCAGGCGAGGAAGGCCCCCCAGCGGGGTCGGGCGAGCACCGCCAGCGGCAGCAGCCAGAGCACGAACTGCTGCGACCAGACCTTGCTGAAGATCAGGAAGGCAGCCACCACGAGGAAGGCGAGCTGGGCCAGCCGGGGCCGGCGGGGTGCCCGCAGGGTCAGCACGGCCACGCCGATGCAGGCCAGCCCGAACAGGGCGTACGACAGGTTGTTGAGGGTGGGGATGTTGCCGTTCAGCCACTGGAACGGGCCCTGGTCGCCGGGAGCGCCGGTGTTCACCTTGCCGTCGAGGTACCGCCCGATGTACCACAGCGTGCCCCAGTCGATGGGCCGTGTGGTGTTCAGGTCGAAGAACCGCCCCCAGTTGTCCGGGTAGCGGATCGCCGTCGGCAGGTTCACCGCGACCAGCGCGACCAGGCCGGTGGCGACGGCGGTGAACGCGGCCCGCAGCCGATTCGCGCGCAGGCCGAGGATCAGGATCGGGCCGAGCAGGAACAGCGGCCACATCTTCGCCGCACCGCCCAGTCCGAGCAGGATGCCGGCCAGTACGGGTTGTCGTTTCGCCCAGGCGGCCAGCCCGAGAGCGGCCAGCCCGATGGCGAGGAAGTCCCAGTTGACGGTGGCGGTGAGGAACAGCGCCGGGGCCAGCGCGAAGAGTGCCGCGTCCCAGGGTCGTCGGCGGCGCAGGGCGAGGATCACCGCGGCGGTGGCGACAGCGAGCGCGCTGAGGGCCAACGCGTTGGCGTTGTAGAACCACCGGCCCTGGTTGATCGTCGGGTCGTCGACCCCGACGGCGTGCACCGGCAGGCCGAGGGCGCCCATCATGTAGCCGGTGAGCACCGGGTATTCCACCGGGTGGTCCCGGTAGGGGACCTTGCCCTCGTGCAGGCCCTCGGCGTAATAGAGGGCCAGCACGTCGGTGTAGCACATCCGGGTGTACTGGATGTTGTTCTGCCAGGCGCCGTTCTGGCAGGGCGCCTTCTGCACCCAGTGCAGGGCCAGGGTCAGGCAGGCCAGGGCCAGCACGATCCGGGCCGCCGTCCAGAACCGGCTCTCCCGACCGGCGGGCCGGTCGACGGCGACGGCGTGGTCGCCGAGCGGCCCGCCGATCGCCTCGGAGACGCCCCGGACGAAGCCGTCCGATCGGGACGGGTGGTCGCTGCTCCCGGCGTCGTCGATGCCGGTCGTCGGCTGGGTGCTCATGAGAATGCATCCTGCCCTATGAATGGCTCTCGGACGAGCAGCATGTTCCGCCGGCGGCCCGCTTAACCCCGCGCGGACCGCCCCGGTGGGGGCCTGCCGAAAGACGCCGCTGCCGGCGATCCGCAGGTCTGCGGGTCGCCGGCAGCGGCATAGACGCTCGTCGGTGTGCTGGTCAGCTCAGTCCCGGGTACGCGGGGTGGGCAGCAGTCCGCCGCCGTTCCCGCCGTTCTGGCCGGGGAGGTTCTGGTTGGGTGGGGTCGGCGGATCGCCGCCCTGGTTCCCTCCCTGGTTCCCTCCCTGGTTCCCGCCTTGGTTCCCGCCCTGGTTGTTGCCGCCCGGGTTGTTGCCGTTCTGGTTACCACCGCCGAGGAGGCACTGCAGGTCGGTCGGTGCGCAGTTCTGGCCGTTCGGGTTCGGCGGCGGCGGCGGGGGCGGGGGCGGGGTGCCGTTGCCGGACTCCGGGTCGCCGACCTTCGCCGCCGGTGGGAAGTCCAGCTTCTCCTCGCCCTTGAGGGCGCCGTTCATGACCCGTTCCCAGATCTCGCCGGGCATGGAGGAACCGGTCATGTTGGCGCCGTTGTTCAGCTTGATCGCTTCCCGCTTGCCCTTGTTGCCCACCCAGACGGCGGTGGCGAGCTGCGGGGTGTAGCCGACGGTCCAGGCGTCACCGTTCTGGGTGGTGCCCTCCTTGAGCTCCCAGGTGCCGGTCTTGGCGGTCGACTTCCGGCCATCGGCCAAGGTGTGGTTGATCCGGCCCGGGTAGGCCTCCAACACGTCGGTCACGTCGGCGACCACGTCCGGGTTGATCCGCTTCTGCGGCTTGAGCTGCTCGCCGCCGAGCTTCTCCCACTTGCCGGTCTCCTTGTTCTGCTTCTCGGCGGAGATCAGGAAGTGGGCCTTGTTGTAGATGCCCTTGTTGGCGAAGGTGGCGATGCCGTTGGCGTGGTCGAGCACGGTGATCGGGTACTGACCGTAGGCGACCACGTGGTAGAAGGGGTCGGGCGCAAGGTCGGCGGCCTTCTCCTTGGTCAGGTCGTGCCCCTTGGGCGGGCTCACGTTCGTCTGCCACATCATGCTGACGCCGGCCTTGGCCGCCATGTCAACGATCTTGTCAGGCCCGATATCGAGGCTGACGTGGTAGAACGGCACGTTCAACGACTGCAGCGTGGACTCCCGCAGCGTGCAGGAGTCCCCGCACTTGGGGTTGTCGGTGCCGGCGTTGCTGACCCGGAACTCCACGCCCTCCGGGGTGAACGCCCGGCCCTTCCAGCGCGAGTCGACGGACTTGCCCGCCTCCAGCGCCGCCGCCAGCGTGTAGATCTTGAAACTGGAGCCGGGCGAGTGCCCGCCGGTGATGTTGCCGTTGGTGTCGGTGTTCGTGCCGGCGTAGTCGGTGCCGGTGCCGTCGTCCCCGCCGTAGTAGCCGAGCACCCGGCCGTTACGCGGGTCGATGGAGACCACAGCGGCCATCAGGTTCTTGCGCGCGCCGTCCAACTCGGAGCCCTTGGTGCCGCGCTGGGCGGCGCTGGTGACGGCCTTCTGCACCTTGTTGTCGATGGTGGTCCGGATCCGGTAACCACCCTCGCGGAGCATCGCCGAGCAGCGCGGCTTGCGCTCGGTCACCTCGGCGTCGTTGTCGGTGCAGAGCTTCTTCTCCCGCATCTCCGCCGAGACGTAGTTGATGACGTTGCCGATCGGGGTGTTGACGCCGAACTTGACGCCCGACCGGGACTCCTTGGGGGTCTGCAGCGTCTTCGTCGGGTACTCCGTCGGATGCGCCGGCCGGCCGGGGGCATCGACCCAGCGCATCTCGATCATGTTCTTGATGACGTAGTCCCAGCGGTCCTTGGCCTCGGCGGGGTTGAGCGCCGGGTCGAAACCCTTGTGGGTGGCGCTCGGTTCCGGCTGCTTGATCAGGGCGGCGAGCACGGCGGCCTCGGCCACGTCGATCTTCGAGACCGACTTGCCGAAGTAGGTCTGCGCCGCCGCCTCGATGCCGTACGCGTTGCGGCCGAAGTAGATGGTGTTGAGGTAGTGCTCCATGATCTGTTCCTTGGTGAACTGATCGTTGAGCTTGGAGGCGACGATCGCCTCCTTCACCTTTCGCGCGTACGAGTCGTCCTGGAGGTTCTCGTAGGCGTTGCGGGCGTACTGCTGGGTGATCGTCGAGGCGCCCTGCTTGTCGCCGTTGGAGAGGTTGTTCCAGGCGGCGCGGGCGATGCCCTTGTAGTCGACACCGGCGTGCTCGTAGAAGTTCTTGTCCTCCGCCGCCGCCACCGCGTCGCGCATGTGCTGCGGGATCTGGTTGATCGAGACGAAGGTGCGGTTCTGCTCGCCCACCTTGGCGATGACCGTCTTGTTGTCGCTGGCGTAGATGGTCGTGGCGAGCGGCAGCTTGATCTGGTTGGGCAGCACCACGGTGGTGGAGTAGTAGGTGAAGCCGACCACGCCGAGGCCGGCGAGCATGATGAAGACCGCGAAGCCGGCGATCAGCAGGTTGATCCGCTTGCGCCGCTTGGCCTTCGCCATCGCGTCCGGGTCACCCGGGCCGCGTCCACGCCCACCGCCGGCACCACCTCCGTAGCCGCGACCCGGCCCGTTCGGGCCGCCCGGCCCACCCGGCCCGCCGCCGCCGACCGGCGCGACGCCGGCCCGCGCCACCGAGGCGCGACCCGCGGAGCCGACCGAGGCCGCGCCGACGCTGGCCCGGCCGGCGGAAGCCGTCCCGACGCTGGCCCGCCCGGCCGGTCCGCCCGCCGGGGAGACCGGCACCGAGGCCCGACCCCCGCCACCCCATCCCGGCGAGGCCGGGGAGACCGGCACGGAGGCCCGACCCGGCCCGGCCGGGGAGACCGGCACCGAGGCCCGGCCCGGGGTAGCCCGGCCGACCGGGGCCGCGCCACCTGTCGCGCGCGGCGGGGGCACCGCCGCCGAAGCCCGCCCGGTGGGCGCGGCACCGCCGACCGAGGCCCGGCCGGCCGGGGCGGCACCCCGGTCGTCACCGCCCCATCGGGGGTACGCGTCGTCCGCCCCCGGTCCGGGGCCGCCGTTCGAACCCGGTACCTGGGCCCGCGCGCGCGGGGAACTGGGATCGCCGTACGAGTTCATTCCTCACACCCTGCCGGTCGCGGTGGGACGCGGGGGCGCCACCACCGGGTTGCCGTGAGCTGACACACGCGCCATGAGGCCGGCGATGAGCCGGGTGCGCGCTGCAAATTCCACATCATTCGGGCCAATCGGGCCGATGGGCCGCCGGTCGCGGTGTCTGTGTCGTACGACACCCGAGTCGACCGGATCAGCCAGGTTCACCGTTGCGCCTCTCGCCTTCGCTCCTGCCGGGCGGCGGCGGCGGACTCCGCAGCGCCCTGTTCCGGACCGCCGTCGGCCAGCCCGTCCCCGCCGAGCAGGAACTGCTCGACGAGGTGGTTCCAGTCACAGCCGAGGCACACCTCCACCACGAAGACCTGAAACTCACGCAGCGTCATCGCCAGCGCGGGCAACTCGGCCAGCGTGCGCGCCTGGCCGGCGGACTGCCTGAGTTCGTCCCCGTAAATGTAGTGGACGTGGGTGAGGTTCTCGCTCCGACAGATCGGGCACCGCTGTTCGGTCGGTTCCCCGTGGAACCGGGCCGCGTTCTTCAGGTAGGGCGAGGCGTCGCACACGTCGTACGTGCCGATCCGCCCGGCGAGCACGTCACGCAGCACTGCTCGCTTCTGCAGCGAGTAGTCGACCACCTGACGAGACGTGCGCATGCGGCAAAGGGTACGCGTTCCGATCGGGTGGGGCGACCACCGTCACGATCCGTGCACGGGCTGGCGCAGAACGGGGGTTTGCCCTGACAGCGGGGGAGGTACTAACGTGCGATGTATCGGTCCGATACATCGAGGCGGTTAATCAGCCGCTCCGAGGGTAAGGAAAGGGTGGCCCGTGCTCGAGCTCGCCATCCTCGGCCTCCTGCAGGAGGCCCCGATGCACGGCTACGAACTCCGCAAGGAGCTCACCGCCAAGCTCGGCGCCATCCGGGCGGCGATCAGCTACGGCTCGCTCTACCCGACCCTGCGCAGGTTGCAGGCGGCGGGTTGGATCACCGAGGCCGCCGACGCACCGGCCACCGCCGAGGAGGTTCCCGCACTGACCAGCCGACGAGGTCGGGTGGTCTACAAGATCACTGCGGAGGGCAAGGAACGCTTCGCCCAACTGATCGCGCAGGCCGGGCCCGAGACGTACGACGACACGGGCTTCGGTGTGCACTTCGCGTTCTTCGCCCGCACCGACCAGGCGACCCGGCTGCGCATCCTGGAGGGTCGCCGCCGCACGATCGAGGAGCGTCGCGAAGGACTTCGGGACGTGCTGGGCCGGGCGGCCGAGCGTCTCGACGCGTACACCCTGGAACTGCAACGCCACGGCCTCGACGCCTGCGAGCGCGAGGTCCGCTGGCTGGAGGAGCTCATCGCCAACGAGCGCTCCGGCCGTGCCCCGACAGTCCCGCGACCCGGGACGGCCGGCGGTCCACGAGACAACAACAGCCCGCCTCCGCCTGGAGAGTCCAGGAATGAGCGGCCGTCATGAAGAAGGAGGCAGACGCTATGGGCTCCGTCCGCGTCGCCATCGTCGGTGTGGGTAACTGCGCCTCGTCCCTCGTGCAGGGCGTGGAGTACTACCGCAACGCCGACCCGAACGACCGCGTCCCGGGTCTCATGCACGTCACCTTCGGCGACTACCACGTATCGGACGTGGACTTTGTCGCGGCGTTCGACGTGGACGCCAAGAAGGTCGGCATGGACCTCGCGGAGGCGATCGTCGCCAGCGAGAACAACACCATCAAGCTCTGCGACGTGCCGCCCACCGGCGTCAGCGTCCAGCGCGGCCCGACCTTCGACGGCCTGGGCCAGTACTACCGCGAGATCATCGAGGAGTCCGACGCCGCGCCGGTCGACGTGACCAAGGCGCTGCGCGACGCCCAGGTCGACGTGGTCGTCTGCTACCTGCCGGTCGGCTCCGAGCAGGCCGCCAAGTTCTACGCCCAGGCCGCGATCGACGCCGGCTGCGCCTTCGTCAACGCGCTGCCGGTCTTCATCGCCTCCGACCCGGAGTGGGCGCAGAAGTTCACCGACGCCGGCCTGCCGATCGTCGGTGACGACATCAAGAGCCAGGTCGGCGCCACCATCGTGCACCGCGCGCTGGCGAAGCTGTTCGAGGACCGGGGCGTCGAGCTGCTGCGCACCTACCAGCTCAACTTCGGCGGCAACATGGACTTCATGAACATGCTGGAGCGCACCCGGCTGGTCTCGAAGAAGATCTCGAAGACCCAGTCGGTCACGTCCCAGATCCCGCACGAGATGGTCAAGAGCGACGTGCACATCGGCCCGTCGGACCACGTGCCGTGGCTGGACGACCGCAAGTGGGCGTACATCCGCCTGGAGGGCCGTTCCTTCGGTGACACCCCGCTCAACGCCGAGCTGAAGCTCGAGGTGTGGGACTCGCCGAACTCCGCCGGTGTCATCATCGACGCCGTCCGGGCCGCCAAGATCGCCCTGGACCGCAAGGTCGGTGGCCCGATCCTCTCGGCCTCCTCCTACTTCATGAAGTCCCCGCCGGAGCAGTACGCCGACCACGACGCGCACGCCGCCGTCGAGTCCTTCATCAAGGGCGACATCGAGCGCTGACGCGCCGACCACCGCACCGTCGAGGGCCGGGTCCGTGCGGACCCGGCCCTCACGCGTTCGGTCCACCATTTCCAGGTACGGCGACAGCCGCCGGCAGAAAGGTCCGCCCGGCAAGGTCGCGCCGGTTCCAGGATCGACCCGAAGGGCTGTCCGTGTTCAACAGGCCCGGTAGACCTTGTCCGCCCTGTTCTGCTTCGGATAGACATCGCTGATGGATCTCTTCGAGACGCTCACCGTGAAAAGCGGAGTTCCGTTGCTCTCGTAGAACGTCACCGAACCGCTTTTCAGGTTGTAGTAGACCGCTTCCGTGCGGTTCTGCCAGCCCCAGGTGGCCAGGTTCTGCCAGCCGCAGTCGGACAGCTTCCCGTAGGGGGTGCCGAATCGCACGTCGTCGTAGAAGCAGAACCACCCGTCCGGGCAACTGGGGGCGGCGAGCACACCTGGCGAGGTTCCCGATGCCGCAGCCGCAGGGGTCGCGGCCGAGAAGCTGCCGAATATGATCAGTAAATTGATCATCACGCCGGCCAACAGGCGGCGAACGGCACGGATCATGGTGGCTTCCCTCCCTCGGTCGAGCGACAGCAGGGCAGGCCAGGAGCAATCGATGAACGCTCTGAGATCGAGCGGCGACGCTCAGTGACGCCCGTTGGCTCAGGGTAGAGTCGCGCCACGAATGATCGCCAGACCGGAAGGGAATTCTGATCGGCCGTAGGACGGCTGCGATCATCGATTTCCGCTAAACTGTTTGCCGCCCCGGATCGGGCGGATCAGTTCCGTCGCCGGCGATCAAGGGCATGACCATGTGGGATCGACCCGTGGGCAGCAGATCATCGGCACCATCCGTGCCGGAAACCGTCACCGTCGGCGTCATTCTTCACATGGCGCATTCCCGGTTCGCCTTTTCGGGCCGCGTTTCTGACACCTCGGCTCGACGGTACTGCCGCCCGGGGGGGGTTCGCAGAAGACCCACCCTCCCCGGGCGGTTGCTCAGTCGCGCCCCTTCCTCAGCTCGCAGTCCACGAACGTGGTTCCGGATTCGACCACCGGCACCGGCGACTCGGGACGTACGGTCTGCTCGTGGAACAGAAGCGCACCGCGAGCAGGGTCGATGACGAGCGTGTCCCGGGTGCCCACAGCATTCTTCGCGGCTTCGCCGTCGATGCTGAACGCCAGTCCCTGCCGACCTGTCGCGTCTATCAACCAGTCACGGAACACCAGACCAGGCAGACCGGCCAGCACCCGCAGGAGCGCCGCTCGTTGTGCGGAGCCGAGGCAGTGCTCCTTGTTGAGGTTGGCTATCCCCCGGAGCACGGCCAGCGACTCGGCCGTTGATCCCGGCTCGGCTCCCTGATCGACCAGGAGCTGCCGGCTGAGTTCCCGGGGGTCCGTCGACGGGTTCGGGACCCGCAACCGGGTCAGCGCGGAGGCAGTGCACTGCGTCGGCTCAGGCTCCCTCCGGTGGTCCGCGTGGATCAGCGTGCTGGACTCGCAGTCCTGCCCGTCAATGACGGTCCTCCGGAACTCCCGTTCCTCGTAGGCGTCCACCTCGGACGAGGTGGTCGTCCGGGAGACGACCAGCCTGGTGAGCACCGCATCCTCCCGGGCGATCGCCGACTGCGGTGTGACCACAATCCGCTGGTCCAGCACGAAGACCTCGTACCGACCGTCCGGCGCCTCCTCCACCACCGGACCACCGGCCCGCTCGTTGTCCGGCGCGACCCGGTCGCGCCTGCGGTCGGCCGTCGCCATGCCCAGGAGAACCAGGGAAACGGCGGTCAGTGCCACCGCCGCCAGCATGTGCCACCGCCGCCGGGATGGTCGCACGATCGAGGGCCCAGGAGTCCCCTCGGCCGCCGCACCCGAGGCGATCACTGCGTCTGCCGCCCGGGTCGATGCGACGAGCGGATCAGGCAACGGGTCCCGCGGTTCCGTCTGCTGTTCGCCGAGGCGATCGGCCAGCGCACACCAGGCGCGGACCTGGCTCTCGTGTGCACCGAGGCAGAGGACGAGGTAACCCAGCGCATCCGGACCGGGGTCGACCTCACCGGCCAGGATGGCGTCAACCTGTGCTCTTCTCGGCACCGGACCCGACAACGCGCCCTTCAGTCGCTCCCCACTCACCGCGTCGAGCCGCCGTTCGAGTTCCTCGTCGGTCAGCCGCTGCTCCGCCCTGAGCCGACGCAGCGCGACGAGCAGGCCTGACGACGAGGCGATGCGGCCGTCCGGCTCGAACCGCTCGGCGGCCTCAACTGCCTCCTCGCGAAGTCGTCGCCAGTCGCGCGCGACCTCGTCGGTGACGCCGATACCGACGAGGAAGGCGTCCAACACACGCGACGTGGGGATCCTCCGACCACTGAGGTTCTCCGACAACGTACTCGTGCTCACGTCGCCCTTGCGCGCCACGCGTTTCATGGGCGGCTCACCAGCGGCCAGGTACGCGTCACGCAGCTTCTGAGCGAGTTGGGCGGCCGGGCCGAAGCCCACCACCGGGTTCAGCGGCCGGCCCGTCCTCTTGGTTGTCCCGTGTTCGGTCGGCGGTGCCGCCGGGCTCTGCACTCTCGTTCTGACCTTCCTGCGCGTGTAGGACGACCGTCACCGGCCTTCGGGAGTCTGTCCGTCGGATCGACCCGCCAGTTCTGCGACGTCCCGGCCTCCGGGTCCGGTCTCCGGGCCCAGAATGTCGAACAGCCGGCGCAGCGTCCGCCGGTGGCTGCGGCCCCAGGTCTGCGACGTCCAGCGGGCCATCTGGACCGCGACGATCCCGAGGATCGCCGGCATGGCGACCGCCACCCGCCAGGACCCGCCATCGCGCATCACCAGCGCCGAGTAGATCATCAGCATGGCCAGCAGAATGGCCACCAGGGCACCCCCGTCGGCCCCACGCCGCCGCGGACGGCCGCCATCCAGCTGGTGTTGAGAAGACATGTCGGAACTCCTTGCCGGCACGACGGTGTCACGTCGCGCGTTGTTCGTTGGAAGATTCGGCGCAGGGAGTCGGATCTAACGGAACACCGTCGTCGAACTCCCGCCCGCACCTCCGATCTTGCTCCCCCCACTCACCGAATCTCAATGCCGGACTGAGTCATCACGCAGCTCAGATAATTGCTTGCGGGAACAACATGATGATTGTTCGGAAGGCTGCGGAGGTGGGTTCCTGCTATTCGGGCAGGCCCCCCGAAAAACTCGCCATATATCTGTGAGCTGGGAATTCATCAACCACCGAGGGGCATGTGCCCGGCTGGCCGACCACCATCCGAGCCAGGGCCCAGGGTTGTCCGACGGAGATTGCCCAGGCGCCCCACGCCCGGCACACACTCGCGGCCCCGCAACTCGTCCCGCTGCCGCTGCCCACCCAGAAAAACCGAAAAACACCGGCGTCCACGCCCACCCGGTCCTGCCGCACTGATCGGCGATCTGATCGTCACGACCAGGCGCGGCGCAGCGCCACCCCCGCCTCCAACTCCAGCAGGGTCACCTTGCGGGGCAGGCCGCCGCCGAAGCCGACCAGTTTGCCGCCCGCGCCGACGATCCGGTGGCAGGGCACGATCACCGGGACCGGGTTGCGGTTGCAGGCCACCCCGACCGCCCGTGCCGCGCCCGGGTCGCCGACCAGCCGGGCCACCTCGCCGTAGGTGAGCGTCTCCCCGTACGGGATGCGGGTCATCTCCCGCCAGACGGCGCGCTCGAACTCGGACCCGCGCGGCACCGTCACCGGCACGGTGAACCCGGTCAGCTCACCGGCGAAGTACGCCCGCAATTCGGCGACCGCCCGGCCGGCCAGCCCGTTGGCGGGTTCGTCGTCGGCCGAGGCGACCCGGCCGAAGTGCGTGCCACAGACCGCCGTGTCGTCGGTGGCCACGGAGAATTCCCCGATCGGCGAGTGGAGCACGGTCCAGCGCATACCGCCATTCTTCCCGCCCCGACCGACACCGGGAGCGGGGGCCGGGCCCGGAGAGGGCGCGGGATCGGCCCACCACGTCGGACCAGCCGGACGTGCCGTCCGTCGTCTCCGGCCACCCCACGGAGCCGACGGCGACGAAACACCTGCGGACGGGGCAAGGTCTCCCCGCCGCCGAGCGTCTTCGGTACGGAGGTGAGCGGTGACCGAAGGCACCGACGGGGAGTTCACCGCGTTCGTCAACGAACGGGGGGACGCGCTGCTGCGCGTCGCGTACGCGCTGGCGGGCAGCCAGCACGCCGCTGAGGACCTGCTGCAGAACGCGCTGGCCAAGGCGTACGCCCGGTGGCCCCGGATCCGGGGTGACGCCGAGCCGTACGTGCGCCGCATTCTCTACCACGACCAGGTCTCCGGCTGGCGACGGCTGGCCCGGCGACGTGAGGTTCCGGTGGCGGTGCTGCCGGAACGGCCCGGCGAGCGCAACAGCAGCCACGACAGCGAGCTACGGATGCTGCTGCGCGACGCGCTCCGGACGCTGCCGCCCCGGCAACGGGCGGTGTTGACGCTGCGCTATCTGGAGGACCTCAGTGTCGAGCAGACCGCCGCGATCCTCGGCTGCCGGGCCGGCACGGTGGCCAGCCAGGCGTCCCGCGCGCTGGCCCGGCTGCGGGAGCTGGTGCCGTCCTTCGACGATCTCATCGGCAGTCCGGAGGTGAAGCGATGAGCCGACGGGCGGAGGACGCGCTGCGGGCCGCCGTACACGATCTCGCCGACGAGGCGCGGCCGTCGCCCCGGCTGGCCCTGGCGGCGCTGGCTCGGGGCCGTCGGCTGCGCACCCGACGCCGGGTCGCGGTGGTCGGCGCGGCGGTGGTGGTGGCGGTGGCCCTGGTGGTGCCGTTCGTGCTGATCCGGCCGGAGCACCCGGTCCAACCGGTGCGGCCCACGCCGAGCCCCACCCCCGGTACGACGCTGCTGCCCACCCCCGGTGCCGACTGGCCGGCCCGGCCGTTGGCGCTGCCCGGTGGCTGGGTGGTCACCGGCGGCGTGACCGGCGGGACCGGGTACGTGCTGGACCGCACCCGGTCCCGCTACGTCCGTGCCGGCGGATACGCCGAGGTGTGGCCGGCCCCCACGGGCACGGTCACCGCCGTGCGGGACGAGCAGCGCCCCGGCCAGCTCGGTCTCGCCGACGCGGCCACCGGGAAGCTGCGCTGGCAGCGGATCCGGGGTGCGCTGGACGTCCAGTGGTCGCCGGACGGCCGCCGGTTGGCGGTGACCGTCCTGCGGGGCGGGGTGCACCGTCTCGGCGTGCTGGAGGTCGGTGGACGGTACCGGGAGTACCGGATCGACCCGGTCAGGTACCTCTGCACCGACCACTGCGCCTTCACCTGGACCCGCGACGGCCGGGAGGTGGCGTTGCCGTTGACCGGCAGCTTCGCACCCCGGTCCGAGCAGCTCCGCCATCCGCGCTGGGGGGTGCAGTTCTTCTCCGCCGACGACGGGCGCCCGACCCGGTTCGTCAAGATCCCCGGCGACCCGGCCGGCCCGTGGTCCTGGTCGCCCGACGGGAACCGGGTGGTGGTCCAGGGGCAGCGGGAGCCGCTGCTGGTCGACGCGGTCACCGGCACGGTGCTCGGCCCGCTGCCGGTGGCCGAGGTCGCCTGGGTCGGCGACGACCGGCTGCTCTACCGGCGGCCGGGTGGCTACCGGGACGTCGTACTCGCCGACCCCGTCGGCCACGAGCTGCAACGGTTGCCGCTGCCGAGGGAGTTGGCCGAACGGACGGTGTCCGTCGCCCCCAAATGATCACGCGGAACGTTGCGTCGGGTCGCTACCGTGCAGGTCGTGGCCACGGGGACGCTCATCTTTCTGATCATCGGTGGGGCGGGCGTCGGTGTGCTGGCGCTCGCCCTGCTCGGCGGCGAAATCCTGCATTTCGGTCATCCCGACGTCGACGGTCCGGTCTCCGTCGAGGCCGTCGCCGGTTTCCTCGGCGCGTTCGGCTTCGGCGCGGCCATCGTCAACGAGCTGCTCGGTGGGCGTACCCCGGGGATGATCGCGGCGGCGGTCGGTGGCGGCGCGCTCGCCGCAGTGCCCACCGCGTGGCTGGCGGGTCGGCTGAGCCGGGCGGCGCGCGACATGCGCACCGACGCCACCCCCACCCGGGACGACCTGGTCGGCGCGCTCGGCCTGGTGGTCACCCCGATCCCGACCGGCGGCTACGGCGAGGTGCGGGTACGCGTCGCCGGCCAACCCGTGAAACTCAACGCCCGCGCCGACCGGCCCATCCCGCTCGGTGCGCAGATCTTCGTGGTGCAGACGCTGAGCGAGACCAGCGTGCACGTCGAGACCTACTGACCCCTCTTCTCGCAGAGACGGAACCCCCATGCCTCTCCTCATCGCCATCGGCGGCGCGGTCGTCCTCGCCCTCGTCCTCGTGTTGTTCGTGCTCTCCCGGATCAAGGTCGCCGGCCCGAACGAGGCGTTCATCGTCACCGGCCGCAAGGGTCGGACCACGCAGACCGCCGACGGCGGCCGGTCCACCGACAACTCCGGCCAGAAGGTCGTGCTCGGCGCGTCGGTCTTCGTCCTGCCTGTGGTGCAGAAGCTCCAGTCGCTCGACCTGTCCAGCCGTCGCATCGACGTCGGCATCCGGGGCGCGGTCAGCAAGCAGGGCATCCGGGCCGACCTGCACGGTGTGGCCATCGTCAAGGTCGGCGGCACCGAGGACGCGATCCGCGCCGCCGCCCAGCGGTTCCTGCACCAGCAGGACGAGATCGACAACTTCACCCGGGAGGTGCTGGCCGGCGCGCTGCGCTCGATCGTCGGCCGGCTCACCGTCGAGGAGGTCATCCGGGACCGGGCGGCGTTCGCCAACGCCGTCGCCGAGGAGGCCGAGCACTCGATGACCAACCAGGGGCTGGTGCTGGACACCTTCCAGCTCCAGGACATCCTGGCCGAGGGGTCGTACCTGCAGGACCTCGGTCGGCCGGAGGCGGCCCGGGTGCTCAAGGACGCCGCCATCGCCGAGGCCCGCGCCCGACAGCAGGCCGAGCAGGAGCGGCTGCTGGCCGAGGAGGCGATCGCCGAGGCGAACCGGAACCTGTCGCTGAAGCAGGCCGGTATCCAGGCCGAGATCGACGCGGCGAAGGCGAAGTCGGCGGCGGCCGGGCCGCTCGCCCAGGCCGAGCGGGACCAGGCGATCCTCTCCGAGCAGCAGAAGGTGGCCGAGCGCAACGCCGAGCTGAAGCAGCGTCAGCTCGACACCGAGGTGCGCAAGCCGGCCGACGCGGCCCGGTACAAGGTGGAGCAGGAGGCCGAGGCGGCCCGTAACGCGGCGGTGCTGAACGCCGACGCGCAGCGGCAGGCCACCATCGCCGCCGCCCAGGCCGCCGCCGAGCAGGCCCGGCTCACCGGTGAGGGCGAGCGGGCCCGCCGGGCGGCGCTGGCCGAGGCCAACGCGATCGAAGGCGCCAAGGAGGGTGAGGCCGAGCAGCGGCGGCGGTCCGCGATCGCCGAGGCGGTCGAGCGGGAGGGCCAGGCCGAGGCCACGGCCATCCTGGCCCGCGGTCAGGCCGAGGCCGACGCGATGGCCCGTAAGGCCGAGGCGTTCGCCGCGTACGGTGAGGCCGCCGTGCTCGACCTGCTGGTCAAGATGTTGCCGCAGGTGGTCGAGGCGGCCAGCGCCCCGATCGGCGCGATCGACAAGCTGACGGTGATCTCCACCGACGGGGCGTCCTCGTTGACCAAGTCGGTGGCCGGCAACGTGGCCCAAGGCCTCCAGCTCGGCTCCGACCTCACCGGCATCGACCTGTCGGCCCTGCTCGCCAAGCTCGGCGCGGCGTCGGCCGGGTCCCCGGCCAACGGCAAGCCGCCGGTCGAGGGCAGCGCGGTCGAGACCCGCTGACCGTACGACGGAAGGGGCCGTCCGGTGTGCCGGGCGGCCCCTTCCGTCGGTCAGCTCAGCGCAGGCCCTGCTCGTGGGCCCAGCGCAGCAGTTCCGCCTCGGCCTCGTCACGGTCGAGCGGGCCGCGTTCCAGGCGCAGCTCCTTGAGGTGCTGCCAGGCCCGGCCGACCAGCGGACCGGGTGGCACGCCGAGCAGCTCCATGATCGCGTTGCCGTCGAGGTCGGGCCGGACCCGGGCCAGGTCCTCCTCGGCGGCGATCCGGGTGATCCGCTCCTCCAACGCGTCGTAGTCGGCGGCCAACTGGGCGGCCTTGCGCCGGTTACGGGTGGTGCAGTCCGAGCGGGTCAGCTTGTGCAGCCGGTCCACCAGGTCACCGGCGTCGGTGACGTACCGGCGCACGGCCGAGTCGGTCCACTCGCCCCGGCCGTACCCGTAGAACCGCAGGTGCAGGCCGACCAGCTTGGTGACCTGGGAGGTGACGTCCTTCGGGTAGCGCAGGGCCTTCATCCGCGCCTTGGTCAACCGGGCACCGACCACCTCGTGGTGGTGGAAGCTGACCCGACCGTCCCCACCGACCGCCTTGGTGGCCGGCTTGCCCACGTCGTGCATGAGCGCGGCCATCCGGAGCACGAAGTCACAGCCGTCCGTCTCGTAGGACACCGCGTTGCTCACCACGGTCAACGTGTGCTCGTAGACGTCCTTGTGCTGGGCGTGCTCGTCGATGGTCAGCTTGAGGCCGGTCAGCTCGGGCAGGAACCGGTCGGCCAGCCCGGTGTCGACCAGCAGCCGCAGCCCGGTGATCGGATCGGTGCCGCAGAGCAGCTTGGTGAACTCGTCGCGGATCCGCTCGGCGGTGATCCGGTCCAGGTCGGCGGCCATCGAGGTCATCGCCGTCCGCACGTCGGGGTGGACGGCGAAGCAGAGCTGGGCGGCGAACCGGGCGGCCCGCAGCATCCGCAGCGGGTCGTCGCCGAACGACTCGGCCGGCGTGCCCGGGGTACGGATGATCTTCGCGGCCAGGTCGTCCAGCCCGCCGTACGGGTCGGTGAACCGGTGGTCGGGGAGGCTGACCGCCATCGCGTTGACGGTGAAGTCGCGCCGCCGCAGGTCGTCGGTGAGGTTGGTGCCGTACTCCACCACCGGGTTGCGGCTGACCTGGTCGTACGCCTCGGCGCGGAAGGTGGTGACCTCCAGCCGGAGGCCGTCGCGCTGGCAGCCGATGGTGCCGAACTCCCGACCGGTCTCCCAGATCGACTCGGCCCAGCCCTTGATGATCCGTAACGTCTGGTCGGGGTGGGCGTCGGTGCAGAAGTCCAGGTCGTCGCCGAGCCGCCCGAGCAGGGCGTCGCGCACCGAACCACCCACCAGGTGCAGCTCGTGCCCGGCACGGGCGAACCGGCGGCCCAGCTCGTCGGCGACCGGTGAGACGCGGAGCAGCTCGGCGACGGCGTTGCGCTGCGCGGTGGTCAGCTCACGGCGTTCGGCGGCGTGGGGTGTGGAGGCTTCGGACATGGGATCGCCAGCCTATCGGGCGGGGACGGGAACCGATCCGCCGGGCGCGGGTGTCGGGTCCGGGTTGACTATGGTCATGGCGTGCGGACCGGTACCGGCTCCGACGGATCCCCGGGAGGCTGGAGATGAGCGGCGGGCTCTACCGCAGCGCGAACGCCGCGCAGGGTGACGACGGGCTCCGGCCGTACGACGGGGCGACCTTCATCTCCGCCGAGCCGCTGAACCAGCCGGGGGTGGAGGCGACCGCGCCGCCGCAGGAGGTGGTCGCCGAGACCAGCGCCGCGGCGAACAGCGCGGTGATGGCGGTCGGCAGCCTGGTCAGCCGGGGCACCGGCTTCATCCGCAACCTGATGATCGGCGCCGCGCTGGGCAGCGCCGTCGGCGACGCGTTCACCACCGCCCAGTTCCTACCCAACCAGGTGTACGAGTTCCTGCTCGGCGGCGTGCTGACCAGCGTGCTGATCCCGGTGCTGGTACGCCGGCGCAAGGCCGACCCGGACCGGGGCGAGGCGTACGCCCAGCGACTGCTGACCCTCGCGGTGCTGGCCCTCGCGGTCACGGTCGTGCTGGCCCTGCTGCTGGCCTCGACCCTGACCACGCTCTACGCCGGCGGCAAGAACGCGGCGTACACGAGCCTGGTCACCAACCTGTCGTACCTGATGCTGCCGATGCTGTTCTTCACCGGCGTCAGCGCGTTGATCGCGGCGGTGCTGAACACCCGGGGGCACTTCGCCGCGCCGATGTGGGCGCCGATCCTCAACAACCTGGTCGTCATCGGCACCTTCGGCCTCTACATCGTGGTGTACGGCGCGCAGGCGCTGGGCCCGGAGGACATCGGCTGGGACCGGATCCTGCTGGTCGGCGGGGGCACCCTGCTCGGGGTGGCGGTGCAGGCGGCCGGGCTGCTGCCGGCGCTGCGCAAGGTGGGTTTCCGGTGGAAGCTGCGGTTCGACTTCCGGGAGTTGGGCCTGCGTGAGCTGGCCCGGCTCGGTGGCTGGATGTTCTGCTACGTCGCGGTCAACCAGCTCGGCCTGTTCGTGGTGGTCAACCTGCTCACCCGGGCCGCCGGTGGCGACGACAGCAACGCCGGCCTGCTGATCTACAACAACGTCTTCCTGTTGCTGATGATGGCGCACGGCATCATCGCCGTCTCGATCATCACGGCGCTGATGCCCCGGATGAGCGCCGCCGCCGCCGAGGGCCGGTTCGCCGACGTCACCGCCGATCTGTCCCGGGGCACCCGGATGGTGACGGCGGTGCTCGCCCCGATCGCGGTCTGTTACGCGGTGCTGGCCGGCCCGGTCTCCGTGGTGGTCTTCCGGTACGGCGCGTTCACCGGTGACAACGCGCTTGCCACCTCGCTGGTGCTGCTGGTCGCCGCGCTGGGCCTGGTGCCGTTCGCGATCAGCCAGCTGTTCACCTTCGCCTTCTACGCGTTGCCGGACACCCGCACCCCGGCGCTGGTCAACATCCCGGTGGTGATTCTGCGGGTGGCCGTGCAGATCGGGGTCTTCGTCACCTTCTCGGCCACCTTCGCGGCGGCCGGCATGATGCTCGGCAACGCCGTCTCGTACGTGGCGGCGGCGGTGCTCTCGGCGATGCTGCTGCGGCCCCGGGTGGGCCGGATCGGGCTGGGTCGGATCATGCGGACCGTGGGCAAGGTGCTGGTGGCGGCGCTCGGTGCGGCGCTGGTCGGCCTGCTGGTGGTCAACCTGCTCCCCGGTGACCCGGGCAACCTGAGCTGGACGGCGGCGGCGGTGCGGCTGGTCCTCGGCGGGGTGGTGATCGGCGGGACGTACCTGGGCCTGGCGATGGTGCTGCGGATCGGTGAGATCACCGAGGTGGTCGGGATGGTGCGCCGCCGGCTCGGCCGCTGATCCGCTGCCCGTACCGGGGCCGGGCGGACAGGGGACACGCAGGGTGAACGAGGATCACCAGCCTGGGGACACGCCTGTGGATAACTTGGTTAGTCCCCGCTCAGTCACCGTAAGGGCCTGTGGACAACCAACCGTACGGCTGAGCATGTGCGGCCGTTCGGGGGGAACCTGACGTACTGCCACCGGGTTGTCACCGGTGGGCCGGCCCGGGGGTCGGTGGCTTGCGGCCAGCGTCTAGATTGGCCAGTACATGTGCCAGCAACGCGGGCGAGAGTGGCGGTAACCGGACTAATCCCCTCATATGCGACGGCCCGTTGAGCGCGGCGGGAAGATGACATGTCGGGATGGCGGGCGGTCCGGGTAAGGTCGCTGTCGACGGACACGGCAGGTGGCCGACTCCCGCGTCGACGCCGCCGGCCGCTCCATCGACGGCGGATCGGGAAGCCACATGCCCAGCAGTTCGGGTCCATCGATCGACACGATCACCGAGGGAGGACGGGTGACCCAGGTCGGCGAGGGTCAGGAGGCGGAGGAAACCGCTCCTCCGGTCATGACCTTCGGTGCTCCCACAGCCGGTGAGATCCTCGCCGAGCGGTACGAGCTGGTCGAGCACATCAACAACGACAGCGCCGGGCGCCTGGTCTGGCGGGGCGTCGACGTCATCCTGCGCCGTCCCGTGGCCGTGGTGCTCCGCTACCCGGGAGGCGACTCCGCCACCGAGATGCTCCAGGCCGCCGTGGCGGCCAGCCGGGTCATCCACCCCAACCTGGTCGGCGTCTACGACGCCATCGACGAGGACGTCCGGGCCTACGTCGTCCGGGAGTGGGTCGACGGTCGGTCCCTGCGTGAGCTGGTCGCCGACGGCCCGTTGGATCCGGCCCGAGCCACCGCCATCGGCAACGCGGTCGCCAGCGCCATGGCCGCCGTGCACGCCACCGGAATGGTCCACGGCAACGTGCACCCCGGCACCGTGATGATCAGCGACGACGGCCGGGTGGTGCTGGCCGACGCCCGCACCGACGGCGACGACAGCCAGGAAGCCGACATCCGCGCGGTGGGCGGCATCCTCTACTTCGCCCTCACCGGGCACTGGCCGCACGCCGAGGCGCCGCTACGCGGTGCGACCGCCGGCCACGGCCGCGCCGCCATCCCGGACGCCGTCCGCGACGCCAGCGGCGCCATCGCCGCACCCCGGCAGGTCCGGGCCGGCGTGCCGGCGTACCTCGACGACCTGACCATGGACCTGCTCGACGCCGAGATCGCCCCGCCGTCGTCGGACGTGCTCTCGGCCGAGCTGGGCCGGCTCGACATCCCCGCCGAGGACCACTTCCTCGACCAGACCGGCACCATCCGGTTCACCGCCGACGGCGTCGAGGACCGCTCGCCGCTCGCCGCCGCAGGGGGTCGGAAGGTTGCCATCGGCATCGCCGGTCTGCTGGCGGTCGCCCTGATCGGCCTACTCATCGGCATCAACACGCTGGGTGGCGACGACGACCCGCAGACCGAGCCGGTGGCCCGCCCCTCCGCCAGCACCCCGGCCGGCGACGCCACCCCGGCCCCCGCCGTGCGCAAGCTGAACATCCAGGACATCCGGATCATCGACCCGGACAGCCGGCAACGCAACGAGCTGGGCGACGCCGAAAAGATGCTGGACGGCGACGAGGACAAGGGTTGGGAGACCGACACCTACTACTCGGCCAACTTCAGCAACTACAAGAAGGGCATGGGGGTCTGGATCGACCTCGGCGCCCTGCACACCGTCAAGTCGCTCACGGCCACCCTGTCGGACTCCGGCGTCTCCGCGGCGCTGTTCACCGGCACCGGCGACTTCCCGTCCAGCTCGCAGGGCGACAAGGACCTGGTCAAGGGATTCAAGACGCGGATCGGGCAGCCGTTCGAGCAGCACGACGGCACCAAGATGGCCTTCGACGGCTTCGACCCCGAGCAGAAATACCAGTACCTGCTCTTCTGGATCACCGAGCTGCCCTCCACCGAGCGGGGCTTCAAGCTGGGCGTCCAGGAGATCGCGGTCCAGGGATCGTGACCTGCCGGCCGCGACCCCGTCACCGCCTCCGCCGGGCGTGGTGATGGTCGGTCGCGGCGGGCACCCACCCGACCCGGCGACCGGCGGGCCGGCAGCGACCGGGGCACCGCAGCCCGAGGCCACCGACCTGGACCTGCTGCGTGCCCACGTCGCCGGTGACCGGGACGCCTTCACCGAACTCTTCCACCGGCACCGCGACCGGCTCTGGGCGGTGGCCCTGCGGACCACGGGTGACCGGGAGGAGGCGGCCGACGCCCTCCAGGACGCACTGCTGTCCGCCCACCGCGCCGCCGGCCGGTTCCGGGGCGACTCCGCCGTCACCACCTGGCTGCACCGGATCGTGGTCAACGCCTGCCTGGACCGGCTCCGCCGCCGGCAGGCCCACCCCACCGTCCCACTGCCCGACGGCAACCACACCGACGACGCCCGGGGCACCGGCGGCGTCGAGCCGGCGGCACCCGCCACCGACCACGACACCGCCCTGGTGGTACGCCAGGCGCTGGCCGGGTTGCCGGTCGAGCAGCGGGCCGCGCTGATCCTGGTGGACGTGCAGGGCTACCCGGTGGCCGAAGTCGCCCTGATCCTCGGGGTGGCCGAGGGCACGGTCAAGAGTCGCTGCGCCCGGGGCCGGGCCCGGCTCGCCCGGGTGCTCGGGCACCTGCGCGCAGGTGGGGACGAACCGTCGCCCCACCCGGCCGCCAGCTCAGCGACCACGCGGGGCGGGCACCTCCGGACGGGTCGGGACGTTTCCGACGTCACACCGGGGAACCGGCAGCCGACCGACGGCGTCCGATCGGGGTCGGGGCAGGCCCGGCGGGGCGCCATCCAGGAGGAGACGTGACGGGCCGGGAGTTCAGGGAGGTCGACCACGACCTGCTCGCCGACTATCTGGGCGGGGCACTGGACGGCACCCCGGAGCAGACCGTCGTCGCCCGACTCGTCGCCGAGGACCCGGCCTGGTCCGACGCGCACGACGTGCTGGCCCCCGCCCTGACCCGGGTGCACGACGAGCTGACGGGTTGGGGTGCCGCCGTACCGGAGATGCCCCTGGCCGTGGTGGAGCGGCTCACCGCCGTGCTCGCCGGTGCCGGCCCGGCCACCCCACCCACCGACGACACCGCCACACCCGACCGCGCCTACCCGCAGGTCGGCCCGGTGCCCACGCAACCGGGCGGGTCGCGTACCCCCGGCGGTCGGGCCGGGGCCGGACGCACCGATGCGTCGGGTCCCGGTCGGCGACGGCGCTGGGCGCGGCTCGCCGGGCCGGTCAGCCTCGCCGCGGTGTCGTTGGCCGCAGTGGGGTTCGGCGTGGCCCACCTGCTCGACGGCGCGGCCTCCCGGGACTCCCCCGCCACGACGATGGCCGGGCCGGCGCAGGACGGCGCGGAAAACGCGGGCCGGGGTTTCCGGTTCACCGGTGAGACCCAACGCAGCGGCATCGACTGGTCCCCGACGACGCTGCGCGGCACCACGGCCGCCCCACTGCCCCGCCCCGTCACCCCGCCGGGTCTCCAGTCCGCGGAGGGGCCCGACGTCACCACCCAGATCGACCCCACCACGCCGGAGAGCAAGCGACTCACCGAACCCGGTGGGCTCGACCGGCTGACCGGGCGGGCGGCGCTCGACGCCTGTCTCGCCGACATCGCCGCCGAGCACAACCGTGGGCCGGTCGCCGTCGAGGTGGTCGACTACGCCACCTTCAACGGCCTGCCTGCGGTGGTGGTCCGCTTCACCGATCCCAGCGGTGCACGGTGGGCGTGGGCGAGCGGTGCGGAGTGCGGTGTGCCGGGGTCCGGCGCGGACACCCGCTACCAGGCGCAGGTAGGGTGAGGACCCGGTCACCCCTCGTCCCGCATCGCGTGACGTGACCCACCGGACGACCGGTCCGGGAATCCCCGGTTCGTACGATGACGTTCTGCAAGTCAGCCGCCGACGTCGTTGAACCGTCGGCGCTCGGATCGACGTCGGTGCGCCGCCGATGTCGTACACACACATCGGGAGACGGCAGTGGACGAGGTCCGCAACCTGATCATCATCGGCTCCGGGCCGGCCGGCTACACGGCGGCGGTCTACGCCGCGCGCGCCAACCTGAAGCCACTCGTGATCGAGGGTGTGCAGTCCGGTGGTGCGTTGATGACCACGACCGAGGTGGAGAACTTCCCCGGTTTCGCCGACGGCATCCTCGGCCCCGAGCTGATGGACAACATGCGCAAGCAGGCCGAACGGTTCGGTGCGGAGTTCCTGACCGACGACGTCACCCGGGTCGAGCTGAAGGACACCGGCGACACCGGTTCCGACGCGGTGAGCACCGTGTGGGTCGGGCAGACCGCCTACCGGGCCAAGGCCGTCATCCTCTCCACCGGCTCGGCCTGGCGTCCGTTGGGCGTCCCGGGCGAGCAGGAATACCTGGGGCACGGCGTGTCGTCCTGCGCCACCTGTGACGGGTTCTTCTTCCGCAACCAGCACATCGTGGTGGTCGGCGGCGGTGACTCCGCGATGGAGGAGGCCAGCTTCCTCACCCGGTTCGCCGAGTCGGTCACCATCATCCACCGGCGCGACTCGTTCCGGGCCAGCAAGATCATGGCCGACCGCGCGCTGGGCAACGACAAGATCAGGGTGGAGTGGAACAGCACCGTCGAGGAGGTGCTCGGCGACGACGGCAAGGTGACCGGCGTCCGGGTCCGCAACGTGCACACCGGCGACGTCAAGGTGCTCGACGTGACCGGCGTCTTCGTGGCGATCGGCCACGACCCGCGCAGCGAACTCTTCCGCGACCAGGTCGAGGTGGACGACGAGGGTTACGTGAAGGTGCAGGCCCCGAGCACCCGCACCAGCGTGCCGGGTGTCTTCGCCGCCGGTGACGTGGTCGACCACACCTACCGGCAGGCGATCACCGCCGCCGGCACCGGCTGCGCCGCCGCCCTCGACGCCGAGCGGTTCATCGCCACCCTGAGCTGAACGACAGCAACACCAACAATCTGAGGAGGAGGGTCATAGTGGGAGCAACGAAGGTCGTCACCGACGCCAGCTTCACCGCCGACGTGCTGAAGTCCGACAAGCCGGTCCTGGTGGACTTCTGGGCCGAGTGGTGCGGCCCGTGCCGCAAGGTCTCGCCGCTACTGGAGGAGATCGCGGGCGAGATGGCCGGTCAGGTCACCATCGTCAAGCTCAACATCGACGAGAACCCGGAGACGGCCCGCGCCTACCGGATCATGTCGGTGCCGACCCTCACCATCTTCAAGAACGGCGAGCCGGTGCAGTCGATCGCGGGGGCCAAGCCGAAGGGCGAACTGGTCCGGCTGATCGAGTCGGCGCTGTAACACCTGCGCACCACCGGAACCCCGTACCCCCACCGGGTGCGGGGTTCCGGTCGTCCCGGCGCCACCTGACCTGCGCGAACCGCCGGCCGAACCAGACCGGTCACGGTACGCTCCGTAAGCGCTGGTCCTCCGGACGCACAGCGTGGCCGTCTGCGAAGGTGCCCGGCAGCCAACCTCTGAGGGGGTCCTGCGTGCGTCCGATCCGATCCGGTGACCGTGGACCGGCAGTGACCGAGATCCGTGCCGTCCTGACCGGCCTGGACCTCCTCGCCGCCACACCCGGTGACGAGTTCGACGTCGCCACCGAACGTGCCGTCCGGGCCTTCCAGCAGTCCCGTGGGCTCAGCGCCGACGGCCGGGTCGGCGCGGAGACCTGGCGGGCCCTGGACGCGGCCCGCTGGCGACTCGGGGCCCGCACCCTCTACCACGCGGTGCCCGAACCCCTCACCGGCGATGACGTCCGCTCCCTGCAGGAACGACTGCTGGAGATGGGGTACGACGTCGGGGGCGCCGACGCCGTCTACGGCGTACGCACCTCCAGGGCGGTGGCCCAGTTCCAACGTGAGGTCGGGTTGAAGCCCGACGGCTCCTGCGGCCCGTACACGATGGGTGCGCTGCGGCGGCTCGGCCGCAAGGTGGTCGGCGGACGCCCCCAGTGGCTGCGGGAGTCCGACGCCATCCGGCAGTCCGGCCCGACGCTGGTCGGGCGGACCGTGGTCATCGACCCGGGGCACGGCGGCACCGACCCGGGCGTGGTGGTGCCCGACGGTTCACTGCGCTGGACCGAGGCGGACCTGGTGCACGACCTGGCCAGCCGGCTGGAGGGGCGGCTCGCCGCAGCCGGGGTACGGGTGCAGCTGACCCGTGGCCCCTCCCCCCGCGACTGCCTGCCGGACGTCGACCGGGCGGAACTGGCCAACTCCCTCGGTGCCGACGTGTTCATCTCGCTGCACACCGACGGTCACGCCGACCCGGCCGCCGACGGGGTCGCCACATACCACTACGGCACCGACAACGGCGTCACCTCGGCCACCGGGGAACGACTCGCCGGGCTGGTGCAGCGGGAGATCGTGGCGCGGACCGGGCTGCGGGACTGCCGTACCCACGCCAAGGCGTGGGACCTGCTGCGACTGACCAGGATGCCGGCCGTCCGGGTCGAGGTGGGCTACCTGACCTCACCGCAGGACCGGTCCCGGCTGGTCGACCCCCGGTTCCGGGACCGGGTCGTCGAGGCGATCGTGGCCGCCGTACAACGGATGTTCTTCCCGGTCGAACGGGACGTGCCGACCGGCTCGATCGACGTCAGCGCCCTGCGGGCGGTGGTGACGGCCGGCGCGGTCCGCGACTGAACCCGGTGGTGCCGCCGGCTGGCGGGCGCAGGGCTCGCCGCTCAGCCGGCGCTGGACCGGGTCGCCGGGGCGGGGCGCACCGGCCGGAGCAGGCTCTCCGGGCTCATCGAGCCGAGCAGCTTCTCCAACGCGTACTCGACGTCGGACTTCCAGCTCAGCGCGGTGCGCAGCTCCAGGCGCAGGCGCGGGTAGCGGGGGTGCGGACGGACCGTCTTGAAGCCCACCGAGAGGAAGAAATCGGTCGGGGCGACGCAGGCCCGCACGGTGTCCTCCGGCTCGTCACCGAACTTCGCGTCACCGAACGCCTCGATCGCCTTGATGCCCCGCTTGGTCAGGTCCCGGGCGACACCCTGCACCAGCATCCGGCCCAGCCCACCGCCCGCGAACGCGGGCACCACACTGGCGGTCATCAGCAACGCGGCGTCCGCCGACACCGGCGAGGTCGGGAAGGCCATCGAGCGGGGCACGTAGGCCGGCGGCGCGTACAGCACGAAACCGGCGGGCATCCCGTCGACGTACGCCAGCTTGCCGCAGGAACCCCACTCCAGCAGCGTCTGGGAGACCCACGCTTCCTTCTCCAGCCCCGGGTCACCGTTGGCGCAGGCCCGCTCGGCGGAGACCGGGTCCAACTCCCAGTAGACGCACTGCCGGCACGGGCGAGGCAGGTCCTCCAGGGTGTCGAGGGTCAGACTGACCAGACGTCGCGACATCAGCGCATCCCCACACTCAGGCTCGGAGGCGAGACCAGCCCGCAGCGGCGGCACACCGGCTGCGTCCCCGACGAGCGATCGTACGCCGCCTGCCGACCGTACGGGAGGGGACGCGCGAATCGCCACCCGGGCCCGGGGACGGACGTCCGGGATGTGGACGGGGACCACATCGTGACCGACGACCGCCCCGCCGGGGATTACGATCGACCGACCGGCGTCCCCGCGCCGCCATGGTCGCCGGCACCGCGGGTACCCCAGCGGGCGGGAGCCCGACCGACACCCGATCGAGGTGATGTCATGACCGGCACGACGCTTGACGACTACACCGACCGGTACGCCCGGCGCGTCCGGGGCATGACCGCCTCGGAGATCCGGGCCCTCTTCGCGGTGGCCAGCCGGCCGGAGGTCGTCTCGCTCGCCGGTGGCGCACCCTACATCGCCGCGTTGCCGCTCGACGCGGTCGGCGAGATGCTCGGCAAGCTCGGCAGCGAGCTCGGCACCACCACCCTCCAGTACGGCATCGGCCAGGGCACCCTGGAGCTGCGCGAACGCATCTGCGAGGTGATGGCGGACTCCGGCATCGACGCCTCCTGCGGCGCCTCCCCCGACGACGTGGTGGTCACCGTCGGCGGTCAGCAGGCGCTCGACCTGGTGGCCCGGCTCTTCCTCGACCCGGGTGACGTGGTGCTCGCCGAAGGCCCGACCTACGTCGGCGCACTCGGGGTGTTCCAGGCCGCCCAGGCGCAGGTCGTCCACGTGCCGATGGACGACGACGGGCTGATCCCGGAGGCCCTGGAGGTGGCGATCGCCGACCAGGCCCGCGCCGGCCGGCGGGTGAAGTTCCTCTACACCATCCCCACCTACCAGAACCCGGCCGGCGTGACGCTGAGCGAGGAACGGCGGGAACGGGTGCTCGACATCTGCGAGCGCGCCGGCCTGCTGGTGGTCGAGGACGACCCGTACGGCCAGCTGGGTTTCGAGGGTGAGGCGCCCAGGCCGCTGCGGGCCCGCCGCCGCGACGGGGTGTTCTACCTGAGCACCTTCTCCAAGACCTTTGCCCCCGGGCTGCGGGTGGGTTGGATCCTGGCCCCGCACGCGGTCCGCGACAAACTGGTCATCGCCAGTGAGGCGCAGATCCTCTGCCCCAGCGCTTTCGCGCAGGCCGCCGTCACGACGTACCTGTCGACGATGCCGTGGCGCGAACAGCTCAAGGTCTACCGCGAGGTCTACCGGGAACGGCGTGACGCCCTGCTCGGCGCGCTGCACGACCTGATGCCGGAGGGCACCACCTGGACCAGGCCCACCGGTGGTCTCTTCGTCTGGGCCAGCCTGCCCGACGGGCTGGACGCCAAGGCGATGGTGCCACGTTCCATCGCCGCCCGGGTCGCCTACGTACCGGGCACCGGTTTCTATGCCGACGGCACCGGCACCGGCAACATGCGGCTCAACTTCTCCTTCCCCACCCCGGAGCGGATCCGGGAGGGGGTACGCCGGCTGGCCCGGGTCATGGAGCAGGAGATCGCCATGCGGCAGGTCTTCGGCCCGGTCGGACCGACCGGGAGCCGGCGGGGCGGGGCGGACGTCCCCGGCCCCGACTTGGCATGATGCCCGCATGGCTGCCATTCCCGTCGAGCGCACCGTCGTGACCGATTCCGCCGCCGCAGTTCCTGCGACCACCGGCTCCGCCGCCGACCTGCACATCCTGGTGCTGGCCGGTGGCCTGTCGTACGAGCGGGACGTCTCCCTGCGGTCCGGCCGGCGGGTCCTCGACGCGCTGCGCAGCGCCGGGGTGGAGGCGGAGCTACGGGACGCCGACGTGGCACTGCTGCCCGCGCTGGCCGCCGACCCGCCGGACGCCGTGGTGATCGCCCTGCACGGTGCGACCGGCGAGGACGGCTCGCTACGTGGGGTGCTCGACCTGTGCGACGTGCCCTACGTCGGCTGTGACGCGCGGGCCGCCCGGCTGGCCTGGGACAAACCGTCAGCCAAGGCGGTGCTGCGGGAGAACGGCATCCCCACCCCCGACTGGGTGGCCCTGCCGCACGACCGTTTCTCCGAGCTGGGCGCGGTGGCCGTGCTCGACCGCATCGTGCAACGGTTGGGGTTGCCGCTGATGGTCAAGCCCACGCAGGGCGGCTCGGGCCTGGGTGCCGCCGTGGTGCGGGATACCGCCGCCCTCCCGGCCGCGATGGTCGGTTGCTTCGCGTACGACTCGACGGCACTGGTCGAGCGGTACGTGCCCGGCATGGACGTGGCGGTGTCGGTGCTCGACCTGGGCGACGGGCCACAGGCGCTACCGCCGGTGGAGATCGTGCCCCGCAACGGCGTGTACGACTACGCCGCCCGCTACACCGCCGGCCGGACCACCTGGCACGCACCGGCCCGCCTCGACCCGGCGGTGGCCGGCGCGGTGGCCGAGGTGGCGTTGGCCGCCCACACCGCGCTCGGGCTGCGCGACCTCTCCCGGGTCGACCTAATCGTCGACGGGGACGGCCGACCCCACGTGCTGGAGGTCAACGTGTCGCCCGGCATGACGGAGACGTCGCTGCTGCCGTTGGCGATCCAGGCGGCCGGGCTGGACTTCGGTCAGGTCCTCGGCACACTGGTCGGCCGAACGGCAGCCCGCCGCCGCCCCTGATCCGCGCCCGCGCCGTCGGGCTTTCCTGCCGTCGGGTTGCCCGGACAGGGGTCGGTAGCCCTGCGGGTCGGGGTGGTCCCCGTGCGGCCGGGTCAGCGCCGGTCGGGGTCTGACGCGACAGTCACGCCGGGCCCGTAGTGGGCTTCGCCGCGCTGACGGCGCCGGTCCCGTCCGTACCGTCGACTGCCGTGCCTTCGGCCTCCGACGCGACCGTGTCGGTGTTTCCGGGCCCGGTACCGGGCCGGTCCGTTCCGCTGCCACCCGGGCCGGTGCCGGTTGCGGCGGCAGCCCGGTCGGCCGTGCCCTCCGGATCGGGACGGGCAGCCGTGTTGGCCCGTCCCGGACCGGCACCGTCAGCGGTGCCGTCGTCGTCAGCGCCGACGGTGCGGGTTTCCCTGCTTTCGGCGTCCTGGGTGCTGCGCGGATCGAGGACGAGGGCCGCGCTGTCGGGCCCGGTCCGCTCCGGGGCCGACGCGGTCGCACTCTCCACCGACGAGGTCTCGGTGTTGATTCCGGTCTCAGCTTCGGCCCCGGTCGAGCCTTCCGTCGGGACCGGGAGAGGGATCTCCTCCTCCGACTCGATCACGGAGACGGCGTCTCCCGCAGCCGCAGCCGCGGCTGCCTCGGCCGACGACTGCGCGGCGATGCTGGAGGGCGTCTGCCACTGGATCCGCGGCGGCTCGGC
Organism: Micromonospora sp. NPDC049257; assembly: GCF_040678915.1. Taxonomy (NCBI): domain Bacteria; kingdom Bacillati; phylum Actinomycetota; class Actinomycetes; order Micromonosporales; family Micromonosporaceae; genus Micromonospora; species Micromonospora sp. NPDC049257. Next base: position 413,096 of record NZ_JBFAQU010000001.1, read on the forward strand.
GAGGGGCCGGCCGCCGAACTCGGCGAGCCAGGCCGCGACATGTGCGAGGTTTTCCCGCCACTGGGATTCGGAGATGGGCGGCAGGATCGAGTCCCAGAGCGACAGGAAGGTGCCACGCAGCTGGAGTCGGCCGTACGGACGGGCCAGGAACCACATGTGCAGGTGGGCGGACCCGTCACCCCACCGGTTCACATGCACCCGGGCGACGCCGTCCAGCGAGCGGATGGCGCGTTCCAGTCGGACGGTCATCACCCCGAGTTCGGCAGCGAGCAGATTGGGCAGGTCGCCCAGGTCGAGATGCGAGCGCGACTCAAGGATCAGCACCATGGGCAGGCCGGTCGGACGGTCCATGGCCCGCACCCGCCACCGCTCACCCACCCAGATGTACGCGTCGTCGGGTGCTTTGCAGGCGATGCACTCCCGGAGCCCTTCGCCCTTACGGGGAGGCTCGACCGCCACCGGTTCGTCGAGGTGCTTGACGCGCAGCTCACCCTCGAAGGGAAACGACGGCCACTGGGTGAAGTCCGGAACTGGGGAGGCAGGGGTGTCGTGCACGACGCTGACCCTAACCGAGACCGGCACCGCTGTCCCTACCCCGAACGCCGCTGATCATGACGGGATTTCGGCCGATCGAAGCGGCTGACACCGGGGCGCGGAGGGGGCGACAGGTGGGTTGTCCACAGGCTGATGAGATCACCACCACACCCCGTCATCCACAGGCTGGGGATGGCTCTGACGCGCTGTTTCACGTGAAACGGGTAGTGCCTGTGGAAAACTTCTGTGGATAACTTTGGCGTTCGTCCACAGCACTGTTCACAGGGATGGCGTGCTCGACTCGTTCAACGATCGAAGGGCGGCTGTAGCTGTCGGCAGCTCCGGGCTTTTAGCCCGGACACCGGTCCTCTCGGCCATCCGATCGGTCCCGTGGGGGAGCGCCAGAGCACCGGCCGTGCTCCTGTCGCCAACTCCTCCTCATCCCCTGAGGGCACTCTCCACCTCCTGGACGCCCCATGGAGAGGCCCACTCGATCACAAGGGATACGGGAGACCCATGCCCTCGTCGACGCCATGGCGCTGCTCGCTCCCGACCACCGACCACCGCGATCGCCCGCTGAGATCACCATTCGCTGCTACCTGCGCCGCCGGAGCCGACTCCATGGCTACGCACGCGAGTCCGGCTTCGTGTGGAACGGCGAACCCCGCCCCGGGCACCTGGTGCGATCGCCGGTGGAGCGGCAGGCCGGTTTCACGTGAAACCGGCGCAGTGCCGACTGCTGAGTGGGCAGCTCCGACGCCTCCCCGCCGGTACCGCCCGCCGCCGCCATCGGACGGAAGGTTCGGCGGGGTGGAAGTTGGATCGCAACCGCACGGGCATGTTCCACGTGAAACCTGATCGAGGTCGTTGTTCCACGTGGAACAACGTCGTTTCGGTAGTGGCGTCCCGGAGGCCGACAGCAGCATCTCCCGCCGAGGGCGGACGGCCCGGGGGCTGGGGCCCGGAGGGCCTGGGGCGGAGGGCCTGAGGCGGAGGGCCGAGGGTCGGGGGCTGGAGTGCGGGAGGGGCCAAGGGGCCAAGGGGCCGGAAGGCGGAGGGGCCGGAAGGCCGGCGGGCGGGGGTCGCGCGACCCGTCCATGGCCGGAGGCGACCATGGTCGATGCCCGACCCGCAGCCGTGCCCGTCACGCCCGAAAATCCCACGGCACGGACCGCCCCCAGGACGACAGTCGGCCTCGCTCCCCAGCGCGCGGCCGTGGCTCCGCTTCGCGCAGCGGGCCGAGGCCCTCAGATCGACTGAGCCGTCACGTGAGCATCTCGGGTACCACCAGGACGGGGCGTCACCTTTCCAGTCGTCTCCGGCGTCCTGAGCGATCCGGTCCACCCATCACGGCAGCCGCCGGGCGGATCAGCAGACCGCTCCGCGGACGGCGGCTACTCCGCGAAGCCTCGGATGCCAGGTGGTCCGCGACCGCCGGCGCGCGGTCGGTTCCCGCCGGCGCGCGCGGTCGGGCGTGCGGTTCCCGGCCGACCGGTCGCCTTGGTGGACGGTTCCCGGCCGACCGGTCGCCTTGGTGGGCAGTTCCCGGCCGACCGGTCGACTGGTGGGCGGTTCCGCACGCGGTCGGCGGGTGGGACGCGACTGGCCTGCGGTCCACTCTGCGCTCCTGCGTTTCACGTGAAACGGGGGCGACGCTCGGCTCGATGGCGGCACCCGAGGAAATGTCGACCCGCAGGGGAGAAACCCGCCGACCCCGAGCAGAACGGCCGCCGGGCGGGAAGCCACGCCTCGGAGTCGGGTGGTGAAAGGGCGAGGGCCCGGCGTGGACGTGCTCTGCTGAGTGCAGCAGGTCCACCGCCCATACTGGCGGCAGGGCAGCACCACCAGAACGGCCGCGTACCCGTCTCGGGTACGCGGCCGGGGAACGGCGGGAAACGGATCAGTCCTCGGGCTCGGATTGGCCTTCCTCGCCGACCCCGATGATGCCGACGATCCGCTCCAGGTCGTCCACCGTGGCGAACTCGATCGTGATCTTTCCCTTGCTCCGACCGATGTCCACCTTCACCCGGGTGTCGAACCGGTCGGAGAGCCGGTCGGCCAGATCGGTCAACGCCGGGGCGTGCGCCTTGGACCGGCGCTTGGCTGCCGGGGTCTTCGCGGGGCCGTCGCTGAGCGTCAGTGCCACGATTTCCTCGGTAGCCCGGACCGAGAGCCCTTCGGCGACGATCCGCAGGGCCAACTGCTCCTGCGCCTCGGCCTCGTCGAGGCTGAGCAGCGCGCGGGCGTGGCCGGCCGACAACACACCGGCCGCCACCCGGCGCTGCACCTGCGGGGGAAGATTCAGCAGCCGGATCGTGTTCGAGATCTGTGGCCGGCTCCGCCCGATCCGCCGGGCCAACTCCTCGTGGGTCGCGCCGAACTCCTCCAGCAACTGCTGGTAGGCCGCAGCCTCTTCCAACGGGTTGAGGTTGGCCCGGTGGATGTTCTCCAGGAGCGCGTCCCGGAGCATGGCGTCGTCCTTCGTCTCCCGGACGATCGCGGGAATGCTCTCCCGACCGACCGCCTGGGCGGCACGCCAGCGCCGTTCACCCATGACGAGTTCGTACTTCTCGCTGTCCAGCTGCCGGACCACGATGGGCTGGAGGAAGCCGACCTCCTGGATGGAGGTCTTGAGTTCTTCCAGCGCCTCCTCGTCGAAGACGTGCCGGGGTTGCTTGGGGTTCGGCACGATCGCGTCGACGGAGATTTCGGCGAAGCGCGCACCGGGCACCGGGCTGAGTTGCGGCTCGTCGGGTGGCGGTGCGAGGGCCACCGGCGCGGGCATCGTCACGTCCAAGGCCACCGGATCGGTGGACGTCTCGGTCGCCGGCCGCGCCGGGTCGACCTCCACGGGCAGGGTCGCCGTGGTCGTGCTCTCCTGCACCGGCCCGGTCGGGATCAGCGCACCGAGCCCTCTACCCAGACCGCCCCGGGGACGGTTCTTCATACGACGCCTCCCAGCGACTCGTCCGCACTACGCATTCCGGCTCACCGGCTCCTTGGCACCGCGCTCGGCGATTTCCTGGGCAGCCTCGAAGTAACTCGTGGCTCCCCGCGATCCGGGATCGTAGGTCATCACGGACTGCCCATAGCTCGGGGCCTCCGACACCCGCACGTTGCGGGGGATGACGGCCTGGAGGACCTTGTCGCCGAAGTGGTTCCGGACGTCCTGCTCCACCGCGTCGGCCAGCCGGGTACGGCGGTCGTACATGGTGAGCAGGATCGTGGAGACCTCCAGCTTCGGGTTGAGGTGCTGGCGAACCAGGTTGATGTTGTTTATCAACTGGTTCAGCCCCTCCAGCGCGTAGTACTCGCACTGGATCGGGATCAGCACCTCCTGCGCGGCCACCAGGGCGTTGACCGTCAGCAGCCCGAGGGAGGGTGGGCAGTCGATGAAGACGTAGTCGAAGTGCCCCGGGTACGCCTCGATGGCCCGGTTGAGCCTGGACTCCCGGGCGACCACGGAGACCAGTTCGATCTCGGCGCCGGCCAGGTCGATGGTCGCCGGCACGCACCACAGGTTGGGGATGCCCTCGACCTCCTGGGCCACCTCCGCCAGCGGCACGCTGTCGATCAGGCAGTCATAGACGTCCGGCACCCCGGTGTGGTGCGGGACGTTCAACCCGGTGGAAGCGTTGCCCTGCGGGTCGAGGTCGACCACCAGCACCCGGTTGCCGTGCAGGGCCAGCGCCACCGCCAGGTTCACCGTGGTCGTGGTCTTGCCCACGCCGCCCTTCTGATTGGCAACGCACATCACCCGGGTCCGCTCAGGACGGGGCATGGTCACCTCGCCACTCGGATTAAGGATCTGCACGGCGCGCATCGCCTCCATAGCCAACGGTGGGTCATCCTCTTCGCGCGTCGGGGTTTCACGTGAAACGTACGCGGCGTCCGCCGAACCCACGGCGACGGGCCCGGGGACGAGCCCAGGAATGTCGAGGGCAGGCGTCGCGTCGGGCACCGCGTCGGGGTGGGGTTGGGTGGGCACCGATGGTGTATTGCCGTGCAGCGGAGCCGTGAACCGCGACGACGCCCCCGCGTTACGTCGTGCCGAGGGTGCTGCCCGGCCATCGGGAGCACGGGTGGGACCGCCGTCGGAGCCGGATCGGGCGGTAGGCGGCGGAACGTACGACTCGGGAGCCGGGCGTGCCGCACCCACCACCGGAGGCTCACGCCGCGATCCGGGAGTGCGCTCCGGCGGATGGATCGCCTGCTGCCCACCGGCAGTCCGGTCCTGATGGTCGGTTTCACGTGAAACAGGGCCCGCGTCCGAGCCCGATCCGTCGGGACGGTTCACCCGTGGATCGTCGTACCTGCCGTCGTCATGCACCTGTCATCCCTACCCGCTCCGGATGGTCGGTCCGCACCCCGTCTCGCTTGCCGTACGCGCTCGCACCGCGGAGCGTACGGCCCGGCGGGGGCGATCGGGACCCGGTGCGCCCGACATCCACCCGCCCCACACTATCGACGCGCGGTCAGCCTACGGGGGACGGGCGCGGCGGGTCCATCTTCGTTCTCCGGTGGCACCGCGTCCGCCGCGGATCGGTGCCACCGCACCGGGCACCCGGGGGCAGCGGGCACCGATCCGCGGCGACAGACAGGACTCAGCGGGCGCGCTTGCGGCCACCGCGAGCGCGCTTCGAGGCCACCTTGGCCCCCGGTGGTCGGACGACCCGCTCCCGCACGATCTCCACCACGGTGGTCGGCGGATCGAGGAGGCCGGTGCCGCACAGCTGCACCGCCGGCTCGCCGCCGCCCAGCTTCGCCACGGCCTCGGCATGCTCGGCGATCTCGTCCAGCGCGGACGACCCCTTGAGGGCGAGTAGCCGGCCGCCGCGAACCACCAGCGGCAGGCTCCAGGTGGCGAGGCGGTCCAACGGTGCCACCGCGCGGGCGGTCACCACGTCGGCGGTGAACGGGCCGACGCCGGACGCCCCGGTGGCTGCCTCGTCGGCCCGGCCCCGGAACACCCGGACCATCCTGGCCAGCCCGAGCCGCTCCACCGTCTCGACGAGGAACGAGGTACGCCGGGCCAGCGGCTCGACCAGGACGACGTTCAGGTCGGGACGGGCGATCGCCAGCACCAGCCCGGGCAGCCCGGCTCCGGAGCCGACGTCGATCACGCTGGCACCCTCGGGGATGCGCTCGGCGACGGCGGCGCAGTTGAGCAGGTGCCGGTCCCAGATCCGGGGTGCCTCCCGGGGGCCGATCAGACCACGCACCACACCGTCGGTGGCGAGCAGCTCGGCGTACCCGGCGGCCAGGTCGAGCCGGTCACCGAAGAGCGCCGTCGCGGCGGCGGCCAGCTCGGCCGGGAGGGTGGCGTCCTGGGCAGACGGGGCAGACGGGGCAGACGGGGCGGACGGGGCGGACGGGGCGGACGGGGCGGACGGGGCGGACGGGGCGGACGGGGCGGAAGGCTCGGACGGCGGCCCGGGCGGCGTGCCACCCGGGCCGGGACCGGCATCCGTCGTGAGGTCGTCGGGCGTCACCAGTTCAGTCCGCCGGCCGGACGACGATGCGCCGGGTCGGCTCGACACCCTCGGACTCGCTCTCCACCCCGCTCATCGCGTTGACCACGTCGTGCACGCACTTGCGCTCGAAGGCCGACATCGGCTCAAGCCGCACCGGCTCGCCGTGCTCCTTGACCTTTTCCACCGCGTTCTTGGCGACGGCGGCGAGTTCCTTGCGCCGGGTGGCCCGGTAGCCGCCCACGTCGAGCAGGAGCCGACTCGGCGAGCCGGTCTGGCGGAACACAGCCAGTCGGGCCAGCTCCTGGAGTGCCTCCAGGGTGGCGCCGCGTTGGCCGACCAGGTTCTGCAACCGGCCACCGACCACCTCGACGACCGGACGACCACCGGAGACCAGCTCGTCGATGTCGCCGTCGTAGTCGAGGATGTCGAGCAGCCCCTCGATGTAGTCGGCGGCGATCTCGCTCTGGGCGAACAGCTCGCCCTCGCCGGCTGACTTCTTCTCCTTGCCGCCGTCGGCGGGCTCACCCTCACCGGTAGCGGCGGTCGGGACGGTCTCCTCGTCGAGCGAGGCGTCCGCGCTGGGGATGCTGGTGTCGGTCACGGTGTCATCTCCGTACTAGCTCGGCCGGACCGTCGGGTCCGCTGGTCTCCCGGGCGACCGGCGGAAAGAGGCCGGTTCGGTCACGGGCACGTCTGGTACGGGCGGTCTCGCCCGCAACCGCGCAAGGCGCGGCGGTCCCGGTCCGGCGCCGACCGTGAGGCGGCTGCGCGGTGCCGGAGAGCCGCCGTCGGTCGTCCCGACGGCGGCCCGGTGGCTCAGCCCTGGCGCTTGGCCGGGCCCTTCTTGGGGTTGGCCGGCTTGGCACCCGGCTTCGGCCCGGCGACCTTCGGCGCGGCCGGCTTGGCGGGCGCCTGCGCGACCGGCTTGTTCCGGTTGAGGAAACCGCCGGTCTTGGCCGGCTGCACCGGACCGGAGCTGGTCGCCTTGTTGCCGGTGACCCCCTTGTTGGTCACCAGCGGCGGGAACTTGCGGAGCACCCACTGCTGCTGGCCGAGGGTGAACAGGTTGTTGGTGACCCAGTAGATGATCACGCCGATCGGGAAGATCGAGCCGGAGACGAGCAGGGAGAGCGGGATGCCGTAGAGCATCAGCCGCTGGATCATCCGCTGCTGCGGGTCCTCCGCCCAGCCGGTCTTGAGGATCATCTGACGGCTGGTCAGGTAGGTGGTGCCCATCATGACCAGGACCAGGATGCCGGCGATCACCTTCACGGTGGTGCCGTTGGCACCGAGCCGGGCCAGCTCGTCGGCGGTGGAGCCGAACTTGCCGGCGATCGGGGCGGTGAAGATCGTGGCGCTGGAGGCGCTGTCGAACTGCTCGGCGGTCCAGCCGTAGAGGCTCTTGGCCTCCTTGGCCGGGTCGAGCCGGCGCAGCACGTGGAAGAGACCCAGGAAGACCGGGATCTGGAGGAACATCGGAAGGCAGCCCATCAGCGGGTTGGCCTTTTCCTTCCGATAGAGCTCCATCATCTCCTTCTGGAGCGTCTCCCGGTCACCCTTGTGCTTCTCCTGGAGCTCCTTGACCTTCGGCTGGAGCGCCTGCATCGCCCGCTGGGACTTGATCTGCTTGACGAAGACCGGGAAGAGGATCACCCGGACGGTGACCACCAGGAAGACGATGGCGAGAATCCACGACCAGTTCGTGCCGAGCACCGTGCGGACCGGCACCCCGATGGCGTCCCACGCCGAGTGCCAGGTCAGCAGGATCCACGAGATCGCGTAGTAGATCCAGTCGAGACTCAATTCTCAGACTCCAGTCACGTCGGCGCGTCGGCGGCGGCCCGGCTCCGGAACCGGGTCGTGTCCACCAGGGTGGAAAGGGTGGCAGCGCGACAGCCGCCGGACCGTCAGGCCGGCCCCCCGGAGCGCGCCGTGACGGGTCACCGCCTCCAGGGCGTAGGCACTGCACGACGGGTAGAACCGGCAGCGGGCCGGCAACGCCGGGCTTATCCAACGACGGTACGCGATGATGGGACCACTGAGCATCCGGGCACCCATGCTCCGGCGTGCCGACACGGCGGGTCCGTTGCTCACCGCGACCGCCGCGCCCGAGGCGTCCGGGCGGCGGCGATCGCCGCGTCCAGGTCGCTGCCGAGCCGGGCATACGGCGTGCCGGCGGCGGGGGGCAGGGCGCGTACCACCAGGGTGCTGCCGGCCGGTAGCGCGTCCAGCCGCTCACGGACCAGGTGCCGCAGCCGGCGGCGAACCTTGTTGCGGACCACGGCGGGCCCGACGGCTTTGGACACGACGAAGCCGGCGCGGCTCGATCCGGAGATCAGCTCCGGGTCGGTGCTCCGCGCCGGCTCCGGCGAGGTTGTCCCGAGGGGTGTGGTCGCGGCGGATGTGGAGGCCACCGGCAGTGTCAGGTGGACGACGACGGCACCACGCCCGACGCGTCGACCACCACGGACGGCTGCGGCGAAGTCGCTGCTACGCCGCAGGCGCTGTGCGGCCGTCAGCACGACTGTCCACGTCCCCGGACCGGTCGGCCTCAGGCCGACAGGCGGTTACGGCCCTTGGCACGGCGGGTCGACAGAATGGCGCGGCCGGCACGGGTGCGCATGCGCAGCCGGAAGCCGTGGGTCTTCGCGCGCCGGCGGTTGTTCGGCTGGTAGGTGCGCTTGCTCACGTCAGGCTCTCCGTTTTCGTACGTCCCCGGCGCGGGTTCGCCCGGGGTCGTTTGGTGGACCAGACCACCTCGGTGGTGGCCTCCGATCGGTGCTGCCCGGCGGCGCGGAACCTCGGCGATGCGGGGCGACGACCACGGACAGCGAGCACCCATCACCCTAGCAGAGGGCGACAGAGCAGCCCCTCCAGCCTACGCAGGGGGGCAATGACCGTCAAACCACCCGGACCGGCGATCCGCTGGTCCGGTGTCCTGTCGAGCGGGTGTCCCGCCCGGGGTGGGAGCGGCGGTCGGGGTGGCGGCGGTTGATGGCGGCCCGTCGTCGCTGTTACCGTGCGCGTTTGCGGTCAGCTTCGGTTCCGGGTTGTGGTCGGAGGGCAAGACCGGACCCGGCAGTGAATCGTTCGGCACGGTGAACCCGCTTCAAACGCCCTCCCCGACAGGGGGGCAGGTCCGACCCGCGCCCGGCGGGCGGCCACAATCGGTCGGTACACACAGGCTGTGGATAACTTGTGGATGCCGGCCGGTCAGCCGTCCGGTGGGTGAGCGGTACCACCCGCGAACGCGGTGGCGGGCCCGGCACAACCGCTGGACCACAGCGGCGGTCGGGAGCAGAGGCGAGGGGGTGGCACGACGGTGGCCGGAACGATCGACCTTGCCGCGGTGTGGACCGCGGCGACGGACGAACTCGCCGACGAGATCATCTCCGCCCAGCAGCGGGCCTACCTCAGGCTGACCCGGTTGCGGGCGATCGTCGAGGACACCGCGCTGCTCTCCGTGCCGGACGCCTTCACCCGGGACGTCATCGAGTCGCGGCTGCGACCGGCCATCACCGAGGCGCTCACCCGACGGCTGGGCCGGCCGATACAGGTCGCGGTGACCGTGCGGATCGCCGAGGACGCCGCCGGACGGCCCGCCGGCACCGTCTACCGCAGCGGACCGGAGGCCGCCGTCGTGGCGGAGCCCGGTCCGGCCGTGGACGACTATCCGGGGTTCCGGCCGTCGGCCTACGACGAACCCGAACCGTCGTACCCCCGGGAGGCCGGGCCACCGCCGGAGCAGCCCGGGGTCCGGTCGCCCGCCGGGCAACCGGAGCCGGACGGCCACCGCCCGGCCCGGGTTCCGGCCAGCCGCGACGGTGGTCAGGACACGCTGTTCGGCGTCGGCTTCGCCGAACCGGCGCGGATGGACCGCCCCGCCCCCGAGCGGCGCGGTTTCGAGGAACGTCACCGCGCCGAGCCCGACACCGACCCGCGCGGCTACGAGCCCGCCTACCGGGACCAGGGGCGGCCGCCGCGTGACCAGCAGGGTCCGCGCGGCCCGGCCCGCGACGGCGTCACCGACAGCGGGCCCGGTCGGGCCGGCACCGACCACCGACCCGGTGGCGGTGACCGACGCCCCGGCGGTACGGAGGGCAGCGGCAACCGGCTCAACCCGAAGTACATGTTCGAGACGTTCGTCATCGGCTCGTCCAACCGGTTCGCCCACGCGGCGAGCGTCGCGGTGGCCGAGTCACCGGCCAAGGCGTACAACCCGCTGTTCATCTACGGCAGCTCGGGGCTGGGCAAGACGCACCTGCTGCACGCGATCGGGCACTACGCCCAGACGCTCGGCAACGCCCGCTCGGTCCGGTACGTCTCGACCGAGGAGTTCACCAACGACTTCATCAACTCCCTGCGGGACGACAAGACCAGTGCGTTCCAGCGCCGCTACCGCGACGTCGACATCCTGCTGATCGACGACATCCAGTTCCTGGAGAACCGTGAGCGGACCCAGGAGGAGTTCTTCCACACCTTCAACACCCTGCACAACGCCAACAAGCAGATCGTGATCACCTCCGACCGTTCGCCGAAGCAGCTGGCGACGTTGGAGGACCGGCTGCGGACCCGGTTCGAGTGGGGGCTGCTCGCCGACATCCAGCCGCCCGACCTGGAGACCCGGATCGCGATCCTGCAGAAGAAGGCCGCCCAGGAGCGGCTGTACGCCCCGCCGGACGTGCTGGAGTTCATCGCCTCCCGGGTGTCGAACTCGATCCGGGAACTGGAGGGGGCGCTGATCCGGGTCACCGCGTTCGCCAGCCTCACCCGGTCCACCGTCGAGCTGTCGTTGGCCGAGGAGGTGCTGCGGGACTTCATCCCCGACGGCGCCGGCCCGGAGATCACCGCCGACCAGATCATGGTTTCCACCTCGGAGTACTTCGGGGTGAGCCTGGAGGACCTGCGCGGGCATTCACGCTCCCGGGTGCTGGTCAACGCCCGTCAGGTGGCCATGTACCTGTGTCGGGAGCTGACCGACCTCTCACTGCCCCGGATCGGGCAGGCGTTCGGCGGCCGGGACCACACCACCGTCATGCACGCCGACCGGAAGATCCGCCAGCAGATGGCGGAGCGGCGCTCGCTCTACAACCAGATCGCCGAGCTGACCAACCGGATCAAGCAGAACACCTGAGACGTACGCCACTTTCCACCCGTCGTCGACGCCCGGCCGAGCATCTCGGCCGGGCGTCTTCGTGTCGGCGCACGGCCCCGGTGGTCCCGTCCGCCCCGGGTCGCCGGGGCGCGTCCTGTGGATGAGTCGTCACCTTCGTCCACAGGACGGCCCGGTTGTCCACACCCCCTGTTCCACAACCGGTGGATAACCACGCTCCGTCCCGAGCCGGTTACCCACAGACTGTGGATAAACCCTGGGGACGGTGCTGTGGACGGCTGGGGACAACCGGGTCGTCCTCCACAGCCGACGGTGGGCCTGTGGGCAACCTGTTGAAGGTTCTGGGGACGGGCCGGCTCCGGGCCGACGCCGTCGTCCACAGCACTGGGGGTAAACCCGGTGGATAACCGGTGGACAACCGGTGGACGACGGTGGACAACGGTGGGGACATCCGGTGCCTGTGGACGACCGACCGGGTTTTCCCCCCGGTTCTCCACAGCGAACCCACCGGTGGATAACGGGTCTGACCTGCGACGACGCGAGTTACCCACAGTTTGCACAGGTGCGATGAAGACGATGAGTTATCTCTTCTAAAGAATCAAAAACCAATCATCACCGTTGGACTTCCTGTGGATCGGGCCGCAGCACTGCCGTCGGCAGTCGCCCCGGCACCGGAAGCACGGGGTCGGGCGCACAGCCGATGCCCACGCGCCCTAAGGTGCGATGGGTACCCGCACGGTCGGGCGGGGCGGTGGGCAGCGGTCGGCATGAGAGAGTTGTCGCTGACGTCGACGCGGAGGCATTGATGAAGTTCCGAGTGGAGCGCGACGCGCTCGCCGAAGCGGTGGCGTGGACCGCGAAGAGCCTGCCCAGCCGGCCGTCCGTACCGGTGCTCGCCGGGGTGATGCTGCGGGTCACCGACGGCAACCTCCAGGTCTCCGGCTTCGACTACGAGGTCTCCAGCCAGGTGACCGTCGAGGTGCAGGGGGACGCCGACGGCGCCGCCCTGGTCTCCGGCCGGCTGCTCGCCGAGATCACCAAGGCGCTCCCGGCCAAGCCGGTCGACATCGCCGCCGTCGGTGCCCACCTGGAGCTGGTCTGTGGCAGCGCCCGGTTCACCCTGCCGACCATGCCGGTGGAGGACTACCCCGCCCTGCCGGAGATGCCGGAGAGCGCGGGCACCGTCGAGGCCGCCGCGTTCGCCGCCGCCGTCGCCCAAGTGGCCATCGCGGCCGGCCGGGACGAGACGCTGCCGATGATGACCGGCGTCCGGCTGGAACTGTCCGGTGGCACCCTGGCGATGCTCGCCACCGACCGCTACCGGCTCGCCCTGCGCGAGATGGAGTGGAGCCCGGACGACCCGGAGATCAGCATCAACGCCCTGGTGCCCGCCCGCACCCTGAACGACACCGCGAAGGCGCTCGGCCCGCTCGGCGGCCCGGTGACCATGGCGCTGTCCCAGGGCGCCGCCGGCGAGGGCATGATCGGCTTCTCCGGCGGCACCCGCCGGACCACCAGCCGGCTGCTCGACGGGGCCAACTACCCGCCGGTCCGCTCGCTCTTCCCGGCCACCAGCAACGCCGAGGCACGGGTCCCGGTCAGCACCCTGATCGAGGTGGTCAAGCGGGTCGCCCTGGTCGCCGAGCGGACCACCCCGGTGCTGCTCAGCTTCAGCAGCGACGGCCTGGTGGTCGAGGCCGGCGGCACCGAGGAGGCGCGGGCCAGTGAGGCGATGGAGGCCACCTTCACCGGCGAACCGTTGACCATCGGCTTCAACCCGCAGTACCTGATCGACGGCCTGGCCAACCTGGGGGCCCAGTACGCCCTGCTGCGGTTCGTCGACGCGTTCAAGCCGGCGGTGATTTCGCCCGCAGGCGAGGATGGCGAGGTCATCCCTGGGTACCGGTACCTCATCATGCCGATCCGCGTGTCCCGCTGACCGCGCACCGGCACCACCCAGACGCACGGAGGTAGGGGCAGATGCAGCTCGGCCTGGTAGGACTCGGCCGGATGGGCGGCAACATGCGCGAGCGGTTGCGCGCCGCCGGTCAGGAGATCGTCGGCTACGACCGCAACGCCGACCGCAGTGACGTCGCGAGCCTCGCCGAGCTGGCCGACAAGCTGGAGTCGCCCCGCGCGGTCTGGGTGATGGTCCCCGCCGCCGTCACCGACGCCACGATCGATGCGCTCGCCGAGGTGCTGGGCGACGGCGACATCATCATCGACGGCGGCAACTCGCGGTTCAGCGACGACGCCCCCCGGGCCGAACGGCTGGCCGCCCGCGGTATCGGCTACGTCGACGTCGGCGTCTCCGGCGGTGTCTGGGGCAACGTGAACGGCTACGCCCTGATGGTCGGCGGCGCGCAGGAGCACGTCGACCACCTGATGCCGATCTTCGAGGCGTTGAAGCCGGCCGGCGACCACGGCTTCGTGCACGCCGGTCCGGTCGGTGCCGGCCACTACGCCAAGATGGTGCACAACGGCATCGAGTACGGCCTGATGCACGCCTACGCCGAGGGTTTCGAGCTGCTGTCCGCCGCCGAGATGGTGACGAACGTGCCGGGCATCATCAAGTCGTGGCGGGAGGGGACCGTCGTGCAGTCCTGGCTGCTCGACCTGCTGGACCGGGCGTTGGACGAGGACCCGGACCTGGCCACCCTGACCGGCTACACCGACGACACCGGTGAGGGTCGCTGGACGGTCGACGAGGCGATCCGGTTGGCCGTCCCGCTGAACGTCATCACCGCCGCCCTGTTCGCCCGGTTCTCCTCCCGGCAGGACGACTCGCCCGCGATGAAGGCGGTCGCCGCGCTGCGCCAGCAGTTCGGCGGGCACGCCGTGCACAAGCGCTGAGCGGCATCCACAGGCTGTGTACGTCCGCCGGCTCGAACTGGTCGACTTCCGCTCGTACGAGCGGGTCGGCGTCGACCTGGAGCCGGGGCCGAACGTCCTGACCGGGGCGAACGGCGTCGGCAAGACCAACCTGGCGGAGGCGCTGGGCTACGTGGCGACCCTGGACTCGCACCGGGTCGCCACCGACGCCCCGCTGGTCCGGCTGGGCGCCACCTCGGCGGTGATCCGCTGCGCGGTGGTGCACGACGGCCGGGAACTCCTGATCGAGCTGGAGATCGTCCCCGGTAAGGCCAACCGGGCCCGGCTGGGGCGCTCCCCGGCCCGGCGGGCCCGGGACGTGATCGGCGCGTTGCGGCTGGTGCTGTTCGCCCCGGAGGACCTGGAACTCGTCCGGGGCGACCCGGCGGAACGCCGCCGCTACCTCGACGACCTGCTGGTGCTCCGGCAGCCCCGGTACGCGGGGGTGCGCGCCGACTACGAACGGGTGGTCAAGCAGCGCAACGCCCTGCTCCGCACGGCGTACCTGGCCCGTAAGACGGGCGGGTCGCGCGGCGGTGACCTGTCGACCCTGGCGGTCTGGGACGCCCACCTGGCGCAGCACGGGGCCGAGTTGCTCGCCGGCCGGCTGGAACTGGTCGCCGCGCTCACCCCGCACGTGGCGAAGGCGTACGACGCGGTGGCGGCGGGGGCGGGGGCGGCGGGGATCGCGTACCGGCCGTCGGTGGAGCTGACCGGGGTGGGCACCGACCGGCAGGTGCTGGCCGAGGCGTTGACCGCCGCGCTGGCGGAGTCCCGGTCGGCCGAGATCGAACGGGGCACCACCCTGGTCGGGCCGCACCGCGACGACCTGGTGCTCACCCTCGGCCCGCTGCCCGCCAAGGGGTACGCCAGCCACGGCGAGTCCTGGTCGTACGCGCTGGCCCTGCGGCTGGCCGGGTACGACCTGCTGCGCGCCGACGGGATCGAACCGGTGCTGGTGCTCGACGACGTCTTCGCCGAGCTGGACGCGGGTCGCCGGGAACGGCTGGCCGAACTGGTCGGTGGGGCCGGTCAGCTGCTGGTGACCTGTGCGGTGGACGACGACGTCCCGGTGGCCCTGCGCGGCGCCCGGTACGCGGTGGGCGACGGGACGGTCCGCCGTGTCGACTGAGCCGGAGCAACCCGCCGGGCCCCGGAAGGCGACCGGCGGCCAGGGGCGCACCGCCCCGGGCGGGGCACGCGGTGCGCGTACCGCCGGGGGGACCGGTGGGGGTGCGGACGGCGCGCGGGCCCGCTCGGCCGGAACCGGCGCGGACGCCGGTGCCGGTGGGGGTGCGGACGCCGCCTCCCGGGGCCGCACCGGGGCCGGTGGTGGACGGGCCGGTGGTGGTGCGGGCACCGCTGGACCGTCGGGTACCGGCTCGTCCGACGCCGGGGCGGGCGGTGGTGCCGGGGTGGCGGAGGCGGGTGCGGCGCAGGCGACCGGGCCGGAGCTGGCGCGGGCGGTGCTGGACGCGGCGAAGGCCCGGCGGGAGTCGGCGGCCCGTAACCGTCGCCCGGGGGTCACCGGTGCTGCCGACGGGGCCGGCCGGCGGCTGCGCGGCTATTCGGGGCCGGGGCCGGACCCGCGTGACCCGCAACCGCTTGGTGCGGTGCTGGAGCGGCTGATGAAGGCGCGCGGCTGGCAGCAACCGGCCGCCGAGGCGACCGTCTTCGGTGCCTGGGAGAAGGTCGTCGGGGCGGAGATCGCCCAGCACAGCCGCCCGGTCAAGCTGGAGGACGGCGAGTTGACCGTGGAGGCCCGGTCGACGGCGTGGGCCACCCAGCTGCGCTTGCTGGCCGGGTCGCTGCTCAAGCGGATCGCCGGGGAGGTCGGCCACAACGTGGTGCGCAAGCTGCACATCCACGGGCCGGCGGCACCGTCCTGGTCACGGGGGCCGCGTCGGGTACGCGGTCGGGGGCCGCGCGACACCTACGGCTGAGGCTCACCCCTCACCGCTCGGCGCGACGGGCCTCCCGCTCGGCGCGTTTGCGTTCCCGCTGCTCGCGGCTCCACTGCTTGCGTCGTTCCAGGTCGGCTTTCCAGGCGTCGCGGGCCTGGCGGGAGCCGCCCTGCACCGCGCCGGCCACCTCCGGCGGGCCGGCCAGGTTCTTGAAGGCCCAGGCGAGGAGTCGACCGCCCTCGCCCGGGGCCTTCGCCACCGGCTTGTCCTCGCTCATCGGCACCGACCCCCCTGCTGACGATTGGTGTACAAACCATTGGTACACCAATCGTTGGTAGCATCGCAACGGCGACGAGGAGGTGCACGTGGTGGACGGCCCACCCGACGGGGATCCGCTGGCGTTGGAGGAGCAGGTCTGCTTCGCGCTCTCCGTCGCCGCGCGCGGCGTCGTCGCGGTCTACCGGCCGCTCCTGGAACCGATGGGGCTGACCCACCCGCAATATCTGGTCATGCTGGCGCTCTGGCAGCACGCGCCGCTGTCGGTACGCGAGCTGAGCCGGCTGCTCCAGCTCGACCCCGGCACCCTGTCGCCACTGCTCAAGCGCCTGGAGGCGGCCGGCTACCTCCGCCGTGAGCGGGACCCCGCCGACGAACGCAGCCTCGCGGTCTCGCTCACCGGGAGCGGGCGGGCGCTGCGGGCCCGTGCCGAGCAGATCCCCCCGGCCGTCGTCGCCCGGCTCGGGTTGCCGCTGGCCGAACTACGCGACCTGCACGGCGCGCTGACCCGGGTGATCGCCGCCGCCAACGGCGCGGTGACGGCCGGGCCGCCACCTGCCGGGCCGGCGACGCCGGACAGCTAGCCGCCGCGCACCGCCCGGCCAGCCGGGGTCAGCCGCCACCGTGCGGGTGCGGTCAGGGCTGCGGGCCGGGCCGGCGACCGGGCTCGGCGTCGGCGTAGACCGCGAAGCCCCGGTCGGCGCAGCGCCGGTAGAAGGCGGCCAGGACGCCCAGCTCGGCACAGGTGAAGTCCCACTGCGGCGGGTCACCGTTCTCGTCGCGCAGCCGGTCGAGCCGGCTGCCCAGCCAGCGCAGCTGCTGCTCGGCGAGACGCCCGTCACCGAGCAGCGCGCGGAGCACGTCGCTGACCGACTCGAAGGTCACCGTCTCGCCGTGCGGCCGGTGCTGGACGACGAACTTCTCCACCCCGCCGGCGATCCAGGAGCAACCGTCCGGATCGATCACCGGGTCCTCGTCCTCGGCGGCGGCGTCGGTGGCGTAGAGCACATTCTCCAGCCCGAGGATCAGGTCGACCAGCTCGGTGTAGGCGGTGGCCCGGACCGTGCCGGTCTTGGCGATGTGCTCGGCGAGCGCGGCGGTCGGCGCGGAGATCCGGGGGATGTCCACGACCTCGCCGAAGTCGACGAACTCGGCCGGCGCGACCGGGTCGTAGAAGCGGCCGGTCCGCGGCCAGTGCACCGCGACATTGTCCAGCCCCATCTGGTGTCACCTTTCGAGAGCACGGGTCGGGTCGATCGGGTCCATCGTCCCGGTTGCGGGTGGAAAAGATCAAGACGGGCAACTTTGCCGCGCGCCGCAAAGCTACGGTACGGCCACCGTCGGACGCGACCCCCCGCCCGCCCGGCAGGGCGGCCGATTCCGTGGCGGCGGCCACGGAGGTGGGGCCGGGGCGTGTAGGGGGAGTCGCGGACAGCGAGATTCGGCCGGCTACGAGGGTCTCAGCCGCCTTCCAGGGGTGCCGAGTGGCGGTTCTGTCGTGTGCGCACAGTAAGATTGACGGTGAGACGACGACCTGACGCGGTGCGACGGACAGGGGCCCTCACCGGCCCTTGATCAACGTCCCGGGTCGGGTCTGGCCGATCGCGATCCGCGGGCAACCGCGGCGACCGGCGCGCACGATCCGCGACCGCCCTGCGGGGCCGCCGCCCGTGTGCGCCGACGTCGTGTCCTGTCCGCCGAACCCGCGCACCCGCGCCCCGGCGTGGGCGGTGCGAGAAAGTGGCCGAGGGTGGCAGCGCAGGACAAGCAGGAGTACGGCGCAGAGTCGATCACCGTCCTCGAAGGGCTGGAGGCGGTCCGCAAGCGGCCCGGCATGTACATCGGGTCCACCGGCGAGCGTGGCCTGCACCACCTGGTGTGGGAGGTCGTGGACAACGCGGTCGACGAGGCGCTCGCCGGTCACTGCGACACCATCGACGTGGTGCTGCTCGCCGACGGCGGGGTCCGGGTCACCGACAACGGCCGTGGCTTCCCGGTCGACCTGCACCCCAAGCTCAAGAAGCCGGGTGTCGAGGTCGCGCTGACCGTGCTGCACGCGGGCGGCAAGTTCGACGGCAAGGCGTACGCGGTCTCCGGCGGTCTGCACGGCGTCGGCGTCTCCGTGGTGAACGCCCTCTCCACCCGGATGGCCGTCGAGATCCACAAGTCCGGCTTCGTCTGGCGGCAGAAATACCACAACTCCAAGCCCGACGCGCTGGAGAAGGGCGAGACCACCGACCGCACCGGCTCGGCGGTCTCCTTCTGGCCGGACCCGGACGTCTTCGAGACGACCGACTTCGACTTCCAGACCATCTACCGCCGGCTCCAGGAGATGGCCTTCCTCAACCGGGCCCTCTCCATCCACCTGCTCGACGAGCGGGTCGCCGAGGGCGAGGAGGGCAAGCCCCGCGAGGTCACCTTCTACTACGAGGGCGGCATCGCGGACTTCGTCCGGCACCTCAACGCCTCCAAGAACCCGATGCACAAGACGGTGGTCGAGTTCGCCGCCGAAGAAGAAGGCATGTCGGTCGAGATCGCCATGCAGTGGAACGAGTCGTACGGCGAGTCGGTCTACACCTTCGCCAACACGATCAACACGCACGAGGGTGGCACCCACGAGGAGGGCTTCCGGGCCGCGCTGACCAGCGTGGTCAACCGCTACGGCGCGGACAAGAAGCTGCTCAAGGGCGACGAGAAGCTCTCCGGCGAGGACATCCGCGAGGGCCTTGCCGCGATCATCTCGGTCAAGCTGGCCAACCCGCAGTTCGAGGGCCAGACCAAGACCAAGCTGGGCAACACCCCGGTCAAGAGCTTCGTGCAGCGGGTCTGCAACGACCGGCTGGTCGACTGGTTCGACCGGAACCCGGCGGAGGCCAAGACGATCATCCAGAAGGCGTCCCAGGCGGCCCGGGCCCGGATCGCCGCCCAGCAGGCGCGCAAGCTGGCCCGGCGCAAGTCGCTGCTGGAGTCGGGCTCGATGCCGGGCAAGCTGGCCGACTGCCAGTCCACCGACCCGCGCGAGTCCGAGGTGTTCATCGTCGAGGGCGACTCGGCCGGCGGCTCGGCCAAGCAGGGGCGCGACCCGCGTACCCAGGCGATCCTGCCGATCCGCGGCAAGATCCTCAACGTGGAGAAGGCCCGGATCGACCGGGTGCTCAAGAACAACGAGGTCCAGGCGCTGATCACCGCGCTGGGCACCGGCATCCACGACGACTTCGACATGGAGAAGCTGCGGTACCACAAGGTGGTGCTGATGGCCGACGCCGACGTCGACGGCCAGCACATCCAGACCCTCCTGCTCACCCTGCTGTTCCGCTTCATGCGTCCGCTGGTCGAGCTGGGTCACGTCTACCTGGCCGCCCCGCCGCTCTACAAGATCAAGTGGAACAAGAAGGGCGACGACGCCCAGTACGCGTACTCCGACCGGGAACGTGACGGGCTGATCGCGCTGCGCCAGCAGAAGAAGCCCAACGCCAAGCCGGACGACATCCAGCGGTTCAAGGGTCTCGGCGAGATGAACTATCCCGAGCTGTGGGAGACCACGATGAACCCGGCCACCCGGACCCTGCGTCAGGTCACCCTCGACGACGCCGCCACCGCCGACGAGCTGTTCAGCGTGCTGATGGGTGAGGACGTCGAGGCCCGCCGCTCGTTCATCCAGCGCAACGCCAAGGACGTGCGGTTCCTCGACATCTGACGGGCCGGCCGACCGGTGCCGCACCGGTCGGCCGCCGTCCACCGGGTTATCCACAGCCTGGCCGGTTTCCACAGCGTTATCCACAGCACGAACACGACTCTGAGTCTGATAAGGGTTAACAGTGACCGATACTCCCGAGTCCACCCCGAACGAGCCGGAGACCCCCGAGACACCACTCGCGGCGGTCGTCCAGCACGACCGGATCGAGCCGGTCGGGCTCGAGGTCGAGATGCAGCGCTCGTACCTCGACTACGCGATGAGCGTGATCGTCGGGCGGGCACTGCCGGACGTCCGGGACGGGCTCAAGCCGGTCCACCGCAAGATCCTCTACGCCATGTACGACTCGGGTTACCGGCCGGACCGGGGCTACGTGAAGTGCTCCCGGGTCGTCGGCGACGTGATGGGGCAGTTCCACCCGCACGGCGACTCGGCCATCTATGACGCGCTGGTCCGGATGGCCCAGCCCTGGTCGCTGCGCTATCCGCTGGTCGACGGCAACGGCAACTTCGGTTCGCCTGGAAACGATCCGGCTGCGGCCATGAGGTACTGCGTAACCGCAGATGTCCGGATTCGCACCGCCGACGGTACCGTCCGGATCGGCGACATCGTGCCGGGCGCCGCGCCGAGCAGCGAGACCGATGTCGACCTCAAGGTCCGCGACCGCAACGGCGACCAGGTCCGGGCGTCGAAGTTCTTCCACTCCGGCGAGCACCCGACGCTACGGCTGCGCACCCGCGAGGGGTACGAGCTGACCGGCACCCACAACCACCCGGTGCTCTGCCTGGTGGACGTGGCCGGGGTGCCGACCCTGCTGTGGAAGCTGCTCGTCGAGATCTCCCCGGGTGACCGGGTGGTGCTCCAGCGGACGGTGCCGGACGAGATCGGCTACCCGATGCTGGAGCACGTCGAGGCGGCCGTACTCGCCGGTGCGTTCGTGTCGGAGGGCTGGGTCTCGGCGGCCCGCGCGGGCTTCAACAACGTGGACCGGGACTACTTCCTTCGCGTTGTCGCCGCCTACGACCTGGCCGTCGGTGGCCCCCGGTACGTCAGCGAGCGGGTGATCGCCTCGGGCAGCACCCTGCACGAGCTGGACGTCCAGAACCTCTCGGCGTTGCGCGCCAGTGTCCTCGGCGAGCTGGTCGGTGCGCGAAGCGCCGCGAAGTTCGTACCCGAGTTCGTCTGGCAGGGGCCGGCCGCGATCAAGCGGGCGTTCCTCCAGGCGCTCTTCGAGGGCGACGGGTCGTCCTCGCTGCTGCCGCGCAACACCATCCAGGTCTCGTAC
Source organism: Micromonospora sp. NPDC049257 (assembly GCF_040678915.1). Classification (NCBI taxonomy): domain Bacteria; kingdom Bacillati; phylum Actinomycetota; class Actinomycetes; order Micromonosporales; family Micromonosporaceae; genus Micromonospora; species Micromonospora sp. NPDC049257. Next base: position 434,247 of record NZ_JBFAQU010000001.1, read on the forward strand.
TCGACCCGCAGCGATCGGTTGGCCCGCGAGGTGCAGCAGTTGCTGCTGGAGTTCGGCGTGATCAGCCGGCAGACCCGGTACGACAACGGCGAGATCAAGGTCGTGGTGACCAACCGGCGCGACGCCCGGATCTTCGCCGCCCACGTCGGCTTCCTCGGCCGCAAGCAGGCCAAGCTGGAGTCCGAGCTGGCCTCGGTGCCGGCGAGCAGCACGGCGCTCTCCAGCGACCACGTGCCGCTGGTCGGTGACTTCATCCGCGAGCACGGCGCGCGGCGCTGGACCGAGCGGGACTGGCTGCGTCGGCACAACGTCGACCGGATCGAGCGTTGGGAGCGGGACCGCGACGAGATCGCCGCCCGGATCACCAACACCGAGGTGCTCGACGTGGTCGAGCCGTTGGTCGACGGGCGGTTCTACTACGCCGAGGTGGCCGAGGTCGCCGATGCGGGTGTGCAGCCGGTCTACAGCGTCCGGGTGGACACCGAGGACCACTCCTTCGTCTCCGACGGCTTCGTCAGCCACAACACCGAATGCAAGCTCGACCCGTTGGCGATGGAGATGCTGCGGGACATCGACGAGGACACCGTCGACCTGCAGGACAACTACGACGGCCGGGCCAAGGAGCCCACCATCCTGCCGTCGCGGATCCCCAACCTGCTGGTCAACGGCTCCGAGGGCATCGCGGTCGGGATGGCCACCAAGATCCCGCCGCACAACCTGCGCGAGATCGGCGCGGCGGTGCAGTGGTGCCTGGAGCACCCGGAGGCCGACGAGGCGACCACCCTCGAAGCACTGCTGGAGATCGTCAAGGGCCCGGACTTCCCGACCCACGGGCTGATCGTCGGTCAGTCCGCCATCCAGGACGCGTACCGGACCGGTCGCGGGTCCATCCGGATGCGCGCGGTGGTGGAGGTCGAGGAGGACAAGCGGGGTCGGCCGGCGCTGGTCGTCAGCGAGCTGCCCTACCAGGTCAACCCGGACAACCTGGCGGAGCGGATCGCCGAGCTGATCAAGGAGGGCAAGCTCGCCGGCATCGCCGACATCCGGGACGAGTCCTCCGGGCGTACCGGCATGCGGATCGTGCTGGTGCTCAAGCGCGACGCGGTCGCCAAGGTGGTGCTGAACAACCTCTACAAGCACACCCAACTCCAGGAGACCTTCGGCGCCAACATGCTGGCGCTGGTCGACGGGGTGCCGCGCACGCTCAACCTGGCCCAGTTCCTCCGCTACTACGTCGAGCACCAGATCGAGGTGATCCGGCGGCGGACCGCGTTCCGGTTGCGCAAGGCCGAGGAGCGGGCGCACATCCTGCGCGGTCTGTCCAAGGCGCTGGACGCGCTGGACGAGGTGATCGCCCTGATCCGGCGTTCGCCCACCGTCGACGACGCCCGGCAGGGCCTGATCCGGCTGCTGGAGATCGACGAGATCCAGGCGACCGCGATCCTGGACATGCAGCTGCGCCGGCTGGCCGCCCTGGAGCGGCAGCGGATCCTGGACGACCTGGCCAAGCTGGAAATCGAGATCGCCGACCTCAAGGACATCCTCGCCAAGCCGGAGCGACAGCGGAAGATCGTCTCCGAGGAGCTGAGCGAGATCGTCGCGAAGTGGGGCGACGAGCGGCGCACGAAGATCATCCCGTTCGACGGCGAGGTCTCGATGGAGGACCTCATCGCCCGCGAGGACGTGGTGGTCACCATCACCCGCACCGGGTACGCCAAGCGCACCAAGGTCGACCTCTACCGCTCCCAGCGCCGCGGCGGCAAGGGCGTGAGCGGCGCGACGCTGCGGCAGGACGACATCGTCAGCCACTTCTTCGTATGCTCCACACACGACTGGATTCTGTTCTTCACCAACAAGGGCCGCGTGTACCGGGCCAAGGCGTACGAGTTGCCCGAGGCCAGTAGGGTGGCCAAGGGCCAGCACGTGGCCAACCTGCTCGCCTTCCAGCCGGACGAGCAGATCGCGCAGATCATCGAAATCCCGAACTACCAGGTAGCCCCCTACCTGGTACTGGCCACGAGAAACGGCCTGGTGAAGAAGACCCGACTCGAGGAGTTCGACTCCAACCGGTCCGGCGGCGTCATCGCGATCAACCTGCGCGATGAGGACGAGCTGGTCGGTGCCGTCCTCGCGGCGCCGGAGCAGGACCTGCTGCTCGTTTCCAAGAAGGCTCAGGCGATCCGGTTCAACGCCTCCGACGAGGCGTTGCGCCCGATGGGCCGGGCCACCTCGGGTGTGATCGGCATGCGCTTCACCGACGACGACGTCCTACTGGCCATGGAGGTCGTCCGGGAGGGCCTGGACGTCCTGGTGGCCACGAACGGGGGATACGCGAAACGTACCCCCATCGAGGAATACCCCGTCCAGGGTCGGGGAGGTAAGGGCGTGTTGACTGCGAAGATCACCGAGCGCCGCGGTGGTCTGGTCGGCGCGGTCGTGATCGACCCGGACGACGAGCTGTTCGCGATCACCAGCAACGGCGGCGTCATCCGGACTCCGGTGAAGCCTGTACGCCGTACCCGTGACCGGAACACAATGGGGGTCAAGCTGATGGACCTCCCGGACGGCGTGACTATCGTGGCGATTGCTCGCAATGCCGACGAGCCTGACGAACAGGACTAGTTGAATGACGGAGACACAGGCGAAGTCGGGGAACAAGGGGACCTCGGCCACCCCGGTCGACGAGGAGGCCGCCAAGAGCGGCACAACCCCCGCCGGCCGCGCCGCCGTGGGCCGGGCGACCGTCCCCGCCGACGCGCCTGCCCCGAAGTTCACCCGGGCACCCGGCATGGCACCGCCGCCGGACAAGCCCGGTGAGGACTCGGGGACGACCGAGAAGCCCCAGCCGACGGGCACCGACGCGCCCTCCTCCGCCACCCAGCCGGTGGCCACTGCGGCCAGGTCGAGCAACACGACACAGCCGATCTCACTGGGGGCTGCCGCCTCCCCGTCCACGACCGGCACCCAGCCGAAGATCGGCGGCGGGTTCCGGCCGTCCCCGGACACCGGGCGTACCGGCGCGGGCGCGGGTAACGCCCGGCCGGCCAACGGTGGTGGGCTGCCTCCGGGCCTCGGTGGCCCGGCCGCCGTCGGTGCCGCCCGGGTGGGTGACGCGGTACGCGCCGCGCGTACCTCGGTCAGTTCCGCTGCCTCCCGGGGGCCGCGCCGCGCCCGGCTGAACCTCAAGCGGATCGACCCGTGGTCCGTGATGAAGTTCGCCTTCGCGGTCTCCGTCGTCCTGTTCATCGTGGTGGTCGTGGCGACCTCGGTGCTCTATCTCGCGCTGGACGCGATGGGTGTCTTCCAGAGCGTCAACGACAGCTTGACCGACCTGGTCAGCGCGAGCGGTGGGCAGGGCGCCGACGGTGGCTTCCAGATCACCGCCAAGGGCGTCATCCTCACCTCCGCCCTGATCGGGCTGGTCAACGTGGTGCTGTTCACCGCGCTGGCCACCCTCGGCGCGTTCGTCTACAACGTCTGTGCCGACCTGGTCGGCGGGATCGAGTTGACGCTCGCCGAACGCGACTGATTCGACCCGACGCCGGGGTGCCGCCTACCGCGGTCACCCCGGCGTCGTGCTTTCCCACCCACCCGCCCACCACCAGCCGTCCCCGCCCTCGCTCCTGGGGATGCGGCGGTGTGGGAGCCGCTCCGCTACCGCTGTGGCGGGGTTGGAGTGGAGCTCCGATCGCCCGACCGGGGTAAACGGCTCGCCCCGATCAGGGGTGGCCGGTACGGTCGGGAAGGCGCGGGAGCGTCGGCCACCCCGATTTGGGAGCGGACGATGCGATGGGTTAACCTTGCTCGTCGCTACGCGGGGCTATAGCTCAGTCGGTTAGAGCGCAGAGCTGATAACTCTGAGGTCGCTGGTTCGATTCCAGCTAGCCCCACCGCACACAGTTCCGGCGAGCAGTCGAGTCGAGCGCGAGGGGTCGCCCCATGTTCAAGAAGCTGCTGTTCCTGGTCGGCATCATCGGTGTCGCCGCCGTGGTGGCCAAGAAGGTCAAGGCTTCCAACGACGAGCGCGCCCTCTGGCACGAGGCGACCACCTCGCCCGACCTGCGCTGACCGGCCCGGCTCCGGCCAGCACCCGGCGGCCCGGCCCGCCCGGGGGCCCTAGCTCAACTGGCAGAGCACTGCCTTTGCAAGGCAGGGGTTAGGGGTTCGAGTCCCCTGGGCTCCACCAGCACCACCCTTGACCGAGCTTCTCGTCCCGTGAAGATCAACGGGCACCTGGTGGGCACAGATCAGGATTGATCTTGAGTCGTTCTGGAACCTGCCACCCGGTTTCCGGCGGCGCCGACCACGCCCTTCGGACGTTTTCGCTTCGTCACCGGTGCACCGCTGCCCGACCGGCGGCCGAGCCGCCAGTCCACGGCGGAGACGACCGTGGTGGGCCGGTCCGCGTGCTCAGTAACCGGCGAGCCGCGGCATCAGCGCGATCGCCACGAAGCGGATCGTGCGGCCCAGCAGGCACGTCGCCGCGAACGCGACCGGACGCAGGGGCGTGCGTCCCAGGTAGACGCTGGTGGCCAGTAACGGCGGAAACCCGGTGACCGCGCTGACCAACAGCATGCCGGTGGCCTGGCGGGGACGCTCCATCACCTCGACGAGTCGTGCGCCGGCCGCCTTCGGGCGCGCGAGCATCGTCCCCCACCGGCCCGGCGGTCTCGGTGTGCCGGGCGTGTGCCTGGTGAGTCGGCGTCGCAGCCAGGGTGAGTGGATCGCGCCGCGCGTACCGAGAAAGATCAGTAACTTTCCGGTGGTCTGACCGGCTGCGGCGGCGACGCCGAGCGCCACGGGCGGCGTGCCGGTCGTGGCCACCGCCGCCATCAGATAGGGCTCGGCCGGGGTGAACGGCAGGAACGCCGACAGCAGCCCGACGGCCGCAGCCGCCAGAACGGCGATCATGGCTGGGTGGACGGTGGGCTGACCGGCAGATTGGCGGCGGACACCAGCGAGACGACCTTCACCACGGCGACGCCGAGGGCGAAGGTGACGGCGACGGCGGCCGGCGCGAAGATCGCCAGCAGCACCACCGCGGCGGTGTTCAGCGCCTTCGCCGGCGGAGACCAGTTCCACCGGTAGATGCGCCGGTCGACGCAGCCGAAGTAGTTCGGGCTCAGCAGGGGCCAGCGCAGGAACATCAGGCTCAGCAGCTGATCGACGACCATGAACTGGACGAGGAACACCGCGATCGGCAGCGCGGTGTCGGGCCGCAGCACGACGAGTGCCGCAGCGCAGGCCGACGTGCAGGCCCGGTCGGCGACTATGTCGAAGACTGCGCCGGCGCGGGTCTCCTGCCCCAGGGTGCGGGCGGCGACACCGTCGAGGATGTCACCGATCCAGTAGACCAGGTAGGCGGCGACGAGCAGGTGGGCGTCGCGGTGGGTCAGCGCCGCCACCGCGAGCCCGAAGGAGCCGGCCGTGCGTACGGCGGTGACGGCGTTGGGGACGTTGACCAGAGTGACCGGCGGTGCGAGCCCGAGCGCCGTCATTCGGCGTCTTTGAGGATGCGTTGCAGGTCGACGGTCCGGCGGTGCAGATCGGCCAGTTGCGTGCTCATCTCGGCGAGCAGCCGAGACGTTTCGGCGGCCTGCTCGGCGTACTGCCGCTGCAGTTCGCTCGACACCTCGGTCCGCTTGCGGACGCCCGCATACCAGACGACGGAGATGAGTACGGCGGCGACGACGATCAGGAAGACCGAGGCGGCGTCCATCTAACTGGTTCCCTTCGGTGGGGAGTCGCCGTCTCCGGCGTTGCTCAGGGTCGCGGCGGCAGCCGCCACCACGTCGGGCGTGAGCTGGAGCGAGAACGGGGTGACCTCGTAGTACTTGAGCGCCTTGCCGTCATCGGACAACTCCAGGTGGGCGGTGACCAGGCCGGCCCGCTCCAATTTCTTGAGGTGCACCTGGAGCAGCGCACGGCTGATGCCCAGGTCGCGGGCGAGCTGTGAGACGTAGGAGCGGCCGCCGGTCAACGCGGCGAGCACGCGGAGTCGGTGCGGACTGGCCAACGTGGCGAGAATCTCGACCAGCCGATCGCCGGTCAAGTTTCCCATAGTTCATCTTGGCTCATGCCAACTATTATTTGCATGAGCCAAGGCGGGCTGTCAACCCCGGGGTGGGCTGCCGGGAGCGGTGGCTGCGGATCACTCCGACGTCTGCCACCCTGAGCTGTGCTGATTTACAAGATCCTGCTGCCCACCGAGTGGGCCGGATTCGAGGCCGCCGGCCGCTTCGACGGCTCGCCGCTCGACCACAGCAGCGGTTTCATCCACTGCTCCTCGCGTGAGCAGGTGGCCGCGACCGCGCTGCGGTTCTTCGCGCAGGAGCCGACGCTCGTGGTCGCCGCTCTCGACACCCGGCTGCTCGGTGCGGCGGTGCGCTGGGAGGACGCCCCCGACGGTGGGCCCTTCCCGCACGTCTACGCGGCACTGCCGATCGACGCCGTGGTCACCGTCCACCAGGTGGCGGGGGCGTCGTCGGTGGACGACGCGATACCGCAGGCCTAGCTTGGTGATCGGGCCACCGGAGCGTGGCTCCGGGCAGGGTCGGCAGCCAACCCGGTCGACCACCGTTGCACCCTGCGCCGCAACACTGCCCGACGGGCCGAGGTGGACCGACGGCGACCCGGTGGTGAAGCTCCTGCCACCGTTCGATGGCGACACCAGTCGATGGCGACGGCTGACCCCGCCAGAACGGGTGGTGCTCCCGGCCACCCGGCACCTCCACGATGCGGACGGACGTCCTCAGTCGACGGAGCTCCGGGCCTGACGCAACAGCGCGAGCAGACCGTGGCCGTCCTCGATCCGGGCGTCAGGGACGACGGCGGGGTGCGGGGGTTCCCGGTCGGTGCGCGGGGAACGCATCAGGATCGCCGCTCCCGCGCCGGCCCGGCGGGCACCCTCGACGTCCCGGCCGAGAGTGTCGCCGACGAACCAGCAGCGGTCGATCGGCACCCCGACGGCGTCTGCCGCCAGCAGCGCCAGTCGCGGGTTGGGCTTCCGGGGGCCAGCCTCGTCGCTGTAGAACTGGGCGGCGAACGAACCGGCGAGCCCGACAGCGGCGAGGAAGTCCCGGTGCGCGGCACCGCAGAGGGTGTTGCTCACCACGGCCAGCGGAAGGCCCGCCGCGGTGGCCGCCCGGAGCGCCTCGGGGATTCCCGGGCGCACCGCCCAGTCCGCCCGCCACGTCCAGGCGTACGACAGGGGGGTCGCCTCACGGTCGACGGCGTCGCGGGCCGGTCCGGGCCACGAGCCGGTGACGAACTCCGCCCAGACCCGGGAGTGGGACAGCTCCACCGGGTCGGCTGTCCGGCCCGCGCCGTCACGCCAGGCCGAGTAGCGTCGTGCGCCTTCGGTCAGGTCGGCGGCAATCTGCTGGTCCGCCACCGCGCCACCGACGAGCTGGGACAGCCGCCGGACAAGTCCCGGTGGGGCGGGTGGCTGCGGAGGCGCGTCGGCCAGGACGCCACCGAAGTCCAGCAGGAGGGCGCGCGGCGAGCGGAGCATGCCCGCAATTCTCCCCCGACGAGACCGAAGGCGCGGAACGGACCGATCGGCACCCGACCTCTAGCGGCGCGGCAACGGGGGCAGTCGTGACCGACCACGCGATCGCCGAGCTACGCGCCGCCGACATCGGCTGGGCGTAGAAGGAGACGACCTGCTGTCCGCCGGCGCGGAGCTGCGCGGTGACCCCACCCTGGCGCTCGCCTGCCGTCGCGGACGTCACCCGGGACGACCCTCGCGGGGACGACCGCCACCCGCACCGGGCCAGGCCGGGGCGGCAGGCTAGCGTCGGGGTGTGACCACTGGCGCTCCCCGTGTCCTGCCCGCCGCGCACGGCATCGCCGAGGCCGCCGAGGTGCTGCGGGCCGGCGGCCTGGTGGCCTTCCCCACCGAAACGGTCTACGGGCTCGGCGCGAACGCGCTGGACGCCCGGGCCGCGGCGCGGATCTTCGAAGCGAAGGCCCGGCCCAGCTTCGATCCACTGATCACCCACCTGGCTGACGCCACCGACCTGCCGGCGCTCGTCGGCGCGCTGCCCCCCACCGTCGCGGCGCTGGCCGAGCGGTTCTGGCCGGGACCGCTCACCCTGATCGTGGACCGGCCGGCCGTGATCCCGCCGATCGTCACCTCCGGTCTCGACACGATGGCCGTACGGGTGCCCGACGAGGCGTCCGCCCGCGCGTTGATCCGGGCCGCCGGAGTGCCCGTGGCCGCGCCGAGCGCCAACCGGTTCGGGCAGCTCAGCCCCACCCGCGCCGAACACGTCGTCCGAGGGCTCGGTGCGGCGGTCGACGTGGTGCTCGACGGCGGCCCCACCCGGTGCGGAATCGAGTCGACCATCGTGGACGCGCGCGGCCCCCACCCGGTGGTGCTGCGGCTCGGGGCGCTCGCCGTCGAGGAACTCGTCGCGACGGTCGGCCCGGTGACCGTCCGGCAGGGCAGCTCCGGGCAGCCGGTCGCCCCGGGTACATTGGCCGCGCACTACGCGCCGCGTACCCCGTTGCGGGTGGTGGCGGGCGCGGTGCCGGCACCGGCCGACGGGGTTCGACGGGGCTTCCTGGCCTTCCGGGAGGGCCCGGCGGCCGGCTACGCGGCGGTGGAGGTGCTGTCACCCACCGGTGACGTGACCGAGGCGGCCGCCCGGCTCTTCGACGCGCTGCACCGGCTGGACGCGGCCGGGGTGACCGAGATCCTCGCCGAACCGGCCCCCGACGAGGGGGTCGGCCGGGCGATCAACGACCGGTTGGGCCGCGCCGCCGCCACCTGGTCCCCACCCGCACCCTGACCCCGGGCACATCCCCACGGCCAGCCGCGCACAACAAGCATGTAGTGGTCATTCGGCTGGCGGCGAGCCGCGCAACAACAAGGAAGTAGTGGTCATTCGGCCGCAGGATGCCACTACATCATGGTTCGAGCACGATCTTGCGGTGGCGGGCAGCGGTGGCGGCGGCGGGCAGGAGGCGGGCGGTGGCGGGCGGCGGGCAGCGGTGGTGGCGGGCGGTGGCGGCGGGCTCAGCGGGTGGGCGGGCCCGGCAGGCGCTCCACCAGGCGGGTCAGCGCGCCGTTGGCGAAGGTCGCGCCGAGCGCCGAACCGGCGGCGATGCCCCAGCCCACCGGGCCGAGCGGGGTGCAGCCGAAGAACTGGCTCACCCCGGGGGTCTGCACCACGGCCGCGAGTACCCCGACCGAGGCGGCGGTCGACGCGAGCACCGTAGGGCTGGTGCCCCCGGCGAGGACGGTCTGCCCCAGTTGGGTGCCGACCAGCGAGACCAGGGCCACCGTGCCGGCCCGCCGTTCCCGGCCGGTCCACCGGGCCACCGTCCAGCCGGCGGTCGCCCCGAGGGTGGTTGCGGCGGCGCGGAGCCCGATCTCGCGGGTCATGGTGCCGCCGAGGGAGGCGTCCGGTCCTTCGCGGAGCAACCCGTCGGCGTGGTCGGCGTCGGGGGGCCGGACCGCGATGGCCAACGCGGGTGCCAGGTCGGTGAGCAGGTTGACCAGGAGCAACTGCCGGCCGTTGAGCGCCGACCGGCCGGTGACGGCGGCGCTGAGCACGCTGAACGCGATCTCCCCGAGGTTGCCGCCGACCAGGATGCTCAGCGCGTGGCGTACCGACGACCACATGGCCCGCCCCTCGACCAGGGTGGCGATGATGGTCTCCAACCGGTCGTCGGTGACCACCAGGTCGGCGGCGGCACGGGCGGCCGGGGTGCCCCGTTGGCCGAGGGCGATGCCCACGTCGGCCAGCCGGATCGCCGGGGCGTCGTTGGCGCCGTCACCGGTCATCGCCACGGTACGCCCGCACTTCTGCAACGCCTGGATGATCCGCACCTTGTGCGCCGGGGTGCACCGGGCCACCACGTCGGTACGGCCCAGCCGCTCACCCAGCGCCGCGTCGTCCAACTCGTCCAGCTCGGTGGCGGTGACCACCCGTTGGCCGTCGGTTTCCGGGCTGATGGCCGACGCGATCGCCTCGGCGGTGGCCGGATGGTCCCCGGTGATCATGATGGTGTGCACGCCGGCCTGCCGGATCCGGCGGACCGCCGGGGCGGCGCTCTCGCGTACCCCGTCGGCGAGGGCGAGGAAACCGACGAAGACCAGCCCGCGCACCTCGTCGTCGGTGACCGCCTCGGCACCGGCCCGGCACTCCGCCACGGCGAGGATCCGGTGACCCGCCCCGGCCCGGTCGGCGAGCGCGGTGTGCAGCCGGTCCCGGCGTGCGGCGTCCAGCGGCTCGTCCCGCCCGCCCGGCAGCCGCCACGCACCACAGCGGGGCAGCACCGTCTCCGGGGCACCCTTCACGCTGAGCAGCAGCCCATCGGTGGTCCGGCCGACGGTGGCGTGGTAACCCCGGGACGGCTCGAACGGCAACCCGCCGACCGCCGCCCAGCCGGACGCGCCGGTCTGCTCGGTCACCCCGGCCTGCCGTGCGCCGTACCGGACCGCCCGGTCGGTGTGCTGCGGCAACACCTGCGGATCGTCCGCGTACGGGGTGGCGCGTAGCCCGGCGGCGAGGACCCGGCGCAACCCGTCGTCGAGGCCGGGCAGATCGGCGAACCGGCCGTCGTCGCCGACCCCGGCGAGCAGCAGCCTGCCCTCGGTGAGGGTGCCGGTCTTGTCGAAGCAGAGCACGTCCACCCGGCCCAGCGCCTCGATGGTGCGCGGGTTGCGGACCAGCGCGCCGTGCTCGGCCAGTCGTCGCGCGGCGGCCAGCTGCGCCGCGCTGACCAGGAACGGCAGCCCCTCCGGCACCGACGCCACGGCCAGGTTCGCGGCGGTCGCCGCCGTCTGCCGCAGCGGTACGCCCCGCAGCAGCCCCGCCCCGGCCACCGCGATCGCCGACGCGGCGGCCAACGGGATCGCCGAGCGGGTGATGGTGCCGAGCCGGGCCTCCACACCGCTCTCCGGCGGGGACTGCCGGGCCAGCGCGAGACTCCGCCCGGACTCGGTCCGCGCACCGGTCGCCACCACCACGGCGGTGCCGTGTCCGGCGGCGATGGTGGTGCCCTCGTAGAGCATCGAGGCCCGGTCGGCCAGGGCGGTGGCGACCACCGGAGCGGCCCCCTTGGTCACCGGCAACGACTCGCCGGTCAGTGACGACTCGTCGGCCTCCAACCCGTCGGCGGTGAGCACCCGGCAGTCGGCCGGCACCGCGTCCCCCGGGCCGAGGGTCACCACGTCACCGGGGACCAGTTCCTCGGCGGCGGCCACCCGTTCGGCCCCGTCCCGCAGCACCCGTGCGGTGACCGCCGAGCGGGACAGCAGCTCGGCGAGCGCCCGGTCGGTGTTGCGTTGGTGCACCGCCCCGACCAGCGCCGATCCGCCGACCACGCCGCCGACCAGGGCCGCGTCGACCAGTGAGCCGAACGCGGCGGAGAGGACCGCGCCGGCGGCCAGCACCGGCGTGAGCGGGTTGGCCAGCTCGTCGACGAAGGCCCGGAACAGGCTGACGGGGCTGGCCGCCGCGTCCGGGTCGGCGCGGTGCCGGTGCTGCGCCTCGGCGTCGGTCAGCCCGTCCGGGGTGGTGTCGAGTTGGCGCAGCACGGCCGACACCGGCATCAGGTGCCAGGCGGTGGTGGCCGACTCCGGGGCCCCGGCCGGGTCGGGTAGCCGGCGGGCCCGCCACACGCCGTTGGCGAAGGCCAGCGCCGCCGCGCCGTTGACGGCGGCGAGGCTGCGGCCGGGCAGCTGCGGCACCGCGGCGGTGAACGCCCCCAACGCGCCGAGCCCGGTGCCGGCCATGGCGAGGCGGATGTTCTGCCCGGTCATCCGCCGGGCCACCCCGGCCGCCTCGATCAGCAGCACCGGAATCCGCAGGTCGGTGCCGACGAGCAGGTGGGCGCCCCACGGCGGCAGGTCCTCGGCAGCGGCCACCCCGAGCCCGCAGTCGGCTGCGGCAAGCGCCGTCCGGTCGCCGGAGACCAGCATCACCACCGCGCCGTCGCGTTGCAGGGCACGTACGGACTCGACGAGCCGGTCCCCACCGGGCAGCACCGCGTCGGCGAAGCCGTACCGCTGCGGGTCGTCGCCGGCGACCACCAGCCGCAGGCCGGCGTGCCGGGCGGCGGTGGGTAGCGCATCGACGCCGGGAGCCGGTTCGGGTGCGACCCGGACGACGGCGGTGAGGCTGCCGTGGTGGACGAGGCCGAGCAGCGGGCCGCCCGCCGTGCGCAGCCGTGCGCTGTCGGGGGTGTCCCCCGGGTCGACGGCGTCGAGGTCGGCCAGGGGGCCGAGCCGCCAACCGTCCGCCTCGTGGACGGCGTCGGGCTGCTCGGGGTCGAACAGGGCGAACGCCCGACCGGCCACCTCCCCGGTGTCGGTGCCGGGCAGCGGAGCCAGGTCGGCGAGGACACCACGGTCCGATCCGAGCACGGCCGCGTCCAGCACCACCGTGTCGATCCGGTCGAGTTCCCGCAGCACACTGCGGTCCATCGCGATCACGCCACGCCGGGCCAGCACCCGGCCGAGCTGGGCGGCGTACCCTTCGCGGCCACTGCCGGGGGCCTTGGGTAGCGCGGCGAGCCCCAGCGCGGCGGCCCGCTTCGGCCCGGCGACGGGCCACGCGGCGGCCCCGGCGGCGACACCGGTGGCGAGCATCGTCGAGATGTACCGTTCGACGGGGCCGTCGGGGCGGGGGCAGGGCCGCCGGACCCCGGGTGAGCGGGCCACGGCACGCTCCGGGTCGCCGGTCAGCCCCGGCTCGGCCCGGGTCCAGGCGGCGAGTTGGGCGCGCGCCTCACCCCACTGCACGATCCGCTGCGCGCCGTCGAGGACGATGCCGGCCCAACCACCGGTCAGGCCCTGCACGACCGCCTCGGCGAGCGGGAAGAGCACCTCGGCGCGTGGGTCGGCACGCAACCCCCGGCCGGCGAGGTCGTGCAGCCTGGGGTGCAGGTCGACGGCGGTGAGCAGGCCGGCCACCTCCCCCGGCACCGGGGTGAACGGCAGGATCCGGGTGGCGGCGGAGATGGTCAGGCCCAGCGCGTCGGAGGCGAGCGCACCGAGGGTCCGGGGGGTACGCGGCCCGTCCTCCGGCGGATGCGGGGGCGGGATCTCCGGGTCCGGCTCGTGCGGGCAGATCCGTTCGACCCGGGCCACCGTGTCGATCAGGTCGCGCAGTTTCGGTTTCGGTTCCCCGACGGCCACCACCACCCGGCCGGACGGGGCGTTCACCCGGGCCCAGGCCACCCCGGGGAGCCGTTGCAGCGCCGCCTCGACCTGCCGGGCCAGCCGGTCGCCGCCGTCCTGGCAGACGCCGTGCACCTCGATGTGGTGCCGGCCGTCGCGGGACCACACCCGGCGGCGGGTCAGCCCGGCCACCCGGGCCAGCCGTCCGACGGTACGGGACGCGCCGCCGAGCAGCGGGGGCACCGGCACCGACGGGAGGACCCGGCCGGCGACCCGGCCCAGCGTGGTCATCGAGGCGTACGGCCGATGCGTCGGCCCCGCCCACTGCCGCCGTACGCCATCGTGCCTCCCGCGTTCGTCAGGCGGCCTGGCTTCCCGGTAGGGCGTCCGTTATGCCCTCGGGGCGGGGGAAGTTCCCGCCGGTGGCGGGGCATGGACGGCGGTGCCGGTGGAATCCGGCTGACGACCCGACGAGTCGGCAGGAGGCCGGGATGAGCACGATCACGCGTCACCTCAGTGGCAGTCACGAGATGGTCCGCGCATACACCCGACGGGTGGAGGTGCCGATGCTGGGCGAGGTGGCGGTGCCCCCGCCCGACAAGATCGCCTACTACGCCGGGTTGGGGGTGCTCGCCGCGCTCCAGGTCATCGAGTGGCCGCTCGCCCTGGTGATCACCGCCGGTCACCTGCTCGCCGACCAGCACCTGTCGGGACTGGCCAAGGGGCTCGGGGAGGCCCTGGAGTCGGCGTGACGAGACCTGGCTCACCCTTGACCTGAACCAGGGTGCAGGTCGCAGGCTGGGTCCATGCCTGACGTACCGCCCCGGGCCGGGGTCCTTCGGTGACCGCCACCCTCGCCCCGGCGGCCCGCCTCTACGATCCCCGGCTGCGGGCCATGACGGTGGGCAGCGTCGCCCTGGTGTCCCTGCTCGCCTTCGAGGCGTTGGCGGTGGGCACCGCGATGCCCACGGTGGCCCGCGCGCTGGACGGGCTGGGCCTCTACGCGCTCGCCTTCGGCGGTTCGTTCGCCGCCGGGGTGCTGGCCATGGTGCTCTCCGGCATCTGGTGCGACGTCCGGGGACCACGCGCCCCGATGTGGGGCGGGGTGGGACTGTTCGTCGTCGGGTTACTCGTCGCCGGGAGCGCCGACGCGATGGGCACCCTGGTGGTCGGTCGGGCGGTGCAGGGCTTCGGGTCCGGGCTGCTCTCCGTCGCGCTGTACGTGGTGGTCGGGCAGGCGTACCCGGAGCAGCTGCGGCGGCGGGTCTTCGCGGCGTTCGCGGCGGCGTGGGTCATCCCTTCGCTGGTCGGGCCGGCGGTGGCCGGGTTGATCGTGGAACACCTGGGCTGGCGGTGGGTCTTCCTCGCGGTGCCGGTGGTGGCGTTGCCGGCGGTGCTGCTGGTCGAGTCGGGACTGCGCACGCTCGCCCGGCCGACGCCGGCCGGGCCACCGGCGGGCGCGGCGGCCCGGATCGGCTGGGCGGCCGGGGCGGGGGTGAGCGCCGCGCTGCTGCACCACGGGGGGCAGCAGCGCGGCGTGCCCGCCGTGATCCTGGTGGTGGTGGCCCTCACCGGCCTGGGGGTCTGCGCGCCCCGGCTGCTCCCGGCGGGGTTCCTGCGGGCCGCCCGGGGCCTGCCCACGGTGGTGGGGCTGCGCGGGTTGGCGGCGGCGGCGTTCGCCGGTGCGGAGGTGGTCATCCCGCTGATGCTGTCCCGGCAGCGGGGTTTCTCGCCGACCGCCGCCGGCCTGGTGCTGACCGTCGGCGCGCTGTCCTGGTCGGTGGGTTCCTGGCTCCAGGGGCGGCTGCCGCCGCCGCGCTCCTCGGCGACCCTGCCCCGGCTCGGCCTGGCCTGCGTGGCGGCGGGCACGGCCACGGTCACCCTGGCCGTGTGGCCGGCCGTGCCGGTGGCGGTCGGGGTGGCCGGGTGGGCGGTGGCGGGCCTGGGGATGGGTCTGGCGTACCCGTCGCTGTCGGTGTTGACCCTGGCCCTGTCGGCCCCCGACGAGCAGGGGCGCAACAGTTCGTCGTTGCAACTGGCCGACTCGCTGTTCACCGCCACGGTGCTGGCGTTGACCGGTGCGGTGCTCGCCGCCGGGACGACGCCCGGCCCGGCCGGCTACGCGGGGACGCTCGCCGTGGCGGTGGGCTGTGCCCTGCTCGGCGCGGTGCTCGCCGGCCGGGTGGTGCCGGGCCGGGTGCGGGCCGCCTGATCCCTCGAATCCCGCCTGGTCGACCGGGGTGACCGGGAGGATGGTGGGCGATGAACTTCCTGACGATCCTGCCGATGGCCGTGGTGATGGTGGCCGGTACGCAGTTGGTGGCGGCGGTCTTCCTCGCCTCCGGCGACCGGCCCCGCCGGGCGTCGCTGGGGTTCCTGGCCGGCGCGGCGATCGTGGTGGTTGCCGGGACGACCCTCGCCTGGCTGGTCTTCCGGGTCGTCAAGGGCGCAGCCGGCGGTGGTGGGGGTGGCCGCCGCCAGGTCGAGACGGTCATCGACTGGGTGGTGCTGGGGCTGCTGGTGGTGTTGGCGGTGGTGGTGTTCGTCCGGCGGCACTCCTCCGGCGAGCCGACGTGGATGGGTCACCTCCAGCACGCCGGATTCGGTTACGCGCTCCGGCTGGGCCTCCTGCTCTTCGTGGTGATGCCCTCCGACGACCTGACGATGGTGACGGTGGGGGCGACCGCCGCCCGGCACGGCCTGCCGTGGTGGCACCTGGTGCCGTTCATGCTGCTGACCCTGCTGTTGCTCGCCCTGCCGCTGCTGGCGTTGCTGCTGCTCGGTGCCCGGGCGGACCGGGTGCTGCCCCGGATGCGCGACTGGGCGGCCCAGCACTCGTGGATCATCAGCGAGGCGGTGGTGGTGTTCTTCCTCGCGTTGACCGTGGTCGACCTGCTCACCTGAGGGCCGGGACGCGCCGGGCCGGTCGGGGCGGTGTCACGTTCCGGGTGGTCGGTCCGTCAGCTGGTCGGCCGTCGGGTGCTCTTCCCGTCGGGTCGGTTCGTCGGTGGTCGTGGAGGGGGACGGGATGCGGGTGCTGGTGACGGGTGCCGGCGGGACGTTGGGGCGGGCGGTGCTGCCCCGGTTGCGTAGCGACGGCTTCACGGTACGGGCGACGAGCCGGCGGCCCCGGCACGATCCGACGACGGACTGGGTGGTCGCCGACCTGGCCACCGGGGCCGGGTTGGCCGAGGCGGTCGCCGGGGTGGACGCGGTGCTGCACCTGGCGTCCCGGCCGGGTGGCGGCGCCCCGACCCACCGGGTGGACGTGCTGGGCACCCGCCGGTTGGCCCTGGCCGCCGGTCACGCGGGCGTGGCCCATCTGCTGTACGTCTCGATCGTCGGCGTGGATCGGGTGCCGATCCCGTACTACCGGCAGAAGCTGGCGGCGGAGCAGGTGGTGGCGGCCGGGCCGGTGCCGTGGACGGTGCTGCGGGCCACCCAGTTCCCGGTGTTCCTGGACCGGCTGTTGCGGGCGGCGAGCCGGCTCGGGCCGGTGCTGGGGGATCCGGCGGTGCTGGCCCAGCCGGTCGACCAGCACGAGGTGGCCGCCCGGCTCGCGGAGCTGCTCGCCACCGGCCCGCTCGCCGGTGTGCAGGAGTACGGCGGCCCACAGGTCCTCCGCTTCGACGACGCGGTACGGGCCTGGCGGGTGGCCCGGGGGTCCCGTCGTCCGCTGCTGCCGGTGCGCCTGCCGGGGCGGCTGGGTCGGGAGTTGCGGGCGGGTGGGCTGACCACGAGCGCCGTCCCGACCGGCCGTCGGACCTGGGCCGATCACCTGGCCGACACGTACGGGCGACCCGACCGAAGATGAGCCGGACACGGGTTCACGTCCTGCCTACCGTGACGCCATGCTGGTCTTCGTCGTCACGGTGCTGCTCTACGTCTTCGGTCTGGTCTTCCTGTACGGGGTGATCCGCCTCGCCGTGCGGCACGGCATGGAGGATCTGGAGGCCCGCCGGCCACAGGCGCTGCGGGCCGGTCGGTCGGCGACGGCCGACGACCGGGCGTTCCTGCGGGAGAACTCCTTCCTGGGCGGCAACTGACCCGTCGCGCCCTCCCGCCGGCTGCCGCGCGTCGTCGTCTCCCGCGCACTGTGGGCGTGGCCCGATGCGTGGCCTGGTGGGGCGGCCTGTGGGGTGGGGTGCGAGGATCGCTGCCGTGATGGGAACGTTGCAGACCGAGCCCGCCCGGACCCGACCCGACCTGCTGGCCACGCCGGTGGCCGCCGCCCTGGCGCAGTGGTCGGCGGACGCGCCCGTCGACGTCGACGACATCCTGGTCGCACCGATCGACGCCACGCTGGCCGACACGGCTGCCTTCTGCGCCGCGTACGAGGTGGGGCTGGACGTGTCGGCGAACTGTGTGGTGATCGCCGGCAAGCGGGAGGGCGAGATCCGGTACGCGGCCTGCGTGGTGCTCGCCACCACCCGGGCCGACGTCAACGGGGTGGTCCGTCGGACGTTGGACGTCCGCAAGGCGAGCTTCGCTCCGATGGCCGACGCGGTGGAGGCGACCGGGATGGAGTACGGCGGGATCACCCCGATCGGGCTGCCGGAGTCCTGGCCGATCCTGGTCGACGCCCGGGTGATCGCCGCCCCGCACGTGATCATCGGCTCCGGCGTACGGCACAGCAAGATCGCCCTACCCGGGCCGGCGCTCGGCGCACTGCCGGGCGCGCGGGTGGTGGAGGGCCTGGCCCGCCCGGCCTAGCCAATTATCGGCTTCGATGTTGTTGCACGTGAAACATCGCGTCGGTCGATGCCGTCCCCGCCGGGCCGCCGGGGTGGCGTTGCTGCGGCCGGACTGGTCGGCACCCTCGCCGGGCGGTCGGATGTCAGGCGGCCGACTCCCGCTGGGTGACCTCGGTCAGGGCGGCGAGCAGGGTCTCCGGCTCCTGCGCCCCGGTGACGGCGTACTTGCCGGCGAGCACGAAGGTCGGCACACTGCTCACCCCGAGCTGGTGGGCGGCGGCCAGGTCGGCGGCCACCTCGCGGCGACCCACGTTCGAGGCCAGGTGTTCGCGCGTCTCGGTCCCGTCCAGCCCGACCGAGACGGCCAGCGCGGCCAGCGCCTCGGGCGAGCCGACGTCGACCCCGTCGGTGAAGTGCGCCCCGTAGAGCGCCTCGACCACGTCACCCGCCCGGCCGTGCCCGTCGGCGAAGCGGACCAACCGGTGCGCGTCGAAGGTGTTGGCGCTCACCGCCCGGTCGAAGTTCAGCGTCAGCCCCACCCCGGCGGCCACCTGGGTCACCTGGCCGGCCATCTGCTCGGCCCGCTCCCGGCCGCCGAACTTCGCGGCCAGCGCGTCCAGCAGCGGCTGCGGCGCGGTCACCGGCGTCGGGTCGAGCTGGAACGGCCGGTACCGGACGGTCACCTCGCCGTCGTACGACGCCAGGGCCTGTTCGAAGCGGCGCTTGCCGATGTAGCACCAGGGGCAGACCACGTCGGCGTAGATCTCGATCTCCATGACCGGAGACAACCCGCAGCTCAGCCGGCTTGTTCCCGAACCTGCCGCTTGAGTCGGGCCAGGATCGCGGTGCCGCCGCGCACCCGCAACGGGCTGATCACCTGGGCCAGGCCCATCCGCTGGTAGAGGTCGTCCGGCACGTCCAGCACCTGCGTGGCGCTCGCCCCGGCCAGCCCCTCGGCGAGGATGCCGGCGAAGGCCCGGGTGGTGGGCGCCTCCGGTGGGCAGTCGAACAGGGTGGTGACCGTGCGGTCCGGGTTGACCTCGGCGCGTAGGAAGAACGCGGTCTGACACTCGGGGACCTGCTCCAGGTCGTCGCGGTCCACCCCGGCCGGCAGCGGCGGGATCACGTCGGCGTACTCCAGCAGCATCTCCAGCACCACGTCGCGGGGGGCGTCGGCGAACTCCCCGACGATCTCGGCCAGCCTCGTCGGCATCTCGGACATCCCGCCAGGCTACCGCCGCACCCGGCGCGGGTCTGCCACCAGACTCCCGCACCGACCGTCTGCGGGCCGGAGGAAGCCGGGACGAGGCGGGCGACCACACCGCTCGTGGGTCGCCCGCGCCGGGCGGGTCAGTTGTTCGGTGCGCCCTCGCTGATGTCGGCCAGCGCCGAGCTGGGGTCGAGCTGCATCGCCAAGTCGCCCAGGGAGACGATGCCGACGAGCTTGCGCTCGTTGTCGCAGACGAGGATCCGGCGGATGTTGCGCTCACGCATCAACGCCACCGCCTCACCGGCCGTGGCGTGCTGTTCGATCATCACCACCTCCCGGGTGATGATCGAACCGATCGAGGTGCTGGCCGGGTCGCTGCACTCGGCGACCGCCCGTACCACGATGTCCCGGTCGGTCAGCAGGCCCGCCAGCGTAGAGCCGTCGGTGACCACCACGTCCCCGATGTCGGCCTCCTTCATCACCCTGGCCGCCTCGTCCAGGGTGGTCTCCGCCGACAGATAGACCACCTGCTTCGTCATCACGTCACTGACCCGGTACATGAGAGCCCTCCGCACAACAAACACCCTTGGACGATCCAACTTCGATACCCCGTGGCGCGTCCGTTACACCCCGTTGCCGCGAACCCGACGCAGAAGCTGGTCGACCAGCCCGTCCCAGGCGACCTCCTCGTGCGCGCCGGTCGCCCCGCCGCTTCGCGGTGATCAAGAGGTTTGCGTCAGGATTCCGGGGCGGGGTGACGCAAACCTCTTGATCACCGGGGCGGGGGTGGGGTGGGGGCGGGGGCGGGGTGGGGGCGGGGTAATTGGGTGGACTTGGTGTTTCGGGGCGGTGAGCATCGGGGGCATGCGGCAGGAGGAGATCTGGGATTGCGAGGCCGCCCGGCGGTATGACACGCCGGGTGAGGGGATGTTCGCCCCGGAGGTGCTGGGGTCGACGGTGGACCGGTTGGCCGCGCTCGCCGGTGACGGGGCGGCGCTGGAGTTCGCGATCGGGACCGGTCGGGTCGCCGTACCGCTCGCCGCCCGGGGGGTGACGGTCACCGGCATCGAGCTGTCCGCCCCGATGATCGCGCAGCTCCGCACCAAGGTGGACGCGCAGGCCATCCCGGTGGTCGCCGGCGACATGGCGACCACCGTCGCCCCCGGCGAGTTCTCCCTCGTCTACCTCGTCTACAACACGATCGCCAACCTGCTCACCCAGGCCGAGCAGGTGGCCTGCTTCCGCAACGCCGCCCGGCACCTCGCCCCCGGTGGCCGGTTCGTCATCGAACTGTGGGTGCCCGAACTGCGCAAACTCCCACCCGGGCAGCAGGCCGTCGTCTGGCACTCCGAACCCGGCTACGTCGGCCTGGACACCTACGACGTGCTGGCGCAGCACGTGGTGTCCCACCATTTCCGGTTCGGCGACGGCCGGCAGGCGGAACTGTTCCGTACCCCGCACCGCTACGTCTGGCCCGCGGAGCTGGACCTGATGGGGCAGCTCGCCGGGTTCACCCTGGAGAGCCGGCACGCCGACTGGACCGGCGGCGAGTTCACCGCCGAGTCCCGCTCCCACGTCTCCGTCTACCGTCTGCCCTAGCCGAGCCTGCGTCTGCATCTGGTCCGCACCCCGTCGGGTCTGCCGATCACCTGGACCCTGACCACGCCGAAGGTCGCCGAGCGGCAGGTTCCGACCGCGGTCCTGGATCACGATCCGGGCCTGGTCGCTGACCGTCCGGGCCTGAGGGGTGGCTGCCCGGGTCGCGCAACGCCGGCCTTCGGCGGTGGGTACCGTGTCTCGACGTCGCCGCGCCCGCACCGACCGTGGCCGCGCTGCCCGCATCGGGCCGGGTCAGCGGTGTCGGGGGCAGGCCGGGTCAGCGGGTGCCGACGCCGTTGCCGGTGGCGGCGACGAACGACCGCCAGGCCCGGCGGTCGAAGGTGAGGACGGGACCGGTCGGGTCCTTACTGTCGCGCACCCCGACGACGCCGGGCAGGTCGTCGGCGACCTCGACGCACTCACCGTTGCCGCTGCGGGTGGACTTGCGCCAGGTGGCACCGGTCAGCTCCATGACGTCATCACTTCCTTCATCAGCAGTGCCGACTGGTTGTGGGGCAGGGCCTCGCTGCGGACGCTCTCCCACCGTGCAATCAGGATAGTCAGCTCACCGTCCTTGTCGATCGTGGTGCCACTGAGCTGGTTCTCCAGATGGCCCACCCAACCGCTGTCGTTGCCGAGCGCCAGCGTGAACGGGCCGGCGAGACCCACGTGGGTGCTGACCTCGGCGGGTATCACGTGGATGCTGACGTTCGGCTGGTCGACGCACTCCAGCAGGTGGGCGATCTGCTGCACCATCAGGCCCCGGAAGCTCTCGTCCGCGCGCCGGAGCACCGCCTCCTCGACCACCGCGATCAGCTTCGGCGGCTGCGGACGACTGAGCACGCCCTGTCGGTCCAGCCGGACCGCGAGCCGCCGCTCCACCTCGTCGTCGCTGAGCATGTCGTCGGCCCGGATCACCGCACGGGCGTAGTTCTCCGTCTGCAACAGACCTGGGACGAGCGTCGGGTGGTAACACCAGAGCTGCTGTGCCTGGCGTTCGGCCTCCAGCCAGGGCCGGAACCAGTTCGGCTGCGAGTAGCGCTCGGCCAGCCTGAGCAGTGAGGTGAGCAGCCCGCCGGTCGTCAGGACCTCGTCCGCCCGCCTGAGGAACAGCCGGTCGAACGGCCGTTGGCCCAGCTCGATGGCGGAGATCTGCGAGCCGGAGAAGTGGACCAGCTTGCCGAACTCCTCCTGGCTCAGCTCCGCGTGCAGCCGCAGCCTGCGCAGTTGTGCCCGGATCAGGTCGGCGGTCGGTTCACTTTCCACACGTCCTCCACGGTTGTCCCGGCCGCCTCCCCGGTCCGACCGGGCGGCCCTCCCCGTCGACCCGACCTCGCCCAGGCCGGCGTCGATGCCTTCCGAGAGTAGTGGTGTCATCACCAGAATGTCACCAGTGGGTCGCCTTCCGTCCGGCCCGCTGCGGGGCCGCCCGTGACCCCCCGTGCAGGGGCGGCCCCATCCCCACCACCATCAGGAGGTCGAGACCGGTGAACTCCCGCCCCTTTCCGGTGCCCCGCCTCGGCCCGTACGCCGACCGGCCCCGCTCCCACCCGCCGGGCGGCCGGCCGCACCTGCCGCTGCGACCGCTGTGGGTGTGCCGGGCCTGCGGCGGCCCGTGGCCGTGCGCCGAGGCCCGGCTGCTGCTCCGCATCGAGTACGACGCACAGCCCGTAGACCTGGCCGTCTATCTGTCCGGGCTCTATCACGAGGCGAGCCACGACCTGTTCCGGCTGAACCCGCAGGACGGGCCGACACCGCGTGACCTGTTCGAGCGCTTCGTCGCCTGGGCCCCCTACCGCCGGCGACCGGCCACCCCGCCCCCGCCGGGCTGAGCGGTCCGGGGTGGACCGGGTGGCGGCCTGGGCGGGCTGCGGTCGATGACCTGCGCCACGTTGGGGCGGTGGGCGGCGGCAGGCGAAGGCCGGCCGGTGACAGACTGGTCGCCGCAGTCAACGAAAGCATGAGGGGGCGGCGTGCGCTGGCGGAGCTTCGTGGCGGTCGGGGACAGCTTCACCGAGGGCATGGACGACGCCTACCCGGACGGCACCTACCGGGGCTGGGCGGACCTGGTGGCGACCCGACTGGCCGCCGAGGCCGGGCCGGACTTCGGCTACGCGAACCTGGCCATCCGGGGCCGGCTCTTCCCGAGTGTCGTCGCCGAGCAGGTGCCCGCCGCGCTCGCCATGAAACCCGACCTGGTCAGCTTCGCGGCCGGCGGCAACGACGTGCTGCGCCGCACCTTCGACCCGGACGCGTTGGCGACCCGGTTCGACACGGTGGTGGGCCGGCTGCGGTCAGGTGGCGCCGACGTGATCCTCTTCCGGTTCGCCGACGTGCTCGCCCGGCTGCCCGGCCAGCGCCTCGTCTCACCCCGGATCGCGCTGGTCAACCGGCTCATCGGCGAGATCGCCGAGCGGCACGGCGCGATCCTGATCGACCTGTTCGCCGACGACACGTTCCGGCTCAACCCGACCCTCTGGAGCCCCGACCGGCTGCACCTGTCCGCCGCCGGGCACCGGCGGGTCGCCGGCCAGGTGCTGACCACGCTCGGGGTGGGCTGCGACGAGGAGTGGCTGATGGTGCCGGAACGCCCGGCCGCGACCCCATGGCTCGCCGCCCGCGCCGCCGACCTGAGCTGGGTCGGCCGGCACCTGGCCCCGTGGGTCACCCGTCGGCTCACCGGCCGGTCCTCCGGCGACACGGTCACCGCGAAGCGCCCGGTCCTCGGCCCGCTGGCCGACTGATCGTGCGCACCCTGCACACCGCCCCCCTGCTGCGCCTCACCCACGACGACGAGCCACCACCGGGCCGCCCGGTGCCGGGTGACGACGATGCGCCGTCGGACCGGGCGACATCGGGCGACGACCCGCCGTCGGGCCGGTCGGTGCCCGTCTCCGGCGGGCCGCCTGACCAGCCGGTGCCGGGTGACGGTGGGTTGCTGTCGGGCTGGGCGGTGCTGGTCGACGGTGCCCGGATCGAGGCGATCGGGCCGGTGGAGGAGCTGACGCAGGCGTACCCGATGGTGCGGATGCGGCGGTGGCCCGGGACCCTCGGGCCGGCGCTGGTGCACGACGGGCCGCTGCCACCGGCGGCCAGCCCGCGCGAGCGGGTGCACGCGCTGCTGCAATCGGGCGTCGGCGCGCTGCTCGCCGCGCACCTCACCGACCCGGCGGTACGCGCGGCGGCGGCCCGCAACGACGTCGCCGTCCTCGACGCGGTACGACCCCCCGCTCTCGCTGTCGGCGGCCGGGCCGATCTGGCCGTCTTCGCCGACGACGGCCGCTGCCTCGCCACCGTCGTCGCCGGCCGCCTGGTCCACCGCCGCGCCTGACCCCGCCGACGTCCTTCCGGGCCCAACGGGCGGTCGACGCCCCGGTTTCCGGCGTAACTTGGGGCTCATGTCTGTGCCGAGTGATCCGCATCCCCGCCTCCAGTCGTATGCCGACCCGCAGCGGCTGGTCACCACCGAATGGTTGGCCGAGCACCTCGGCGACGAGGGTCTCGTCGTGGTCGAATCCGACGAGGACGTGCTGCTCTATGACACCGGTCACCTCCCTGGTGCCGTCAAGGTCGACTGGCACACCGAGCTGAACGACCAGGTCACCCGGGACTACCTGGACGCGGAGAGCTTCGCCGAGCTGTGCGCGGCCAAGGGCATCGGCCGGGGCGACACGATCGTCTTCTACGGCGACAACTTCAACTGGTGGGCCGCGTACGCGCTGTGGGTGTTCACCCTGTTCGGTCATGCCGACGTCCGGCTGCTCGACGGTGGCCGGCAGAAGTGGATCGCCGAGGGGCGCGAGCTGACCCGGGACAAGGTGGCCCGGCCGCGTGCCGACTATCCGGTGCCGCAGCGCAACGACGCGCCGGTCCGGGCGTACCGGGAGCAGGTGATGGCGCACGTGGCGGCGGGCCGGCCGCTGGTCGACGTCCGTTCGCCGGGCGAGTACACCGGCGAGATGCTGCACATGCCGGACTACCCGCAGGAGGGTGCGCTGCGCGGCGGGCACATCCCGGGTGCGGTGAGCAAGCCGTGGAAGTCCGCCGCGAACGACGACGGCACCTTCAAGTCGGCCGACGAGCTGCGGGCCATCTACACCGACCAGCTCGGGTTGAGCCCGGCCGACGACGTGGTGGCGTACTGCCGGATCGGTGAACGGTCCAGCCACACCTGGTTCGTCCTGCACCACCTGTTGGGCTTCCCGCAGGTGCGCAACTACGACGGCTCGTGGACCGAGTGGGGCAACCTGGTCCGGGCCCCCGTGGTCCGGGGCGACCAGCCCGGCGGCCTGGCCGGCTGACCAGCCCACCCGCCGGCTTCGGTCGCGCCGGCTTCGGCCGCAACGGGGTGGATGGTGCGGTATTCCGGTCCCGGGACACCGCGACATCCGCCCCGTTGCGTCACGCCCGTCGGCGGGCCGGGGGTCAGGTGGGGGCGCGGAGGTAGCGGTGGACGGTGGGGGCCAGCCAGGTGACCAGGTCGGCCGACGGCATGTCGACGACCGGGGGCAGGCGCAGCACGTACCGGGTCAGCGCCAGGCCGAGCATCTGGCTGGCGACCAGACCGGCCCGCCGGGGCGCCTGCGCCGGATCGGGTACGACGGCGGCCACCGCCGCGCCGAGCTGGTCGGTGAAGACCGCCCGCATCCGGTCGGCCGCACCCTGGTTGGTGGCGGCGGTACGCAGCAGCGCGACCAGCGTCCCGTCGCCCTCCCAGCGGTCGAGGAAGTGCCGGACCAGCACCTCACCGAGCTGGTCGGTGGGCTGGTCGGTGAGGTCCGGCAGCCGCAGGTCGAACTCGGCAGCCGCCGCGAACAACCCCTCCTTGCTGCCGTAGTAGCGCATCACCATGGACGGGTCGATCCTGGCGTCGGCGGCGATGGCCCGGATGGTGGCCCGCTCGTACCCGTCGGCGGCGAACCGCTGCCGGGCTGCGGTCAGGATCGCGGCCCGGGTGGCGTCCGATCGGCGGGCGGTCATGTCCCCGACTCTATGCCAACAGGCGTTGACCTCCGGGGCTCACCCGGCCTACCTTTTGCCAACAAGTGTTGGCAAACGTTCGTTGGCAACGGAGGTGGGAGATGCTGCCCGCGCAGACCGACGTCCTGGTGGTGGGAGCCGGCCCGACCGGACTGACCGTCGCGGCCACCCTCGCCCGACAGGGCGTCGAGGTGACCGTGGTCGACCGGGCGTCCGCGCCGCCGGTAACCTCCCGGGCCGCCGTCGTGCACGCGTACACGCTGGAGGTGTTGGACCGGATCGGCGTCACCGTGCCGCTGGTGGCCCGAGGGCTGCGGGCGGCGCGCTTCACCGTGCGGGACCGCGACCGGGTGCTGCTCACCCTCGGCTTCGGGGACCTGCCGTCGAGGTACCCGTACGCGCTGCTGGTCTCCCAGTCGGTGACCGAGGCGGTGCTCACCGACCGGCTGGCCGCCCTCGGCGGGCAGGTGCTCCGGCCGTACCAGCTCACCGGCCTGGACCACGACGGTGAGGGGGTGGTCGCCGGCTTCGCCGACGGGACGAGCGTGCGGGCCCGCTGGGTGGTCGGCGCGGACGGCATGCACAGCACCGTGCGTGAACTGGCCGGCATCGGCTTCGGTGGGCCGGCCGACGCGGGCGAGTCGTTCCTGCTCGCCGATGTCCGGGTGAGCAGCGTGCTCCCCCGCGACGAGGTCGCGCTCTTCCTCGCCCGGCCGGGTCCGCTGGTCTGGGCACCCCTGCCGGACGGCGTGGTCCGGCTGGTCGCCGCCGTCGCCGACGCGCCCCGCGACCCGGACGCCGCCCGACTCCAGGCGCTCCTCGACGAACGCGGCCCGACCCGGCGGCCGGACCGGCTGACCGACGTGCTCTGGAGTTCCCGGTTCCGCGTCCACCACCGGATCGCCGACCACTACCGGCGCGGCCGGGTGCTGCTCGCCGGCGACGCCGCGCACGTGCACAGCCCGGCCGGCGGGCAGGGGATGAACCTCGGCATCTGCGACGCGGTCGTCCTCGGTGCCGCCCTCGGCGACGTCCTCGCCGGCCACCCCGACACTGTGCTGGACGACTACGCCGCCACCCGTCGGCCGCTCGCCGAGGAGGTCGTCGGCTTCGCCGCCCGGCTGACCCGGCTCGCCACCCTGCCGCCCGCCGGCCGTCCGCTGCGGGACCTGGCGTTGCGCGCGGTGTCCGGGGTGCCGCCGGTGCGCCGCCGGATCGCGCTGCGGCTCGCCGGCCTCCAGCAGCGCGCGACGACCCTCCGGCAGAGGGACGAGCGGTGAGCCGGTCGGCGGTAGTTCGGCGGTAAACCCGACACGCGGTCGTCGGGCAGGGGAACCTGCTAGGGGAGCCCCGGTTACCTGGTGAGGAGAGGGCGTGCGTAGACCGCGACCCCGCCTGCTGGCGCTGTGCGCCCTGGCCGCCGTGCCACCGGCGATCGAGGCGGTGCTGCTGGTCCACTTCGGCTTCGTCGCTGCCGAAGGGCTGTCCTCCCAGGTCACCGCCGTCTGGCCGTACGACACCTACCACGACCTGCGCTGGCTGTACGTCTACCACGACTCGTGGGCCGAGTTCCTGGTCGGGCTGCTGCTGCTGGTCGGGTTCCGCGGACTGCTCACCACCGGGCTGGTCGCGCTCGCCTGGCCCCCCGAGGTGGACCGGCCCGGCCTGCGCTGGCTGCTCGGGCGCAACCTCGGGCTGTCCGCGGTGGTCACCGTGCTGGTCGCCCCGTGGGCGCTGATCTCGGTGGCGGCCTCGGTGGTCGCGCTCTCCTGGGTGCTGCTCGCCTCGCTGCTGCCGATGTTCCTGCTGGCACCGTTCCTGCAACGGGCCGCCGTGGTCGGGCCGTGGTGGCGCGGCCTGCCGTCGATCTCGCTGGTGGGCTGGTCACTGCTGAACTTCGTGGTGATCACCGTGGCCAGCGCGCTGTGCTGGAGCGTCCCCGGCTGGTGGACGGTGCCGGTCGCCCTGCTCGCCGGGGCGGCCAACGGGCTGCTCTGGGAACGCACCGTGCACGTCGCCGTGCTGGCCCCCCGGGTGCGCTGGGCCCGGGTGCCGGTCACTCCGATCGCCGTCGCGCTGGCCCTCGCCGTCCCGCTGGCGATCCCGTTGCTGGTGCAGGTCGTCCCGGCCGGGGTGACGGTCGAGCAGGTGGTGCTCGGGCAGCGGCTCCCGGCCGACGTACGGCACGCGGTGATCGTCCTCGCCGGCCACGGCTCCGCCTACGACGGGACCCCGCCCGTCGATGCGAACGTGGAACGGTTCTCCTACCGGGGGCTGGGCGGTGACGGCCGCCCGCTGCCGTACCGGCCGGTGGACACCAACCGGTCGCTGGAGAGCGGTGCCGTCCTGCTGGAGACGCAGGTGGACCGGTTGCACCGGCGTACCGGCCGCCCGGTGGCCCTGATCGGGGAGAGCGAGGGGGCGTTGCTGGGCCGCACCTATCTCGCGCAGCGCCCGCACGCGGCGGTGGACACGCTGGTCATGTTCAGCCCGTTGATCAACGCCGGTCGTGCGTACTACCCGCCCGCCGGGGCGGCCCACGGGTGGGGAGTGGCCACCGGCTCGCAGTTGCGTGCCCTGCTCGGGGCGGTAGCGCTGTTAGGGGTCGCCGAGGCCGGCCCGGACGATCCGTTCATCAGGTCCCTGTTGGACAACGCGCCCTTCTACCGTAACCAGCTGATGTGCCCGGTGCCGGGCGTGCGGATGCTGGCCTTCCTGCCGACCACCACGGCCACCGAGGCACCTCCGGGCGACTACACCGGTATCCCGGTGTTCCAGATGCCCGGGGTGCACGGCGGACTGCTGGGCCGGTCACTGGTCCAGGACCGTCTGATCCACTTCCTCGCCGGGGTGCCGGAGAGCCGGATGCGTGGGGAGTACCCGCTGCTCCAGCAGCTCGGTGCGGGCTGGCAGGCGCCCCCGCTGGCGATCCGGATCAACCCGGCCTGGAACGACGTCCGGCAGCCGGACCCGTCCTTCACCGGGAAGGTCTGTCAGCCGTCCTGACCCGCGCGTCGTCCCGGTTGCCGCGCCGGTGCCGGACGACCAGCCGGAGGGCGGCCAGGACCAGCCCCACCACGATCAACGCCTCGATCGGGTGGTACGGCGCGAACAGCAGGTGGACGACGACGACCGCCGCGCCGACCACCAGGGCCGCCGTCGTCCACGGGCGTCGACCGAACGCGGTGGCCAGACCGGTGGCCACCAGCAGCACCCCGCTCGCCACGTGCAGCCAGGCCCAGTTGGTGAGGTCGTAGAAGACCAGTCCGTCGGCGTGTAGCGAGACGTAGACGTCGCCACTGTCGACGTCGCCGATCCCGGACAGCACGTCGAAGAGGCCCGCGCCGACCAGCAGGCCACCGGCGAGCAGCAGCGACCGGTCCGGCTGTCGTGTCGTCACCGCGCCCTCCCTCCCCTCCCAGGCTAGGGCTGGCGGGGCACGCCGTCCGGCGATCACCGGCGCTGCCCGTCGACCGGCCACTGTCCGCCTGGTGAACCCGCGGGTAACCGAGGGGCCCCGGTGTCCGGCCTGAGGTCTACGCTTGCCAGGTGACTGTGGGGCAGCAGGCTAGAGGCAGCGCAGGCAGCGCGGGCCGGCGCCGGTCGAGGCGCGACGAGATCCTGGAGATCGCGGTCGGGCTCTTCGCCGCCCGTGGCTACCACGGGGTCTCCATGGACGACATCGGTGCGGCGGCCGGGGTGACCGGCCCGGCCCTCTACCACCACTTCGCCGGCAAGGAGGCGATGCTGGCCGCCGCGCTGATCCCGGTCAGCGAGGGGCTGCTCGACGGCGGCCGGGACCGGGCCGCCGGCCGTCCCGGCGACCCGCGCGGTGCGCTGGAGTCGCTGATCGACTTCCACGTCGACTTCGCGCTGGCCAACCCGGCCGTGATCGCCCTGCACCTGCACGAGCTGGACCGCCTCCCGGACGAGCCGCGCCGCCGCATCCGCAAGCTCCAACGGTTGTACGTGGAGGAGTGGGTGACCGTGCTGACCGCACTGCACCCCGGGCTGCCCGACGGTGAGGCGCGGGTGCTGGCACACGCCGCGTTCGGCCTGATGAACTCCACCCCGTTCCTTGGCGGTGAGGTGGACCGGCGGCGTCGGGCGGCGCTGCTGCGGGCCGCCGCGCTGGCCGCCCTGCTGGCCGAGACCGACTCCTGACCGGAGCACCCCTCTCCTGCCCGGGCCACCCCCGACACTCCTGCCCGGGTCGTGGCCGACGGCCCGATCGTGGTTTCCTGGCATCCGTCCGCACCCCTGGACGTCGAGCAACCGTCCCCACCCTGGACGCTGGAGGAAACATGATCGAGTCGCTGTTGGTCGCCAACCGGGGCGAGATCGCCCGCCGGATCATCCGTACCGCGAAGCGGCTCGGCATCCGTGCGATCGCGGTGCACTCGGAGGCCGACGCGGACCTGCCGTTCGTGGTCGAGGCCGACGAGGCGGTGTGCGTGGGACCGGCGAACCCGGCCCAGAGCTACCGCAACGTGGAGGCGATCCTCGCCGCCGCCGAGTCCACCGGCGCGCAGGCGGTCCACCCCGGTTACGGCTTCCTGTCGGAGAACGCCGACTTCGCCCGTACCGTGCAGGCCCGTGGGTTGATCTGGGTCGGGCCCGGCGCGGACGCGATCACCGCGATGGGTGACAAGATCAACGCGCGGAACCTGATGGCGGCGGCCGGGGTGCCGGTCGCGCCCGGCACCACCGAACCGGCCGCCGACCTGGCAGCGGCGGTCGCCGCCGGCACGGAGATCGGCTACCCGGTGATGGTCAAGGCCGCCGCCGGTGGTGGCGGGATGGGCATGCAGGTGGCCGCCGACGAGGCCGAGCTGCGCACCGGGTACGACAAGGTCCGCGCGTTCGCCGAGCGGATGTTCGGCGACGGCTCGGTGCTGATCGAACGCTACTTTCCCCGGGTGCGTCACGTCGAGGTGCAGATCCTCGGCCTGGCCGACGGCCGGGTGGTGGCACTCGGCGAGCGGGAATGCTCGGTGCAGCGGCGCAACCAGAAGCTGGTCGAGGAGTCCCCCTCCCCGGCGGTGTCACCGGAGCTGCGGGCCCGGTTCCTGGCCGCCGCCGTGCGGGCCGGCGAGGCGGTCGGCTACCGCAACGCGGGCACCGTCGAGTGCCTGCTCGACCCCGCCACGCAGGAGTTCTTCTTCCTGGAGATGAACACCCGGCTCCAGGTGGAGCACCCGGTGACCGAGCTGGTCTACGGCCTCGACCTGGTCGAGGAGCAGCTGCGGGTGGCGGCCGGCCTGGCGCCGACCTTCGACCCGGACGCGCTGGCCCCGCGCGGGCACGCGATCGAGCTGCGGATCAACGCGGAGGACCCGTTGCGTTTCCTGCCCGGCCCCGGCGTCATCGGCACCTGGGTGGAGCCGACCGGTGCGGGGGTACGCGTCGACTCCGGCTACGTCGCCGGCAACACGGTCACCCCGTTCTACGACAGCCTGCTGGCCAAGCTCGTCGTCAGCGGGGCGGACCGGGCCGAGGCGATCGAGCGGGCCCGGACGGCGGTGGCCGACTTCGCGCTGGCCGGCCCGAAGAACAACCTGCCCTTCTTCACCGAGCTGTTGACCAACGAGGAGTTCGTCTCCGGCGACTACGACACGGGCATCGTCGGCCGGATGCGCTGACCGGCGGCGGGCCTGACCTGTCCGGCCCGGTCAGGTCAGGCCCGCCGGATGCCGCCCGGCGGGTACGGCAGGGGCGTCGGCCGGTGCGTCGGGGTGCCGACGACGTCGAGGCGGGGCGTCACCGGGTCGATCCGGGGTGCGCGGTGCCGGCCGGCCGGGGCGTCGTTGGTCGGGGCCGGGCCGGCGGGGAAGTGCCCCGGGTTGCGGTCCTTGCGGGCCAGCCCGTCGAGCAGGGCCGCCTCCCGTCCCGGCGGGTCCGCCGGGTGGTTGCCCCGATCGGGCAGCCGGTGCGGGTGACCCTTCGGGGCGGTCCGGTTCGCGGCCTTGAGGGTGGCGCGGAGCAGGTCGTTCTCGGCTTCCCGGGCGGCCAGCGTGCGCCGCAGCACGGCGTTCTCCGAGCGGAGCTGGGCGATGATCCGGCCGGCGTCGCCCGTGACGGCCGCCCCGTCGGGGGTGGTCGCCTGGTGCCCGGGGCGGTACGGTTCGGTCCGGGCGTCGGTCGGTCGGCGATCCGTCGGCGGCTCACCCCGGGCCGCCTCGTAGAGCCGCTCGAAACGGCTCAGGGTGGCCGCCCGGTCGGCAGCCGGGACGGTGCACTCGACCACCATCACCACGGTCTGCCACGGCGGGCCCTTCGTCTCGGTGGTGAAGTGCCGGGACAGCCGCTTGCGCCAGGTGTCCCGGTCCCGGCCCGGCCGGTTCCGGCAGATCCGTTCGGCCAGCCTGCTCCAGGTGTCGACCGTCCCGATCTCCGGGGCCCGTTCGACCAGGTCACGGACCGCCAGGGCGTACTCGGCCACCGCCGGCGACCCGTACCGGGCCGTGTAGCCGGCGGCCAGGTGCTCGCGTGGGACGAGCCAGTGCCGCTGGTGCCGGCCCCGGGCCGGGGACGGCGTGCTGGTGTGGGTGGCCATGGGCGGACCTTTCGTGCGGGGCTGTCTGACGCGGGAAGGTATTCGTACCCTCCATCCGCAAATCGTGAGCGTCCCGGCCTGTGTCCGTGGTCAGTTTCTGGCCGGGTGGTTGTCCGGGTAGCACCGGACGCCGTCCGGGTTGGACGGTCCCGGTCCCGAGCCGGCGGTCGGTGTCCCGTAAACGTCGTCGTACGGTCCACTTTGGCCGCCCACCCCGGGACTGCCCGGCCAGAACGGCGTACGGGCGTGGCCCGGCCCGTCGTTGGGCCCGTCGTGCGACCGGCTCCGCCGTCACACGCTCGCCGACAGTCGGCCGGCACACGCACGGTGGAGCCGGACACGTCACCCGGCGGTGGAGACGCCATCGCCGGTCAGGTGGCCTGGGAGCGGAGAACATGGGAAGCGGAAGACTGACCGACGGCGCGCGCCCGCGCCCCGACCGTCGTCGGCTGGGCCGGAGCCTGCGGTCGATGTCACTGTTCGTCGAGGGCGCGGTGGCGATGGCCCTGGTCCTGGGCCGGGAGGACGCGGCGGCCTCGGCGGGCGCGGTCGCGGCGGTGTTGCGCAGCGCCGCCGAGGTGGTGGAGGGGTCGTCGGGCCGGTGATCTCGGCCCGACAGCCGGGGTGGCGTGGCGGCGGTGGGCGGCGTGGTGGTTCCCTGGAGGGACCACCGGTCGTCCGGCGTCGCCGGTCGTCGTTCCCACGAGGGGCGGCGGCCCGGGACGACCCCCCGGCGACCCGATGTCACAGCGAGGTGACCATGAGTCAGATGCCAGCGGCGGTGTCGATCCGGGAGGTCGGGCCGCGCGACGGGCTCCAGAACGAGGAGCCGATCCCCACCGGGGCCAAGGTGCGGCTGCTCGACGCGCTCTCCGGCACCGGGGTCCGCCGGATCGAGGCGGTGTCGTTCGTGCACCCCAGGGCGATCCCGCAGATGGCCGACGCCGACGAGGTGTGGCGGCAGGCCGGGAAGGTCGACGGGGTGCGCTACTCGGCGCTGGTGCCCAACACCCGGGGTGCCGAGCGGGCCCTGGCCGCCGGTTTCACCGAGATCGAGGTGGTGGTCTCGGCCAGCGACACGCACAACCGGCGCAACGTCAACCGCTCCACCGACGAGTCGCTCGACGACATCGCCGAGCTGATCGACCTGCTGCACGGGGCGGGCGCGCGGGCCGAGGTGATCGTGGCGACCAGCTTCGGCTGCCCGTACGAGGGGGACGTCGACCCGGGGCGGGTCGCCGGGATCGTCGAGCGGGTGGTCCGCGACGGCGCCGACCGGGTCGCGTTCGGCGACACCACCGGCATGGGTACGCCCCGACGGGTCCGGGAGTTGGTCACCGCCGTCCGCGACCGGGAGCCGGACGTGCCGGTGCTGCTGCACTTCCACAACACCCGGGGCACCGCGCTGGCGAACCTGCTGACCGCCCTGGAGCTGGGGATCACCGAGTTCGACGCCAGCGTCGGTGGCCTGGGCGGCTGCCCGTACGCGCCGGGGGCGAGCGGGAACCTGGCGACCGAGGAGGCGGTGCACATGCTGCACGACATGGGCGTCGACACCGGCATCGACCTGGACGCGCTGATCGGGGTCGCCGAGTTGGCCGAGGAACTGCTCGGCAAGCGGCTGCCGTCGGGGGTGCTGCGGGCCGGTCCGCGTACCCGGCTGACCGCCCGGCCCTGACCGGGTCGGCCGGGACGGATCGGCCCGACGACGCGGGAGGGGCCGGCGTGGTGCCGGCCCCTCCGTCGGGTCGCTTCGCGGGTCAGCCCACGCTGAGCAGGCCCGGCCAGCTGTCCTTGAAGACCTGGCTGCCGGTGCTGCTGCGGCGGTCGTTGGCGCTGAGGGTGCCGGCGAACAGGCTGCTGACCCGGTTCGCCTCGGTGGTGCTCGGGTACGGGTTGGTGCAGCTGGTGCCGGCGCTGCCGCCCGACATCAGGATCGAGCAGTTGCCGTTGTAGTTGTCGGGCAGGCCGAGGATGTGCCCGATCTCGTGGGTCATGATGCGCAGCGGGCTGTACTGGGCGGCCTGCTGGGTGTCGATGTAGACCCGCCCGTTGCCGAGGCTGGTGCGCTGGGCGTACGAGCCGCCGCCGGTGATCTGGTAGATCCGCAGGTTGGTGCCGCAGTTCGCGGTGAGCGTCAGGTTGGTGGTGGCGTTGTTCCAGATCGAGGCGGCCTGGTTGGCGATGCCCGCGTAGCTGGGCGCCTGGCTGGTGTTGTAGCAGATGGTCATCGCGGCGGAGGCGGGCGCGGGGTTGGCGACCGTGAGGCCGAGGGTCGCCGTCGCCGTCGCCAGGGCGGCGACGGCGAGGCGCTTGATGCGTGAGTTCATGACTCACTCCAATCCGGAGGGGGTGTCTGGAGCGTAGTCACATCGATAGTTGAGTATCAATATCCAGAGCGGAAGTCGGTCGGGTGGTCGGGCGGGGGCCGGATGCGCTAGCCTAACGATCGTTCAGGCTGGTCGGCGCGTCCACGACGCCGACGGCGCGTGTGGCGGTCGGGCGCGTCCACGGGGCGCGGGCGAGGGGGTCGGCGTGACGCTCGACGGTGCGGCACTGGAGCAGCTGCGCAAGCGCGCCCGCTCCGGCGGGGCCGACAAATACCATGCGGCGAACGCCGGCAAGGGCAAGCTCTTCGCCCGGGAGCGGGTCGCCATCCTGGTCGACGAGGGCTCGTTCGTCGAGGACGGCCTCTATGCCAACGCGCTGGCCGAGGGGCTGCCCGCCGACGGCGTGGTCACCGGCACCGCCACCATCGACGGCCGGCCGGTCTGCCTGATGGCCAACGACTCCACGGTCAAGGCCGGCAGCTGGGGCGCGCGCACCGTCGAGAAGATCATCCGGATCATCGAGCGGGCCTACTCGACAGGCGTGCCGATGGTCTACCTGGTCGACTCGGCCGGCGCCCGGATCACCGACCAGGTCGACCTCTTCCCCGGCCCCCGCGGCGCCGGCAAGATCTTCTGGAACCAGGTCCGCGCCTCCGGGGCGATCCCGCAGGTCTGCGCGTTGTTCGGGCCGAGCGCCGCCGGTGGGGCGTACATCCCGGCGTTCTGCGACGTGGTGGCCATGGTCGAGGGCAACGCCAGCATGTACCTCGGCTCCGACCGGATGGTCGAGATGGTCACCGGGGAGAAGACCACCCTGGAAGCGATGGGTGGGGCCCGGGTGCACTGCGCCGAGTCCGGCGTCGGGCACTTCCTGTGCAAGACCGAGGCCGACGCGCTCGACGTGGTGCGGGACTACCTGTCCTACCTGCCGTCGAACTGGCAGCAGCAACCGCCGGCCGCGCCGGCCGTCGCCGCGCCCGCCAAGGCCGACCTGGCCGCGCTGGTGCCGGCCAGCGAGCGGCAGGCGTTCGACATGCGTCGGTACGTCAAGGGCCTGCTCGACGACGGCTCGTTCTTCGAGATCCAGGCACTCTGGGCCAGGGAGCTGACCATCGGGTTCGGCCGGCTGAACGGCGAGGTCGTCGGCGTGGTCGGCAACAACTCGATGTTCAAGGGCGGGGTGCTCTTCGTCGACTCGGCCGACAAGGCGACCCGGTTCGTGCAGCTCTGCGACGCGTTCAACGTGCCGCTGCTGTTCCTGAGCGACGTGCCCGGGTTCATGGTCGGCAGCGTGGTGGAGAAGCAGGGCATCATCCGGCACGGGGCCAAGATGATCACCGCGATCTCCGAGGCGACCGTACCCAAGATCTGTGTGGTGGTGCGCAAGGCGTACGGCGCGGGCCTGTACGCGATGGCCGGCCCCGGCTTCGAGCCGGACGCGACGATCGCCCTGCCCACCGCGAAGATCGCGGTGATGGGTGCCGAGGCGGCCGTCAACGCCGTCTACGCCAACAAGATCGCCGCGATCCCCGACGAGGCCGAGCGGGCCGCGTTCGTCGCCGCCAGGCGGGCCGAGTACGAGCGGGACATCGACGTGGTACGGCTCGCCAGTGAGCTGGTGATCGACACGATCGTCGAACCGCACGAGCTGCGCGCCGAACTGGTCCGCCGGTTCACCGCCGCCCGCAGCAAGGACCGGCACTTCTCCCGCCGCCGGCACGGTGTCACCCCGGTCTGACCGACCGCCGCCGGTGACCCGCCTGACCGGTCGGCACCGGACCGCCGCCCGGTCACTGCCCGCCGGGCCACCGCCACCACCGTCGACCGGGACCGACCGGTCGTCCAGCCGATCCGCCGTCCCCGGCGTCACGAGCGTCCGGGGGAGGCAGCCGCACAGGAGGAACCGATGGACTTCCGGCTCAGCGAGGAGCACGAGGCGCTGCGGGAGAGCGTGCGGGACTTCGCCCGCGACGCCGTCGCCCCGGTGATCGCCGAACACTACGAGCGGCACACCTTCCCGTACGAGATCGTCCGGCAGATGGGCAAGATGGGGCTGTTCGGTCTGCCCTTCCCCGAGGAGCACGGCGGCATGGGCGGCGACTACTTCGCGCTCTGCCTGGCCCTGGAGGAGCTGGCCCGGGTCGACTCCAGCGTGGCGATCACCCTGGAGGCGGCGGTCTCCCTCGGCGCGATGCCGATCCACCGGTTCGGCACCGACGAACAGAAGGCCCGGTGGCTGCCGAAGCTGCTCAGCGGCGAGGCACTCGCGGGATTCGGGCTCACCGAGCCGGGCACCGGCTCGGACGCGGGCGGCACCCAGACGCGGGCCGTCCTGGACGGCGACGAGTGGGTGATCAACGGGTCGAAGGCGTTCATCACCAACTCGGGCACCGACATCACCGCCCTGGTCACCGTCACCGCGGTCACCGGCACCAACCCGGACGGCTCGAAGGAGCTGTCCACCATCATCGTGCCGTCGGGGACCCCCGGCTTCACCGTCGCACCCGGGTACTCGAAGGTGGGGTGGAACGCCTCGGACACCCACGAGCTGACCTTCGACGACTGCCGGGTGCCGGCCGGGAACCTGCTCGGCGCGCGGGGTCGGGGCTTCGCCCAGTTCCTGCGGATCCTCGACGAGGGGCGGATCGCCATCGCAGCCCTGGCCGTCGGCCTCGCCCAGGGCTGCGTCGACGAGTCGGTGAAGTACGCGAAGGAGCGCCAGGCGTTCGGCCAGCCGATCGGCAACTACCAGGCCATCCAGTTCAAGATCGCCGACATGGAGCTGAAGGCGCACACCGCCCGGCTGGCCTACTACGACGCCGCCGCGCGGATGCTCGCCGGTGAGCCGTTCAAGCGGCAGGCGGCGATCGCCAAGCTGCACGCCAGCACCGTCGCGGTGGACAACGCCCGGGAGGCCACCCAGATCCACGGCGGCTACGGCTTCATGAACGAGTACCCGGTGGCCCGGTTCTGGCGGGACTCCAAGATCCTGGAGATCGGGGAGGGCACCTCCGAGGTGCAGCGGATGATCATCGCCCGCGACCTGGGCATGTGACCGTACCGCCCGGGCGGGTGGGGCACCGCGCGGCGACAGCGGTTTGTCGGGTATCCGCAGCCCTTCGTCAGTAGGCCGACGAAGGGCTGCCCGGCGTCGTATCCCGACCGTACCCTTCCTGCCCATGACCCCGGATCATGATCACTCGCCCGGCGTGGGTGGTCGTACCCCGATCGGGGAGCTGGTGCGGTCCCACCGCCTGGCCGCCGGTCTCACCCAGGTCGACCTGGCGCAGCGGGCCGGGGTCGGCGTGCGGACGGTCCGTGACCTGGAACGCGGCCGGTCGCACCGGCCGCAACGCACCACCACCGAGCTGATCGCCGGGGCGCTCGGCCTGACCGGCCAGGCGCGGGCCGGCTTCCTGGCCAGCGCCCGTGGCCAGGCCCTCCCCGCCCCGACCGCCCCGGGTGGCGGCGGCCCGCCGCACCGACCGGTCGTCGGCACCGTCCTGCGGGACCTCGACCTGCCGGGTACGCCGATGGCGCTCCCCCCGGCGGTCGAGCTGATCGGCCGGGAACGGGAGCTGACCGAGCTGACCGGGCTGCTCACCGGCGACGGCTGGCCCCCGGTGCTGAGCCTGGTCGGCCTGGCCGGGGTGGGCAAGACCGCGCTCGCCCTGGCCGTGGCGCACGCGGTGGCGCACGCCCACCCCGGCGGGGTGGCCGGCGTGCTGGTCGGCACCGGCTCCGACGGCAACGACGTGCTCTCCGCGGCCTGCGCGGTGCTCGGCGCGGCCCGGCTCGCCGAGTTGGCCGCCCGGCTCCGGGGCCGCCCGGCGCTGCTGCTGGTCGACGCGGTCGAGCGGGCCCCCGACCCGGTGGCCGAGGTGCTGCACCTGCTCGTCGCGGCGGTACCCACCCTGCGGGTGGTGGTGACCGGACGACACCCGGTCGGCCTCCCCGGTGAACTCGTCCGCCCGGTGGCCCCGCTGGAGGTGCCCCCGGCCGACGTGGTCGACCCGGACGAGCTGGCCCGCTGGCCGGCGGCGGCCCTGTTCACCACCCGACTGACCCGGGTCCGCCCCGAACCGCCCGGCCCCGACGAGCTGCCCGCCCTCACCGCGCTGGTGCGTCGGCTCGACGGCCTGCCGTTGGCGATCGAGCTGATGGCGGCCCGTGGGCGGATCCTCGACCTGCCCGAACTGCTCGACCGGTACGGCGACCGGGTGCTCGACCTGGCCGGCCCGGAACTCGGCGGGCGGGGTTGGGAGGCCGCGCCGTCGGGTCGGGCCGGCGAACCGGCCCGCACGACGGTGGCGGTGACCCTGCGGGAGGCGGTGGCCACCAGCTACCGGCTGCTCGACGACGGGGAACAGGCCGCCCTGCGTCGACTCTCGGTCTTCGCCAACCGGTGGTCGGTGGAGCTGGCCGAGGAACTGCTCGCCGACGACGTCGACCCGGATCCGGCGACGGTGGTCGATCCGGTGCCCCTGCTCGACCGGCTGGTCGAGTTGGGCCTGCTCAGCGTCCGGGGTGCCGGGTCGCTGCGGTTCCGCCTGCTCGACGCGGTCCGCGAGTACGCCGTCGAGCAGGCCGCTGGCCGGGGGGAGTTGACCGCCGTACGACGCCGGCACGCGGTGGTGATCACCCGGCTGGTGACCCGTACCGCGCCGGATCTGGTCGGCGCGCGACAGCCCACAGCCGCCCGCCGGCTCGACGAGGCGACCGGGGACATCGGCGCGGCACTGGCCCACGCCGCCGGGGACGACCCGGTCACCGCGCTGCGGTTGGCGGCCCGACTGACCCGCTGGTGGCGGATGCGGGGGCGGGACGTCAGCGGTCGGCAGTGGCTGCGGCGGCTGCTCGCGGACCCGCGTACCGCCGATGCCGATCCGGTCCTGCGGGCGTGGGCGCTGCTCGGGGTGGCCCGGCTCGCCGCCGAGCACGGCGCTGCGGCACAGGAACTGCCCGCCGCCCGCGCCGCGCTCGTGGTGCTCGCCGGCCGGGCCGACGTGGCCGGTGAACTGACGGCACGGATCGTGCTCGGCACCCTGCTGGTCGCCACCGGGGGCTACGACGAGGCGGCCGAACAGGCGCACGCGGTGCTGACCCTGGCCACCCGGCACGGCCGGACCCGGGACATGGCCGTCGCCCAGCACCATCTGACCTGGCACGAGATCCGCCTCGGTGACCTGCCGGCCGCCCGACGTCGACTTGCCGCGGTGGACCGGCTGGCGGCCCAGTGCGGGGAGCCCCGGCTGCGCCTGCTGGCCCGCGCCGACCTGGCCGAGGTGGCCCGGTTGGAGGGCCGGCACGGCGACGCGGTGGAGCAGGGTCGGCGGGTGGTCGCCGCGTTGGTCGGGGTGGGGGACCCGGGGCACCGACGGCGGGTGCTCGGCACGGTGGGCCTGGCGCTGGCCCGGTCTGGCCGGGTGGACGAGGCGGCCGAGGTCCTGGCCGAGCTGCGCTGCGACGGTCGTCCGGGGCCGTCCGGGACCCGGACGGCGGCGGAAGCGGGGACGGTGGTGGGTCGTCCGGCCGGGGGTGGGCCGGTCCGGGCGGAGGAGGGGGTGTGCGCGTTGATCGAGGGCACGGTGGCGCTGCACCGGGGGGACCGGGAGCTGGCTGCGGAGTGGTTCGCGGTGGCGGTCGCCGCCGGGGAGCTCGGTCAGGACCGACGGGACGTGATCGAGGCGCTGGTCGGGCTGGCCGCGAGCACCGGTTCCGCCGAGGTGCGGCAGCGGTTGGCGCAGGTGTGCCGGCGCAGCGGCATCCGGCTGCTGCCGGAGGAGGAGAACCTGCTGGCCTAGGTGCGGGAAAGCCCGTC
Organism: Micromonospora sp. NPDC049257; assembly: GCF_040678915.1. Taxonomy (NCBI): domain Bacteria; kingdom Bacillati; phylum Actinomycetota; class Actinomycetes; order Micromonosporales; family Micromonosporaceae; genus Micromonospora; species Micromonospora sp. NPDC049257. Next base: position 474,572 of record NZ_JBFAQU010000001.1, read on the forward strand.
GGTCGAGGCGCGGGAACGCCCGTCGGTCGAGGCGCGGGGGTGGCGCGAGCGAACAAGCCCCCTGGTCAAACCCCTCGCTCAATCGCTCGCGCCGGCACCCCCCGGTGCTCCCCCCGCGTGATGAAGGCTAGCCAGCCGGGACATCCGATTTGTGGGGATCGGCGAGTGTGCGTCCGGTGGGTCGAACGGGTTCTGCCGCTTTTTCTGCCGGTGGGTCGGCCGGGCCCCTGCCGGCGGGTCAGCAGGCGGACGTCGGCTCGTCGGTGGGTGCCTGGTCGGTGCTGCCGGCGGTCGCCCCCGGGTGGACGGCGTCGCGTACCCGGCGCAGCCCGTCCAGCATCGCGGCCAGGGTCTCGGGTTCGAGCTGGCCGGTGAACCACTGCTCGATGATCCGCAGGTGACCCGGCAGGGTCTCGTCCAGCCGCTGCATGCCGGCCGGCGTGACCACCGCGTACGAGCTGCGCCGGTCGGACGGGCAGGCGCGACGGCGCAGCAGCCCGTCGCGTTCCATCCGGTCCACCACCCGGGTGACGCCGCTGGTGGACAGGGAGGTCTGGGCGGCGAGGTCGGTCATCCGCAGCTGGTTGCCCGGGGAGCGGGCCAGGCGCATCAGCACCTCGAACTCGACTGCGGAGACGTCGTGTTCCTCGTACTGCGCGGTGAACCGGGCGGTGAGCCCGGCGTGCGCCTCGACCAGGAGGCCGACGGCGGTGATCCGGGGGTCGTCGAACACGTTTTCGTTCACCAGGCCATCCTAACAGTGCTTGACACGGGGAATATTGTTGCGGCTATAGTTGCTCAGGCAGTCGTTGGGCTACTAAACAATCTTCCCCGGAGGGCAGTTACATGACCAGCACCGAGTCGGTTACCCGCGACTGGGACGGCCTGACCATTCCCGCCGCCGGCACCTACCTGCTGGACGCCGCGCACAAGCGGGTGGGCTTCGTCGCCCGGCACATGATGGTCAGCAAGGTACGCGGCGAGTTCGCCGACGCGACCGCCACCATCACCGTCGCCGAGGACCCGTTGCAGTCCGCGGTCACCGCCACCATCCAGGCGGCCAGCATCAACACCGCCCAGGCGGACCGGGACGGCCACCTGCGCAGCCCCGAGTTCCTCGACGTCGAGCAGTTCCCGACGCTGGAGTACCGCAGCACCGCCGTGAAGTCCCACGACGGCAACGAGTTCGTCCTGCTCGGTGACCTGACCATCAAGGGTGTCACCCGTCAGGTCGAGCTGGAGGTCGAGTTCGAGGGCGTCGGCCGCACCCCGTTCGGCACCGACGTGTTCGGCTTCACCGCCAGCACCGAGATCGACCGTGAGGAATTCGGCCTGACCTGGAACGTCGCCCTGGAGACCGGTGGCGTGCTGGTCGGCAAGAAGATCAAGATCGAGATCGAGGGCGAGGCCATCCGGCAGGCCTGAGCCACCCCGTCCTCGCGCCCCCGCTCTCCACGAGCGGGGGCGCGACGCGTACGGGTGTGGATTGTCACTGACCGGCGACGGCGCTCCCGGTGCCGGGGCGACGGCGGCGGGGTAGAGAAGGCGGCAAGCGCATACCCGGTGGGCACTGGCCCCGGCGCGTGGGCGCTCTTACCGTTGTGGTTCACACTGCGCACCGGGACGCTCACCGTCCCGGGCGTCTCACGCCGGGAGGAAACAATGGGTAGGGACGTCGAGCAGGGCGCCTTCTCCCGGGAGGACCGGATCCGCTACCGGCAGAAGGTACGGCGGTGCCTGGACGTCTTCGCGTTGATGCTCGACGACTTCGGCTTCGACGCCGACCGGCCGATGACCGGCCTGGAGATCGAACTCAACCTGATGGACCCGGACGCCGAACCGGCGATGCGCAACGACGAGATCCTCGCCGCGATCGCCGACCCGCTCTTCCAGACCGAGCTGGGACAGTTCAACCTGGAGCTGAACGCGGCACCCCGGCTGATCGAGGGGGCCGGGTTCGCCAACTACGAGACCGACCTGCGCAGCAGCCTGGACCGGGCCGACGAGCGGGCGGCCAAGTCGGACGCCCGGATCGTCATGGTCGGCATCCTGCCCACCCTGACCGAGCAGCACCTGGTGGCCGACAACCTCTCCACCAACGAGCGCTACCGGGTGCTCAACGACCAGATCGTCGGTGCCCGGGGCGAGGACATCGAGCTGGACATCCGGGGGGTGGAGCAGCTCCGTACGCACACCGACTCGATCGTCCCCGAGGCCGCCTGCACCAGCCTCCAGTTCCACCTCCAGGTGGCCCCGGACAGCTTCGCCGACTATTGGAACGCCTCCCAGGCCATCGCCGGTGTCCAGGTCGCGGTGGGCGCGAACTCGCCGTTCCTCTACGGCCGCCAACTGTGGGCCGAGACCCGGATCGCGCTGTTCCAGCAGGCCACCGACACCCGCCCGGACGAGCTGAAGGCCCAGGGGGTACGCCCCCGGGTGTGGTTCGGTGAACGCTGGATCACCTCGATCTTCGACCTGTTCGAGGAGAACGTCAGGTACTTCCCACCACTGCTGCCGATCTGCGCCGACGAGGACCCGGTCGAGGTGCTGCACGGTGGCGGCGTCCCACAGCTGTCCGAGCTGCGGTTGCACAACGGCACCGTCTACCGCTGGAACCGCCCGGTGTACGACATCATGAACGGCCGTCCGCACCTGCGGGTGGAGAACCGGGTCCTGCCGGCCGGCCCGACCGTGGTCGACATGCTGGCCAACGCCGCCTTCTACTTCGGGTTGGCGCGCGGGCTGGCCGAGTCGGACCGGCCGATCTGGAGCCAGCTCACCTTCAGCTCCGCCGAGGAGAACTTCCACGCCGCCGCCCGACGGGGCATGGACGCGGTGCTGCACTGGCCCCGGCTCGGCGAGGTGCCGGTCACCAAGCTGGTCCTGGACACCCTGCTGCCGAAGGCGGCCGTCGGGTTGGACCGGTTCGGTGTCGCCCCCACCGAGCGGGACCGCCTGCTCGGCATCATCGAGCAGCGCTGCCGTACCGGCCGCAACGGCGCGGTCTGGCAGACCGAGACGGTGTGGGCCGCGCAACGGCACCGCAACCTGGACCGCGACGCCGCGCTGCACCACATGGCCAACCGGTACGCCGAGCTGCAACGCAGTAACGAGCCGGTGCACACCTGGCCGGTCGGCTGATCCCCTTTTCCCGCCTGCCCTTTTCCGCCCCGCCCCACCCCTTCCGGTGCCCCGACGAGTCGGAGGGCCGGGAGAGACGCGGGTCGGAGAGGGCCGGGAGAGACGCGAGCCGGGAGAGGGCCGGCATCCGGGAAGGTCAGGGGGTGCGGCGTCCGGGGCGGGGCCTGGGCACGCCGGGCGGGTCCGCCGGCAGGCTGGCCGGCGACCCGGTGTCCTGCTCCGGAGACCCACTGGCCGGCAACCCGCCGGTCGGAGACCCACCGGCTGGCAGCCCACCGGCCGGCGGAGCCGTCGGGGCGGCCCGACCCCGGCGGACCGGCCGGGCCCGTCCCACCGCCGAGGGCGTCGGCTCCCCGACCGGGGTGTCGGTCGGGGTGGCCGGGGGGTCCGCCGGGGCGGCCGTGGGATCGGCACGTGTGTCCGGGTCGACACGGGCGTCCGGGTTGGCCTGAGCGCCCACGTCGGTGCGGGCACCCACGTCGGCGCGGGCGTCCTGGTTGGCCCGCGCGTGCTGGTCCGCAGGGGCGTCCAGGTCCGCAGGGGCGTCCACGTCGGCGCGGGTGTCCGAATCGGACGGTGGGACCGGATGGGTGTCGGCCGGCCGGTCGTCCAGCTCGCCGGTGCGGGGGTGCGGTACGGATGCCGTCCGCGCGGCGGCACGCCGCTCGGCCCGCTGGGCGAGCGAGGCCACCAGCACCGACCCGGCCGCCCCGACGATGACCGCGTACGGCGCGACGAGGTGGGCCGAGACCTGGGCCGGCGAGATCGTGGCCAGCCGGGGGACGGCGAGGAAGTAGGCGACGGCGACGAGCAGCGGGCCGGCGGCACCGGAGACCACCGCACCGAGTCGCAGCTCCGCCCTACGGGCGGCCCGCCGGGCGGCCAACGCGCCGATCAGCAGCGCCGAGCCGAGGGCGAGCAACGCTCCTGGCCAGTAGAGGTGGTCCCGCAACCAGAAGCGGGGGCTGTCCTGGGCGATCTGCCAGATGCCGAGTTGGGCGCTGGTCAGCCCCCGTCCGGCGAGCACCCCGTCGACGACGGAGACCACGGCCAGCAACCAGAGCCAGCCGACGGTGGCGGTCACGTTCGTCGCCGCGGCCCGGGAGTGCAGCGTCCACACCGCCACCACCAGCCCGATGAGTACGCCGACCCCGGCGTATCCGGCCGCGACGGTCTGCGGCGAGAAGGTGTCCGGCACGGAGGCGGCCCGGGACGGCACCGCGACCAGCAGCACGGTGATCAACGCGCCGACCGCGCCCGCCACCGCGAGGGTGACCCGGTGCAGGGCACCGCCGGTCTCGACGTCCGTACCGCGTTCGTGCAGCCGCTGGGCGCAGACCGCCCCGCCGACGGTGGAGACGGCGGCGATCCAGGTCGCCCAGGCGAGACTGGCGAACCAGGACGGCTCGGTGGCCCCGACGTCGACCGGTGCCCAGTTGATGATGCCCAGGCCGTAGCCGAAGCCCAGTTGCGCGGCACCCACGCCGGCGGCGACGCCCACCGCCGTGAGCACCGATCCTCCCCAGCTCCGTCCCGCCATGCCGGGACTGTAGCGTCCCCTGGTCGGGGCGGCGAGTCGGACGAGCGGCGGAGCACGGCCGGTGACCGGTGGGCAGCGGCCGGTACCGTCTCGGGGACGAGGCGGGAGCGGCATGGACGACGAGTACACCGAACAGGACACTGCGGAACGCGACCGGCCCGGCCGGGGCAGGCTGCTGCTCGGCGGCACCCTGGCGACGGTGCTGCTGGCCGCCGTCGGTGGCACCGTCGGGTGGGTGCTGGCCGACCCCGGTACCCCCGACACGGGGGCCACCCCGGCGGCGGCGGGCCCCGGACCGGCGAGCCCGTCCGCCGCGCCGACCACCGCCCCGCCGACCACCGCGCGGGCCACGACGCCCCCGCCGCCCGCCGCGACCAAGGGTGGCCTGACCGTGCCCCGGCTGGTCGGTCTCGATTTCGAGAAGGCGCGCGACGAACTGCACGACCGCAAGCTCGGCTGGCGGCTGGTCTTCGGCACCGGCTCCGGGCGGACGGTGGTCCGTACCGTGCCCGCCCAGGACACCTCGGTCCGGCCGGGCACCACGGTGCGGGTCGAGGTCAGCGGGCCGGCCCCCGAGGTCGAGGTGCCGGACCTGGTCGGCGAGGACTGTTCGGACGCGGCCGACGAGCTGGGTGACGTCGGCCTGTTCCCCCGGTATCCGACCGGGAACCGGGGCGAGGTCACCGCCCAGGTGCCGGCGGCCGACGCGACCGCGCACTGGAACGACGCGGTGGCGATCTCCTGCGGTGACGGTCCGACGCCGACGGCCGAGGCGACGCCGACGGGGTAGGGGGCGGGTCGTCGCGTCCATCCCGGTGGATGGTGCCTCCGACCGTTACGTTGGGGGCCGAGGGCCACGACCGTCTGGCCGGCCGGGGACACCGACCCCGGGTCCGGGGCCTACCGCCCGCCAGGTGGCGAGAGGACGTGCGATGAGCGACGACCGCCAGGAGCCACCCGCCGACGACGCGACCCGCCCGCTGCCACCGGCACGACCGGGGGCCGGTGGGCCGCCCGACGCCACCGCCCGGCAGGAGCCGGTGGACGCGACCCGTCCGTTGCCGCCGGTCGGTGGCGGGCCGGCCGGTTCGCCGGTGTGGTCCGGGCGGGCCGGGGTGCCACCGCCGCGTCCGGACGAGCCCCGGGAGCCGGCCGAGTGGTACGGCGAGGATCAGCGCGGCCGGCGCTGGTGGACGCCGATCCTGCTGGGCGTCCTCGGGTTGCTGCTGCTCGGGCTCGTCGGAGCAGGGATCTGGCTGGCCCTGCGGGCGGTGGATTCCCCGTCGGACGAGACACCGACCCCACCGCCGACCGCCCCGACCACGACCGCCCCGACCCGTGCCCCGACGACGAGCGCGCCGACCACCGCAGCGCCGACGACTCCGCCGACCACCCCGCCGACGACCGGCCCCGCCGCCATCGCGGTGCCACCCCTGGTCGGGCTCTCCCAGGAGACCGCGGAGAACCTGCTGGGTCGACTCGGCCTGTCCTCCCGGGTGCAGACGCGGGAGTCGGACCGGCCGGCCGGCACCGTCCTGTCCACCGACCCGGGGCAGGGTGAACTGGTGTCGCCGGGGGACGAGGTGACCCTGGTGGTGGCCGCCGAGCCGACGGCGTCGCCGACCGGGGCCGGCACCGCCACGCCGACGGCCAGCCCCACCGGGTGACGGTTCCGCCGCCGGCCCGGGTCGACGTCCGTCGCCGCGCCACCCTGCCGTCTGGTGCCTACCGGGCCCGTCGGGGGCTCACCACATCCGGCGTCGGGTGCCCACCAGACCCAGACCGGCCAGGGAGATGGCCAGCCCGAGCAGACCGGAGTAGAAGAGCGACTGGGCGACGGTCTGCGGGTCGTCCGAGGGACGTCGGGGCTCGGTGAGCGTGGACGTGCCGCCGCCCACCCCCGACTGCGCGCCGTTCGGGTCGGCCATCGGTCCGGCGGCGGCGTCGGCCGGTCCGCCGGGGCCAGGGGCGGCCGGTTCGCGGGCGGCGGCGTCGGCCGGTCCGTCAGGGCCAGGGTCGGCCGGTTCGCGGGCGGCGGCGTCGGCCGGTGCGCCCGAACCTGTGTCGGCCGGTGCGGCGGAGCCGGGGTCGGTGGGCGCGGCGGTGTCGCCGGCCGGGAGGTCGCCCTGCCCGACCACGGTGATCTCGGGCGCCGGTACCGGCTCGGCGAGCCGGGTGGCCGATGTGGCCGGGTAGTGGGTCACCACCGCGACGGTGATGACCGCGCCGATCAGGGCGAGCAGTCCGAAGGCGTATCGGATACGGGACCTGTGGTGCCGCCGCGCGGCGGGCAGATTGACCATGGCCATCCCAGGTTCAGGGGCCGGAACGCGCGGGGTGGAGACGTTCGCCGGGGTGGGCGTACCGAGTCTATGGCGGCGGTACGCCCTCCGACCTGGTAATCGGGGAGTCAGCCCACCGCGATCGGTGCGCGGTTGACCGGCCGGCGCGAACGGGCGGGGTGCTGACGGGGCACGGTCGCCGCCCGGAGCTGGGTCAGTCCGGCCTGCTGGACGAAGATCGACCGGCGGCTGACGGCGTCTCCCGACGCGTTCAGCTGGTAGCCGTCAAGCCAGAGCCAACCGTCGTACGTCGGCCAGTCGAGCACCCGGATCACCCGGAAGGTGATCGGCCTGAGGAACTGCACGCTGGCGGCACGCGTCACGTGCAGAACGTCACCGGAGCGGGGAAGCACATGGGCTCCTGGGAGGGTATGGCCGGCGTCGCGGGCCGGCCGGTGCGGAACGGGGACGAGGTGCGGGTCCGGCGACGGGGTTGTGCCTCGCGGGCCGGTGCTCGATGTGGTGCTGGTCGGGCCGTACCCGCTGGTGGTGGATCGCCACCCGACCATCACCCGGCTGCTCACGGGTGTTACCGCTCCCACCGCCGCAGCCTCCGGGCGTGCAGCGGTGGGGTCATCAACCCGAGGCAGGTCTCGATGACACAACTGGTCCGGGGCGCCCGCCGGCCCGTCCGCTCCCCCGGTAATGATCACTCGGTGAGATCGGTCGAAAGCGGTGAGTTACTCGAACCATACGGACAGACTGCATCAGCGTCGTGCTAGATGCAAGTTGCACGTCGACTTTTGCCGATACGTGAGTGCGACACGTGAACCGGGCGCTTGATCACGCCGACTCCGGGGCGGCACACTGGACGCCGGTTCCGCCCGCCGCGGCCGGTCGGCGACCGGGCTCCACCCCTGCCGCGAACGATGCCCGCCGCCCACGGTCGCGCCCTTGGCGGTAATGGACGCGGGCGCGATCGACCGGAGGTAACCGGGTGGGCCCGAGGCACCAGCTTTCCCCGTCAACAGGACCCGGGGCGCCCCGATGAGCGAACGGCGGAGCCCGACCATCCGGCGTCGCCGGCTCGGGGCCGAGCTGCGCCGGCTGCGCGACGGTGCCGGGATCACCATAGAGGCGGTCGCCGAGCAGTTGGAGTGCTCCGCCTCCAAGGTCTCCCGGATCGAGACCGGTCACACCTCGGCGACCCCGCGTGACGTCCGGGACATGCTCCGCATCTACGGGGTGGTGGGCGCGGAGAGCGAAGAGCTGGTGCAGATCGCCCGCGAGGCGCGGCAGAAGGGCTGGTGGCACCCCTACAGCACGGTGCTCGTCGGGGCGTACGTCGGCCTGGAGGCGGCGGCCGGTTCCATCCGGGCGTACGAACAGCAGGTCGTGCCCGGTCTGCTGGAGACCGAGGAGTACGCCAGTGCGATGATCCAGGCGGCCCGTCCGGACATCTCTCCCGATCAGGTGCAACAACGGGTGCGTGTCCGATTGGGCCGTCAGTCGTTGTTGACCCAGGACGATCCGGTCGATCTGTGGGTGGTGCTCGATGAGGCGGTGTTGAGTCGGCCGGTGGGCGGCGACGCGGTGATGCGTGGTCAGCTCAGACGGCTGGTGGAGGTGGCCGAACTGCCGAACGTGACGCTGCAGATCCTGCCCTTCGAGGTGGGAGCGCACGCCGGCATGGACGGGACCTTCACGATTCTCGGTTTCCCCGACTCGGTTGATCCGGATGTCGTGTACGCGGAGAACGCCACGGGTGGGCTCTTCCTGGAGAAGAGCGACGAGCTACAGAAGTACAACTTCATCTTCGATCAGATTCAGGCAGCGGCCAGGCGACCGGAGGAGTCCATCGCACACATCGCAGAACTGGCAGAGGAGCCGTTGTGGAAATGGCGACCAAGAGGTTCCCCGAGGACCTGACGCAGGCGACCTGGTTCAAGAGCTCAAAAAGTGGGCCGAACTGTGACAACTGCGTCGAGGTAGCTTACGTGATCGGGGCGGTCGGGGTGCGGGACTCGAAGGACAAGACAGGTCCCGCCCTCGTATTCGCCCCCGGGGAATGGAACGCCTTCGTCGCCGACGCTCGGAACGGCGCGTTCGGCCAACACTGACCAACGCAGCGTGGCGTTGACCGCGGGTCGGTCGGGGGACACTCCCCGGCCGGCCCGTCGCCACTTGCGCCCCCGCATCGTTGAACCCCTCGGTACGGCGCTGGTCGATGACCCGCCACACGCGGCGGCAACCAAGCGAGGCAGGCGAGAGCACATGACGACGATCGGTTCAGAAAACCTCACCCACGGCCCGGGCCGGGTCGAGCGCTTCGGCGGCAAGTACCGCAGCGCCCGCCGCGACACGATGCTCACCGAGGTGGGCGCCGGCGACACCGACTTCGATGACGACGGTGTCCTCGCACCCGAGCAGGCCGGGCCACCGATGACGTCGCTCGACCCGAACCCGCTCGCCGAGCCGTCGTTTCCCAGGGACACCTGGGAAACGACGGCACCCGAGTCGATGATCGACCACCCGCTGCTGCGTGGCCTGCTGCTGGAGTTGCCGCCCAAGGGGAGCGTACCGCCGCCCGGCTGGCTGGACCGGTGGTTCGAGGCGACCCGGGCGATCTTGGAACTGCTATACGTGCAGGGAGCCGGCCGCAGCCGGTGAGGCGGGCAGGCCGACCAGCGCGGGTCCGGTGCCCGGCAGCGTCCGCTCCGTGAGCCGGTTGTGCCGCAGGCCGTGGCGTACCCCGATGGCGAGGACGGCCAACCCGCCGAAGGTGAGCGCGACCCCGGTGACCCCGTTGCCGGCACCCAGGTCCAGCCCGGCGGCGGTGAGCAGCCCCGGCACGGTGGCCAGCGCGGTCACCTGCACCGGTAGACCGACCAGCGGGTGCCCGGCGGCGGCCCGCAGACCGTACGGCGCGGGCGTCTCCGGCGCGGCGGCGAACGCGCCCGCGCCCGCCCGCAACCGGCGGACCCGGCGCACCGTGCAGACCGCCACCGCGAGCGCCGGCACCGCCACCAGTGGGAGCTGCCCGGCGGCCCGGTCGACCGGGGTGTCCCCACCGCTGACCGTGCCGGCGACCAGCACCGTCGCGGTCAGTGCGAGCCCGGCCACGGAGAGGGCGAGCAGCCATCCGGTACGCCGTCGCAGCGCGCGGGCCCGATCCAGCCGGGGGAGGCCGTCCGCCACGACGCCGGCGGCGAGCCAGACGGCGGCGATCGACAGCAACACGATGAGATGCCCATCCATGGACACAGCCTTGCCCACAACGGCGGGCGGCGAATCCGGGACGAGCCCCTGTTCCCACCCCGGAGCATCCCGTAGGGGTGGCCGTGTCCCGGCCGGTCGGCCCAGCGGCACGGAACCGACCGGGTCGTCGTCCCGGCCGGTCGTCCGCAGTGGACGGATCAGACCGCGAAGGTCGCCGGCCGTTCGGTGGCCGGGGCCGGCGGACGGGCCTGCCACAGGCCGGTCTTCTGGCCGGCGAGGCGGGTCAGGTAGGCGGGGTTGAGGATGACGTACCGCCGCCAGAGCCGCTTCGGCTCCAGGCCGAGCCGCCAGAACCACTCCAGGCCGGCCCGCTGCATCCACGGCGGCGGCTGCCGGAGCAGGCCGGCGTGGTAGTCGAAGGCCGCGCCGACGGCCATCAGCGGCATGTCCAGCAGGGGTCGCATCGCGTACGTGAAGACCTCCTGGCGGGGGCAGCCCAGGCCGACCAGGACCAACCGGGCACCGCTGGCCCGGATCCGGTCGGCGATCTCGACGTCCTCGCCGGGCTGCACCGCGCGGAACTTCGACGGCTCCACCCCGGCGATCTTGAGGGCCGGGAACATCCGCTCCAGCGCCGGGATCAGCTTCGCCAGGGTCTCCTCGGTCGAGCCGTACAGGTAGACCGGCAGGCCCTCGTCGGCGAAGCGGCGCAGCACGTGCAGGGTCAGCGTCGGGCCGTAGACCCGGTCGGCCAGGCCGGCGTGGTGCAGCAGGTTGAGCGCCCAGCGCACCGGCTGGCCGTCCGGGGTGACCACGTCGAAGGAGTTGAGCCGGGCGTTGTGCGCCGGGTCGAGCACCCCGGTCATCACCCCGTGCACGGCCAGCGCGGTCAGCGCCAACGGCCGGCGGTCCCGGGCCGCCGCGACGACCTGCTCGGTGGCCGAGGCGTAGTCGGTGGCGTCGACCAGGACGCCGAGGACGTTGCGCTTGCCCTGTGCGGTCATGCTCCCGGCACCCACTTGTCGACGTTGGCCTGGTAGATCTCCCGCATGATCATGGGTACGTCGTAGACCTGCTTCCAGCCCGGGTAGTCGGCCTGGAACGCCTCGTTCGAGCCGATCCACCACTTGTGGTCGCCGATCCGGTTCGCGTCGACGTACTCGGTGATCATCTCCTGGCCGGTGATCTCCTCGGCCAGGGCGAACGCCTCCCGGTTGGAGGTGTTGGAGTGCCGGCCGCCGCCGAGGTTGTAGACCGCCGCCGAGCGGGGCGCCCGGAAGAACGCCTCGAACGCCGACACCACGTCGGAGCTGTGGATGGCGTCGCGGACCTGCTTGCCCTGATAGCCGAAGATCTTGTAGGTGCGGCGCTCCATGTTGGCCCGCATCACGTACCCGAGGAAGCCGTGCAGCTCGGTCGCCGAGTGCGCCGGGCCGGTCAGCGTGCCACCCCGGAAACAGGCCGTGCGCATGTCGAAGTAGCGGCCGTACTCCTGCACCATCACGTCCGCGGCGACCTTGGAGGCCCCGAAGACCGAGTGCAGGCAGGCGTCGATCGACATGTCCTCGCGGATGCCCTGCTCGTACGGGTGGCCCGACTCGATCTCCCAGCGGGTCTCCTGCTCCACCAGCGGCAGGCTGTTGGGGCGGTCCCCGTAGACCTTGTTGGTCGAGCAGTGGATCACCGGCGCCTCGATGCAGTGCTCCCGCACGTTCTGCAGGACGTTGAGGGTGCCACCGGCGTTGACGTCGAAGTCGGTGAACGGGTCCCGTACCGCCCAGTCGTGCGACGGCTGGGCGGCGGTGTGGATCACCACGGCGATGTCCCGGCCGTACCGGGCGAAGAGCTTGCCGAGGGTGTCCCGGTCGCGGATGTCGATGCTGTGGTGCGCGTACGCCGACCCCAGCTCGTCGGTCAGCCGCCGGACGTTCCACGCGGTCGAGGCCTCGGCGCCGAAGAACTCCTGCCGCATGTCGTTGTCGATGCCGACCACGTCCAGACCGAGCCCGGCGAAGTGCCGGACCGCCTCGGAACCGATCAGACCGCCCGACCCGGTCACCAACGCGACACTCACACGACACCCCTGGTCAAAGGTAGGAGGCTGGAAAAACCACCGGAGCATAGCCTGACGTCCGGTACGCCCCGATACGAAGTGAGGGCCCCGCGACTGCGGAGCCCTCGTCTGGTGGTGGGGATGGGGGGAGTTGAACCCCCACGTCCTTTCGGACACACGGACCTGAACCGTGCGCGTCTGCCATTCCGCCACATCCCCGTGGCACGACCGTCGAACGCGGTAGTGCGCGTCGACTCCGCCGTCTCCGGCGGGCCGGCAACATGCTACCCGGTCCTGCGGTCTCGCCTCGACCGGTTACCGTTCCTGCGAGCGGTCACCCTTCGTGGCGGACGAAAGAGTAGCACGGGCCTGGGGGCCGCTCCGAACGGGCCGCCGCGCGGTGGCCGAGCGGCGCGCGAGCTGCGCGCGCGCCGTCCAGATACCATCATGTCCTCGGGACCCGAGGAGGAGCCGGTGAGCGTGCTGCAACGCTTCGAGAAGCGTCTGGAAGGCCTGGTCGAAGGGGCCTTCGCCAAGGTCTTCAAAGGGGTGGTCCACCCCGTGGAGATCCTCAACGCCATGCAGCGGGAGGCCGAGGCGCACAAGGCCATCCTCGCTGGTGGCCGCACCCTGGTGCCCAACCGCTACGTGATCGATCTCTCCCCGTACGACCACAGTCGGTTGGCGCCGTACGCCGCTGCGTTGGCCCAGGAGCTGGCCCAGTCTCAGGCGGAGTTCATCGGTGAGCAGGCGTGGACGGTCTACGGCGACGTGATCGTCGAGGTCGAGCGGGGCGAGGGGCTGGACACCGGCATGTTCCGGGTCACCGCTGAGGTCTACACCGGCGGCGAGGTCGCCCCGGTGTCCTCCCCGGGCGGCTACGACCCCGGCCCGCCGGCCTACCCGGCGTACGACCAGGGCGGCGGCTACGGCCCGCCGCCCGGCCACGGCGGTGGCGGCGCGCGCAACGTCCGGCTGGTCTCGGGCGACGGCCGCACCTATCCGTTGCAGATGGGCTCGACCGTGATCGGCCGGGGCGACCAGGCCAACCTGCGCCTGCCCGACGTCGGGATCTCCCGACGGCACGCCCGGCTGGACTTCGACGGCGGCCAGGTGGTGCTGACCGACCTCGGGTCCACCAACGGGACCATGGTCAACGGCCAGCGGGTCTCGGCGGTCGCCCTCAACCCGGGCGACATGATCCAGCTCGGCACCACGACGCTGACCTTCCGCGTGGACGGCTGACCCGCCTTGCCGGAACTCGTCATCACCGTCGCCCGGTTCGGGTTCCTCATCCTGCTGTGGATCTTCGTGTTCACGGTGGTGGGTGTCATCCGTCGGGATCTGTTCGCCGGTGCCCGGTCGGGCCGGCTGGTGGCCGCGCCGCGGGGGGTCGGCGCCTCGACCCAGCAGCAGGCGGCGAAACCGGCGAAGGCGAAGCGGGGCCGGGCGGCCCACCAGTTGGTGGTCACCGCCGGCCAGCTCGCCGGCACCCGGATCACCCTCGGCGAAGCGCAGATCACCATCGGTCGGGCCGAGGACTCCACCCTCGTCATCACCGACGACTACGCCTCCGCCCGGCACGCCCGGCTGGTGCCCCGGGACGGTCAGTGGTTCGTCGAGGATCTCGGCTCGACTAACGGCACGTACCTCGATCGCGCTAAGGTCACCGGACCAACCCCCGTCCCCCTCGGCGTGCCGATCCGTATCGGCCGCACCTCTCTCGAATTACGGCCATGACTCTGACCCTGCGCTATGCGGCCCACAGCGACCGCGGTCTGATCCGAGACGGAAACCAGGACTCCGTCTACGCCGGGCCGCGGCTCCTCGCCGTCGCCGACGGCATGGGCGGCATGGCCGCCGGTGACGTCGCCAGCAACATCGTCATCGGTGCCATGGCGCCGCTCGACGAGGACGTCCCGGGGGACGCGCTCGTCGACGCGCTGCGATCGGCCGTGGGCACCGCCAACCAGCAGCTCCGCGACACCGTGGACGCCAACCCGCAGCTGGAGGGGATGGGCACCACGCTCACCGCGACCCTCTTCTCGGGCAGCAAGCTCGGCATGGTCCACATCGGCGACTCGCGTGCCTACCTCCTGCGCAACGGCGAGTTCGCCCAGATCACCAAGGACGACACCTACGTCCAGATGCTCGTCGACGAGGGACGGATCAGCGCGGAGGAGGCGAGCAGCCACCCCCAGCGCTCGCTGCTCACCCGCGCCCTCGACGGCCGGGACATCGACCCGGAATACAGCGTCCGGCAGGTGCTGCCCGGGGACCGCTACCTGATCTGCAGCGACGGCCTCTCCGGTGTGGTGAGCGCGGAGACCATCGGCGACAGCCTCCGGGAGTACACCGACCCGCAGCAGTGCGTCGAGCGGCTGGTGCAGCTGGCCCTGCGCGGCGGCGGCCCGGACAACATCACCGTGATCATCGCGGACGCCACCGACCAGGACATCGTCGAGGCGAGCCCGATCGTCGGCGGGGCCGCCGCCCGGGACCGGGGGATGGCCACCGCGGCCGACGACTCCACCCCGGCGGCCCGCGCGTCGGCGCTGGCCGCCCCGCGACCGCCCGCCCCGGAGGAACCCGCCGCCAACCGGGACGACGACCCGGAGCGCCCCCGCCGGCCGCTGCGTACCGTGGCGATGCTGGCGGCCCTGCTGGTCATCCTCGGTGGTGGCCTCTTCGCCGGCTGGAGCTACACCCAGCGGCAGTATTACGTCGGGGCGACCGACAACGGGCAGCTCGCGGTCTTCCGGGGGGTCCCCGGCCAGGTCGCCGGCCTCGACCTGTCCAGCGTGAACTCGACCAGCCAGGCCAAGCTCGACGACCTGACCCTGGCCGCCCAGGAGCAGGTCAAGCAGGGCATCCAGGCCAAGAGCCGGCCGGACGCGCTGCGCCGGTTGGCCGAGCTGACCAGCGAGGACCCGGGCAACCCGAACCTGAAGCCGGTCTGCCCGCCGGTTCCCTCCCTCGTCACCGGCTCCCCGGTGCCGGCGAACTCAACGGTGCCGCCGAGCCCCGAGGCGACCAGCCCCGGCGCGACCGGCGTGCCGATCGTCACCGGCACCCCCACGCCGTCCACCACACCCGACGCCTCGGCCTCCGACGCGGTTCCGCCGGCCGGAGACCCGGCGGGCTGCCGGTCGCCCGAGTGACCGCCGGCTGAGATCCGAGGGACACCTTCTTGACCGCAGCGGCCCAGCCGGTAGTCTCGCCCGCCACGACGGGCGAGCGGCCCGGCGTACGTATGGCGCGGTCCCGGCGTAACGCCGAACTGTCCCTGCTGGCGCTGGCGATGGTGCTGGTGGCCGCGTACGGGGCGATCGTCGAGGCGAACCTGCTCGACACCGTCACCCGCGACTTCTGGATGCCGGCCGCCGCACTGGGGCTGGTCTTCTTCGGTATGCACCTGGTGATCAGGTGGTTGGCACCGTTCGCCGATCCTGCCCTGCTACCGGCGGTGGCCCTGCTCAACGGCATCGGGGTGGGCTTTCTGCGTCGCCTCGACCTGGGCAAGGCCGCTCCCGCCGACCGGGAGACGCTGGCCATCTTCGCCGGCACCGGTGGCCGCCAGCTGGCCTGGACGCTGGCCGCGGTGATCCTGGCCGCCGGGCTGCTGGTGGTGATGCGCGACCACCGGGCGGTCTCCCGGTACGCGTACACGCTGGGGTTGGCCGGCATCGTGCTGGTGATGATCCCGGCGGTGCTGCCCGGCCGGTTCTCCGAGATCAACGGCGCGAAGCTGTGGATCCGGGTCGGTGGGTTCAGCATCCAGCCCGGTGAGTTCGCCAAGCTCGCACTGCTTGTCTTCTTCGCCTACTACCTGGTCCGCAAGCGTGAGGTGCTGTCGCTGGCCAGTCGCCGCGTCCTCGGCATCGACTTCCCGCGTGGCCGGGATCTCGGCCCGGTGGTCGGGGTCTGGCTGATCAGCCTGCTGGTCCTGGTCTTCGAGAAGGACCTCGGCACGTCGCTGCTCTACTTCGGCATGTTCGTGGTGACGCTCTACATCGCCACCGAACGGGTCAGTTGGCTGCTGATCGGTCTCGTCCTCTTCTTCGGCGGCGCCTACCTCGCGTACGTGCTCGGTGGCACGGTAGGTGGGCCGTTCGCCAACTTCTACACCCGCGCGGAGATCTGGCTCGACCCGTTCGCCGAGCCGTACGACCGGGGTTACCAGCTGGTGCAGGGGCTGCTCGGCCTGGGCAGCGGTGGCCTGTTCGGGTCCGGGCCGGGTGCCGGGGAGCCGCTGGAGATCCCCGAGGTGCAGAACGACTTCATCTTCGCCGGCATCGGTGAGGAGATCGGCCTGTTCGGGTTGACCGCGCTGCTGGTGGTCTACCTGCTCGTCGTCGAGCGGGGGCTGCGGGCCGGGCTGGCGGTGCGGGACTCGTTCGGCAAGCTGGTCGCCGGTGGTCTCGCCTTCACCCTGGGGCTCCAGGTCTTCGTGATCGTCGGCGGGATCAGCAAGCTCATTCCGCTGACCGGTCAGACCACCCCGTTCCTGTCCGCAGGTGGCTCGTCGCTGATGGCGAACTGGCTGCTCATCGCGGTGCTGCTGCGTATCTCCGACGCCGCCCGGCGGCCGGTGGCCCAGGGTGGCGGCCCGGCGGCCCGGCCGGGTGGCGGCCCGCCGGAACAGCTGCACGGTGCTCCCACGGAGGTGATCCGCCCGTGAACGCGCCCCTGCGCCGCGTCGGCGTCGTCGTCATGGTCCTGTTCGGTCTGCTCTTCGCCAACCTGAACTGGATCCAGGCCTACAAGGCGGACGAATACCGCAACAGCGACTACAACGGCCGGGTCCAGGTGGCCGAGTACGAGCGCCGGCGGGGCAACATCGAGGCCGGCGGCACCGCCGTGGCCACCAGCAAGGAGACCGGCGGCAAGCTGAAGTTCCAGCGCAGCTACCCGGCGGGGACGAAGTACGCCCACGTGCTCGGCTACAAGCCGGTCAACCTGGGTGACACCGGCATCGAACGGCTGGAGAACGACTTCCTCGCCGGCACCAGCGACGCCCTGCTCGGCAACCGGATCAAGGACATGTTCACCGGCGACGAGAGCGGCGGCGGCAACGTGCTGCTGAGCATCTCGAAGCGGGCCCAGGACACCGCCTACGAACAGTTGCGCAACAACCGCAACGGGGTGAAGAAGGGCGCGGCCATCGCCATCGACCCGCGTACCGGTGCGGTGCAGGCGCTGGTCTCGATGCCCAGCTTCGACCCGAACCCGCTGGTCGACCACGACACCAACGTGGCCTCCGCGGCCTACAACAAGTACGAGCAGGACCCGGACGGCCCGCTGAAGAACCGGGCGCTGTCGGAGGTGCTGCCGCCCGGCTCCACCTTCAAGATCGTGATAGCCGCCGCCGCCCTGGAGAACGGGGTCGGCAAGGACACCGAGATCCCGGCCGGTCCCAGCTGGACCCCGCCGACCTCGGGCACGCCGATCCGCAACGCCGCCCCGTCGATCTGCCCGGAGGCGCAGGTCACCCTGATGGACGCGGTCACCGAGTCGTGCAACACCGGCTTCGCCCAGCTCGGCGTGAAGCTCGGCGCGGACACGGTGAAGGAGAAGGCCCGGCAGTTCGGCTTCGAGCAGGACGACCTCACCGTCGGGCAGCTCGGCGAGGGGGGCCTGCCGGTGGCGGCCAGCCGGACCGGCGACATGCAGAACCCCGACGGCGGCACCGACCCCGCCGCGCTGGCGCAGTCCTCGATCGGCCAGAACAACGTCCGGATGACCCCGCTCCAGGGGGCGCTGATCGCCGGTTCGGTCGCCAACAAGGGCCGGCAGATGCGTCCCTACCTGGTCAAGCAGCTCCTCGGGCCGGACCGCACCACCAGCTACTACAACGCCCAGCCCCGGGAGCTGCGCCAGCCGGTCAGCGGTCAGGTCGCCGACGACCTGCGGGACATGATGGTCAGCGTGGTCAAGAACGGCACCGGCAGCTCGGCGGACATCGACGGCTACACCGTCGGCGGCAAGACCGGCACCGCCCAGTCCGCCCCGGACCGGCCCGACCACGGCTGGTTCATCGGCTTCGCGCTGGACAAGAACGGCAACGCCGTCTCCGCGGTCTGCGTGGAGCTGGAGCAGGCCGGCAGCGGCGGCAGCGCCGAGGCGGCCCGGATCGGCGGCAAGATCATGCAGGCGGCCATCGCCGATGCGGGGGGCCGCTGACATGCTCAGCCCCGGGGTGCAGCTCGGCAACCGTTACCGTCTCGACGAGCGGATCGCCAGCGGCGGCATGGGCGACGTGTGGCGCGGCACCGACCAGGTGCTGGGCCGTACGGTCGCGGTGAAGAGCCTGCTCCCGGCGCTGCTCGACGAGCCCGGCTTCGCCGAACGGTTCCGGGGCGAGGCGCGCACCATGGCCACCATCAACCACCCCGGCGTGGTCGACGTCTACGACTTCGGCAGCGACCAGGAGATCGCCTTCCTGGTGATGGAGTACGTCGAGGGCGACGCCCTGTCGGCGACGCTCAGCCGGGTCGGCCGGCTCACCCCGGCCCGGACGATGGCGCTGCTCGCCCAGGCCGCCGACGCGTTGCACGCCGCCCACGAGAAGGGCATCGTGCACCGGGACGTCAAGCCGGGCAACCTGCTCGTCCGGCCCAACGGGACGCTGGTGCTGACCGACTTCGGCATCGCCCGGTCCGAGCTGGTCGGTCAGCTCACCGCCGCCGGATCGGTGCTCGGCACCGCCTCGTACATCTCCCCCGAGCAGGCCACCGGCGCGGTGGCCACCCCCGCCTCCGACGTGTACGCCCTCGGTGTCGTGGCCTACCAGTGCCTGGCCGGTCGGCGACCCTTCGAAGGCGACAACCCCCTCGAAATCGCCATGCGGCACGTCCGGGACACTCCCCGGGCCCTGCCCGGGGACATCCCGCCGCAGGTCAAGGCGATCGTGGAGCGGGCCATGGCCAAGGAGCCCGGCCACCGCTGGCCGAGCGCCGCCGCCCTGGCCGCCGTTGCCCGGCAGGCCAAGCAGGTCCTCTCCCAGCAGGCCCGAGCGGGGGGCGGACATCCCGGCCCGGTGTCCGGTGGTCCGGTCTCCGGTGGTCCGGTCTCGGGTGGCCCGGTCTCCGGGGCGGCGCCGGCCTCCCCCGCCGGCCCGATGGCCCGGGCCCAGGTGCCCGCCGTACCCCGGCAGCAGCCGGCGGCGCTGGCCCACCAGCACCGTCCGCCGGTCAGCGGGCAGGCCCGTCCGCCGGTCGGTGGGCAGTCCCGGCCACCCGTCAGCGGTCAGGCCAGGCCGCCGGTAGCCGCCCGGCACCCGCAGCCACCGGTGGCGCAGCAGCGCCCGCCGGTCCAGGCCACCCCGATGACCCGGCCCTATCCGCAGCAGCCCCGGGGCGCGGCGGCAGTCCCGTCGGCCCCGCTGCGTGTCGACCGACCCATGGGGTACGCCCGGCAGCCGCTCCCACCCCCGGCCCCGCCACAGCGTTCCCGGTCCGGCATGGTGACCCTGGCGATTCTGCTGGCGGTACTGGTGCTGGTCTGTTCCGGGGTGCTCGCCTACGCGGCGCGACAGCGGACCAGCGCCGGTGATCCCAGCGCGCCCCAGATGACGTCCGGCGCGCTGAGTGCCTTCGGACGCGACGATCCGGCCGGGACGTCGTACCGTCGGGTGGTACGGCTCGAACCGGGTGCCGGCGAGACGACGACGAGCGAAGGACGACGAACGCGATGACAGCCCAGGCCCGCCTGCTCGGTGGCAGGTACCAGGTCGGCGAGCTGCTCGGTTACGGTGGCATGGCCGAGGTGCACCGCGGCCGGGACCTCCGGCTCGGTCGGGACGTCGCGATCAAGATGCTCCGGACAGACCTGGCCAGGGACGCCACCTTCCAGATGCGGTTCCGCCGCGAGGCGCAGAACGCCGCCTCGCTGAACCACCCGGCGATCGTCGCCGTCTACGACACCGGCGAGGAGACCGCCCCGACCGGCGAGACCCTCCCGTTCATCGTGATGGAGTTCGTGAACGGGCGGACCCTCAAGGAGGTCCTCGGCGTCGAGGGGCGGCTCCAGCCGCGCCGGGCGTTGGAGATCTGCGCCGACATGTGCGCGGCCCTGGAGTTCAGCCACCGGCACGGGATCATCCACCGGGACATCAAGCCCGGCAACGTGATGCTGACCCAGACCGGTCAGGTCAAGGTGATGGACTTCGGCATCGCCCGTGCCCTGGCCAGCGGTGCCACCACGATGACCCAGACCAGCGCGGTGATCGGCACGGCCCAGTACCTCTCCCCGGAGCAGGCGCGCGGCGAGGCCGTCGACGCCCGCTCCGACGTGTACGCCGCCGGCTGCGTGCTGTTCGAGCTGGTCTGCGGTCATCCGCCGTTCGTCGGCGACAGCCCGGTCAGCGTGGCGTACCAGCACGTGCGGGAGGCCCCGCCGACGCCCAGCGACATCAACCCGGACGTGACCCCGGCGATCGACGCGATCGTGCTGAAGGCGCTGTCCAAGAACCCGCTCAACCGCTACCAGAGCGCCGGTGAGATGCGGGCCGACCTGCTCCGTGCCGCCGCCGGCCGGCCGGTGATGGCGACCCCGGTGATGAGCCAGGACGAGACCACCCCGATGGCGGCGGCTGCGGCCGGTTACCCGACGCAGATGGTCGGTCAGCAGACCCGGCACATCCCGGCCCGGGTCGGTGACCCGCAGCGGCGCAAGAGTTCCGCCTGGGTGATCGCGGCGTTCGCGGCGGTCGGGGTGCTGGCGGTGATCGCCCTGGTCGCGGCCCTGCTGATGAACGGCGACGAGACCAAGACGAGCCCGGTGCCCAACCTGGCGGGCAAGACGCAGGACGCCGCTTTCACCGAGATCCGTAACGCCGGTCTGGTGCCGGCGAGCGGTGACCAGGTCTTCGACAGCACCTGCAAGGTGGGTACGGTCGCCCGGCAGGACCCGCCGGCCGGCACCCCGCTGGCCGAGAACCGTCAGGTGACGGTGAACATCTGCGGCGGCAAGCCCGAGGTCAGCATCCCGACCGGCCTCAAGGGCAGCAAGGTCGACAGCGCGCAGGCTCGCCTGAAGGACGCGAAGTTCGTCGTCAACGTCGTGGAGAAGGACAGCGACGAGAACGAGGGCATCGTCCTCGACGTGTCCCCGCCTGAGGGGGAGAAGGTGCCGGAGAGCACCAAGGTGACCCTGACCGTCTCCCGGGGCAACGTCCGTGAGGTGCCGAACGTCAAGGACCTCAGCCAGGCGGAAGCCATCCGGGCCATCGAGAACGCCGGTTTCAGGGCCAACCCCGAACTCGGCTCGGAGGTGCCGGCGGACGAGGCCGGCAAGGTGCAGAGCCAGAACCCGAAGGCCGGCACCAAGAAGACGAAGGGGAGCACGGTCACCATCGTGGTGAGCGTGCCGGAGGTGACCGAGCCGCCGACCCCGCCGACCCCGACCACGCCGGTGCCGACCACCACACCGCCCGGTGACGGCACCGGGGGCGGGTTCCCGCTGCCGCCCACCCCGCCGTTCCGGGTCGAGGACCAGTGACCCGTACCCTGCGATGACGTTCAGGCCCGGTCCGGTTGGACCGGGCCTGGCTCTTTCCGGCGGTGACCGACCGGCACCGGTCGGCGCGTGCCCCGGCGCTCGGGCGGCGTCGGCCGTGTCAGTTGGTGGCGAAGGCGGCCCGGCGGCGGGCGTCGACCTCGGCGGCCAGCTCCGGGGCGCGTTCCAGGGCCTCCGGGTGACCGCAGGCGGCGACCCAGTTCGCCAGCATCAGGTGGCCGCCCTCGGTGAGCACCGACTCCGGGTGGAACTGCACCCCCTCGATCGGCAGGGTCCGGTGCCGCATCGCCATCACCACACCGGACTCCGTCCAGCCGGTGACCTCCAGCTCGTCGGGGAGCGTCTCGGGGAGCACCGCCAGCGAGTGGTAGCGGGTGGCGGTGAACGGGTCCGGCAGGCCGGCCAGCACCCCGACGGAGTGGTGCCGCACCTCGGAGGTCTTGCCGTGCAGCAGCTCCGGTGCCCGGGTGACGGTCCCGCCGAACGCCTCACCGATCGCCTGGTGGCCGAGGCAGACGCCGAAGATCGGCAGCTCCCCGGCGTACCGGCGGATGACGTCGAGGCAGATGCCGGCGCGGTCCGGGCTGCCCGGCCCCGGCGAGAGCAGGACGCCCGCCGCGCCGACCCGGCCGACCTCGGCGACGTCGATCTCGTCGTTGCGTCGGACCTCGCACTCCACCCCGAGCTGGCCCAGGTACTGCACGAGGTTGAACACGAAGGAGTCGTAGTTGTCGATCACGAGGACACGCATGGGCTCACTGGTCCGGAGAGGGGGCGGGTGGGGTGTTGTTGCGGTCGGTGTCGTACGGCAGGTCGTGCCCGTCGCCGGCCGGCGCGTCGGGATCGACGGCGGAGTCGCCGCCCGGGTTGCCGGAGTCCTGGGTCACCTGGACGTCGTCGAAGGGCAGCAGCGGCTCGGCCCAGGGGAAGATCACATACCAGAGCAGCGCCACCGTCGCGGTGGCGAGCAGCACCGATCCGATGAGCTTGCCGGGCAGCCCGAAGGGCAGCTTGCGCCAGATGAACGAGTACACCGTGGTCAGCCTCGCAGTTCCGGCGGTGGGCCCTCGGACTTGGGCTGCGCGCGGTCGAGCTCGGCGTGGACGATCAGCCGCTGGTAGTTGTCGAATTTGGGGTTGCAGGTGGTCAGGGTGAGCAGTTTGCGGGTGGCCTTCGCGTTCGGCTCGCCCGGCACCGGAGCGACGACCTCTACCTGGTCGGGGCGGACGATCCGGGTCTGGTAGACCTTGTAGACGTACCAGTCCTGCTTGCCCTCCAGCAGGATCGCGTCTCCGGTCTTCAGCTCGTCCAGCCGCCAGAAGGTGGCCCGGTTGCGGTGCCCGGCCACGGAGAAGTTGCCCACCTCGCCGGGGAGCGCGCTCTTCGGGTAGTGGCCGGGGGCGTACCGGATGTCCTCCTGGGTGACGCCCTCGACGACCACCCAGTTCTTGTCGAGGCTGGGGATGTAGAGCCCGGCGATGGGCTTGCCCTCGGCGGGGGCGACCTGCTTGGCCGGGGTGCTCGGGCTGACCGTCGGGTCGCCGGTCGGGCCCCACGCCTGTTCCAGTTGCTTGTTGAGTTTGCTCTGGTGGGCGTCGACGAGGGCGGACTTGCCCCAGATCTCGTACCCGGCGAACAGGAGCACCACCAGTCCGAAGGTGATCAGCACTTCGCCGCTGACCCGTACCCCGGTGCGCAGCCGTGAGCCGAAGCTGGGCCGGGTCAGCTCCGAGTAGACGCTCTTGTAGCCCTCCCCGGTCTGTTCCGGGCGCAGCTGCACGACCCGCTCACCCCGCCGGGGCGGGGGTGGTGGCGGGGCGGGCTCGCCGGAGCCGGGGTGTTCGGGGGCGGGCGGCACCGCCCCCATCAGGGCGGTGGAGTCCAGCGCCGGGTTGTTCGGTCGGGCCGGCACCACCGGCAGCAGCGCCGTGGCCGCCGGGTCCGCCGGGTGGTCCGGTCCCGGCCGGCCGCGCTCCACCGGCCCGTTCCCGGGTACGCCCCGACCGTGGCCCGTGCCGGGGGCGGGGCCGCCCGGCCAGGCGGGTGGCGGTTGGCGTGCCGGGAGCACGGGGGTGGGCCAGGGGCCGGTGGGTTCCGGGCGGGCCGGCTCGGTGCGGGTGGCGGCGGGCGGCGTGGACCGGTCGACCCTGGGGAGGAACGCGGTCGGCTCGTCGTGCTGGTCGCCGCCGTGCGGACCCCCGCCCTGCCGGGTCATCGCGGCACCGTCGCCGATCGCAGCGCCGTGGAGTCCTCGAACGCGGGCACGGTGACGGAGCCGACGTGCTCGGAGTAGCCGAGCTGGTAGTGGTCGACCGCCTGCTTGAACAACCCGACTCCCTGCGAGCCGGCGAGGGCCTGCTGGAGGGCAGCGGGATCGCCGATTGCTACGATCTTGAATGGTGGCGAGTACACCCGGCCGTGCAGCAGCAGGGTGTTACCGACGCAGCGTACCGCGCTGGTGGAGAGCACGCGGACGTTCATGATGGACATGGCCTCCGCGCCTCCGGCCCAGAGCGCGTTGACCACGGCCTGCACGTCACCCTGGTGGACGACGAGGTCGTCGTTGGTGGCGCCCTTGGGTAGGGTGCCGTCGTTGCGGCGGGGGGCGTCGTTCAACTCGACCGTCACCCCGGAGCCGGTGAGCGCGGTGAAGCCGGCCGCCTGTTGGAGGCCCTGGGCGCGGTCCCGCTGCTCCTTGATCGGTGCGTCGGTGTCGGCCAGGGTCTCGGTCTCGCCCTCCACGTCGGCGCGCAGCCGGGCGGCCCGCAGCTCGCTGGCGGCCACCTGCTCCCGGCGGTCCTCGATCAGCTGGGTGAGCTGGGGCCGGCGGTCCTCCCGCAGGGCGGTGCCGCCCGCCGTGGTCGCCGTGGTGGTGAAGAGCAGTCCGGCGGCGGCGGCGATCAGTGGCACGCCGATCGACCAGCCCGGTCGGCGCTGCCGGGGGCGGCGGGGCAGGAAGGCGGCGACCGCCCGGCGCATGGCCTTCTGCCAGGACGCCGCACCGGATGTGTACTCCACCCTGCGTTCCTCTCCCGTCGTCTGGTGACGCCCGTCACGGTGCGGATCGGGTCGTCGACGGCGCGTCGACCCGACCGAATCCGGTCACCGTGGGCACCGGATCGACCCCATTCATGGCCTGAACCGGCCTTCCGGACTACGCTAGCTGTCGAACATTATTGGCCATGGACCGTCGCCCCCGCGCCCGGTTGTCAGGCCGGACGAGGTCGTCACCCCTCTGGAGAGCGTCGTGCCCAAGTCTCAGGTCCGTAAGAAGAAGGTGTACACCCCGCCGACGGACGTCCGTCCGACGACGACCGCGGCGACGCGCAAGCCTAGCCCGGTGTGGCTGCCGGTGACCGCTGTCGCGTTGATCGTCGGCGGCATCGGCTGGCTGGTGGTCTACTACCTCTCCGAGCAGGAGTATCCGGTCGCCTCGTGGGGCTACTGGAACCTCGCGGTCGGTTTCGGCGCGATGGTGGGTTCCCTGGTGCTGCTCTCCCGCTGGCGTTGAGCCCGGCGCTGCGGCGCCCTCCACGACACGACCCAGGTCATCGCGTACGCCCCCAGCCCGGCGCTTCGGCGTCGGGCCCCCTATGGTGTCCGCAGGGCGGCGTGGCCTGGTGCGAGAAGATTCACGTTACCGTCGGGTAACTTTCGCGTAGGCTGCACCGCATGACCGAGCGGAGCGAGGTCGTCGACCGGTCCGGTCGGGGGTGCGGCGGCGGCAGGCCGGGCACCTCCTGAACCGGCCCCGGCCGCCGCGCCGCTCGCCAGGCAGCAGACCGGGAGGCCAACTCGATGGGCAGCGTCCAGATCGTCACCACGGTCCTCGCCGCCGCCATCACCGCGGTGGCGGTGTGGCTCGCGGTGCGTGCGGTGCGGAAGATGGTGGCCGTCATCCGGCTGGGGCAACCCGCGCCGGAGCGGTTCACCGACAAGGGCACCCGGGCGAAGACCATGCTGGTCGAGACGGCCGGCCACACCCGAATGCTCAGGTGGGGCGTGGTGGGGGCCGCGCACTGGTTCGTGATGGTCGGCTTCATCGTGCTGTCACTGCTCGTGCTGGAGGCGTACTTCGAGGTCGTCTCGTCGACCGGCGGGCTGCCGCTGATCGGTGGCCTCGCCGTGTACGGCCTGGTCACCGAGGTGATCGCGGTGCTCGGCACGGTCGGCATCGCAGTGCTGATCGCGATCCGGATCCGCAACCGGCCGACCCGGCCGGGTGGGCGCTCCCGGTTCACCGGCTCCACCATGTGGCAGGGCTACTTCGTCGAGGCGGTCGTCCTCGCCGTGCTGGTCATGGGGTTCGTGATCCGGGGCTTCAAGGTCGCCACCGACCACTTCGAGTACCCGCTCTGGGCCACCCCGGTCAGCCACGCCGTCGGCGCGCTGCTGCCCGCCTGGCCGGCCGGCGTGAGCATCGCCGCCCTCATCAAGATCGTCATCTCGATGACCTGGCTGATCGTCATCGCGCTGAACGTGACGATGGGCGTCGCCTGGCACCGCTTCCTGGCGTTCTTCAACATCTTCTTCAAGCGCGAGCCGGACCGGCCGGCCGGCTCCGGGCTCGGCCCGCTGCGGCCGATGACGAGCCAGGGCAAGCCGCTCGACTTCGAGGAGGCCGACCCCGAGAAGGACCAGTTCGGCGTCGCCCAGGTCGAGCAGTTCACCTGGAAGGGGCTGCTCGACTTCAGCACCTGCACCGAGTGCGGGCGCTGCCAGTCGCAGTGCCCGGCCTGGAACACCGGCAAGCCGCTGTCGCCCAAGCTGCTCGTGCTCAGCCTCCGCGACCACGCGTACGCCAAGGCGCCCTACCTGCTGGCCGGGGGCGGCAAGGACCTGACCGGCGAGGAGAAGGCCACCGCGGCGCAGCTCGCCCACCTCGACGTGCTCACCCTCGCCGAGGCCGACAAGCCGTTGATCGGTGACGCCGAGGCCGGCGGTGTGATCGACCCGGACGTGCTGTGGTCCTGCACCACCTGCGGGGCCTGCGTCGAGCAGTGCCCGGTCGACATCGAGCACGTCGACCACATCGTCGACATGCGGCGCTACCAGGTGCTGATCGAGTCGAGCTTCCCGTCCGAGGCCGGCGTCATGCTGCGCAACCTGGAGAACAAGGGCAACCCGTGGGGTGCCCCGCAGAACACCCGCGAGGACTGGACCAAGGGCCTGAGCTTCCCGGTGCCCCGGGTCGGCGAGGTCGACGACTTCGAGTACCTGTTCTGGGTCGGCTGCGCCGGGGCGTTCGAGGACCGGGCCAAGAAGACCACCCGCGCGGTCGCCACCCTGCTCAACGAGGCGGGCGTCTCCTTCGCCATCCTCGGTGAGGGCGAGACCTGCTCCGGTGACCCGGCCCGCCGGATCGGCAACGAGTTCGTCTTCCAGATGCTCGCCCAGCAGAACGTCGAGACCCTCAACGAGGCGTTCGAGGGCCGGGACAAGACCAAGCGCAAGATCGTCGCCACCTGCCCGCACTGCTTCAACACCCTCGGCAACGAGTACGGCCAGCTCGGTGGCGAGTTCGAGGTGGTCCACCACACCCAGCTCCTGGCCCACCTGGTCAGCACCGGCAAGCTCACCCCGGTGCAGCCGGTCGACGGCGGCGTCACCTACCACGACCCCTGCTACCTGGGCCGGCACAACCGGGTCTTCGCGGCGCCCCGGGAGGTGCTCGGCAGCGCCGTCAACGGCGGTGGCAGCGCCGACGGCACCCTGATCGAGATGCCCCGCAACAGCGAGCGCTCCTTCTGCTGCGGCGCCGGCGGCGCCCGGATGTGGATGGAGGAGAAGATCGGCAAGCGGATCAACGTGGACCGGGTCGAGGAGGCCATGTCCACCGGGGCGCGCACGGTCGCCGTCGGCTGCCCGTTCTGCTCGACGATGCTCAACGACGGGGTGAACGGCAAGGGCGCCGGCGAGCAGGTCGAGGTGGTCGACGTGGCCAGCGTGCTGCTGCGCTCGGTCAAGCCGGACACCGCGCCGGGCGAGAAGGAGACCGCGCCGACCGCCGGCTGAGGTCGTACCCCCGCCGGGGCGGACGCACGACGGCGGCGGCACCCACCGGTGCCGCCGCCGCAGCGGTCGTCAGGACGTCGTGGTGGTGATGATGGCGGCCGTGGTGGTCACCGTGGTCGCCATCATGATCGCGGCCTGGGTCTCCTCGATCGCCTTCTTCGTCGCCGCGGACGCCCAGTCCCCGTCGGCGATCTCCGTGGTGCGGGCCTTGAGCCGCTCCTTGGGCAGCTCCCGGAAGAGCTTGCGGTCCAGCCCCACCGCCCGGGTCAGGCCGAGCAGCGCGGCCGTCCGGGCCTCCACCGGGCCGTCGGCGAGCAGCGCGTCGAGCATCCGCTGCCGGGCCGCCGTCTCCGCCGTCGGCTCCGCGCCGGTCGGCGACGGATAGCGGGTACGCGGAAAGACCAGCAGCACCCGGTCGGAGTCCCGGCGCAGCACCCCCGTGTCGACCAGACCCGACAGCACCCGGTCGGGCAGCCCCTTGGCCAGCCGGCTGATCCAGTCCTTGGGTCGGCGACGCTTGCCGTCGGCGGCCACCCGGGCGAGGGCGTCGTCGAGCACCGGCCGGCCGACCGGAGTCGGGTCGGTCACCGCCAGCCGGTCGTCGGCCACCTCGACCCGACCGGCGAGGGCCAGCTCCAGCAGGACCGCCCCGGACAGCCCGTAGTCGAGGTGGGGCCGGCCGAGCCGGTTCACCCCGGTGTCGTCGTAGGCGAGCAGGACCAGTTCGTCGGCGAGGGTGAGTGGTGCCATGCCGTCCACGCTAACCCGGTGGCGCGAGTCCCGCCGCTGGGCCGATCCGACGACGCCGGTGACGGTGAGCCACGCCCCGGTGACTGCGGGACGCGGTCGTGAAACAATCACGCCCATCGACTCTCTGCTGCTCGGTACGCTGTTGCCCCTGGTCGGCTTCGTGCTGCTGACCGCCGGCAACGCGTTCTTCGTTGCGGCCGAGTTCGCCCTGGTCACCGTCGATCGGGCGGAGATCGACCGGCGGGCCGAGGCCGGCGACACCACCGCCGCCACCGTCCGTCGGGCGCTGCGCGAACTGTCCTTCCAGCTCTCCGGGGCGCAGCTCGGCATCACCCTCACCGCGCTGCTCACCGGCTACCTGGCCGAACCGGCCCTCGCCCGGCTGTTTGACCCGCTGCTGGCCCCGCTGGGCGGTGCGGACCGGTTCGGTCCGCTGCTCGCCCTGGCGTTGGCCACCCTGCTCTCGATGCTCTTCGGCGAGCTGGTGCCGAAGAACCTGGCGCTGGCCCGGCCGATGCCGGCAGCGCTGGCCACCGCCGGGCCGATGCGCGCCTTCTCGCGGGCCTTCGGCTGGCTGATCAGAGGGCTGAACAACTCGGCCAACCGGCTGGTCCGCCAGCTCGGGGTGGAGCCGCAGGAGGAGTTGGCCAGCGCCCGCTCCCCGGAGGAACTGGGCCTGCTCGCGGCCATCTCGGCCCGCGCCGGGGCGCTGCCACCGGACACCGCCATGCTGCTGCGGCGCACCATCCGCTTCGGCGACAAGCGGGCCGCCGAGGCGATGACCCCCCGGGTGGACGTGATCGCGCTGCGGGCCACCGCCACCGTCGCCGAGCTGCTCGACCTGTCCCGCCGGACCGGTCGGACCCGGTTCCCTGTCTACGAGGAGACCCTCGACCTGGTCACCGGGGTCGCGGCCGTACCCGACGCGCTCGGGGTGCCGCTGGCCGCGCGGGCCGGCACCACCGTCGCCTCGGTCGCCCGCGAGCCGGTGTACGTGCCGGAGAGCCTCGACCTCGACGGCGTGCTGGCGGCGTTGAAGGCCGCCGGGTCCGACCTGGCGATCGTGGTCGACGAGTACGGCGGCACCGACGGGGTGGTGACCGTCGAGGACCTGGTCGAGGAGCTGGTCGGGGAGATCGCCGACGAGTTCGACCCGGCCACGGTGGACGACGCCCACGACACCGGGCTGACCGTGCCGGGTGGGGAACGGACCGTCCTGGTCGACGGGGTGCTGCGGGAGGACGAACTGTACGAGCAGACCGGCTTCCGGCTCCCCGAGGGGCCGTACGAGACGCTGGCGGGGTTCCTGATGGCCCGGCTGGGGCACATCCCGCTGCCCGGCGAGACGACCGGGGCGGACGGTTACGAGTTCACCGTCGTCGAGGTGGAGCGGCACCGGATCGAACAGGTCCGGGTGGTTCGCCCCGAGGAGCCGCACGTCGATGACTGAGCTGCTGGTGGCGGTGGTGCTGCTGCTCGGCAACGCGTTCTTCGTGGGCAGCGAGTTCGCGTTGATCGCGTCCCGGCACACGGTGGTGGAGCCGTTGGCCGCGACCTCGAAGCGGGCCCGGTGGGCGTTGTCGGCGATGAACCAGATCCCGCTGATGATCGCCGGGGCGCAGCTCGGCATCACCGTCTGCTCGCTCGGGTTGGGCGCGATCGCCGAGCCGGCCCTGGCCCACCTGCTGGAGCCGGTGTTCCACGCGGTGCTGCTGCCGGCGGGCGCGGTGCACCCGGTCTCCTTCCTGATCGCCCTGGGCGTGGTGGTCTTCCTGCACACGGTGGTCGGCGAGATGGTGCCGAAGAACATCACCCTGGCCGGGCCGGAGCCGTCGGCGCTCTGGCTGGGGCCGGCGATGCTGGCGTTCTGCCTGGCCACCAAGCCGCTGCTGCTGGCGATGAAGTGGGCGGCCCGGCAGGTGCTGCGGCTGTGGGCGGTGGAGGCCGCCGACGCGGTCAAGACGGTCTTCACCGCCGAGGAGTTGGCCGGGCTGGTGGCCCAGGCCCGTACCGAGGGGCTGCTCGACGCCGAGGAGCACGCCCGGATCACCGGCGCGTTGGCGTTGCACGCCCGGACGGCGGCGGACGCGCTGCAGCCGTGGTCGACGGTGACCACGGTGGCCGAGGACGTCTCACCGGCCTCTCTGGAGGTGCTGGCGACCACCACCGGCCGGTCCCGCTTCCCGGTGGTGCAGCGTTCCACCCGCAGGGTGCTGGGCTTCGTGCACGTCAAGGACGTCCTGGGGTACGCCGGGGCGTCCCGTCGAGCGCCGGTGCCGGCCGAGGTCTACCGGCCGCTGGCCGTGGTGCCACCGGACCGTACGCTGGCCGATCTGCTGCTGGCGATGCGACGCGAGCGGCGGCACATGGTGCTGGTGAGCGACGGTCGCCGCCCCCTGGGTGTGGTCACGCTCGACGATGTATTGACAGCAATCGTTGGAAATTGAGCGAACACCCTTTGTGTGCAAGCGATTGCACTGATGTGATGGAGGGCCCACCCGCCTTGATTCCCCACCGGGACTCCCCCTAATGTTGCACCGGCCGCTGTGGGTCGTCTGCCTCCTTCTTCCCCTTAGCGAGGCGCCCGGCGGTCGGTTGCAAAGGAGTCGACGCCGGTGGCAACCATGCCCCCTCAACGTCACGTCCAGGGCCAGCCGCCCGCCCGGCCGGCAGTCCTTCGGCGGGTCGCCCGCCGCCTGCTCACCGTGGTCGCGGCGGTCGCCGTCGGTGCCGGGATGCTCGCTGTGCCGGCCCACGCCGCGCCGTCGCCCGAGGAGATCGAGGCGGCTCTCGACAAGCAGTGGGAGCAGCTCGAACCCACCATCGAGAACTACAACAAGGTCCGGGCGCAGCTGAAGGTCAACCGCAAGAAGTCGGCCGACCTGCAGAAGAAGATCGAGCCGTTGGCCCTGCAGAGCGAACTGGCCCTCGGCCGGGTGGGCGACCTCGCCTCCCGCTACTACAAGTCCGGGCCGTCGCAGGAGTTGAGCGCGCTGCTCACCACCAGCCGGCCGGGCACCCTCGCCGCGCAGCTGACCATTCTGGACCGGCTCGCCGCCGAGCAGCGGCGGGAGGTCGAGGCGGTGCTCGTGGTGCGCCGCAAGTACGACGCCGAGAAGCAGAAGCTCGACACGCTGATCGCCGCCGAGGTGCAGCAGGAGAAGGACCTCGCGGCCAAGAAGACCAAGATCAACGCCGAGATCAAGCGGCTCCAGGCGGCCATGCCGAAGACCACCGTCAAGGTGAACGGCTGCCCCACGATCAACGGGGTGGTCAGCTCCGCCGCCCGGACCGCGATCGCGACCGCCTGCGCGCAGGTCGGTGACCCGTACGTCTGGGGTGCCACCGGGCCGAACTCGTTCGACTGCTCCGGGCTCACCCAGTTCGCCTACAAGGCGGCCGGCATCTCGCTGACCCACTTCACCGGTGCCCAGTGGAACGAGGGCAAGGCCATCCCGCGCTCCGAGGCCCGCCCCGGCGACCTGGTGTTCTTCTTCAGCGACCTGCACCACGTCGGCCTCTATCTGGGCAACGACATGATGGTGCACGCACCCCGGACCGGTAAGCCGGTCCAGGTGACCAGCATCAACTACATGCCGGTGGCCGGCTTCCGCCGACCCTGACCAGCGCAGACGCCAACCCCCGGCCCGATGGGCCGGGGGTTGGCCCGTCTTCCGGTCACGGAGTGTGCCGGCCCGGCGGGTTGCGGATCGATAACGACCATCTCTACTCTGGTCAATCGTCGGTCGGCACCAGGTCCGCCCCACCCGGGGTGGCGTCGGCCGGCACCGCCGAGTCGCCTCCGGGCGAGCCGGGGACCCAGGTACGCCGGGGTGAATCCGCAACCACTGCGGTAGGGCGCTCCCTTCCCGCCCGAACCCGTCAGCTAACCCGGTAGGCGGTCGAGGAAGAAGGAGCCCGGAGCCCGGTGGCACACGATGCCCCGCGCCCACCGTCACGCCGGTCGACCCAGGTCGCCCGCGAGACGACGGTGCCGCGCCCACGTTGGTCCCGCTTCACCACCACCCTCGCCACCCTTGCCGCCGTCGCGGTCGCCCTGACCGGTGGCGCCACGGCAGCCCACGCCGACCCCTCGGTCGCCGAGATCGAACGACAGATCGACCAGGACTGGAACAAGCTCGAACCGATCATCGAGCAGCACAACGCCACCCGCACCGACCTCGCCGCCAAGCGTCGGCAGGCCGACGCGCTGGGCAAGCGGATCGCCCCGCTGCAACGGCGGGTGGACCAGGCGATGAACCAGGTCAGCGGCCTCGCCGTCCAGGCGTACAAGGGCGAGAACATGTCCACCGTCAATGCGCTGCTCGGCAGCCACAGCCCCAGCCAGGTGGTCGAGCAGTTGGGGTTGCTGGACCGGTTCGCCAGCCGCCAACAGCGCGAGGTGCGGACCGTCGCGGCACTGCGCGACGAACTCGCCGCGACCAAGGCGCCGTTGGACGAGATGGTCGCCCAGCTGACCCGTACCGAGGCCCAGTTGGCGGCGAAGAAGAAGCAGATCAACACCGAGATCGACAAATTGCAGAAGCTGCGGCTGAAGGTCTACGGCAACGGCGGCGGGGGATCACTGCGCCCGGCACCCTGCCCGGCCGGCTACCCCGGCGGCCCGTCCGGCACGGCCGTCAAGTTCGCCTGCGCCCAGATCGGCAAGCTGTACGTGTGGGGCGCGGCCGGCCCCAACAACTACGACTGCTCCGGGCTGACCATGGCCGCCTGGGCGAAGGCCGGGGTGTCGCTGCCGCACAACGCCCGGCAGCAGCGCCAGGTCACCGACCGGGTCAGCCGGGCCGACCTGCGCCCCGGCGACCTGGTCTTCTACTACTCCGACCTGCACCACGTCGGGATGTACGTCGGGGACGGCTGGGTCGTGCACGCCTCCCAGGCCGGCAAGCCGATCACGATGAAGCGGGTCGACGACGGGCCGGTCAACAGCTACGGCCGACCCGGCTGAGCCACGCGTCCGGGCCCCCTGACCCGGGGGGCCCGGCCCGGTGGGGTGTGGTCAGCGGGTGGGCCAGATGCGCCAGTTCTGCCAGGAGCGGCTCTGCGTCGGCCCGCGCTGGCCCTGGTAACGCGACCCGTACACCTCCGAGCCGTAGGGGTGCTCGGCCGGCGAGGAGAGCCGGAAGATGCAGAGCTGGCCGATCTTCATGCCCGGCCACAGGGTGATCGGCAGGTTGGCCACGTTCGACAGCTCCAGCGTGACGTGGCCGGAGAAGCCCGGATCGATGAAGCCGGCGGTCGAGTGGGTGAGCAGGCCCAGCCGGCCCAGGCTCGACTTGCCCTCCAGCCGGCCGGCGAGCTGGTCGCCGAGCGAGATGACCTCGAGCGTGGAGGCGAGCACGAACTCACCCGGGTGCAGCACGAACGGTTCGCCCGCCGGCACCTCGACCATCGACGTCAGGTCGTCCTGCTGCACGGCCGGGTCGATGTGGGTGTAGAGGTGGTTGTTGAAGACCCGGAACAGCTTGTCGAGGCGCACGTCGATGCTGGACGGCTGCACCAGACTCGGCTCGAACGGCTCCAGCGCCAGCGTGCCGGCCTTGATCTCGGAGACCAGGTCCCGGTCGGAGAGCAGCATCGGGCCACCCTATCGAGCACGCCAGTCCGCCCTGCCTACCGGGCCGTCCCGCCGGCCTCGTCGGCGCGTCGGCCGCCCCGACCCACCGGGCCGCCCGCGGTCGTCGTCGGCGGTGGCTGCGGGGCGGATGCCGGGCCCTTCCACCTGCGTGTCGGACTGATTTTCGAACGCCTGTTCGATAGGATGACGGCATGGCATCATGGTCCGCATTCGCCGCCGACGAGCCCCGACTCGCCGACGGGATCCGCCTTCTCCTCCAGCAGTACGGGCCGGGTTTCGGCTACCTGGCCACCGTCCGCGCCGACGGTGGTCCCCGGGTGCACCCGGTCTGCCCGCTGGTCACCGACGGCGGGCTCTTCTGCTTCGTCGTCGACTCACCCAAGCGACGCGACCTCGAACGTGACGGCCGCTACGCGCTCCACTCGTTCCCGGCGGAGGAGAGCGACGACGAGGCGTATCTCGCCGGTCGGGCC
This sequence comes from Micromonospora sp. NPDC049257, assembly GCF_040678915.1. Taxonomy (NCBI): domain Bacteria; kingdom Bacillati; phylum Actinomycetota; class Actinomycetes; order Micromonosporales; family Micromonosporaceae; genus Micromonospora; species Micromonospora sp. NPDC049257. Next base: position 509,163 of record NZ_JBFAQU010000001.1, read on the forward strand.
GAGCCGGTGGCCGATCCGGCCCGGGTGGCGCTGGTGGCTGCGATCGGTCGGGCCGCTCCCCAGGTCGACTGGCGGCTCTTCGAGTTCAGCGTGGACGTCGCCATGCTGACCCGGCGTGACCACGGCGGCCAGTTGCGTCCCGACGGCGGGCGTCCCGCCGTGCAGGTCTGGCTGGACCCGACAGCGGGCCGGCCGGGTGTCGCCGACCTGCCCGACCAGCGGCCGGCCCGGCGTGGTCGGCACGGGTTCGACACCCGGCGTACCGCCGCCTGACCCGGAAGACGACGGTGCCGGCCCCGTCCGGGAAGGACGGAGCCGGCACCGGTGCCTGCGGTGTGTCGGTCAGGCCGACGCGCGGTAGGCGGTCCAGGCGTTCACCATGCGGCTCGCCTGACCAGCGGTGAACTGGTACATGCACGAGTCGTAGGTGTAGTCCATGAAGTTGGTGATCGGGTCCTTGCCGGACGCGGTGCAGGTGTCCCGACCAGTCGGGCACTCGAAGGCCGGCTCACGCTCGGCCGGGGTGTCCGAGACGCCGTCGCCCGAGCCCGAGCAACCACCCTGGAAGGTGTGGTAGAGGTTCAGCCAGTGGCCGACCTCGTGGGTGCCGGTGTCACCCAGGTTGTAGTTGGTGGCGGTGCCACCCGGCAGCGACTCGCCGAGCACGACGACGCCGTCCATCACGTCCAGGGTGCGCTTGGGGAAGGTCGCCCAGCCGAGCAGGTCGTCGCTCAGCTCGCCCAGGTAGAAGTTGAGGGTGTTCTTGCCGCCGGTGCGCAGCTGGGTCTTCATCGCCCGCTCGGCCGAGGAGCCCTGCACGATCGGGTACCAGGACGCGTTGGTGACCCGGTTGATCTTCTGGAGCTGGAAGGTGAAGCCGGTGGCCGCGCCGCCGGTCGCACCGCTGTAAGCCTGGTTGAGCACGGTGATCTGCGAGTTGATCAGCGAGTCGGGGATGTTGCCCCCGGCCCGGGTGCTGTCCCGCTGGATCACGTGGACGACGACCGGGACGGTGATCGGGGCCAGCGCCACCGTCGTGCCCTCGCTCGAACCGGTGCGGATGCTGGACTTCGACCGCAGGGCGCTGTTGCGCAGGGCGGCAGCGAAGTCCGCCTCCCGCTCCTTGACCTGCGTGGCGGTCAGCTGGTTCGGGTCGTGCCGCTTGTGCGCGGCCTTGCTGCCGCCGCGAACGCGCGCGTCGGAGTGGACGTCCTCGTGGACGTCGGCCGGCTCCGCGCAGGAGGCGTTGTCGGGGGCTGCGGAGTATGCGGAAGCCGCAGGCACGACGCCCACCGCAGCAGTGCTCAGCAGCAGCGCGAAGGTCGTCGATGCGACGCCGGCGGCACGCCGGGTCAGCAGGTTGGGACGTAGTCCCATGGGCCCACCTCTTTCTGGCGGCGCGACAGGGGGTATGTCGCGCCGAGGTCGTGAACGTGGGGGTGACGTTACAACTGATCGACACGTTTGAGAACGTCCCTAAGCTGCTTCTGTGAAACATCTGACCGTTTCATTTCAGCAGGTGGTGGTCGATCGGCTACGGAAGGTGTCCGGCGGCGTGCGGGGGTGCCAGGGTGCGCGGGCGTGGTCACCTCAGGTACAGTGGTTCCGCTTGCGGGTGTAGTTCAATGGCAGAACATCAGCTTCCCAAGCTGACAGTGCGGGTTCGATTCCCGTCACCCGCTCCACCACGAAGGCCCTGACCAGGATGCGAATCCGAGTCGGGGCCTTCGATGTTCCAAGGTCAACCAGGGCGCACCGTGCCGATGGCGGGAGCATCAGCGGGCAGTACAGCACGACGCTACTCACCTGGCTCGGAAGCCAGCTGAGCACCGGCGCGGCCGACAGCGGGGTTGTCGCGGTAACAAGTCATGGCCTTGGGCCGGGGTAGCGGCTCCAGGTGCCGCCTGCGTTGGTGACTTGGCGGTTGCGACGAGAGTTACGACCCCGGTGACGTCGCCCAGGCGGCGACCCCGGCGACCTGAAGCCCACTCGATCGGCATGGCGGGGGAGCGGATACCCGTGCGCGTCCTTTAGACCTGATGACGTGAACGACTCACACCGACGGCCGAAGCGGTGTCGACGTCAGCACACTCCGCCGCCCGCCGCCCGCCGCCCGCCGCCCGCCGCCCGCCGCCCGCCGCCCGCCGCCCGTCACCCCCCGCCTGACCACCTGTCACGCCTCACTCGCCGCCTGATTCGTTGACGACATCAGCTCGAAAGGACGCGCCAGGACCACCCGACCCCGGGCCGACCTGGACGACAGCCCGGGGCGGAAACCTCGACACCTCCCCGTCGAGGATCATGTGGGGTGCCATCGACCCTGCTCCGAGGAGGTCACCGTGCCGGCGAAGCTGACCCGGGACGAGGCCGTCGCCCTCGTCGAGCGGATCATGCGGCTCGACTATGCCGACGACGGCGAGCTGAACGACTGGCTGGACAGACTCGCACGCGACCTCGTCTGTCCGGACGTCTCCGATCTGATCTTCACGACCACCCCGGAGCTGACGGCCACCGAGGTCGTCGACCGCGCGCTGGCCTACCGGCCGATCGTGCTGAAGGCGACCCCGTGGTCGGAGACCGAGGAGCAGACCCGGCCTGACTGACCCACGTGAGCGCGGGCACCCGGCACGGGAAGGGCCGGGGGCGGCGTCGGGACGTACCCTGGTGATCATGCGGATTGGCATCGTGATCCTTCCCGACCAGCGGTGGCCGGAGGCGCGTCGGCGCTGGCAGCAGGTGGACGCGTGGGGCTTCGACCACGCCTGGACGTACGACCACCTGGGTTGGCGGGATCTGGTCGACGGCCCGTGGTTCGACTCGATGTCGACGCTGACCGCCGCTGCCACGGTGACCGAACGGATCCTGCTCGGCACCCTGGTCGCCTCGCCCAACTTCCGGCATCCGGCGGCGTTCGCCCGGCAGGTCACCACCCTCGACGACATCTGCGGCGGGCGGCTGCTGCTGGGTCTCGGCGCGGGTGGGATCGGCTTCGACTCGGCGGTGCTGGGCGGGGAGACGCTGCCGCCCCGGCCGCGGGTGGACCGGTTCGGTGAGTTCACCGAGCTGCTGGACCTGATCCTGCGGGAGGACGGCACCACCTGGCGGGGTGACTGGTTCTCCGCCGTGGACGCCCGCAACAACCCCGGCTGCGTGCAGCAACCCCGGGTGCCGTTCGTGGTGGCCGCCAACGGGCCCCGGTCGATGCGGTTGGTCGCCCGGTTCGGTCAGGGCTGGGTCACCACCGGCACCGGCGAGGAGGAACTGACGGCCTGGTGGGGCGGGGTGGCGACGCTCTGCGCCCGGATGGACCGTACCCTCGACGAGGCCGGCCGCGACCCGGCCAGCCTGCCCCGGTACCTCTCCCTGGACTCGGCGCCGGTCTTCTCGCTGAGCAGCGCGGACTTTTTCGCCGAGCAGGTCGCGCGGGCGGCGGCGCTCGGCTTCACCGACGTGATCACGCACTGGCCCCGGGCCAGCAGCTGGTACGCGGGCGACGAGGCGGTGCTGGCGGACGTCGCCACCCGCCTGCTGCCGGAGCTGCGCACGCCCTGACAGGTCGCCGCACGCACTGCGGGGTGCCGCGGGCCCTGAGCGGCTGCACACTGAGGGACCCCGCACGCACCGGCAGGGGGCCGGACACTGACGGGGTGCCGCCCCGGCCCGGTTCAGGTGCCCAGGTCGCCGGTGCGTATCCCGCCGTCGCCGGCCGAGACCAGTCGGAACCGGATGCAGACGATCTCGGTGTCGTCGGTGACCGGGGTGCCGGCCCGGGCCCAGAAGCCGGCGTGCCCCGCCCGCCAGTCCTCGATCGAGCGGTCGCCCTCCCCCTCGGAGCGGGCGAAGTCCCAGGGGACCCGGGCGAAGGGGACGACGTCGATTCCAGTCACCTCGACCACTCCGACGAGCGCGTCCCGGTCGTCGACCAGGGCCAGCCGTTCACCGACGTGCTCCAACTCCTCGGCCTCGGCGGCGTACTCGGTGAGCAGGCCGGCGGTGGCCGTCTTGACCCCGGTGAGCACCAGCGTGTTGAGGGTGGTGCGCAGCTCACCGGGGGTGCCGAGGGCGAGCGTGCGGAGTCCGCCGATCCGTGGCCACATGCGGCCGAGGCTACCGGGGTGCCGCTGTCCCGTCGCCCGGCGCACCACCGGCGGTGGCGGTGGACTGGGTCGCCGGACAGGTCGCCCCGACCCTGGCCACGCCGACCGATCTGCTGGTCGCCAAGTCGCTCGGCACCCTGGCCGGGCTGACACGGGAGCGTGGGTCAGGGCAGGTCGGCGGGGGTGAGTAGCCCGCGTGCGCCCAGTTCGGCGGCGACCGGGTCGGGCAGGTCGACGACCACGGCGGCGACGCCGACCCAGTGTGCGCCCCGGGCGGCGCAGAGGTCCCGGACGGCCCGCACCTGGGCTCCGGTGGCGACCCAGTCGTCGACCATGAGCACCCGGTCGTCCGCGCCGAGCCGGTCGTCGCGTACCGCCAGGTCGACCTGCCGGCCCCGGAAGTCGGGTGGGCTCTGCGCCCAGGTCAGCGGGCCGGCGGGGAGTCGGCCGTCGCCGGGCTTGTGGGCCGGGACGAAGCCGACACCGAGGGCGGTCGCGGCGAGCGGCCCGAGCATCAACCCGGTCACCGCGGGGGCGACGACGACGGTCGGCCGGTCGGGGTGGAACGGCGCGACCAGGGCTGGTCCGAGCCCGGCCAGCACCTGCGGGTCCCGCCACCAGCCGGAGACGTCGCTGACCAGGTGGCTGCTGCCCGGCCCCGGGTCGACCCAGCGGAACAGCTCGACCAGGCGGGCGCGCAGCGCAGCGGTCATGGCCCCATCCTCGCGGTACGCGGCGCGGCGGTCATGACCCCATCCTCGGCGGTGAATGCCAGCGGTGGCATTCTGGCCCGTGCGGCCCACCGGCCGTCGGCTGATCGGTCACACGTATCACTGTAATTCCGGGCATACCACCATGATCACGTTGACTTCGGAAGTGCTTCTGTCGTTACGGTCCGAGCCGCTATGAAGGCCTACGAAAGGACCGAGCCGGTGGTTGGCAGGCACTCCCGTACCCGGATCTTCTCCTCGCCCGCCGGCATCGCGGCCACCGCCGCGCTCGGTGTCGCGCTCGCCGTCGGCGGCACCGTCGGCGCGGTGCAGCTGACGGCCGACGACGCGCCGGCCCCCGTGGTCGTGGACCCGGTCACCCCCGGCGTCGTCGGCACCACCGCCGCGCCGACCCCGAGCCTGAGTGCCAGCCCCACCGTCTCCCCGACCGCCAGCCCGTCGCCCACCGCCACGGCCAGCCCGAAGGCGACCCGGACCCAGGCCGCTTCCCGGAGCAAGCCGCGCACGCCCGAGCCCAAGCCGTCCGCCACCACGAAGAAGGCGGCCCCGAAGAGCAACGTCGTCGACAGCGGCTCGTGCGGCGCGTCCTTCTACGACGAGGGTCAGTTGACCGCCAACGGGGAGAACTTCGACCCGAGCGCGCTGACCGCCGCGCACAAGACCCTGCCGTTCAACACCAAGGTCCGGGTGACCAACCCGGCCAACGGCAAGTCCGTCACCGTGCGGATCAACGACCGTGGCCCGTTCGTCGACGGGCGCTGCATCGACCTGTCCCGGGCCGCCTTCGCCGCGATCGCCTCGGTCGACCTGGGTGAACTGACGGTCAGGTACGAGGTGCTGGGCTGACGGCGAACGGTGACACCAGCGGGACGGCCGGGTAGAACACCCTCAATCGTGGGGCTAGGTTCATTCTCCGGCCCGGTTCCATCAGGCATGCTGTCCCACGTACGTAAACATGCCTTCCAGTTGGGCCGAGGCCCACTGAGTCCCGGGTCCCGCGCCGGCGTCGGCGCGGCCGTCGGGCTGCTCGCGCTCGTCTCGGCGATCGAGTCGGCCGACGGCCGTGCGGTGCACTACGTCGCACTGATGACGGTGGCGCCGATCCTGGCCGCCGGGTTCGCCTCGTGGCGGGCGGTGGCCGGGGTGGGTTTCCTCGCGCTGCTGGTCGGGGCCGGGTTCGCGGTGGCCGATCCGGCGATGAAGCTGACCACTGCGGTGTCCCTGGTCGGGATCGCCTTCGCCACCGTGGTGGCGGCCAGTGTGGCGGCGGTCCGGCAGGGGCAGGTGGTGCGGATCGGCGAGCTGTCCCGGCTGGCCTCGGTGGCTCAGCAGGCCGTGCTGCGTCCGCTCGGCCCGCAGGTCGGGACCCTGGCGGTGGCGGCCCGGTACATCTCCCCCACGGCCACCGCCGAGATCGGCGGTGACCTGTACGAGGCGATAGACACCCCGTACGGCGTCCGGATGATCATCGGGGACGTGCGGGGCAAGGGGCTGGACGCGGTCCGGCTGGCCAGCATCGTGCTCGGCTCCTACCGGCACGTCGCCTATGAGCGGCCCGACCTGCGGGCGGTGGTGGCCGACCTGGACCGGGCGGTGGCCCGCAACGTGGGGGACGAGGACTTCGTCACCGCGGCCGTGGTCGAGGAGCGCGGCGGGACGCTGACCATCGTCAACTGCGGCCATCCGGCGCCGTTGCTGCTGCGTCGGGGCGCGGTGATCCCGCTGGAGCCGCCCGCGCCCGCGCCGCCGCTGGGTTTCATGCCGGTGGTCCGGCCCCGGGTGGAGCGGCTGGAGCCGGGCGACCGGCTGCTGCTGTTCACCGACGGTCTCGGTGAGGCACGCCGGGACGGCGAGTTCTTCCCGACCGCCGACCGGGCGTGGCGGCTGCTCGGCCACGGCACGGTCGGCGACGGTCTGGCCTCCCTGGAGACCGCGCTGGTCGAGTGGGTGCACGGGCGGCTCGACGACGACATCGCCCTGGTGCTGATGGAGTACACCGGGCCGCGTAGCGGGGTGACGGTGGCGGTGCCCTCGTGGGAGGTCGGCGCGGCGGAGAACTGACGCGCGCCGGGCTGTGATCGCCGTCACTTCGACGATCGGGTTGTCGCTGCCTACCGGTGAGTAATACAGTGGGGGTTACTGATCGGTAACACCTGTCCGGAAGCGGGGCCAGTGAGCATGACCCACTACAAGAGCAACCTTCGGGACCTTGAGTTCAACCTGTTCGAGGTCTTCGGGGCGGACCGGACGTTCGGCCAGGAGCCGTACACGGACCTGGACGTCGACACCGCCCGCAGCTTCCTCTCCGAGGTCGACCGCCTGGCCCGTGAGGACCTCGCGGCCAGCTACCAGGACAGCGACCGCAACCCACCGGTCTTCGACCCCGCGACGCACACCGCACCGCTGCCGGAGTCGTTCAAGAAGTCCTACCAGGCGTTCATGGACTCCGAGTTCTGGCGGCTGGACCTCCCCGAGTCCCTCGGCGGCAGCAGCGCCCCGCGCGCGCTCTGGTGGTCGCTCGCCGAGCTGGTGCTCGGCGCCAACGCGCCCGTCTGGATGTACGCCTCCGGCCCGTCCTTCGCGCACGTGCTGGAGGTCGAGGGCACCGACGAGCAGAAGAAGTGGGCCAAGCTCTTCATCGACCAGCAGTGGGCCTCCACCATGGTGCTCACCGAGCCGGACGCCGGCTCGGACGTCGGCGCCGGCCGGGCCCGTGCCGTCCGGCAGCCGGACGGCTCCTGGCACATCGAGGGCGTGAAGCGCTTCATCACCTCCGGCGAGCACGACCTGAGCGACAACATTGTCCACTACGTGCTGGCCCGTCCGGTCGGCGTCGAGGGCGTCGGCGGCCCGGGCACCAAGGGGCTGTCCCTGTTCGTCGTGCCGAAGTTCCACTTCGACGCCGAGACCGGCGAGCTGGGCGAGCGCAACGGCGTCTACGCCACCAACGTCGAGCACAAGATGGGCATCAAGGTCTCCAACACCTGCGAGCTGACCTTCGGCGAGCACGGCGTACCGGCCAAGGGTTGGCTGCTGGGCGAGAAGCACGACGGCATCCGGCAGATGTTCATGATCATCGAGTACGCCCGGATGATGGTCGGCACCAAGGCGATCGCCACTCTGTCCACCGGCTACCTCAACGCCCTGGAGTACGCGAAGAACCGGGTGCAGGGCGCCGACCTGACCCAGCAGGCCGACAAGGCCGCGCCCCGGGTCACCATCACCCACCACCCGGACGTGCGCCGTTCGCTGCTGATGCAGAAGTCGTACGCCGAGGGGCTGCGGGCGCTGGTCTGCTACACCGCCACCTGGCAGGACAAGATCGCGATCGCCGAGGCGGCCGGCGACGAACCGGCCACCAAGCTGGCCAGGCGGGTCAACGACCTGCTCCTGCCGCTGGTCAAGGGCGTCGGCTCCGAGCGGGCCTACGAGCTGCTCGGTCACGAGTCGCTCCAGACCTACGGTGGCTCCGGCTTCCTCCAGGACTACCCGCTGGAGCAGTACGTCCGGGACGCCAAGATCGACACCCTGTACGAGGGCACCACCGCGATCCAGAGCCTCGACCTGATCTTCCGGAAGATCGTCCGGGACAACGGCAGGGCGCTCACCTCGGTCGCCGGTGAGATCCAGGAGTTCATCAGCACCGAGGCCGGCAACGGGCAGCTCAAGGAGGAGCGGCAGGCGCTCGGTCGGGCGCTCGCCGAGATCCAGAACATCCTCGTCGTGCTGACCGGTTGGCTCGGTGAAGCCCAGGGCGGCGACACCCGCAGCCTCTACAAGGTCGGCCTGAGCAGCCGCCGCTTCCTGCTCGCCCTCGGTGACCTGGTCGTCGGGTGGCTGCTCCAGAAGCAGGCCGACGTGGCGCTGAAGGCGCTGGCCGGTGAGGTCTCCACCACCGACCAGGCGTTCTACACCGGCAAGGTGGCCGCCGCCCGGTTCTTCGCCCGTGAGGTGCTGCCCCGCATCGGCGCCGACCGCCGGATCATCGAAGGCGCCGACCTGGACATCATGGACATCCCCGAGGAGGCCTTCTGAACTGACCGCCGGTCCCGACCGGGTCGAGCCGGCCGGATTCGGCGGGTGACGCGCATGGGGCCGATGTGGCGGTGTCCGGGACGTCCGGACATCACCACATCGGCCCTTCTGCGTCGACCATGAGGATCGGGACAGCGCCACCCCTTGAGGCGTGCGGGAAGCGGTCGGGAGAGGGGCCAGATTTGCCGGGTGCGATCCCGGTAGGAGGGCTGCTGGGCGGGTAACCCGCGCGGACCACGTCAGGGCACGCCCAACGGCCACCGCACGGGGGAGTGCAGCGCACATGGGCATTGGTAGCGGCATCTTTCTCATCGCGCTCGGCGCGATCATGACGTTCGCCATCCGGGCCGACGTCTGGTGGATCAACCTGCGCGCCGTCGGCTGGGTCTTCATCCTGGCCGGCCTGGCCGTGCTGCTCACCACGCTCTGGTTCTGGCAGGACCGGCGCAAGCGGGCGCGCACGCTCATCGTGGAGGAGAACCGGCTCTCCCACCCGACCGCGATGATGCCGCCGCCGCCCGATCCGCCGCCGCCCACCGCACCCCCGTCCTGACCGTCCGCCCCGCTGGACGACACCGGCCGCTGACCGGCCGCGCGCAGGACGACGTCACCAGAGCCGGGCTGCCCGGCGGGTGGGTCGGGTCAGCCGCGGGCGGTGTGCCGGTCGACGACCGGGGTGTCGCCCGGTGTCAACTCCGCCCACGGGGCTGCCGCCCGGTGCACCACCAGACCGGTGGTACGCAACCCTTCCCGGTCGGCCCCTTCCGGGTCGAGGAGCACCGACAGCAGCGAGATGCCCGGGTTGTGGGCGACGAGCAGGACCGTGTGCGCCTCCGGCTCGACCATCCGCACCAGGTCGAGCAGGTCGTCCGGGTGCGCCTCGTACGCGGCGGCGGCGTACCGCACCACCGGTGCTGTCCCCGCCGGGCCACCCTCCGGCGGGACCCCGGTCATGCCCAGCGCCACGTCGTGCCAGGTCTGCCTGGTCCGGCGGGCCGCCGAGCAGATCACCACGTCGGGGAGGAGACCCTGCGCGGCCAGCCACGCCCCGGCGGCGGCGGCGTCGGCGTGCCCGCGTGCGGTCAGTCGCCGGTCGACGTCGGAGCCGCTCCCGGGCTGTTCGGCCTTGGCGTGCCGCAGCAGCACCAGTGTCCGTGTCTCGGCCTCGCCGTCCGTCATTCCCCCAGCTTGCCTGATTGACGCGAGTGTCGCCTGGGTATGTCAGTGGGGCCACTCGCTCATCGATGCCCTCGATGGCCGTGGCGGGTGGGTAACGCCAGCTGACAGCCAAGGAGGCGACGTCATGGGCATCGGTGCCAGCATCTTCCTCATCGCGGTGGGTGCGATCTTCGCGTTCGCCGTCGACGCCGATCTGGGATGGCTCAACCTCGACGTGGTGGGCTGGGTGCTGATGCTCGCCGGCCTCGTCGGGCTGCTGACCACCCTCTTCTTCTGGAACAGCCGTCGCCGGGCGGTGGTGACCACCGCCGTGCGTCAGGACCAGGTCGTCGCCGACCGGGTCGTGCCGGTGCAGGGCGGCCAGGTGGTACGCGAGGAGTACCGCGAGGCGCGCGGCCCGGGTTACCCGGTCTGACCGCACCGCACCACATGATCTCAGGGGCCCCGCAACGGCGCGGGGCCCCTGAACTGTTCCCTGCTCAGGCCGGCTCCGGCTTGCCGCGCGGCCGGCGCGACTGCCCCCGGACCGGCCGGAGACGGGTGATCAGGTGAAGAGGGCGAAGTAGATCGCGATGTGGTGACAGAGGGCGGCGAGCAGGGTGCAGGCGTGGAAGAACTCGTGGTGGCCGAAGACGGTGGGCCAGGGGTTGGGCCGCCGCAGCGCGTAGAAGACCGCGCCGATGCTGTACATCGCCCCACCGGCGGCGAGCAGCACCAGCACGGTGACCCCGCCCTGGCGCAGGATCTGCGGGAGGATCGCCACCGACACCCAGCCGAGGGCCAGGTAGAGCGGGGCGGAGACCCAGCGCGGAGCGTGCGGCCAGATCAGCTTGACGGCCACGCCGGCCAACGCCCCACCCCAGACCAGGCCGAGCATCAGGGTGGCCATCCGCCGGTCGAGCAGCAGCGCACAGAGCGGTGTGTAGGTGCCGGCGATGAACACGAAGATCATCGAGTGGTCCATCCGGCGCATGATCTGGTAGCCGCGCTCCGACCACACCCGGCGGTGGTAGAGGGCGCTGGTGCCGAAGAGGCCGCAGACGGTGACGCTGTAGATCAGGCAGCTGACCAGGGGCGCCCAGCCGGGACGGGTGGCCGCGACGGCGCAGAGCACGGTGCCGCAGACGAGCGCGACAAAGAACGCGTAGGTGTGCAGCCAGCCGCGCATCCGGGGCTTACCGATGTCGACAGGCTTGAGTCGAAGCGGTGCGGAGGTGGTCACGGAATCAGGTTACGGCACCGTAGGTTACTTCTAGGTAGTGCGACCCGTCACCAGACCTGTCGAGTCTAGCGACCCTGGACGGCACATCGATCGGGGAGTATGGCGGGATGCGCATCCGACCCGTGGGCCGGCACGCCCTCCTGCTCGACTGTGACGACCCCGGCCAGGTGGAACGGTGGCGGGCCGAGCTGTGGCGACGCCGCGCCGCCGGTGAGCTGGACGCCGCCGAGATCGTCCCGGCGGCCGGCACCGTCCTGCTCGACGGGGTGCCCGACCCGGAGTCGACGGCCACCCGGATCGCCGGCTGGACCCCCGACCCGGTCACCACCACAGCCGACGCCGGCACCGTCGACGTTCCCACCGTGTACGACGGTGAAGACCTGCCCCTGGTCGCCGCGCACTGGCGACTGACCGTGCCCCAGGTGGTGCAACGCCTGCGGGACACCGACTTCCGGGTGGCGTTCTGCGGCTTCGCCCCCGGCTTCGGCTACCTGACCGGCCTCCCCCCGCAGTACGCGGTGCCCCGGCTGCCCACCCCGCGCCCCCGGGTGCCCGCCGGCTCGGTGGCCCTGGCCGGCCCGTACGCGGGGATCTACCCGACCGCCTCGCCGGGTGGCTGGCTGCTGGTGGGGCGGACCACGCTCACCCTCTTCGACGTGGCCGCCGACCCACCGGCCACCCTCACCCCCGGCACCCGGGTCCGGCTGGTGACCGGGTGACCGGCGGTCCCCGACCCCGGCCGGTGCCGGCATGACCGGGACGAGTCGAGCGGAGCGGCCGGAGCAGCCAACCGGGCCGGCCGGGGGCGGGCCGACCGGGGGCGGGGCGATCGGGGTGCGCCGGGCGGAGCAGCCATCCGGGCCGACCCATGGGGTGATCGAGGTGCGCCGGGCGGGACCGCGTACCACCGTGCAGGATCTGGGGCGGCCCGGGTGGGCGCATCTCGGCGTACCCCGGTCGGGGGCGCTGGATCCGGCGGCGCTGGCGCTGGCGAACCGGCTGGTCGGCAACCCGGCGGACGCCGCCGGTCTGGAGTTGACCCTCGGCGGCGGTGAGCTGCGGCTGACCCGGGCCGGCACGGTCGCGGTGACCGGGGCCGACGTCGACGTCCGGGTCGACGGCCGCCCCGGCGACGTGGGCCGGCCGTTGGCGGTGCCGGCGGGGGCGGTGCTGCGGATCGGGTCGCCCCGGCACGGGCTGCGCAACTGGCTCGCGGTCGACGGGGGGATCGCCGTCGACCCGGTGCTCGGCAGCCGGTCCACCGACACCCTCTCCGGCCTCGGCCCACCCCCGGTCGGCGACGGCGACCGGCTCCCGCTCGGCCCGCCGGCCGGGCCACCCGCCCCGGTGGACTTCACCGTCGGCCGGCCGGTGCCGGACGAGCTGTGGCTGACCCTGCGCCCCGGCCCACGCGCCGACTGGTTCACCGCCGACGCGCTGGCGTCGCTGCTCGGCACGGCGTACACGGTGAGTCCGGTGAGTGACCGGGTCGGTGCGCGACTTGTCGGCGCGGCGCTGCCCCGCGCGGTGGCCGGGGAGCTGCCGAGTGAGGGCGTGGTGCTCGGCGCGGTGCAGGTGCCCGCCGACGGCCAGCCGTTGATCTTCCTGGCCGACCATCCGACCACCGGCGGGTACCCGGTGATCGGGGTGGTGGACGACGTGACCGGGCTCGCGCAGGCCCGACCGGGGACTACGGTGAGATTCCATGGACCTCAACGCTGACCTCGGCGAGGGATTCGGCATCTGGCGGCTCGGCGACGACGAGGCGCTGCTCGACCTGGTCACCTCCGCCAACGTAGCGTGCGGCTTCCACGGCGGCGACCCGTCGACCATGCGGCGGGTCTGCGCCGCCGCCGCCGAACGCGGCGTCGCCGTCGGCGCGCAGGTCGGCTACCGGGACCTGGCCGGCTTCGGCCGCCGGCACATCGCGTACGGCTTCGACGAGCTGCGCGACGACGTCACCTACCAGCTCGGGGCGCTCGACGCGTTCTGCCGACCGTCCCGCACCCGGGTCCGCTACCTCAAACCGCACGGCGCGCTCTACCACGCGGCGGCCACCGACGAGGTGCAGGCCGCCGCCCTGGTCGCGGCCGTGAGCGGGTGGGATCACGAACTGCCGATCCTCTGCGCGCCCGGCTCCACCCTCGCCCAGCTCGCCGTCGGCGCGGGCCTGCGGGCGGTCCCCGAAGGCTTCGCCGACCGGGGTTACCTGCCCAACGGGGCGCTGGTGCCGCGTACCGCGCCGGGCGCGCTGGTCACCGACCCGGAGGAGGTGGCCGTCCGGGCGGTCCGGATGGCCACCGAGCAGACGGTGGTGGCGGTCGACGGGACCGTCGTGCCCTGCCCGGTCGCCTCGATCTGCCTGCACGGGGACAGCCCCGGCGCGGTCGCCTCGGCCGCCCTGGTGCGGGCCGCGCTGATCGACGCCGGGGTCACCCTCACCCCGTTCGCCTGAGACCGTCCCCGGTCGCCTGCTGGCCCGGCGCGGGTCCGGTGCTCCCGCCCGCCCGGCGCGGTGCCGACCGGGCGGGCGCTCAGGTGTCCAGGCCGCGCAGCACCAGCGGGACCCGGGTCGCGCCGTCGTCGACGACCCGCACCGGGACGCCCCAGTCCTGACGGGTCAGGTGGCAGGCGGCGTGCTCGACGTCGGCGTCGCAGGTGGCGGCCTGGGCGGTCACCTGGAGCACCCCCTGCGGTACGGCCGGGTCGATCACCAGCCGGCGGGACAACTCGGTGCCGGTGCCGGCCCCCTCGACCAGCAGCTCCGGCGGTGAGGCCGAGACGACCAGCCGGGTCGACGGCCCGTACGTCTCGTCCAGCTTCTGTCCCGGCGCCGGCGTGAAGATCACGTCGAGGGTCACCTCGCCGGGCGCGACGTCCGTCGGTTTGCGTTCCAGCCGGTGCCGGGGACCGTCCACGGTGTCCGCCCCGGCGGCGGTCAACGCGCCCGGGGCGAGCCGGGTCAACCGGTGCGCGGCCGACTCCACCACCAGCACCCCGCCGTCGGCGGTGAGCACCAGGTCGCTCGGCTCGGCCAGCCCGTCGGCCACCGTGGCGACCTGGCCGGTCGCCGGGTCGAAGCGGCGTACCGCGCCGTTGTAGGTGTCGGCGATCAACACCGAGGAGTCAGGCAGCGCGCACACCCCCAGCGGATGCTGGAGCAACGCCCGGTCGGCCGGCCCGTCCACGTGCCCGAAGTCGAACAACCCCTGCCCGACGGCGGTGCCGAGCACGCCGTCCTGCACGAAACGGATCGCGCTGGTCTCGCTGTCGGCCACCCAGAGCCGGGTGCCGTCGGCGGAGACCGACAGGCCGGACGGCTGGGCCAGCCACGCCTCGGGCAGCGGGCCGTCGCGCAGCGCCTCGACGGTGGTGCCGGCCCACATGCCGGCGGTCCGCTTGATCGGGTCGAACCACCAGAGCTGGTGGATGCCGGCCATCGCCACGATGACCTTGTCGTCGTACCAGGCCAGGTCCCACGGGGAGGAGAGGTCGACGGAGCGCGCGTCGTGGGCGTGGTCGTCGACCGTGGAGCGCCACTGCCGGCCGGTGCCGGCGACCGTGGTCACCTCACCGGTGTCCAGGCGTACGCCGCGCAGCAGGTGGTTGACGGTGTCGGCGACCAGCAGGTCGTAGCCGGCGACCTCGGCGACGTGCGCGGGCAGCAGGCAGAGCCCCTGCGGCTCGGCGAAGCTCGCCGAGGGGGCCGGCCCGTCGACCCGGCCCCGCTCCCCGGAGCCGATCCGCCGGACCGGCGTCTCGCCGTCCGGGGCCAGCTCGACCAGGCTGTGCCGGGCCGAGTCGGAGACCAGCAGGTTCCCGCCGTCGAGCAACACGGCCTTGCCGGGGAAGCGCAGCGTCGTCTCCGGCGGCGTCGGCGGCACGTACGGCCCGTCGCCCCGGTGCAGGGTGCCCTTGGCCTCGTGGGTGGCGATCAGGTCGTCGACCAGCCGGATCAGCCCCTCGGCGTGTCCCTCGCCGGCCATCGTGGCGACCACGTAACCCTCCGGGTCGACCACCGCCAGGGTGGGCCACGCCTTCGCCGCGTACTGCTGCCACATGTCCAGGTCGGGGTCGTCGAGCACCGGGTGGTGCACGCCGTACCGCTCGACGGCGGCGGCCAGCGCGGCCGGGTCCTTCTCGTGCTCGAACTTCGGCGAGTGCACCCCGACGACGACCAGCACGTCGGCGTACTTCTCCTCCAACGGGCGCAACTCGTCGATGACGTGCAGGCAGTTGACACAGCAGAAGGTCCAAAAATCGAGAATCGAAATTTTGCCCCGCAGGTCGGCGAGCTTCAGCTCCCGCCCACCGGTGTTCAACCAGCCCCGACCCCGCAGCTCTGGTGCCCGTACCCGTGCGCTCATGTCCCCATCGTGCCGCACCGCCGGCCGGCGGGCCGCGCGAAGGGCGACCGGAGAGTCGTGGGCGACACTCAGCGGTCGGGTGGTCGAGCCCAGGACAGGAAACGGTCGGTGAGGTTGTTGGACCGGCCGCTGTCGAGCTGGGTGAGGTGGTCCTCCGCCTCCTGTTGCAGCGTCGACAGCAGGGCCAGCAGGCCCGGCCGGTCGTCGGCGAACGCGGCGAGCAGGATGAGCTTCGCCTCCCCGCACGGCCACGGGTTCGCGTCGAGGCGGCACAGCCAGATCGGGCGCAGCGGCCGGTGGGCGAGCCCGTCCAGCGGCGTCACGCCGACACCGCCGACCTGCGGGATGCGGTCGGCTTCTTCGCAGCCGACTTGGTGGTTGCCGGCTTCTTCGCTGCCGGGCTCGTCGCTGTCGGGGTTACCGCCGGTGGGGGTGCGGGCGTTCTGGCCGAGGGAGTAGGTGGGATCCAGCGCACCCCGGCGCGGCGGACGTACAGCTCCCGCCGCCGCCGGGCCAGGCCGTCCGGCCCCAGCTCGTACGCCTCGATCCAGGTCCAGCCGTCGTACGTGTGGCGGTCGGGCAGCTCGCGGATCATCCGTACCGTGATCGGCCGGACGAACTGGGGACTGGCCTCGCGGGTGAGGTGGATCAGGTCGCCGCCCCTCAGTCTCGGTTCTTTCATCGCCCCGGCCCCCGGTTCCGGCTCTCACTCCACCGGTCCGTCAACACGACGTTCGTCATCGGGCCCGGTCCCCGGTAGGGCGGGATGAACGGCCCGATCGGACCGGGGACGATCGGCGGCGCGGGCGGTGGTGGCGGTGGCGGTGGGGGTGGGCTTGGCTGGGGCTGTGGAGCGGGCTTCGGCTTGTCGTCCTTCGGCATGGGGCTCCCTTGTGTCGAGGTGGCGTCGGGCTGCCCCGGTGCTGCTTTCGGGGCAGCCCGACCACGAACGCAATCGCCGGGCCTCTCCTCCACCGATCGCGCCGTTCCTTCTTCCACCCTGGACTTCCGCCCCCTGGCTCCGGAATAGTGACCAAGTGATTGCGGAGCGCAGCGAGTCGTTACGAGCTGGCGAGGAATGCAGAGGATCGCCGTGGAAGGGTGTGGAAGCCATGGGAATCTCTCCGTCGGAGTACCTTCTTCGTGAATTGCGTCGACGCCGGGCGGCGGCCGGGCTGACGCAGACGCAGCTCGGCGAGCGAATTTTCTGCTCGGATTCCCAGGTGAGCGCTATCGAGACCGGGGTGAAGCCGCCGACCCTGCCCTACCTGGTGTCGGTGGACGAGGCGCTGGGTACAGAGGGCTACTTCACGACCCTGTGGGACGAGCTTGTCAAGAGCGATGCCGCTCCCGTGTGGCTGCGCGAATGGATCGAGATCGAGCGCGAGGCAACCGCGCTTCGCTGGTACGAGCACGCCTTCGTGCCTGGCCTCCTACAGACAGAGGGGTATGCCCGCGCCACCTTCCAGGCAGCCCGGGTGCCGACCTCGGAACTTGACCGGCGAGTTGCGGCCCGGCTCGAACGGCAAGCTGTCCTTGACCGTGATCCCGCGCCCCAACTCTTCGTCGTCCTGGACGAGGTCGTCCTCCGGCGAGCGTGCGGTGGGCCTGCCGTCATGGCCGAGCAGCTTGAGCACCTCGTGGCCTGTGCTGAGCAACCTCATATTCGGTTGCGCATCGTCCCGATGTCGGCTGGCATGTACTCGGGCCTGGCCGGGGCATTTATTCTCGCTGATCTTCCGGATGGCTCCCGGACCGGCTACGTCGACAATCAACTGGCGGCGCAAGTCATCGGGCAAGCTGACTTGATTGCTAGCCTTGGCGTGTCGTGGGACGCTATCCAAGGCGAAACCCTGCCGCTGCGTCCGACCCTGGACCTTCTCACGGAAGTAGCGAAGACATGGACATGACCGGTGCCAAGTGGCGGAAGTCGTCCCGCTCGTCCACCAATGGCGGCGCATGCATCGAGGTGGCCGAGAATTTGCTCAACACGGTCGGCGTACGAGACAGCAAGGACCCGAATGGCCCTGCTCTCGTCTTCGCCCCGGCGGCATGGCGAGCATTCGTCGGCCGACTCCCCGAGCGGATCTGATCGTTCCAGTGCCGTAATGCTCCGTGTGATCGAGCGTGGTCGGGGAAGGGGCTGACGTGTACGTACTGGTCACCGGTGGGTTGGGTTTCCTCGGGCACGCCGTCACCCTCGACCTGCTCGCCGCTGGCCACCGGGTCACGGTGCTGAGTCGGGGGCGTACCGACCGCAAGCCGGCACCGGGTGCCGACCTGGTGATCGGCGACGTCCGCGACCGTGCCGGGATCGCGGCGGTCGTCCGGACCGGGTCGTACGACGGTGTCGTGCACCTGGCCGCGCTCACCAGTGGACGCGATTCGCTGGCCGACCCGCTGACCTACTTCGACGTCAACGCCGCCGGGACGCTCCACCTGCTGATGGCATTGGATTCGGTACGCGGCCGGTCGGCCCCGTTGTCATTCGTGCTCGCCTCCACCAACATCGTGTACGGGTCACAGCGCAGCGGCACGCTGTCGGAAGACCTGGATGTGCACCCGGAGAGCCCGTACGGCGCGTCGAAGGTCGCGGCGGAACAGATGGTGGCCGGGTATGCCGCGACGGGTGCCGTCGGGGCGATCACCGTGCGCCCGTTCAACGTCGCCGGGGCGGTCGATGGGATCACCGACACCGACCCATCGCGGATCATCCCCAACGTCTTCCGCGCGATGACCGGCCAACTCGATCAAGTCAGTCTCAATGGCGACGGCTCGGCCGTCCGCGACTTCGTGCACGTCGCCGACGTCGCCACCGGCATCCGGCTCGCCCTCGGCGCCTGCACACTCGGGACCCATCACGCGGTCAACCTGGCCTCCGGCGTCGGGACGAGCATGGCCGGGGTGATCGCCGCCGCCGAACAGGCCACCGGTCGGTCGGTGACGGTGCGGCAGTTGCCCCCGAAGCCAGAGCCGTCTCATCTGGTGGGGGAGATCAGCCGGGCGCGTTCACTGCTGGGCTGGCAGCCGACCCGCTCCGACCTGACCCAGATGGTCACGGACAGTTGGGCGGCATGGCAGCGTCTCGGCTGACCCATTCGGGTGGACTAACGGAACTGGAATTCCTGCACCATTCCGCCCTTGCCCTTGCAATGCTCCGAACTGGGATTCCCTGCCCTTGCGTGACCTTAAGAGTATCCGCCACTTTGTCTTCTTGGAACATCACCACATTGCGATAGCTCTTAGAATCTAGGTTCATCTGGGCGATAAATATCTAGATCTATCTGTGCGCGTAGTGTCTCGTATGCGTAGTCCTGCCCAGTTCGAGATCGACTTCCGTGAGCCTTGTTCAGTGCTGGATCGTTGCAGGCTTTGGCCAACTCGAACCGTATTTCCGACACCAAATCTGGATGCTGTCGGGAAAGGAGAGAGAGTATTAGTCCTGCCTCTCGCCGCACCTCGTAACCCTCACTTTTGAATAGTGAAATCAGCTGCCGTCGTAGTTCCTGGGTGGGTAGGGCGCGACGTAGCGCTCTTACGGCTTCTGACCGTGCTGCCCAGGAATTGCTGGTGGTGGCGATGTTAATCAGGGTGTCCGTGACTGGTTCGGTCAGTGCCCCCGCTTCCTCCAGCGCCGAGACCGCATGCCTCCGAACATCTGGATCGGAGTCCGTGGTGGCGATGGCAACCAGTTTTGCGATTGTCGTTTCATCCAAATCGCCGCCTGCAGCCAGCGCTGAAGCCGCGCGTCCGCGTAAGTACGGGTCAGGATCGTTGGTGGCGATGGTGGCCAACGTGGCGGCCACCGTTGAAGTGATTGCGCCCAGATCCGCGAGCGCGGAGCCTGCCTGCACAAGAACGAATCGATCGGGATCGTTGATAGCGATATCGGTGAGCATGGCGATTACCGGACCGCCGGGTACCCCTCCTTTGACCAGTGCCGAAATCGCCTGTGCGCGTAGGTACGGATCGGGATCATTCGTGGCGATCGTGCAGAAGGTAGTGACTACATCATCGGTTACCCCTCCGCCTTCTGCCAACGC
Source organism: Micromonospora sp. NPDC049257 (assembly GCF_040678915.1). NCBI lineage: Bacteria > Bacillati > Actinomycetota > Actinomycetes > Micromonosporales > Micromonosporaceae > Micromonospora > Micromonospora sp. NPDC049257. Next base: position 528,837 of record NZ_JBFAQU010000001.1, read on the forward strand.
CAAAATCCCCTGTGTTCGTACGTCTGGGTCGGGATCGGTGTTGGCTATAGCGGTTAGTGTGGCGATGATTCTCTCAGTGAGAGTGACACCTTCCGTTAGCACTGTAATTGCCTGTATTCGCATGAACCGGTCAGGATTCTTGGTGGCGATGGTGATTAGTTCGGTGACGACCTCACCGGTCATCTCGCCAGCTTCTGCTAGTGCCATCCCTGCATGGGTGCGTAGGTCTGGCTCGGGATCGTTGACGGCGATCGCAATCAGCGCTCGGACGACTTTTTTGGTAAGTGTTGCAGTTTTTGTCAGCGCCGATACTGCTTCTTCCCGCACAAATCTATCGACGTCGTTGGTGGCAATTTCAATCAGCGTGTTCGTTATTGGTTCAGTGAGTGCAGTTTCTGTCAGCGCTAATACTGCTTGCACTCGGACGTCTGGGTCGGGATCACTGCTAGCCATCATGAGTAACGGTGCGGTAATTTCTTTGGCGAATCCTCGGGTAGATAACGCTGCGACTGCATGCTTCCGGACGTATGAATCGTGATCGGAGGTGGCGATGGTAGTTAAGGCGGTAATGATTGGTTTCGTCGGCGAGTGAGTTTCCAGCAGTGCCGAGACCGTCGTTGTCCGCACGAATCTGTCGGTGTCGTTGATAGCGATCTTTACTAGTGCGGCGGCGATTGCTTCGGTGAGTGGTTCGGCTTTTGTCAGTGCTGATATCGCCTTTATCCGCACGTCTGGGTGGGGGTCGTTGATGGCGACAGTAGTCAGCGTGTTACTGATTGCTTCAATAAGTGAATTTTCTGTCAGTGCCGATATCGCTTGTGCTCGGACGTCTGGATCGGTGTCGTTGGTGGCGATCCTGACTAGCGTGGCGGCGATTTTGTCGGTGAGTCGTTCGGTTTCTGCGAGTGCCGATATTGCCTTTTTTCGTACGTCTGGCCGGTGATCGTTGGCGGCTATTCCTGCTAGGGAAACTGCGGCCGATCCGGTCAGGTTTCCACATTTTGCCAGAGCTGAACCCGCTTCGATCTGCGTCGTGGGATCGAAGCTGTCAATGGCGATGGCGGCTAAGGCGGTAATTGTGGCGGTCGGGAGTGAGTCGGATCGGGCAGTGATGGCGGCCAGTTCACACCAGGGTAAGACGATGCCGTGGGGCAGCATAGCGGCCCGGCTATCGAGGGCGGCTCGAAATCGCCCCCCAGCCTTGGTGCCACCCAGTGCAGCCAATCGGTCACGTAAAGACTCACGATATGCGACGAAACGACATCGGCTGTGCTTCCTGTTTAGCCACTCGTCGACCGCCTGGTTGATCACCGCGTCGATGGTCGCGGTCTTGAGGGGCGTGTCGTCGGCCAGGACCCGGAGCATGAACAGGAAGTCCCGGCCCAGCAGTTCCTCGTACGGGCTCGGATTGCCTTCGGCCGGGTAGATCGCCTTCGCCACCACGTCGTCGATCTGTTCGACGTAGTCGGTGCCGATCAGACCGAGCGCGAGCAGGATCGGCTCCTCGTAGCGGGGGTCGTGCAGCCGGCGGCGGATCTCGGTGACCCGGTCGGTGGCCGAGCCGCGGAAGGCCAACGCCCGGCCGGCGTAGTACTCCTCGAAGGTCAGGTGGGCGAAGCCGTACCGACCGGGAGCACGCTCGACCAGCAGGCCGGTGTGCGTGTCGGCCTTGTCGACGAAGTCGGCCACCCCCAGCCCGGCCTCGGTGCGCAGCGGGTCGGCGGCCTCCAGCACGCGCGGATCCCACCCGACGCCCTGGTGCGCCGCCCACAGCGGGCCGAGCACTTCGAGTAGTTCGGCGCGGGTGGCCGCGCCCTCTGGGCGGTGCTCGTGCATCCACCAGCCCAGCTCGGTCAGCCACCGGGTCAGGATCCGCTCGTCGGGCAGGTCGGCCTCGGCAACCCCCTGGGCGCTGCGCCAGGTGCGCCCGAGCGCGTTGCACACCTCCACGTACGCCTCGACCCGGCGGTGCGGAAGCCGGCCGCTGGCCCGGTGCACCAGCACCAACGCGGTCAACAGCAGGGGGTTGGCGGCCAGCCGGCGTACCCCGGCGTTGGTCTTGAGGGCCTGTTCGATCGCGGCGGCCTCGCGCGCTCCGGCCAGCCGGGTCGCCTCGGCGGACCGGCCCGGGGTTTCGGCGCGCTCGACCTCGCGGCAGTAGACGTCGAGGAACCGGCTGATCGTCGGGTCGTCCATGTCCTGGAGCCGCACCGCGCGGAACGGCTCCGGCAGCGGGGCGGCCTGGTAGCCGGCGATCCGGCTGGTCACCACGAACCGGTTGCCCTGCCGTGCGTGGGCGGTCACGAAGTTGACCACCGCCGTGACCACGCCCCGGCGCAGCTCGGCCGAGGCGATCTCGTCCAGGCCGTCCATCAGCACCAGGCAGCGGCCGGCGTCGAGCTGGCGGCGCAGCAGGTCGGGCAGGCCCGGCAGGGTGCACTCCGCGCGGCGGAGCTGGCCGGGCAGGAACTCGCCGATGCCCACCTCCGCGAACCCCTGGCGGGCATACTCGCCGATGCGGAGGTAGATCGGGAACAGTGCGTCCCGGCCCTGAACCTGCTCGCCGTCGATGAGTGCTCGGGCGTGGGTCAGCGCCAGGTAGCGCAGCAGGGTGGTCTTGCCCGTTCCCGGATCGCCCAGGACCAGCAACTGGGCGGTGTCGCGGGCCGCGTCGAGCACCGGCTGCCTGGCCGGCTGTTCGGTCTCGGTGGCGAAGCGGTGGCCGTACTCCGTCTGCAACCGGTCGAGGGCGGTCTCGAAACCGGTGTGGTCCAGCGTCCCCTCGGCCACCTGGGCGGCCAGCCGCTCCCGCTCGCGCTCGAACCAGGCCCGCGCCCGGTCGCCGGGATTGCGGTCCCGCTGCCCCTGCAACCCGACGAACACCTCGCCCAACGGAAGCTGCACGGTGGTGTTCCGGACCACCCCCACGGTACGCAGGTAGCGGTGCTGGTCGATCAGCCAGCGCAGGTAGGCGATCCGGTCGTCATCGGTGGCGTCGACCGCGCCCAGGTGCTCGGCGATGCGGCTGGTCGCCTGGGCGGTCGACGCGGCATCGGAGCGGCCGAGCATCCCCTGGAGGGCCGTCTCGCGGCGTACCTCGGTGTCCAGCCCGTCGAGCAGGGCCTTGAACGCCGGCCGCAGCAGGCCGATCCGGTCGAACCGCTCGTCGTCGGAGGCGGCCGGGCCCAACGAGTCGACGGCCCGTTCCGCCAGCCGCACCGGCGAGGCCGGCACACCGGGGATGAGCACCTTTGCCAGCTCGGGAGTGCCCTCGTGCACCCAGAAACCGTCGTTGACGTCGAACTCGGCCAGCCGGTCGCCGTACGACCGGTTCAGCTCGGTGAGGGCGCGGCGCAACGCGCGCTCCAACGCCTTGCGTTCCGGGTCTCCCCACACGCGGGCCTTGATTTCCTTGGCGGCGGCGGTGCCGATCTCCTTGCCGAGCTGCGCCAGGATCGACTTTGCCAGCGCCGTGGCCAGCGCGACAGGGTCCATGGCCGGCAAGTGTAGGCGTCACCGACCACAAGGGAGGGTCGCATAGCCGACCGGCTCCCAGTCGGCACGCACGTCGATACCCGGCCGGACCGGGCATCGTGACCCGGACGTCGGTCGGGACGGTCGACGCGCCGGCCAGCCGCGTCAGCGGGACAGGTCGACGGTGACGGTGACCCGGCCCCGGTCGTCCCGGCGGGCCACCGCGTGCCCGGCCCGGTCGACCCCGTCGAGGTTCACAGAGATCGGGCCGCCCGCGCCCAGGAAGTTCCGCCACCACTGCTTGGCGTCGGGCATCGCGACCCGGATGACCACCGCGTCGCCGGTCTGTCGGTAGGCGACCGGCGTGCTGAACGTCCGCCCGGAACGGCGACCGGTGTAGGTGACCACGGTCAGGTGCCGCCGGAGGAACCGCCCCCAGCGGGGCGACGACCGCAGCGCCATGACCCGGGTGTTGAACGTCCGGGCGAACCCCGAGGGGAACGATCCTCGTTGACCCACCGGGCCTCCGTCGTCGATGTGAAAGCTCCACGCCGACCGTAACACCGACTGGCCGGTCCCGGGATCGTGAGTGAGAGCCGCGATTGCCGGCCGCCACGGGTCGGGGGGAGTGACACCGGCGTACACCGGTATGCCTGTCAGTCATATTTATGCCACTGAGGCATACCACTCGTGCGGGAACACCGTGGAGACGCGGCGCGCCCGGAGGGGCGAGGCGCGGGTCGCCGCCGCGTCCGGGAGGGCGGTGGGTCGCCGCCGCCGCGCCCGGAGGGGTGAGGCGTGGGTCGCCGTCGCCGCGCCGGAGGGGCAGCGGGCACGACGGAGCCGCGCGGGAGGGTCCGACCCTGCCCGCGCGGCCCCGGACGGGACGGTCAGCAGCGACCGACCATCGTCTTGACGTCGTAGGTGGTGTTGACCCAGGTGTCGGCCACGTAGCCGGTCACGCCCGTCGCCGGGTTGGTGATCCGGTCCCAGGTGGACGACGGCCAGTAGCCGCCGCTGACGTACTCGCCGAAGGTGTAGCAGGCGATCTTCACGGTGGCGCCGTAGTTGACGGAACCGGCGATGCCGTAGGTGGTGCCCGGCCCGGTGCGGATGTTGAGCGACGGGTTGGCCAGGATCGTGCCGGTGACGGCCGGCGGGTCGCCGGTGCCGCCGAGGCGGGCCACGGCGGCCTGCGCGGCAGACAGGTAGCCGGCGTACGCCCCGTTGTTGTACGTCGACCAGGGCTGCCAGTTGCTGCCGCCGCTGGAGATGTTGTAGGCGGCGTTGGCGTTGCACTGGGCGTTGTACGCGCAGCTGTCGGTGACGGTGGGGTGGTAACAGTTGTTGATCTGCCACAGCCCCCGGTCCAGCGAACCGTTGGAGCAACCGGAGGTGGGGCCGTTGCTGCCGACCGCCGACGGGTTGCAGGAGGACTCGGCCATCGCCACGGCCACGGCCGTGACCAGCGGGTTGTTCCGGAACCCGGCGGCGTACGCCACCTGGGCGCACAGGTCGATACCGACCGCGTTGACGCCCACCCGGTTCGCCTTCGCGCCGATGGCAGGGCCACCGACGCTGGCCGGCTTGGCCTGGTCGGCCGGGCGGGGTGCTGCCTTGGTCTGGTCGGCCGGGCGGGGGGCCGACGCGGCGTGGGCGGCCGGGCCGGTGGTGGCGGGTGCGGCGGTGGCGGGGGTGGGCATGGCGCTGACGCCGACGACGGCGACCAGCGTCAGGCCGAGGGCCAGGCGCAGGGCACGTCGGGCCGCGGGGGCGGCAAGGGGGAGACGCATCGTGATCCTTTCAGCGGACGACCGGGAGGGGAGCCGGGACGGGTGGGGGCGTCAGCGCCCGGTCCACTCCGGGTCGGCGTAGGACCAGCCGAGGTACGGCGCACCGGGCCAGGACTGCGAGACGCGGCGGACGGTGGCCGCCGAGGTGATGTAGTTGCCGTTGCCCTCGGAGAGCATCACGTGGCCGTAGTACCCGTTGATCGACGCGGCGGCGTAGAAGACCAGCGCGCCGGCCGGCGGGGTGCCCGTGGTGCGGATCATGCCGCGCGAGTACAGCGAGTTGTAGTGCACGATCGCCGACGCGTAGCCGCTGGCCGCCCGACCGTAGGCGTGCCCGACGAAGTTGTCGCACCAGCCGTCCCACTGGTGGTTGGAGTCACCCAGGTCCCCGTTGGTGTACGCCTGGCCGATCACCGACCGGGCCCAGGCCATGGCGCGGTCCTCGCGGGTGCCGGTGGGCGGCGGGGTGGTGGTGCACTCCGGCTCACCGGCCAGGTACTGGTTGAACCCCGGCGTGTTGGTGTAGTAGTCGCTGATCCAGCCGCTGGCCGGGGAGCTGATCCGGTGCCAGACGGTGTTGCCGGAGATGTTGCGCCCGCGTACCGCACACTCGGCGACGAACCCGGTGCCGTCACCCAGGAGCGCCACCGAGCCGGCGTTCGCGTCGTACGGGCTGGTGCGCACCATCAGGCCGGCGCCGCCCGTGCCGGCGACGCTGTAACCGGAGATGCCGGCGAACGACGGTGCGGCCGTGCCCACCAGGACCACCGCCGTGACGGCGCAGGCGGTGAGGATCCGACCCACGAGTCGCGGCAGTGCCCGGCGGGGCACTGCGCCTGTGGCATTCGTACCGTTCGGCTGGTACACGCGGTTCTCCTTGTCGAGAGTTCGGCACCGCCCCGGGATCGGCGCGGTGGGCCCGTCGGACGGTGACTCGCGCGGTCCGGTATCCCCGGGGTGAACGCGATTTCGAGCCGTTCGGATGCGTGCCGGGGCCGACACTCCCCGTGAGATCATATTCAGCGGCACCTATCCGGCGGGTGGCTGCTCCGGGGTCGATCCTGTCCTGACGCCCGCCTGTAAAGCACTGGCATGACGCACGTTGACACCAGGGTTTACACGCAGGGGAGGGCCCATGACGGGGCGAAGTGGACGACTTGACGGCCAGGTTCCCGCCGATGCCGGGGACCACGACGACAACGGCCGCAATCATGCGGGCGTTGCCCGGGACCACGACGGCGAGGGCGGCGGGCACGACGGCGAGGGCGGGGATCACGACGGCGAGAGCCGGTACCACGAATTCGTCGCTGACCTGGCCCGGCTTCGGCGCGAGGCCGGGCAACCTTCGCTCCGGAAGATGTCCGCGACCGCGCACTACTCGCACACCGCGCTGGCGGGTGTGCTGTCCGGGGCCCGCCTGCCGTCGCTGGAGCTGACCATGGCGTTCGTCCGGGCCTGCGGCGGTGACGAGGCGGCCTGGCGGGCCCGCTGGCACCGGGAGGCCGGCTCGGGGCCGCAGCAGCCCGGGCCGGAGCCGGCGGGGTTGCAGCCGGCGGGGTTGCAACAGCCGGGGTCGCAGCCGGCGACGGCAGAGTCACCGGGGGAGTCGACACCGCGACGGCCGGTGACGCGACGGCCGGCGGTGCCCCGGTGGGCGCTGACCGCGACGGCAGGGCTGACCGTGCTCCTCGCCGGCTCGATCGTGCCGCTGCTGGTCGACGCGCGCTCCCACCCGAACCGGCAGGCCGAGCGACCCGTGGACGCGTCGCTCCCGGCGCCCGCCGCCGCTCCTCCGACCGACGGGGCCGACCCGCAGGAGGAACGCTGCCAGGTCGACGCGGTCAGCGCGGAAACCGTCCCGGTCCCGGACCCCGACCCGAAACAGCCGCCCTACGGGAGCCTGACGCTGCGCTACTCGCCGCGCTGCCGGGCCGCCTGGCCGCTGTTCGTCTCCACCGAGCGGGTCCCGACCGGGTCGACCGTCCGGCTGTCGGCCACCCGCCCCTCCGACGGGGCGGTCACCCGGTTCGACTACCCGTTCATGGTCAAGCGTCAGGTGTACAGCGTGTTCGGCAACGTCCTGCGGACCACCCCGGGGTGCGTGTCCGTCACCGTCGACATCACCGCGGCGGACAACCGCAGCGTGCTGGCGAGCGCGCGGACCCCCTGCGTACGACCCGACGCCCGGACATGACACCGCCCTCCGCGCCGGGCGCGGAGGGCGGTGCTGGCTCGTCGGTCAGACGTGCTGGGTCTCGGTCGTCGAGGGGTGCAGCTCGGCGGTGGTCTCCGTGACGAACCGGCCGGTGCTCGCGCTGCGGTGGACCTCCTGGTCCCCGCCGCCACCGACCTGCTCGGTGGTGGTGTGCCGGGGGTCCCGCTCGGTGGTGCTCTCCTTGACGAACCGGCCGCTGCGAGCGCTGCGGTCGACCTCGTTCTCGTTGCCTGCCATGGGGGTTACCTCCTCGGGCCACGTCACTGTGCCCCATAGACTGCCCAGCCCACAGCGCCCGAAACACCGACGGCGGGGCACGGTCCACCGTGCCCCGCCGTCGGTACGCCGTTACTGGCCGGCCGGCTTCAGGCAGAGCACCCGGTCGACCCCGCCGCCCGGCAGCACCACGTGCGGCTGGGTCGGATCGGTGCACTTCTCCTTGGCGTCCACCTTGGACACCACCGTGAAGGCACCCGGCTCGTTGCAGCCCGCCGCACTCGCGTTCTCACCGGACTGCTTGACGCAGGAGCCGACGGCCGGGTTGAAGGGAGCCGGCCCGTCGTCCGAGCCGATCTTGCCGAGGAGCATCAGCAGGCCCAGCGGGACGGCCAGGATCAGCACCGCCACGATCAGCACCAGGGCGAGCACCCGCCCGTTGCGTACCTTCGGGGCGGGCTGCTCGGCCTTCTGCTCCGGCTCCGGGTCCGGCTTGAACGCGTCGAAACGCCCCTGCTCCGATTCCGCCGGCCAACTGGCGGTGCCGGGCTGCTGACCAGCCGGTGCGGACTGCTGACCGGCGGCCGGGAACTGCTGACCGGCGGGCGGGAACGGGGAGGCGTACCCGCCGTGCGCGGGGTCGTGCGCCGGGTGGCCGTACCCCGGCACGGGTGCGGCACCGGCCGGTGCGCCGCTGGTCGGGCCGGCACCGTACGGCTCGGCCGGCCGGTCCGTCGGCCCGTGCGGGCGGGTGCCGTTCATCGGTCGGTTGCTGCCGGCCGGGTCGGCGAAGGCCGGGATGCCGCCACCGAACGCGGGCGGGGCGGCCGGCGGCGCGGACGAGGGCGCGTCGGCACCGAAACCGTGCGCCCGGTCCTGATCGTCGAAGCGGGACCGCTCCGGACCGTCGAACCGGGTCCGGTCCTGGTCGTCGAAGCGGGGGCGTTCCGGCTCGTCGAACCGGGGCTGCTCGGCACCGTCGAACCGGCTGCGGTCCTGGTCGGCGAAGCGGGGGTCGTGCTCGGGCCGGTGGTCGTCGTGCTCCGGGGTCTCCTCCGCCGGCTCCGGGCGGGCCGGTCGCCCGTACACCCGGGGCTGCGGAACCGCCGGACCACCCGGACGGGCCACCTGGTCGCTGGGGGGGACGACCCGGCTGGCCATGGGTACCGAGGCGCTGGCGGAGGCCCGGCCGACAGCACCGGCCTCCCCGGCGTCGGCGGCCGGCACCGAGGCGCGACCGGCACCGGCGCTCTCGGCCTCGGGGGCGAGTCGCTGGGCGGGCAGTGCCGGACCGGCCGACAACTGCGGCTGCTCCGGCGCACCCCAGGCCGCTGCCTCACGGCCGTGCGGCGACTGCTCGGCGGGCCCACCGAACGCGGCCGGCGGGACGTAGTCGGCGGGCGGCGCGGCGGCCAGGCTCGCCCCGGGGACGCGCTGCTCCTGCGGCGGGAGCGGCACCGCGTTGGCCGGTGAGATGCCGGGGGCCGGCCCTGGCTGGTAGATCGGCTGGTCCTCGTTGCGTCGGGGCTCCCACGCCCCCTCGGCGGGCTGGCCGGCGGGCTCGGGGTGGCCCCACGCCTGCCCGGGCGCCCACGGCTCGGCGTCCGGCACGACCGGGCGCTCGACACCCGCCCGCTGTGGCGGGTGGTGGTCACCGGCGGCACCGCCCCAGGCGGGGGGGCCGTCGGGTGCGGCCACCGACGCGGACGCCCGCCCCGGCAACTCCGGGGGCGTCCAGGCCCCGGGCTCCGGGTGGTCCTCCCGGGAGGGTACGGCGGCGGCACCACGGGAGCCGGCCTGTGGTGCCGGCCACTCCTGGCCCGGTGCCGGGTCGTCCTGTTCGGTGCGGGGCGGGGCCCCGGCGGGCCAGGCGTCGAGGGCGGGCTGCTCGCGGCGGCCTTCCCAGCGGGCCGTGGCGGGCTCTTCCGGTGCCCCCCACGACGGCTGCCGGTCCTCCTGCGACCCGTTCGACCAGTCACCGGGACGACCGGTGTCGTCCGGTCCGGACCGGTTGGCGGACCAGCCGCCGGAGCGGGCCGGATCGTCCTCGGTGGACCAGCCCTCGGCACCCGGTGCGGTGCCCGGCGACGCGTGGCCGCCCGGGTGTCCACCGGTCTCCGGCTGCGGCCACCCCGCCTGGTTCGTGGGCTCCGGCTGGGCCGGTACGGGCACCGAGGCCCTACCGGCGGAGCGGTGCGCCTCGTCGGGGTGCGCCGGAGCACTGGTCGCCCAGCCGCCGGAGTTGCCCGGCGCGTCCTGCGGGTCGGCCGGCCAGCCACCCCGCGCCGGATCGGCCCCGGCCCGGTCCTCGGCCGGCCAGCCGTTACCCCGGGCGGCGTCGCCCGGCCAGCCGTTGGTGCCCGCTGCCTCGTCCCGCTGTGGCGCGGGCGCGGTACCCCAGCCGTTGGTGCCGGGGGCTGCTTCCTGCTGCGCGGCTTCCTGGCCCGCCCAGCCGGCGGGCGAGGTCGGGGCCGGATCGGCCGGAGTGGACCAGCCACCGCCCGCCGGCTTGTCGGGCTGCGGCACCCGGGCGGCACCCCGGGCACCGGCGTCGGACTGCGCCCAGGCCGGGGCGGGCTGCTCGGACTGTGCCCACGCGGGCTGCGGAGTGGACTCGGCGTTTCCGGCGGCCGGTGCGGGCGCGGTGGCCCAGGCGGGCTGCTCCGGCTGCCCGGCCCAGGCGGGCTGCGACGGACCGGCCGGCGGGGTCCACGCCTCGGTGGGCGGTGACTGCCGGGCCGGCGGGGCCCACGCCTCGGTGGGTTCGGACTGTTGCGGAGCCTGCGCGCCACCCCAGGCCGCCGGTGGGGCGGGGGGTGTCCAGGACGGACCGGTCGGGTTGGCCCGGCCGGTGGGGGGTGGCGGCGCCCAGCCGAGGTCGGGCGTGGCGGGGGTGCCGTACCCGGGGTCCTGCTGCGGCTGTCGGTCGCCGTACGGCACCGGTCCGCCGGAGCCCGGCGGCACCTCGTCCGGCTCCTGGCCGGGGCGGTGCTGGCCCTCGGACGTCATGGGTGCGCCTCCTCCATCACATGTCGGCCGCCGATGCCGTCCGTCCGGTCGGCCGTGTCGCCGGTGCCCGGCGGGTCGGCCGTGCGGGCTCCCCGCACGGTATCCGGTTCGCGCGCGCGGCACCCAGGGAGCACCGGCCGTCACTCCACGTCACCGGGCGGTGTCGATCGGCATCCATCGGGCGCGATCGGTGCCCAGGTCGGCGGTTGGCGACCGGAACCACCGTACCGGGCGTCATGGCGAGGGGGAATCCCGGTCTCAGGGGGTGCGGAACGCCGACGACCCGCCCGGGGCCCGGGCGGGTCGTCGATCTGGAGGAGGGGGAGAAAAGTCGGTGTGGCGTCAGCTCAGGTGACGCTGGGCGATCGCGAGGATCTCCTCGCGGACCGCGGGCGAGTTGGCGGAGCGCAGCGCGTGCTCGATGGCACGGGCCCGACGGGTGGCGTCACGACGGGTGCGGATTCGCTCGATCATGCTCATGGTGTCTTTCCTTCGGCTATTCGGTTGTCGGCCCCTTGATGACTCCATTGAACACCCACCGGCCGCCGATTGCCATCGATTATTAGGTGAGCTGCAACACGGGCCTAAGGATCGTAGGTCAGGGGGCGATATGGGCCACTGTTTCTTTCCCCAACGGCAACGGCCGGTGTGCCGAGTGTTCACCCTGGGCACACCGGCCGTGGCCGGAACGTCACCGGTCTCAGGTCCAGGCGAGCAACGCCGCCTCCGGGTCGGCGAGGAAGTCCCCGATGTCGCGCAGGAACTTCGAACCCAACTCGCCGTCGATGATCCGATGGTCGAAGGAGAGCCCCAGGGTGGTCACCTGGCGTGGCTTGACCTTGCCCTTGTGCACCCACGGCAGCTCGCGGACCGCACCGAAGGCCAGGATCGCCGACTCACCCGGAGGCAGGATCGGGGTGCCGGTGTCCACCCCGAACACCCCCACGTTGGTGATCGTCAGGGTGCCGCCGGACATGTCCGCCGGAGAGGTCCTCCCCGCCTTGGCCGTCTGCACCAGACCCGTCATCGCATCCGCCAGCTCACGCAGCGTGAGTCGACCGGCGTCCTTGATGTTCGGCACGATCAGGCCACGTTCGGTGGCCGCCGCGATACCGAGGTTGACGTACTCCTTGACGACGATCTCGTCACCGGCCCAGGTCGAGTTGACCATCGGGTGCCGCCGGACCGCCAGCAACACCGCCTTGGCGACCAGCAGCAACGGCGACACCCGGACGTCCCGCCACTCCCGCCGCCCGCGCAGCCGGTCCAGCGCCTTCATCGCCCGGGTCACGTCCACGGTCAGGAACTCCGTGACGTGCGGTGCGGTGAACGCCGAGCGGGACATGTTCTCGGCGGTGAGCCGACGTACCCCCTTGACCGGGATGCGCTGCTCGCGGTCCGCGCCGAAGCTCGCGGCCGAGGTGGCCGGCGACGTCGCCGCCAGCGGCTCGGCCACCGCCGTGCTCCCGTCCACCGCCCGCTGTACGTCCGCACGGGTGATCGACCCGAGCGGACCCGACCCGGTCACCGTGGCCAGGTCGACCCCGAGGTCCTTGGCGAACTTGCGCACCGGCGGCTTCGCCAGCACCGGGCCGGCGACCCGGCCGTTGCCGTTCACCGTCGGCGCGACCGGTGCCGCAGCGACCGGCGCCGCAGCCACCGGCGCGGCCGGAGCCGCCGTCGTGACCTGGGCCGGCTCGGTCGGCCGGGGGCTGGTGGCAGGTTGCCGGGGCGGGCCGTCCCTGCGCTGCCGACGCTTGGCCGGCGCGTTGCGCGGGCCGTAACCGACCAGCACGGCGGTACGCCCACCCGGGGCGACCCCACCGATCAGACCCGGCTCGACCATGCCCTCGGCGGGCGCGACCTGCACCGCCGCCAACGAAGCAGCCGACGGGGTGGGCAGGTCCGCCGACGCGGCGGCGGTCGTCGACTCCGGCACCGGCCCGGCACCCGGGTCGGTGTCGATCGCGATGATCGGGGTGCCGACCTCGACCGTGCTCCCCTCCGGGTGGAAGATCGACCGCACCTCACCGGCCCACTTCGCCGGGATCTCCACAGCCGCCTTGGCCGTCTCCACCTCGACGATCGGCTGGTTCAGCTCGATGACGTCGCCCACCTTGACCAGCCAGGCGAGGATCTCCCCCTCGGTCAGACCCTCACCCAGGTCGGGCAGGTTGAACTCCTTGATCCGGGACATCGCGCTCACCAGCCGAAGGTGCGGTCGACGGCGTCGAGCACCCGGTCGAGGTCGGGCAGGTACTCCTCCTCCACCCGGCTCGCCGGGTAGGGGGTGTCGAAACCGGTGACCCGCAGCACCGGCGACTCCAGGGAGTAGAAACACTCCTCGGTGACCCGGGCCGCGATCTCCGAGCCCAGCCCCAGGTTGCCCGGGGCCTCGTGGACGACCACGCACCGGCCGGTGCGCCGCACCGACTCGTAGACAGCGGTCAGGTCCAGCGGCGAGAGCGTACGCAGGTCGACGACCTCCAGCTCCCGGCCGTCCTCGGCGGCGGCGGTCGCCGCGTCCAGCGCGGTACGCACCATCGGGCCGTACGCCAACACGGTCGCGTCGGTGCCCGGCCGCACCACCCGGGCGGAGTGCAGCGGGTACGCCCCGGACAACGGGGCGTCCAGGTCGACCGGACCCTTCTCCCAGTAGCGCCGCTTCGGCTCCAGGAAGACGATCGGGTCGTCCGAGGCGATCGCCTGCTGGATCATCACGTACGCGTCCTGCGGATTGGCGCAGGTCACCACCTTCAGCCCGGCGGTGTGCGCGAAGTACGCCTCTGGCGACTCGGAGTGGTGCTCCACCGCGCCGATGCCCCCGCCGTAGGGGATCCGGATCACCATCGGGATGGTGACCTTGCCCTGCGAGCGGTAGTGCATCTTGGCCACCTGCGACACGATCTGGTCGTACGCCGGGTAGACGAAGCCGTCGAACTGGATCTCGCAGATCGGCCGGAAACCCCTGATGGCCAGGCCGACGGCGGTGCCGATGATGCCGGACTCGGCCAGCGGGGTGTCGATCACCCGCTGGTCGCCGAAGTCCTTCTGCAACCCGTCGGTGATCCGGAAGACGCCGCCGAGCTTGCCGACGTCCTCGCCCATGATGACGACCTTCGGGTCGTTCTCCAGGGCCCGACGCAGACCGGTGTTGAGGGCCTTGCCGAGGGTGAGCGTCTCCGTGGCCATCAGTGCGCGCTCCCCTCGAACGACTCCAGGTAGGTGCTGAACCGGGCCCGCTGGGCGTCCAACTCGGGCGAGCCGTGCGGGTAGACGTGGTCGAACATCGACACCGGGGCCGGGTCGGGCAGTTCGAGCACCCGTTCGCGCAGGTGCACCGCCTCGGCGCGGGCCTGCTCGTCGATCTCGGCGAAGAACGCGTCGTCGGCGATCTGCTGCTTGTCGAGGAACGCCTTCATCCGGGCGATCGGGTCCTTGGCCTGCCAGGCCTCGACCTCACTGGCGATCCGGTAACGGGTCGGGTCGTCCGAGGTGGTGTGCGCGCCCATCCGGTAGGTGTACGCCTCGATCAGGCTGGGGCCCTGGCCGAGCCGGGCGTTGTCCAGCGCATGCCGGGTCACCGCGTACGACGCGAGCACGTCGTTGCCGTCGACCCGGACACCGGGGAAGCCGAAACCGCCGGCCCGCCGGTAGAGCGGCACCCGGGTCTGGCGTTCCAGCGGCTCGGAGATGGCGTACTGGTTGTTCTGGCAGAAGAAGACCAGCGGGGCGTTGAAGACGCTGGCCCAGACGAACGCCTCGTTGACGTCGCCCTGACTGGTGGCGCCGTCGCCGAAGTAGGCGATCACCGCCTCGCCGTCCTCGGTGCCGGTCTTGCCGTCCATGTGGACGCCCATGGCGTACCCGGTCGCGTGCAGGGTCTGCGCCCCGATGACGATCGTGTACATGTTGAACTTGAACTCGTTCGGGTCCCAGCCGCCCTGGTCGACGCCACGGAACAGGCCGAGCGGCATGATCGGGTCGATGCCCCGGCAGTAGAGGACGCCGTGCTCCCGGTAGGTCGGGAACGCCATGTCCTGGCTGCGCAGCGCCCGTCCGGAGCCGACCTGGGCCGCCTCCTGACCGAGCAGCGAGGCCCACAGGCCCAGCTCGCCCTGCCGCTGCAACGCGGTCGCCTCGGCGTCGAGCTTGCGGACCAGCACGAGGTCGCGGTAGAGGCCGCGGTACTCCTCGTCGGTGAAGTCGACGCGGTACTCGGTGCCGTCCGGGCCGGTCGCGCTCTCGATCCGCTCCCCGGTGGGGGTGAGCAGCTGTACGAGTTCCGGCTCAGCGGTCGCGGCGGCTCGCCGGGACCGGGGTGCGGCTCGCCGGCCGCGGCTGGAGACCGCAGGGTCGCCCTTTGCCATCCGTCTCTCCCTGTCGTGTCTGTGCCCGAGCCGGGGGGTCACCCGTCCGCGCACAACGTGCGCCGGCCCGGCTGTTGCCGGACTGGTTCCTGGCGGCCGTGCCTAGCCCCGGTGGGGGTTGCCGCACGACCTGAGCCGGATCCATGGGTCGAACCCGGTTCGGGAGCGTCGGCGAGCAGCCATGCCTGCCACGGGGTACGCGGAGGTGCGGCTGCGTTGCCGTCGTGCCTGAATGATTGCAGAGGAGGTGAGCGGCCCCACAGTATGGCCCTCCCGCCGGTGACGACATGTCCGCTTGGTGACCCGTGGACTTTTTTGTCGCCGTGCCGCGCCTGCGCCGGCCGGGCCTGCGCCTGCGCCCGCGCGGGCCGCGCCGATGTCGGGCGATCGTCGCCGGACCGGCCGGGTGACGGACTTTTTGTGTGTCGACACGCTGTGGTGCCTGGTGAACTGGGCGTCACTGGGTCAAGCTGACCGGTATTGGTGGGCGTTTGGCGCATAATGTCCGTTCTGATCCGTGCTGCCCACCGGCGAACACGTCCAGGTCGACGAGGGAGTTGCGGTGTCCGAGCCAGGTGACGGTCCTCCGGTCCCCCTCCTCGGCCGGCACCGGGCCGGCGGCGGCAGCTACCGGCGGATGATCGGCGTCCACCGGGCACCCGGCGTCGGTGCGCCGCACCGGGGCTACCTGTTCACCGTCGCCCTGCTCGCCGGGGCCGCCTCGATGCCGGTGCTCGCCGCGATCAGCGCCGGCTCGGCCACCGTGGGCAGCACCGCGTTGCCGGACGACGGCACCCCGTTCCTGCCCACCCCGTCGGTCGGGCCGGTCGTCGTCCCGGTGCCCGCCACCGGTCAACCGGCCCGCCCACCGGCCACCGCCCCGGCACCGCCCGCCACCGCCCCGGCTCCCGCCACCACCGGCCCCGTCCACCGTCGGGCTGTGCCCGCCGCCACGCCCCGGCCGATCCGCCGGACGTCGGCACCCAACGCGCCGTCCCATCCCACCCCCACCCCCCACCCGACCCCCACCGCCACACCCCACCCCACGCCGAGCCCGAGTCCGGACCCGGACCCGGACGTCGAGCCGACCGCCACCCTCTCCGAGCCACCGCCGGACCCGTCGCCGACCTCGGCACCCTCCGACACCGCCACGCCCACCTCCGCACCCCCGCCCACCCCCACCCCCGCACCCACGTCGACCCCGGAGCCCGCCCCGACGCCCGGGTCCACGTCGCCCCCCGCGTCCACCCCGACGCCAGGCCAGACCGCCACCCCCGAGCCCCGACCCACCTTCACGGTCACGCTGGTCCCCACCGCGCGGCCCCGACCCACCGCGACGGCGATCCCGGCCGGCACGACCCACCCCACGCGTCCACGGTCGCAGACCCGTCCCGTACCGCGCGTCGGACCAACCGCCGGTCGCCCGTCGATCCCGGTCGCCCGCCCGTCGGCCACCCCGGTCCCCGCACCGCAGGCACCCGCCGTACCCGTGTCGCAGACCTCCGCCGGGTCCGCGTCGACCCTCCACGACACCACCGACCCGGACGGTACGGTGACGAACGAAGCCGCAGGCTGAGCCGCGGCGGCCCGGATGCCGTCGGTCGACCCGTCGACCACTGCGGTGTGCCGGATCGGGCACCACGGATGCGGGGGCGGAACGCTGACTACGCGCGACGAGGGCGGCGACCGGGCCGCCCCCGACCTGGCCGACCCTGCTCCGTTCGGAGGGTCACCTGCCGCTGCCGAGCCGGTCGGGTCGGGGGCGGTGGCGACCCGGGTGGCCCGGCTGGTGACCGAGGTGACCGCGCCGGCCGTGCTGGTCACCGCGCTGACCGTGGTGATCGGCTGGCACGGTGCGGGTGGGGCGCGCGGACTGGCCTGGGGGCTGCTCGCCACGGTCTTCGCCGCCGGTATCCCGTTCGCGTACATCCTGGGTGGGGTGCGGCGGGGTCGACTCACCGATCATCACATCGGTCGCCGCGAGCAGCGTCGGGTGCCGTTGCTGCTCGGGCTCGCCTCGGCGGCCACCGGGCTGGCCCTGCTCGCGGCGCTCGGTGCACCGCGCCCGGTGCTGGCCCTGGTCGCGGCCGGGGTGGTCGGCCTGGTGGTCGCGGTGGCGGTCAGTCACTGGTGGAAGATGTCCATCCACTCGGCGGTGGCCGCCGGCACGCTGGTGGTGCTGGTGCTCACCTTCGGCCCCCGGTTGCTGCCAGCCGTGCCGCTGCTCGCCCTGGTCGGCTGGTCCCGGGTGCGGCTGCGCGACCACACGGTCGCGCAGGTCGTGGTGGGCGCGCTGGTCGGCGGCCTGGTGGCCGGGCTGGCCTACGCGCCGCTCTCCTGAGCCCTCGTGCCGAGCCGGCAGCCCGGGCGGCGCCCCAGACCGGGCGCAGCGCCCGGCGACCGGTGCCGGTGGGACGGGTGCCGGTTGGACCGGTGCCGGATGGTCGGTCCGGGCGGTGACGAGGTCCGGGCGGTGACCCGGTCGGGGCGGTGACCCGGTCGGGGCGTCGGGCCCGGCGGGCGGTTCAGGGTTCGGGGCGGAGCATGGGTGGGTGGAGCCGGGTGGCCGGGCCCCGGCGGAACAGTTGGGCAGGTCGCCCCCGGTCGCCCTCGGTGGCCCGGCCGGCGGGGCTGACGAAGCCGGGGGTGCCGGTGACCTTGCGGTGGAAGTTGCGCGGGTCCAGCCGGGTGCCCCAGACCGTCTCGTAGACGGCCCGCAGCTGGGCCACGGTGAATTCGGGCGGGCAGAAGGCGCTGGCCAGCGGGGTGTACTCCAGCTTCGCGCGGGCCCGTTCCAGGCCGTCGGCGACGATCCGGTCGTGGTCGAAGGCGAGCTGGCCGGGGGTGAGCCGGTCGACCGGCACCCACTCCGCCGAGGCGGCGTCCGAGCCGGCCACCGGGGTGGGCAGGTCGGGCAGCAGGGCCAGCCAGGCGACGGTGACCACCCGTCCGCGCGGGTCGCGGTCCGGCCGGCCGTACGTGCCGAGCTGCTCCAGGTGGCCGGCCGGCTCGGGGAGCCCGGTCTCCTCGGTCAGCTCCCGGACGGCGGCGTCGGGCAGATCCTCGTCGATGCCGACGAAGCCGCCGGGCAGCGCCCACCGGCCCTCGTCCGGCGGGATGCCCCGGCGGACCAGCAGCAGGTGCAGCGCGTCGGCGCGCACGGTGAGGACCACCAGGTCCACCGTCACGGCGAAGGGCGGGTAGTCGGTCATCTCTTTATCACCACCTTGACGATAACCTATCAGAGTGGTTATCGTCGGGTAGACGAAAAAGAGGAAGGTGTGAGACATGGCCGACGTGACGAGGCGACTCTTCCTGCGCCACCTGCGCGGGACACCGACCAACTGGGTGCGGCTGCACGTCGACGGGCGGGTCCGGCGGGAAGGGACCGGCCAGTCGTTCTGGTACCGACCGCTGACCGCCGTGCTGAGCGAGGTGCCGGTCGACGACCGGGAGCTGCCGCTGCTCTTCCACGCGCGTACCGGCGACTTCGCCGACATCACCGTCCAGGCCACCGTGACCTACCGGGTGGCCGACCCGACGCTGGCCGCCGCCCGGCTCGACTTCTCGATCGACCCGCGCACCGGTAAGGCCCGGTCCCGACCGCTCGACCAGGTGGCCACCCTGCTGGCCGAGCTGGCCCAGCAGCCCGCCCTGGACCTGCTCGCCCGGGTTCCGCTGGCCGAGGCGCTGACCACGATCGCACCCATCCGGGAGGCGGTCTCCGCAGCGCTCGACACCGAGCCCCGGCTCGCCGACATCGGGGTGGCCGTGGTCAGCGCCCGGGTGGTCGCCGTCCGGCCCGAACCCGAGCTGGAACGCGCCCTGCAGACCCCCACCCGGGAGGCCGTGCAGGTGCAGGCCGACCGGGCCACCTACGCCCGCCGGGCCCAGGCCGTCGAGCAGGAACGCGGCATCGCCGAGAACGAACTCCAGAACAAGATCGAGCTGGCCCGCCGGGAACAGCAGCTCGTCGAGCAGCACGGCGCGAACACCCGCCGCCGGGTCGAACTCGACGCCGCCGCCGAGCTGGCCACCGCCCAGGGCAAGGCGGAGCGGGAACAGGTCGCCAACGCCGCCGCCGCCGAACGGGCCCGGGTGTCCGCCACCGCCGAGGCGGACAAGGAACGGCTGCTCGCCGCCGGTGCCGCCGACAAGGAACGGGTGCTCGCCGTGGCCAAAGCCGAGACGGTACGCGCCGTCGGCGCCGCCGAGGCCGAGGCGGAGGCGGCGAAGCTGGCCACGTACGCCACCCTGCCGCCCGGGGTGCTGCAAGCCCTCACCGTCCGGGAACTCGCCGGCCAGCTCCCGCCGATCGGTCAGCTCACCGTCACCCCGGACCTGCTGGCCGACCTGCTCGGCCGGCTCACCGGCCCGACCGGGACGGTGGACCGGTGAGCGGCACACTGACCCCCCGGGTGGTGGTGGTCCGCCGCCGCAGCGAGCTGGAGGAGTTGCTCGCCCGGCACGGCACCCGGGCGGCGGCCCAGTGGTACCTGCGCGCCCGGGGCCGGGACCTGGCCGAGGTGGTGGACCGGCACGAGGCCCTCCAGGCGGCGCTGACCGCCGTCGGGGCCGCCGTGCCGGCCGACTGGCGGCGTGGCACGGTCGACCGGGACGACCTGCCCCGGTTCCTGTTCGGCCCGGAGGACGTGATCGTCGCGGTCGGCCCGGACGGTCTCGTCGCCAACGTGGCGAAGTACCTCACCGGGCAACCCGTCGTCGGCGTCGACCCGGAACCGGGCCGCAACGCCGGGGTGCTGGTCCGCTGCACCGGCGACCAGGTGGCCGCCCTGCTGCCGGCGGTGGCCGCCGGGACCGCGCCGCTGCGCCACCGGGCCATGGTCCGGGCCACCCTCGACGACGGACAGGAACTCGTCGGCCTCAACGAGGTGTACGTCGGGCACGCCTCCCACCAGTCGGCCCGCTACCTGCTCGACGTCGGCGGGGACGGCCGGCCCCGGCGGGAACGGCAGTCGTCCTCCGGGGTGGTCGTCGGCACCGGCACCGGGGCCACCGGCTGGTGCGCCTCGATCGCCCGGGACCGGTCGGCAGCCGTCCCGCCGCCCGCCCCTCAGGAGCCGGCCCTGTGCTGGTACGTGCGGGAGGCGTGGCCCTCACCGGTCACCGGGGTCGAGCTGGTCGCCGGCCGACTCGACGGCACCGACGCGCTGGAGCTGACCGCCGAGTCCGACGGTCTGGTGGCGTTCGCCGACGGGCTGGAGGCCGACCGGCTGACCCTGCGGTGGGGCCAGCGGGTACGCCTCGACGTCGCCCCGGGCCGGCTGGCCCTGGTCGAGCCGTAGACCGGCCGGGGACGTCACGGGGCCACCCCGGCGCGTCGCCGGCCACCGCGTCGTCGGGTGGTCAGCGCGTCGCCAGGCCCGCAGCGCGTCGTCGGACGGTCAGGGGGTGTCGTCCCCCAGCCGTTGCCGGTTGGCCTCGATCCAGGCGTCCAGGGCGACCGGGTCGTCGGGGTCGATGCCGTCAGCCATCAGCTGGGCCACCGCCGCCGTCGCCGGGCTGCGCCGCTCGCCTGTTGAATAGAGCCGGGCGAACTCCGGCACCAACTCCTCGATCGCCTCGTCGGTCTGGGTGCCGGCCCGTTCGGGCAGCCCCCGCCGCCGGGCCGCGAACGCCGCCCAGGCCCGCAGCACCCGGGGCAGCAACGCCGCGTCGTCCATGTCCAGCACGGCCCGCCGGTGCACCCAGTCGAGCAGGAACAACCCGGCCACCGCCGGGCTCCAGCGCAACGGGTCGGCGTCCGGGAAGCTCGCCGAGTGGTCGAAGAGCAGCCCCAGGCAGAAGTGCAGCGAGGCCAGCTCGGCGTCGCTGTCGAGGGTGTTCAGCCCGTGGCGGGCCGCCTCGGGGGAGGACAGGAAAGCCCGGACCAGCGTGGTGCGCTCGTCGGCGCTGAGCGGCTGCGCGTCCCAGCCGGTGGTGCCGGCGCTCGGCTCGGGCAGCACCGCCAGCCGTGCCCCGACCAACGCCCGGTCGGTGGCGAGCGAACCCTCGGCGGGCAGGTCACCCAGGTCGTCGGTGATCGTCAGGTGACGACCCACCTCGCCGTGCATCCGGGCCGGGTCCTCCTCCCGGAACCATGTCAGGTCGTCGTCGGCGCACATCTGCCGGACCTGCTCCAGGATCCGTTCGGCCGGCCCGCCGACGAAGACGTCCTTGGTGATGCCGATGTTGTGGTCGACCAGTGCCACCAGGGCGTGCTCCGGGCCGCCCGACTCGTCGTCGTAGGCGAAGGTGGCCAGGTAGGAGGTCTGGTCGCCGTACACGTCGCCGTACGACCAGGTGCCGGTGAGATGGACTCGGCCGAGCTGACCGGCCCAGGCCGGGGCCTGCGCGCCGGGGCGGACCTTCGCCGCGCCCTCGGCATCGGGCACCAGCGCGGCGAAGACCTGACGGATGGTGGTGGCGGCGGCCGTCCGGCGGCGGGAGGTGGCGGCGAGGAAACCGGAGACGAATTCCCGGACCGCCGTTTCCCGGTCGGTCTCGGCGATCGCGTAGACGCTGCCCAGCAGCGCCGTGCCGAGCATCTCGGCGTCGAGCGCGCAGTCCAGCCTGGTCACGTCGCGGGCCGCGGAGAGCACCGCGTCGTAGGGGGTCTTTGGCGTGGCCATGGCACGACCCTACGCCGCCGCGCAGCCCCGGACACCTGTGCCGGCGGCGGCGTTCACCGGGTGGCGTCCTGCCAGGCGCAGCGGGCGAGGGCGTACCGGTCGAGGAGGGCCCGGACGGGGATGAGGACGTACTCCGCGCCGACCCGGGCGACCGCCTCGGTGAGCCGCTGCTCGGCCCGCTGTCGGGCCCGTCGGGCCGCCCAGCGGATCACCGGCCGGGTCACCGCGGCCACCAGCAGACCGGCGAGCAGCCCACCGAGCAGGAGCACAGTCGGCAACGGTGCCTCCCCCACCCGGGGATAGTCCAGCGCCGGCAGACCCAGGGCACGCAGCGCGTAGCCGAGCACCAGCCAGCCGAGCCCGGCCACGGCGGCGAGGGTGACCAGCCACTGGAGGGCACCGACCAGCCGCCACCAGAACGGCCGGCGGTCCATGCCCAGGTCGGTGCCGGCGACCGCGCCGTCCAGCGCGTCCGGCAGGTCGCCCAGCCGGGACCGGGCGGCGGCGGTCACCGCGGCCGGCCAGGGTGCCGGGAGTTTCTCGCCGGACCGGTCGCCGACGGCGCGGATGGCCAGCCCGAGGGCGGACTGCTGAGCGGCTGTCGGGTCGGGCACGGAGGTGGCAGCGAGCACGGGCTCCGCCGGGCGCTGCGGATCGGTGGTCGGGCCGGGCAGGTGCAGCCGGTGCAGCGGGTCGGGGCGCAGTTTGCGCCAGCCGCGTACCAACGGCCAGCCGGTGGCCCCGCCGGCCCGGTGCCGGTACGCCCCCTCGACCGCGGCGGCCACCGCCGGCACCCCGGCCGACTCGGCCAACGCCCGGTCCAGGGCGCGGACCGTCGCGGCGTCCGGGACGTGCCCCGGGGCTTCGACGGCGACCAGTTCGCCCAGGGACGCCGCCACCGTGTCGGCGTCGCCGGAGAGCCGGCGCAGCGCGGCCTGCCGGTCCGACACCGCCCGTTCCAGCGCCTCCCGCAGCCCGGTCATCCCGTCCGGCTCGACCGCCGTGGTGGCCAGCAGCGGCACCCCGTCGAGCCCGTCGACGTCGAGCAGCCGGCGCAGGTCGGCCAGCACCCGGGGCAGCTCGGCCGGGGGCAGCCGGTCGGCCTGGTTGAGCACCACCACCGTCACGTCCCGGTGCCGGTGGAACTCGCGCAGGTAGCTGTTGTGGATCACCCGGTCGGCGTACTTCTGCGGGTCGACCACCCAGACCACCAGGTCGACCAGGCCGAGCAGCCGGTCCACCTCCAGTCGGTGGGACCGCTGCACCGAGTCGAAGTCGGGCAGGTCGAGCAGGATCAGCCCGTGCAGGGCCGACTCGTCGTCGCCGTCGAGCGCGCTCTCCCGGACGAACCGGTGCCGGGGCAGCACCCCGACCCAGTCGAGCAGCCGGTTGCCGCCGTCCAGCGGCCCCCAGACGCAGGCGTGCGCGACACCGGTGGTGGGCCGGCGCACCCCGACCGGGGAGAGTTCCATCCCGGCCAGGGAGTTGAACAGGCTGGACTTGCCGCTGCCGGTGGCGCCGGCCAACGCCACGACGGTGTGGTCCCGGGACAGCGACAACCGGGTGCCGGCCCGCTCGACCAGGGTGTGCGCGCCGACCAGCCGGGTGTCGGGCACCTCGCCGTCGACCGCGTCGAGGAACCGGCGGATCGCGTCGAGGCGGGCCACCAGCGCGTCGGCGTCGACCCGCTGGTCACCCCGGAGCGCCTCGCGCATCCGACCGACGATGTTGGTCACCGGGTGCCGTCCTCGGAGGTCGGGGTCGGGATCGGTAGGGCCTGGCCGGTCTGGCCGGCGAGGCCGCTGTGGTGCCGGGCCAGCTCGACCCGGCCGCCGGCCCGGCGCAGCGCCGCGCCGACCTCCGCACCGGGTCGGGCCCCGTCGGTGCGGGCCAGGTAGCGGGCCGCCTCCTCGTCCAGCAGCGCGCGGACCCGTTCCAGCAGGTCACCCCGGGCCTTCGCGGCGAGGGTACGCACCGCCTGGTCGCCGAAGATCGCCTGGAGTACGGCCTGCGCGGCGACGGTGGTGCCGGCCCCGGTGGCCACCTCCAGCCCGGTCGGGATGAACGCGGTGGAGGCGAAGACGGCGATCATCACGGCCAGCCCGGTGGCGTTGACCGCGTACGCGGCCGTCCGGGCCACGAACCGCCGGTCGCCGCCCTCCTCCCGCACCAGCTCCAGCACCCCGCGCTGCCAGTCCCGGACCAGCCGCTCGGCCCGCTCGGGCAGGTCGGCCGACGGGTGCGCCAGCGGCGGGTCGAGTAGCGCGGCCCCGGCCGGGTTCGCCTTCCAGGCGGTGTACGCGTTCTCCGCCGCCTCGGAGGCGACCCCGCGCAGCAGGGTGACCAACTGTGACTCGATGGCGTTGCGCAGGTCGGTGGCGGGGGTGGCGGGCCGGCCGGTTACCGCGGCGACGACCCGGTCGCGCAGCCGGCCGATCCGGGCCTCCAGCGTCCGGAAGAACTCGCCGGTGCCGACGAACTCCTGCCAGCGGGCGAGGACCTCGCCGCGGAGCAGCCGGCCGTCCTTCAGCCCTTCGGCCACGGTCCGGTGCGCGCCCTGGTAGGCGGCCCGGACCCGGTCGTCGAGGGCGTCGGCGGCGACCATCTGCTCGTCGGCCGCGTCGGCGAGCATCTCCACCGTCGGGTGCAGTGAGGCGAGTGCGCCGTCGAGGGTCTGCCGGACCACGGCGGCCCGGGCCTCGGCGTCGGCGGCGAGCCGGGCGAACCAGGTGCCCAGCGGTGCGGTGACCCGGTCGGGCAGCAGGCCCTGGCCGTCGACCCAGGTCTCCGGCAGGACGAACAGCGGTGCCGCGCCCAACTCCTGGGCGGCGAGCATCTCGGACAGGTGGGCGGCGATCTCGTCGGCGGCCTCGGGGGGCACCCGGTCCAGCACCATGGCGATCGCGGCACCCCGGGAGCGGGCGGTACGCAGCAGCTCCCACGGGACGGCGTCGGCGTACCGGGCGGCGGTGGTGACGAAGAGCCAGAGATCGGCGGCGGCGAGCAGTTGGCCGGCGAGGGCCCGGTTGGCGTCGACCACCGAGTCGATGTCGGGGGCGTCGAGGAAGGCCAGCCCCGGGGGGAGCGCGGGCGCGGTGACCAGGTGCAGGGTGCCCGGATCCTCGCTGGGTTCGTTGGTGCGGGTCAGGCCGGGCAGCAGCTCACCCTGGCGGAACCAGGCGGCGTCGGCGGGGTTGCAGACCAGCACCGGGGAGCGGGTGGTGGGGCGGAGCACGCCGGCGGCGCTCACCCGGGCCTGGACCAGGCTGTTGACCAGGGTCGACTTGCCCGCGCCGGTGGAGCCGCCGACGACCACGAGCAGCGGGGCGTCGAGCCGGGCCAGCCGGGGCAGCAGGTAGTCGTCGAGCTGGTCGGTCAGCGCCCGGCCGGTGTGCCGGGCCGGCTCGGCCGAGGGCAGCGCGAGCGGAAACCGGGCCGCGCCGATCGCGGCCCGCAGGCCGGTGAGGGCGGCGGGCAGGCCGTCTCCGGTGGGGCCGGGCGGCGTCTCGTCGGTCTCCGACGGCCCGGTGCGGGCGGCGACGGTGGGCGCGCCGGACCGGGTGGCGGGATCGCCGTGCGTCGTCACCGCTAAAGCGTGCCCGACCGATGCAACAGAGACAACCGGAGGGTAGTAACGGTCGGGTTGCGTCGGGTCGGCTCAAGTCGACTTGCGCTTTGGCGATCGCGTGGCACTATTGAGTCAAGTTCACTCAACTTGTGGTGTGGTCGCTGCGGGCGGCCCTCCCGGGCAGGCCCTCCGACCTGCCCACCCGTAACGAAGCGAGGAAGCGAAGATGGCACGTGCGGTCGGTATCGACCTCGGCACGACGAACTCCTGCGTCAGCGTTCTCGAGGGCGGTGAGCCCACCGTCATCGCCAACGCTGAAGGCTCGCGGACGACCCCGTCGATCGTCGCGTTCGCCCGTAACGGCGAGGTGCTCGTCGGTGAGGTCGCGAAGCGCCAGGCGGTGACCAACCCGGACCGGACCATCCGCTCGGTCAAGCGGGAGATCGGCACCAACTGGACCGTCGACATCGACGGCAAGAAGTACACCCCGCAGGAGATCTCGGCGCGCACGCTGATGAAGCTCAAGCGGGACGCCGAGGCGTACCTGGGTGAGCAGATCACCGACGCGGTGATCACCGTTCCCGCCTACTTCAACGACGGGCAGCGGCAGTCCACCAAGGAGGCCGGTGAGATCGCCGGCTTCAACGTGCTGCGGATCGTCAACGAGCCGACCGCGGCGGCCCTGGCGTACGGGCTGGACAAGGGCTCCAAGGAGCAGACCGTCCTCGTCTTCGACCTGGGCGGCGGCACCTTCGACGTGTCCCTGCTGGAACTGGCCGAGGGCGTCGTCGAGGTCAAGTCGACCAGCGGTGACAACCAGCTCGGCGGTGACGACTGGGACCAGCGGATCATCGACCACCTGGTGAAGACGTTCCGCGGCGAGCACGGCATCGACCTGGGCCAGGACAAGATGGCCCTCCAGCGGCTCCGCGAGGCGGCCGAGAAGGCCAAGATCGAGCTGTCGGCGGCCACTACCACCAACATCAACCTGCCGTACATCACCGCCGGCGCGGCCGGCCCGCTGCACCTGGACGTGACGCTCAGCCGCGCCGAGTTCCAGCGGATGACGCAGGACCTGCTGGACCGCTGCAAGGGCCCGTTCGAGCAGGCCGTGAAGGACGCCGGCATCAAGATCTCCGACGTCGAGCACGTGATCCTGGTCGGCGGCTCCACCCGGATGCCGGCCGTCACCGACCTGGTCAAGCAGCTCACCGGTCGCGACCCCAACAAGGGCGTCAACCCGGACGAGGTCGTCGCCGTCGGCGCGGCCCTGCAGGCTGGCGTGCTCAAGGGTGAGGTCAAGGACGTCCTGCTGCTCGACGTGACCCCGCTGAGCCTGGGCATCGAGACCAAGGGCGGCATCTTCACCAAGCTCATCGAGCGCAACACCACCATCCCGACCAGGCGCTCCGAGGTCTTCACCACGGCCGACGACAACCAGCCGTCGGTGCTGATCCAGGTGTTCCAGGGCGAGCGCGAGATCGCGGCGTACAACAAGAAGCTCGGCACCTTCGAGCTGACCGGCCTCCCGCCGGCGCCGCGTGGCGTGCCGCAGGTCGAGGTCGCCTTCGACATCGACGCCAACGGCATCGTCAACGTGCACGCCAAGGACCTGGGCACCGGCAAGGAACAGAAGATGACGATCACCGGCGGCTCCTCGCTGCCGAAGGACGACATCGAGCGGATGCGCCGCGACGCCGAAGAGCACGCCGACGACGACAAGCGTCGCCGCGAGGAGGCGGAGGCCCGCAACGTGGCCGAGGCGCTCCAGTGGCAGACCGAGAAGTTCCTCGCCGAGAGCGGCGACAAGCTGCCGACGGAGAACCGGGAGCAGCTCAACGAGGCCCTCGGCGAGCTGCGCGGCGCGCTCGGCGGTCAGGACATCGAGAAGATCAAGGCGGCCCACGAGCGGCTCGCCCAGGTCTCCCAGCAGGCCGGTTCGCTGCTCTACGCGCAGCAGGCCGAGCAGGGGGAGCAGCCGGGCGCGGCAGGTCCGGGCGCGGGCGCCGGTGCCGGCGCGGGTGCCGGTGCCGCCGGGGCCCCGAAGGCGGGCGGCCCGGACGACGTGGTCGACGCGGAGATCGTGGACGAGGACAAGAAGTGACGGTCCGTGCCGGACACGAACTCACCGCACAGGGATCGAGGTAGTCGTATGACGGAGAAGCCACGAGTCGCCGACCCGGGCGCCTCCGGGTCGACGCCGGGTGGCTCCGAGCCCGCCGACGACGGGCCGCGGGTCGTCATCCGGAACAACCGCAAGCTGGGCAGGACCGAGGAGCCGCCCGCCGCCGCCGACGCCGGGGCGGACGCCCCGGCCGAGGGGCTGGTCGAGGAGGCCGAGGTGATGGTCGACGAGATCGAGGCCGAGGCGACCGCGCTCGACGGGCCGGCACCGACCGGTCCGCCGGTGGTGGACGCCCCCGCGCAGCCGGTCGACGACAGCCCGACCGGCTCGCCGCTCGGCGCCGAGCTGGAAGCCCTCCGGGCCGAGCTGGACGAACGGACCCGGGACCTGCAACGGGTGTCGGCGGAGTACGCCAACTACCGCAAGCGGGTGGACCGGGACCGGGGCGTGGTCCAGGAGCAGGCGACCGGCTCGGTGCTCGCCGCGCTGCTGCCCATCCTGGACGACCTGGACCGGGCCCGGGAGCACGGCGACCTGGTGGGGCCGTTCGGCACGGTGGCCGAGCAGCTCACCACGGCGCTGGGCAAGTTCGGCCTGACCCCCTTCGGCGAGAAGGGCGATCCGTTCGACCCGACCCGGCACGAGGCGGTCGCGCACCAGACCTCGCCGGACGTGGACGAGCCCACCTGTGTCCAGGTGATGCGCCGGGGCTACCTGCTCGGTGAGCGGCTGCTGCGGCCGGCCATGGTCGCGGTCGCCGACCCGCAATAGTGCACGGCCATCCGGTCGCCCCGCCCACCCTCACCCGGTGGGCGGGGCGACCGGGCCACATCTCACGGAAGGGGGTGGACCGGTGAGTTCCAAGGACTGGATCGAGAAGGACTTCTACGCCACGTTGGGCGTGGAGAAGTCCGCCTCCTCAGACGAGATCAAGAAGTCGTACCGGAAACTGGCCCGGGAATCGCACCCGGACCACAACCCCGGTGACCCGAAAGCCGAGGAGCGGTTCAAGGGCGTCTCCGAGGCGTACGCGGTGCTCGGCGACGACACCAAGCGCCGCGAGTACGACGAGATGCGCTCGCTGTTCGGCTCGGGCGCGTTCCGTCGGGGCGCGCCCGGCACGGGTCAGCCCGGCGGTGCCCCGTTCGACGTCTCCGACCTGTTCGGCGGCGGTGGCGGGGACACCCGGTTCGGTGGTGGCGGCTTCACCGACCTGTTCAGCTCGATCTTCTCCGGCGGTGGTGCCGGTGGTGCCGGTCCGACGCGGGCACGTGGCCCGGCCCGGGGCCGGGACGTGGAGACCGAGGTGGCCCTCGACTTCGGGGACGCGGTGCGTGGTGTCACCCTGCCGTTGACGCTGCGCGCGCCCGGGGTCTGCGACACCTGCCACGGCAACGGCGCGAAGCCCGGCACCCAGCCGACCGCCTGCCCGGTCTGCCACGGCGCCGGGGTGACCACCCGGGACCAGGGGTCGTTCAGCTTCTCCGAGCCGTGCCGCAACTGCCAGGGCGTCGGCACGGTCGTCGAGGAGAAGTGCCCCGAGTGCCACGGCACCGGCGGGGTCACCAAGACCCGCACGTTGAACGTCCGCTTTCCCGCCGGGGTGGCCGACGGGCAGCGGATCAGGTTGGCCGGGCGGGGCGAGCCGGGTCAGCGGGGTGGGCCGGCGGGCGACCTGTTCGTCCAGGTGAAGGTCCGCCCGGACGACCTGTTCGGGCGTACCGGTGACGACCTGACGCTGGCCGTGCCGATCACCTTCGCCGAGGCGGTGCTCGGCACCGACCTGCGGGTGCCCACGCTGGACGGCGCGGTGACCCTGCGCGTGCCGCCGGGGACCCCGTCCGGTCGGGTGCTGCGGGCCCGGGGCAAGGGTGTGGTGCGTCGCGACGGTCAGGCCGGTGACCTGCTGGTCACGTTGGACGTGGTGGTGCCGGCGACGGTGTCGGACGAAGCCCGGGCGGCGCTGGAGTCGTTCGCCGACGCGACGCCGCCGGCGGCCCGGGAACATCTCGACGCGCGGGTGCGTCGGGTCGGTTGACCGGTTGACGGGTGCGGAGGTGAGTGGAGATGTCGGACGGGTTCGTCGGTTCGGGTGACGCCGCCTACGAGGCCAAGGTGCTGATGATCTCGGTCGCGGCACGGATGGCGGGAATGCACCCGCAGACGTTGCGTCAGTACGACCGGCTCGGCCTGGTGCAGGCCGGTCGGGCGGCCGGTGGCGGGCGACGCTACAGCGTGCGGGACGTGGTCCTGCTGCGTGAGGTCCAGCGGCTCAGCCAGGACGAGGGTGTCAACCTGGCCGGGGTGAAACGGATCATCGGGCTGGAACGCCTGGTGGAGCAGGCCCAGCAGCGGGTGGCCCGACTGGAGGCGGAGCTGGACGCCGCCTACCGCCGGATCGCCGAGCTGGAGACGCTGGCCAGCGGTTTCTCCCGGGGTGACCTGGTGCCGACCAGTCGCACCTCCACGGCGCTGGTGGTCTGGCGTCCCCGCCGCACCCCCGACCGCTGACCCTGGCCCGGCCCGCCGGGTCGGCGGTGGTCTGCGGTCGGGGTTTTCCGGCGGTGGGTGGTCGTTCCGGCTAGCCTGTTGTCAGGTCCAACCAGGTCAATTCGGACTCCGACGGCGGGGGGAACCGTGGCGGAATCGGCGAAGAAAGTGGCCCGGCAGGCGGAGGAGCGGCTCAACAAGGTGGCCGAGAACGTCCGGGAGAAGTTCGACCGGGTCACCGAGGGCAAGTTCTCCGACACGGTGAAGAACGGCAGGTTCGCCGAAGGGGCCGACCCCGGGGCGGACCGGGAGCGGACCGGGGAGAAACGCCGCAACCAGGGCGGATCGGCACGCTGACGATCCGTCGACGTGCGGGCCGGGACCCACGGGGGGTCCCGGCCCGTTCGCCGTCCGGCTGCGGGTGCGCCGCCGGTCAGCCGAGCCGGCGGTTGTCCCGGACCAGGCCGCCCTCGCACCAGTCGTGGTAGGTGAAGAGTTCCTGCCGGGCCAGCAGCGCCCGACTGTTGTACGCCCAGTTGCGCATCAACTCGTCGCCGTCGCGCTCGGCCTGCTCCACCAGTTTGCGGAAGCGACGCTTGGGGTGGGCGCGGAAGTTCGTCCGGATGCCGTCGGCCGCGTAGATGTAGAGGCAGTGCAGGGCGAAGCGGCGCGCGGGGCAGGCCGGGTCCAACGCCAACTCGAACAGGGTGAGCACCAGGTGGTCGCCGGAGACCAGCAGGTCCCAGTCTTGTGGCAGCGAGGTCAGCGGCACCGAGTCCGGCTGGTACGCCCAGGCCCGTAGCTCCCCCGGCGACGGGTCGACGGGGTTGGCGAAGCCGTGGAACGGCGGATCCTGCACGCTCACCGGCAACCTTCCGCTCACATCCACGGGGTGCCTCCGTCCGCCCGCGGGACCCTGTCCTGCTGGGGCGCAACGCTAGCCGCCGCTGCCCGGCCGGCGGAAGACCCCGCCGGGAGCAATTCGGCAACGGAGGCCCTGGCCAGGCCACCTGTGTGAGGGGCCTGGCCAGGCGGTTCTCAGTCCGTGGCGGGTACCGGCTGGGGCTGTCGGGCGGCGATCCGTCGACGCAGCCTCTGCTTGAACCAGCGCATGTCGGGCAGGCGGGCGAGCATCGGACCGGTGATCACGGTGATCAGCACGTACGCCGTGGCGAGCGCCGCCAGTTTGGGTTCGACGGTGCCGGCGGCGACGGCCAGACCGGCGATGACGATGGAGAACTCGCCGCGCGGCATCAACGCGAAGCCGGCCCGCCAACGGCCCGGTTCGGCGATGCCGGCCCGGCGGGCCGCCAGGTAGCCGGTGAGCAGCTTGGTCCCCATGGTGACCACGGCCAGCACGATCGCGGGCAGCAGCACCGGCGGCATGTCCCGGGGGTCGGTGACCAGGCCGAAGAAGACGAAGAAGACCGCGGCGAAGAGGTCCCGCAGCGGGGAGAGCAGTTCGGTGGCGTGGTGCGCCACCGGCCCGGACAGGGCGATGCCGACCAGGAACGCCCCGACGGCGGCGGAGACCTGGAGCCGGGCGGCGATGCCGGCGACCAGCAGGGTCAGGCCGAGCACCCCGAGCAGCAACGCCTCCGGGTCCTTCGCCGACAGGGCGGCGGAGATCAGGTGGCCGAAGCGGATGGCGACGACCAGCACGATCACCACGGTGAACACCGCGACACCCAGCGCGATCCCACCCTTGACCAGGCCCACGCCGGCCAGCAGCGCGGTCACCAGCGGCAGGTAGAGCGCCATCGCCAGGTCCTCGATGACCAGCACGGAGAGGATGACCGGGGTTTCCCGGTTACCGACCCGGCCGAGGTCGCCGAGCACCTTGGCGATCACCCCGGACGACGAGATCCAGGTGATGCCGCCGAGCACCACGGCGGCCACCCAGCCCCAGCCGAGCAGCAACGCGAAGCCGAAACCGGGCAGGGCGTTGAGCGCCGCGTCGATCAGGCCGGCCGGGGCCGCCGAGCGCAGGTTGCCGACCAGCTCGTTGGCGCTGTATTCCAGGCCGAGCATGACCAGCAGCAGGATGACGCCGATCTCGGCGCCGACGGCGAAGAACTCCTCGCTCGCGGCCAGCGGGAGCAGGCCACCGTGCCCGAAGGCGAGCCCGGCGAGCAGGTAGAGGGGGATGGGGGAGACGCCGAACCGGCGGCTGAGCCGGCCGAGCAGCCCGAGCAGAAGCAGGAGCGCGCCGACCTCGATGAGCAGTGTGGTGGTTTCGTGCATACGCCTCAGCCGTCCGGGTCACTGTCGGCGAGGATGGCTGTCACCCCGTCGAGACCCTGCCGGGTCCCGACCACGACCACCACGTCACCGGCCGCGAAGCGGAAGGTGGGATCGGGCGAGACGTTGACCTCGCCCTGCCGGAGCACCGCCACGATGGAGGCGCTGGTGCGGGTACGTGCCTTGGTGTCACCGAGCCGCTTGTTGACGTACTTCGACCCGGCCGGGATGGCGATCTGCTCGGTGAGCAGCCCGGCCGCCTGCTCGCGCAGGCCGGAGAGCTGACCCAGCATCAGCGACGCGCCGAGGATGTCGGCCAACGCCTCGGCCTCGTCGTCGGTCAGCGGGATGTCATGCTGGCAGGAGTCGGGATCGTCCGGGTCGTAGAGGACCAGGTCGCGGCGGCCATTGCGGTGGGAGACCACACCGAGCCGGCGACCGGACTCCGTCATCAGATCATGACGTACGCCGATTCCGGGTAGGGCGGTCTGTTCGACACGTACTCGCACGGACGCGAGGCTATACCCTGCGCCCAAGCTGGGCCCGTTGGACGTCTGTGCTGCTGGCGAGCACTTTCCGGCAGGCACCGGCTGTGCTCGCCGGCTCGCCGGTCGGTAACCGCGACCCGCGCTGCGGGATCAAGGGGTGGTTCTGCGCGGTGTGACGTAGGTTCCCTTGCCCTGATGACCTTCGATGAGGCCCTCCGCCTGAAGGATCAGCAGTGCGGAGCGCACGGGCTCGGCGGAAACCTCGTAGTGCGCGATCAACTCACGCAGGGACGGCAACTTGTCGCCTGGCGTGTACTCGCCGGAGGCGATCTTGTCGCGGATGTCCTGGGCGATGCGCTGACGGTCGGAAACTCGGGGCATGGCGGCAACTCCTGGTAGGCCCCAAGATCCTCCCATGGCAGCACACGGCCCGCCAAGACTTCGCGTGCTTTGCATGGTGAGTGGTTGTCTTCCAATGCTTTGCATTGTATGTTGCTTCGGCGGGGCCATCAGCGGAAAGCCTGGTAGGCAAACCGGCCTCCGGTTGGCATCCGTGGGCTGGCACGACTGGGCCAGAAGATGCGTCAGTCGTGCCAGCCCTGAGATCGACATGGGCCGCGTCGGCGGCGTCCATGCGAAAGCGGCCCTGTCGTCGTACTGCCGAAGTGGGCTGCGACGGCAGGGCGGGCAGCCCGGCCGAACCGGCAGCGCGGCCGGGCTGCCCTTCCAGCACCGCGACACCGAGCCGTCCAGCGAAGGAGCGCCATGGGGTACGAGTCGCCGCACCCACCGTCGAAGCTCGACCTTGGTCAACTCAGGTGGGGCGATATTGCGGTGTCCGAGCCATCGCTATACCGCCATTGGGCCGATACTGCTTCGGCCCGCCCGGGGTGGCGTGAGCCGGGTCGGGCGGGTGGGGAGGCATGACCGGGCGGTATGTCGTACACCTGCCGGTGGTCGCTGCGGACCTGGCGCGGGCCAAGATGCTCGCCCGGACGGCGGCCCGCTCGCTGGCCTTCCTCGCCCACGTCGACCCCGGCGAGACCACCGTCTCCGCCGAGGATGATCAGGGGGTACGCCACCGGGTCTTCTGCGACAACCGGCTGGACAGTGGTCGGCGGTGCGTGCTCCGGGCCGACCACGAGACCCCCTGCGCCGCCCGCCTGCCCCGCTGACTCCTGAGCGGAGGTGGGCGAGGCGGGGTGGAGTGCGGCAGGGTGCGGTGGGTCAACTGAGGTGGGCCGGAGTTCGTCGGCCGACCTCGAACGAGAGTTTGTGACGCGAGTCACATAGCGAGAGTTGAGCGGAATAGGCTCAACTCTGGTGGTGTCTCTTACTAGTGGACACGCCGATCCCGGGGGAGCCCATGAACACGGAACGACTCACCACCAAGAGCCGCGAAACCATCACCGGTGCCGTCGCGCTGGCCAACCAGCGTGGTCACGCCACCGTGGAACCCTGGCACCTGCTGTCGGCACTGCTCGACACCGACGGTTCCACCGCTGCCGGCCTGCTGCGCGCCGCGGGTGCCGACCCCGCCGAGCTGCGCCGGGTCGCCCAGCGCGCGGTCGACGCGCTGCCCGCAGCCCGTGGGTCCAGCATCGCCGAGCCCACCCTCGCCCGCGAGTTCGTCAACGCCATCGGGGCCGCCGAGCAGATCGCCCGGCCGCTCGGCGACGAGTACACCTCCACCGAGCACCTGCTGGCCGGTCTGGCCCGGGTGGGTGGCGCGGTGTCCAACGCGCTGAAGTCGGCTGGGGCCACCGAGGAGAACCTGGTCGCCGCGTTCCCGACGGTGCGGGGCGGGGACCGGCGGGTCACCACCGCCGACCCGGAGCAGACCTACCAGGCGCTGACCAAGTACGGCGTCGACCTCACCGCGAGCGCCCGCGACGGCAAGATCGACCCGGTGATCGGCCGGGATTCGGAGATCCGCCGGGTGATCCAGGTGCTCTCCCGGCGTACCAAGAACAACCCGGTGCTGATCGGCGAGCCCGGCGTCGGTAAGACCGCGATCGTCGAGGGCCTGGCCCAGCGGATCGTGGCCGGCGACGTGCCCGAGTCGCTGCGCGACAAGAAGCTGGTCTCGCTCGACCTCGGCGCGATGGTCGCCGGGGCGCAGTACCGGGGGCAGTTCGAGGAACGGCTCAAGTCCGTCCTGGAGGAGATCAAGAACTCCAACGGGCAAGTCATCACCTTCCTCGACGAGCTGCACACCGTGGTCGGCGCGGGCAAGGGCGAGGGCTCGATGGACGCCGGCAACATGCTCAAGCCGATGCTGGCGCGCGGCGAGCTGCGGATGGTCGGCGCGACCACCCTCGACGAGTACCGCGAGCACATCGAGAAGGACCCGGCGCTGGAGCGTCGGTTCCAGCCGGTGCTGGTCGGCGAGCCCACCATCGAGGACACCATCGGCATCCTGCGCGGCCTCAAGGAACGCTACGAGGTGCACCACGGCGTCCGGATCACCGACGCCGCCCTGGTCGCCGCCGCGTCGCTGTCCGACCGGTACATCACCGACCGGTTCCTGCCCGACAAGGCGATCGACCTGGTCGACGAGTCCGCGTCCCGGCTCCGGATGGAGATCGACTCCCGGCCGGTCGAGGTGGACGAGATCGAACGGGCGGTCCGCCGGCTGGAGATCGAGGAGATGGCGCTGGCCAAGGAGCCCGACGCCGCCTCCGCCGAGCGGCTGGAGCGGCTGCGTAAGGAGCTGGCCGACAAGCGCGAGCAGCTCACCGCCCTGTCCGAGCGCTGGCAGACCGAGAAGAGCCACATCACCAAGCTCTCCACCGCCAAGGAGGAGCTGGAACGCCTCGGCGGCGAGGCCGAACGGGCCGAACGCGACGGCGAGCTGGAACGCGCCGCCGAGCTGCGCTACGGCCGCATCCCGGCGCTCAAGGCCGACCTGGCGCGGGCCGAGGAGGAACTCGCCCGGCTCCAGGCCGACGGCGCGATGCTCAAGGAGGAGGTCGGCGCGGACGACATCGCCTCCGTCGTCGCCTCCTGGACGGGCATCCCGGCCGGCCGGCTGCTGGAGGGCGAGACCGCCAAGCTGCTGCGGATGGAGGAGTCGCTGGGCGGCCGGGTCGTCGGCCAGGCCGAGGCCGTCGGTGCCGTCTCCGACGCGGTACGCCGGGCGCGGGCCGGCGTCGCCGACCCGGACCGCCCCACCGGCAGCTTCCTGTTCCTCGGCCCCACCGGCGTCGGCAAGACCGAGCTGGCCAAGGCGCTCGCCGAGTTCCTCTTCGACGACGAGCGGGCCATGGTCCGCATCGACATGAGCGAGTACGGCGAGAAGCACTCCGTCGCCCGCCTGGTCGGTGCCCCGCCCGGCTACGTCGGCTACGAGGAGGGCGGGCAGCTCACCGAGGCGGTGCGCCGCCGCCCCTACTCGGTGATCCTGCTGGACGAGGTGGAGAAGGCCCACCCGGACGTCTTCGACATCCTGCTCCAGGTGCTCGACGACGGTCGGCTCACGGACGGTCAGGGTCGTACCGTCGACTTCCGCAACGCGATCCTGATCCTCACCTCCAACCTGGGGTCGTCGGTGATCAGCGACCTGACGCTCGCCGAGGAGCAGCGCCGGGAGGGGGTGCTCGCGGTGGTCCGCTCGCACTTCAAGCCGGAGTTCCTCAACCGGCTCGACGACATCGTGGTCTTCGCCGCGCTGCGCGGGGACGACCTGCGGTCGATCGTCGACATCCAGCTCACCCGGCTGCGTCGGCGCCTCGGCGACCGCCGGCTGGCGTTGGACGTCAGCGACGCCGCCCGGACCTGGCTCGCCGAGCACGGGTACGACCCGATCTACGGTGCCCGCCCGCTGCGCCGCCTGGTCCAGTCGGCCATCGGCGACCAGCTCGCCAAGGCCCTGCTGGGTGGCGTGATCCGGGACGGCGACACGGTACGGGTCGACCTGTCCGACGACAAGAACGCCCTCACCGTCACCTCCACCTGACCCCCGCCCCCGCCGCCCCTCCCCCTCCCGCCCTCCCTCCCGCCCCGGTGATCAAGAGGTTTACGTCACGAGAGCGCTTTCCCTCGACGTAAACCTCTTGATCACCCCCCGCCCCGGCCTTCCTGCGCCGGTGATCAAGAGGTTTACGTCACTGGGAGCGCTCTCTGGTGACGCAAACCTCTTGATCACCGCGGGCGGGTGAGAGCTGCGTGCGGTTGGGCGGAGGCTGAGTGCGGTTGGCGAGAGCTGAGTGCGGTTGGGCGGAGGTTGAGTGGGGGCGGGGTGGGTCGAGTGGGGGGTGGGGCGGGTTGGGTGGGGGTGGGGTGGGTGGTCAGGGGTGGGGCGGGGAAAGGAGAGGGGCATGTTCGGGATGCGGAAGAAGAGCGGCGACCCGGAGCTGGACGCCGCCGTGCGGGAACTCGCCGGGGCGGACACTGTCGCCTTTGGCGGGGTGGGGTTCGCCGGCACGCTGCTGCCGGTGACCGAGGCGTACCGACGGGTGGGGGAAGCGTTCGCGCAGCGCCCCCGGCAGGCCCGTGAGCAGGTCGACTGGCTGCTGCGGCACGGCTCGCCGGCCGGCCGGGCGTACGCGGCGACGCTGTTGGAGGGGGTCGATCCGGCGGCGGCCCGGGATGCCTGGGCGGCCCTACGCGGCATCGACGACGAGTTCACCACCTTTGCCGGCTGCACGATGGGCAGCACCACGCTGGGCGGGTACGCGGCGGACCGGCTGGCTGGTCAGCACACCGACGATGACACTCGGTAGCTGACTGTTTACTCAGGATTCGCTGAGTTTCCCCAGGTGCGCGGGGTGCGCGGGGTTGTTACCGTCTCCGCCGATGCACTTGGGGAGGTGGTCGGGGTGAACGGTTCGGTCGCGTACGTCGTGGCAACGTTGGGATGTCTGATCGGGGTCGCCGGGATCGTGGTGGCGGCGGTGGCTTTCAGCCGGAGTCGGAAACCGAACCGGCCGACACCGGCGAAGGACCCGTTCCGCGACACCGACTCCGACGCGCTGCGCGGGGACCCCCGCAAGCTCAAGCCCGGCGACATCGTCGAGATCCGTGGGGTGTCCTACGCGGTTCGTGGCTCGGTGCACCTGGTCGAGGGCGGCTGGAGCTGGGCCGAGCACCTGCTGGACACCGTCGAGGGCGACAAGCGCTGGCTCTCCGTCGAGGAGGACCCGGACCTGGAGCTGGTGCTCTGGACGGCCGAGCCGGCCGCCACGATCACCCCGGGCGCACCCACCCTCGACTTCGCCGGCCGCCGCTACTCCTGGGAGGAGTCCGGCCAGGCCCGCTATTCGGCCACCGGCAGCACCGGCCTCGACCCGTACGGCACCGTCCGCTACCAGGACTACCGGGGCCAGGGCGGCGAGCGGCTCTCCTTCGAGGCGTACGGGGACGCCGGCTGGGAGGTGGGCCGGGGCGAGCGGCTGCACCGCGCGGACGTGATGGTGTACCCGCAGTCCGGCCCGGGGGGGTCCTGATCGTGCTGGTCAGCCTGGACACCCCGTACGTCGACACCTGCGCCGCCGACCTGAGCCTGGCGCTCGGTGGCCCGGAACGCCCCGCCCTGCACATCCGTGACGTGACCCTGCCCGGCGGCGTACGGCTGCGGCTGCGCCTGCTCGGCGCGTCCCACCAGGTCGTCCTCACCACCCCGACCGGGTTCACCACCCCGGCCGCTTCGACCGGGCTCGCCGACGCGGACATCCCGACCGGGCTCGGCACCCCGGCCGCTCCGACCGGGCTCGGCACCCCGGCGGCTTCGACCGGGCTCGCCGACGCCGACACCTCGACCGGGTGGGCCGACGCGACGGGTCCGGCAGCGGCGGGTGGGCTGGTCGAGACGGTCGCCTGCCTGCCCGGTCGGCCCCCGCACCTGCCCGGCGACCTGCACGACGAGGCGGGTGGCTACCGGTTCACCGCGACCGTGCTGCGCCCCGCCGAGGGGGAGCTGCACACCCGGATCGCCGCGCTCCGCGCCGACCTGGCCGACGACCCGTACGCCCTGGTCGGGGTCTTTCCGGGGGACCCGGACGCGGTCACCGCGCTGGCCGTACGCCCCGACGCGCCGGACGGCACGGTGGGCTGGCGCACCTGGCACGCGTACCCCCAGACCAACGAACTGGTCCTGACCGAGACGGTGGTGGACCTTCTGCGAGCCCCGCAGTCGCGAACGGAGGAGGCACCGTGAGCGCGAGGAGTGAGCCGGTTCTGCGAGCCCCGCAGTCGCGAACGGAGGAGGCACCGTGAGCGCGAGGAGTGAGCCGGTTCTGCGAGCCCCGCAGTCGCGAACGAAGGAGACACCGTGACGTACCGACGTTGGTTCGTGGTGGGGGTGGCGTTCGCGGTCGTCGGCGCGCTGGTCGCCGCCTTCGCGATCTTCTACGGCAACTTCTCGCCCCGGGGCTACATCGAGGACCGCTACACCCGGGCGGCGGCCCGGGACATCGGGCGGGACGCCGTCGCGTACACCTCGAACCGGACCCCGAGCCAGGTGGCGGACGACGTCACCGGTGCCTGGAAGCCGGCCGACCAGTACGTCGACGGCAGCGGCGTCTACCTGCGCTACGACGACGACTCGTTGGTGATCCTGCCGATCGCCGCCGGCTCGCTGATCCTGCTGGAGCGGATGCGCACCGCCTACCCGCGTTACCACTCGACGGTGGGCAGCCACTGGGGTTGGGGTCGGGGCAGCACCGTGCGTGGTGGCGGCCCCGGCTCCGGCAAGTGACGCGTATCGATCCCGACCGAACGAACCCCTGGAGCACGCTGTGCAGAACCTGGTCACCGACCTGCTGGTCACCCTCGCCTACGGGGTGGTCGGTGTCGTCCTGATGGCCGTCGGCTACGTGCTGGTGGACGTGGCCACCCCGGGCAAGCTCCACGAGCTTATCTGGACCGAACGCAACCGTAACGCCGCGCTGCTGCTCACCTCGAACCTGGCCGGCGTCGGCATCATCGTGGTGGCCGCGATCGCCGCCAGTGAGGACGACTTCCTGCTCGGCCTGGTCGGTTCCGCCGCGTACGGGATCGTCGGCCTGGTCATCATGGCCCTGGCGTTCGTGCTGCTCGACGCGTTGACCCCGGGCAAGCTGGGCACGCTGCTGGTCGACCAGCAGCCGCACCCGGCGGTCTGGGTGTCGGCGATGGTGCACCTCGCCACCGGCGCGATCATCGCCGCCGCCATCAGCTGATGACCACGGCGAAGCAGCCGGCGAAGCCGAAACAGAACGCGGGTGCCTGGGTCGTCTGGATCGTCCTCGGCCTGGTCGTGGTGGTCTGCGTGGGCAGTAGCCTATTCAACCGGGACTCCGGCGGCACCGACGTCCCCGCCCCGGCGGCCGACGAGCGCGCCGACACCGTGCCGCTGCTCGCCCAGGCGACCGCCAGCCAGGGCATCTGCTACGGCTGGCGGCTGGAGGAGTCGTTCCTCTCGCCGGTGAGCGTCGGCTCCAACCTGGGTGACGGGGTGGCGGTGGAGGAGGACGACCGCTGCCCGCGCTGGGTGCAGGTCCGCGCCCGGATCACCTACACCGCGGAGAGCAGCGAGAGCAGCGACTCGGCGACCATCACCGTGACCGG
Organism: Micromonospora sp. NPDC049257; assembly: GCF_040678915.1. Classification (NCBI taxonomy): domain Bacteria; kingdom Bacillati; phylum Actinomycetota; class Actinomycetes; order Micromonosporales; family Micromonosporaceae; genus Micromonospora; species Micromonospora sp. NPDC049257. Next base: position 569,006 of record NZ_JBFAQU010000001.1, read on the forward strand.
CTCGGGCGACTTCTCCCGGGCCGACCTCTACGCCGTGCAGACCGGTCTGACCCGGTTCGGCCTGCACGAGGACGTCTTCGTGGACGACCCGGGCTGGGCGATCTGCCGCGCCGCCGTGGCTTTGCCGCTGCTGGTCGCCGAGACGGGTGCGGCACCACCGGCGGCCACCCCGACCGCCGACCCCGGCGCGGTGGCGGCCCCGCTGCCGGACACCGGCAGCGACTTCTGGCGGGACCGCTGGGGTACGGTGCTGGCCGCCGCCGGCCTGCTGCTGGTCGCCGTCCTGTTGATCACCGTCGGGTTCGTCCAGCGCGGCCGGCAGCGGGCGGCGACGCCGGCCGGGCGTTTCCGGGGGGCGCGGTGACCACGGTCGACGACACTCCGGCGGTCCGGCCGCGCTGGCGGTGGGCCCGCGCGTCGGTGCTGCTCGCGGTCTTCGTCTGCGCCGCCTGCGGCCTGGTGTACGAGTTGGCCCTGGTCGCGCTCGGCAGCTACCTGATCGGCGACACGGTCGGGCAGGCGTCGATCGTGCTCGGCGTGATGGTCTTCGCGATGGGGATCGGGGCGCTGGTCGCCAAGCCGTTGCAGCCCCGGGCCGCCGCCGCGTTCGCGGTGATCGAGCTGACCCTGGCCCTGCTCGGCGGCCTGTCGGTGCTCGGCCTCTACGCCGCGTTCGCCTGGCTCGACCTGTACGGCCCGGCGCTGGTCGGCACCGCGTTCGTGCTGGGTCTGCTGATCGGCGCGGAGATCCCGCTGCTGATGGTGATGCTGCAACGCATCCGGGAGCAGGCCGCCGGCAGCGCGGTCGCCGACCTGTTCGCCGCCGACTACGTCGGCGCGCTGCTCGGCGGGCTCGCCTTCCCGTTCCTGCTGATCCCGGTCTTCGGTCAGCTCAAGGGCGCGTTGGTGGTCGGCGCGGTGAACGCGGTGGCCGGCCTGGCCCTGGTCTGCACGGTGTTCCGCGCCGAGCTGAGCCGCCGGGCCCGGCTCGTGCTGGGCGCCGGCTCCGTGGTGGTCGCCCTCTGCCTGGGGTACGCCTGGGTCACCGCCGCCGACTTCGAGGTGACCAGCCGTCAGCAGCTCTACCGCGACCCGGTGGTGCACGCCGAACGCTCCCGCTACCAGGAGATCGTGCTGACCCGGTCGGTTCGCGAGGTCGGCCACTCCGTCACCGACCTGCGGCTGTTCCTCAACGGCGATCTCCAGTTCAGCTCGATCGACGAATATCGCTACCACGAGGCGCTGGTGCACCCGGCGATGCGTGGCCCGCGCGGTGAGGTGCTGGTCCTCGGTGCCGGCGACGGTCTCGCGGTCCGCGAGATCCTGCGCTATCCGGACGTGCGCCGGGTGACCGTGGTCGACCTCGACCCGGCGGTGGTGGCGCTGGCCCGCTCCGAGCCGCAGCTGCGCGCGCTCAACGGCGGTTCCCTCGACGACCCCCGGGTCCGGGTGCTCAACACCGACGCCTTCGGCTGGTTGCGGACCGCCGGCGAACGCTTCGACGTGGTCGTCGCCGACCTGCCCGACCCGGACGAGACGGCCACCGCCAAGCTCTACACCGTCGAGTTCTACGCCCTGATCCGTTCGGTGCTCGCCGAGGGCGCCCGGCTGGTGGTGCAGTCCGGGTCGCCGTACTTCGCGCCCCGGTCGTACTGGTCGATCGAGGCGTCGGTACGCGAGGCGGGCTTCGCCACCGTGCCGTACCACGTCGACGTGCCGTCGTTCGGTGACTGGGGGTTCGTGCTCGCCGCGCCGGGCGGGACCCCGCCGCCCCTGGAGTTACCGGCCGACGCGCCCCGGCTGCGTTTCCTCGACCCGGGGGTGCTGCGGGCGGCGGCGGCCTTCCCCGCCGACCGGGGCCGCCTGGACGTGCCCTCCTCCACCCTGTTGCGGCCCAGGGTGCTCGACTACGCCCGCAGCGAGTGGCGCGGCTACTAGCCTCGGACTGATGTCACCGTCGCTGCGCCGCCGGCTGCCACCGCGTGCGGTGGACGCTGCGGCGTACCTGCAGGCGTTCGTGCTGTCCGGGGTGGCGACGGTGCTGGTCACCCGGGCGTTCCTGCACGCCACCGGCTACCCGCAGCTCGGCGGCGGCGGCCTGCACATCGCGCACGTGCTCTGGGGTGGCCTGCTGATGACCGTCGGCCTGGGCGTCGCGCTGATCTTCCTCGGTGGGGCCGCCCGGATGGCCGGCGCGGTGCTCGCCGGGGTTGGTTTCGGGCTGTTCATCGACGAGGTCGGCAAGTTCGTCACCGCCGGCACCGACTACTTCTACCGGCCGGCCGCCGGGATCATCTACGCCGTGTTCGCCCTGCTGGTGGTGATCACCCAGGCGCTGCGCGAACGGATCCGGCTGACCCCCGGCGAACGGGTGGCGAACGCGTTGGACGTGATCGTCGGCGGGGTCGGCCGGGGGTTGACCGACCGGCGCAGGGTGGCCACCCTGCGGCTGGTCCGGGGTGCCGGCCCGGAGGTCGAGTCGGCGGTCTCCGCGCTGCTGGACGTGGTGCCGCGCCGGGAACCACCGCCACGGCGGTTCTGGCAGCCCTGGGTGGCCCGGCTGCGCGGCGCGCTGCTCCGGCTGACCGCCCAGCGTTGGGTGGTCCTGCTGGTGGTGGCCTACCTGGTCATCGAGCCGGTGGCGACGGTGGTGGCGGTCACCACCGAGGGGGTGACCGGCGAGCTGGACCAGCTCGGCGAGTGGGGCGCGGTGCTCGGGGTGTCGGCCTCGGCGGTGGTCGCCGGGGTGCTGAGCATCCGCGCCGCGTTCCTGCTCCGCAACGACCGGCGGGCCGCGTTCCGGCTGTTCAAGCTGGCCCTCCTGGTCGACCTGCTGTTCGGGCAGATCTTCAACTTCACGGTCAACCAGTTCGGCGCGGTGACCGGGCTGGCGGTGGACCTGCTCCTGCTCGGTGTGGTGACCGCCGAACACCGCCGGTTGGTACGCGAGTCGTGACCCGGGGAAGCGCCCGCCTGATCCGCTTCGGTCGCGGCCCCGCGCCCGGCCGATGGATGATTCGGCAGGTCGATCATCGGGTACGGCTCCGTCGTAGCCGGTACGACGGGACTGCGGACGTTACCGTGGTGCGGTGATCTAGGAAGGAGAATCATGGTCGATTCCCACAGCACGCCCGCCCGGACCCGTCCGGGTCTGGTGACGCTCTCCAGCTATCTGCTGATGTTCTTTGCGGCGCTCCAACTGATCGGGCTGATCCTCACCCTCGCGATCAGCGGCAAGCTCCGCCAGGCGTTCGAGGACGCGTTCGAGGGGACCGCGAGCGAGGTCGAGGGGCTCGGCACCGCCGTCGTGGTCTTCGCCGTCGCCGCGTCCGCCATTCTGCTGCTGATCGCGCTGGCCCTCGTCGTCCTGGCGATCTTCAACAACCGGGGCAAGAACGGCAGCCGGATCGCCACCTGGGTGGTCGGCGGCATCATGGTCTGCTGCGTCGGTGGTGGACTGGTCAACGGTTCCGCCGGTTTCAGCGGTTCCGCCGGCTCCGGCTCCGGCAACGCGCCGAGCGCCGAGGAGTTGGAGCGCAGCATGAACGCCGTGCTGCCCTCCTGGTACAACCCGGTCAGCACCCTGCTCGGCGTGCTCAGCCTGTTGGCCCTGCTGGCGGCGCTGATCCTGCTCGCCCTGCCGAAGTCCAACGAGTTCTTCCGCAAGCCCAAGGGCGGCTGGGAGCCGCCGGTTCCCGGTGCCGCCTACCCGGCCACCCCGGGCTACCCGGCCACCCCCGGTTACCCGGCCACCCCGGGTTACCCGGCGACGCCGGACTACCCGCAGCCCGGCACCCCCGGCCAGCCCGGTGCCCCCGGACCGTCGTCGACCCCGGGTCAGCCCGGCCCGTCGGCGTCCACCCCGGGCGTGCCGGATCAGCCGCAGCCGTCCGACGGCCAGTCCTGGCAGCCGCCGTCGGGTGGGGAGCCGGACCGGCCCGCCGGAGGCAGCGGCCCGGACGACCCGCAACGCCCCGCCGGCAGCTGACGGGCGCGTAACAGCGACACCGACGATTCCCTCCGAGTAGGTTGCACACCGACGCCTACCGGAGGGAATCGTCGTGTCGTACCCGGATCAGGTGCCGGCCCGCCGGCCGGTCGTCGTCACCACGGCGGCGGCGCTGCTCGGGCTGATGGCGCTCGCCGCCGGGGTCTACGCCGTGACCACCCTGCTCGCCCTGGGCGGCACCGTCGACCGGTTCCGGGTGGCCGCCGCCGACACCGCCGCCGACCCGGGCGACGTCGACGGCGTGGTCCGACTGCTGCGGCTCGGCACGGTCGGCGCGGCGGTGCTGACGGTGCTGGTGGGGCTGCTGCTGGTCGGCCTCGCCGGTGGGCTGCTCGCCCGTCGTCGGGCGGCCCGGATCGGCGTCTGGGTGGTCTGCGGGCTGGGCCTGCTCACCGGTGGGTGCGCGCTCGCGGCGCTGGTCGGCCAGCGGGTCAGGCCGCTGCGGCTGGGCAGCGGGGACCAGGGCGTCGCCGACCTGTTCGGCACCCTCGACGACGCCTACCCGTCCTGGTGGGTGCCGGTGAACGCGGGGGTTTCGGTGGGCCAGGCCCTCGGCTACCTTGTGGTGGCCGTGCTGCTGGTGCTGCCGGCGGCGAGCACCTGGTTCGCCACCCGCCGCCCGATGGGCCCCGGCTCCGGGCCGCCCCCGTTCACCCCGGCGTCCGAGCCTGACCCCGGTGCCGTTCCGCCGGTGCCGCCGCCCCGTTGAGGAGCAACCGTGACCGCCGACCGACCGGCTCCGGGCCGCCGCGCGCTGATCACCGGTGCCACCGCCGGCATCGGTGAGTCGTTCGCCCGCCAACTCGCCGCCGAGGGCTGGGACCTGATCCTGGTGGCCCGGGACGCCACCCGGCTCGACGCGACCGCCGCCGAACTGACCGGCCGGTACGGCAACCAGGTCCAGGTCGTACCGGCCGATCTGTCCACCGACGACGGTTGCGCCCGGGTGGAACGGCGACTGACCACGGGCGACCCGGTGCACCTGTTGGTCAACAATGCCGGGCTCAGCCTCAGTCGGCCGTTTCTGCGTTCCACCGTCGCCGACGAGACCCAATTGCTCCGGTTGAATGTGCACGCGGTACTCCGGCTCACTCTCGCCGCGCTCGGGCCAATGATCGAACGCGGCGATGGGGCAGTGATAAATGTCTCTTCGGTTGCCGGGTTCGGCCCGGTGATGCCGGGCTCCACCTATCCAGCCAGCAAGGCATGGGTCACCAGCTTCAGCGAGTCGATCGGGCAATCCACCCGGGTGGCGGGCGTGCACGTGATGGCGCTCTGCCCCGGCTACACCCGCACCGGCTATCACGAGCGCACCGGCATCGACATGTCCGGCATGCCACGGTGGATCTGGCTGCGGGCCGACGACGTGGTCGCCGAAGCCCTGCGTGACCTGCGGAAAGGCAAAACGGTCAGCGTGCCGGACTGGAAGTACAAGCTGGCCGTCGCGAGCCTTCGACACGTACCGCGGCGGTTGTTGCGGGGTGCCTTCCGGGACCGGCGGGGGCAGCTCGATCCGGCCGGGGAGTGAGCGGGCGTCGGCGCGGTACGGCGCGCGGGCCGCCCGCTGTCCTGCGACAACTCTGCCCGTGCGATCGCGCAGCGTAGCCGTCCATCGCCAGTCATCGGTCGATCGGGTGACCGATCCGGGTGGGCCGCACACACGACCCACAGACTTGCGCAGTACCCTCTATCGGCATGGGGGACCACGACGACCTGCGTAAATTCATCACTGACCTGGCTGTGGTCCATGGCCGGGTCGTGCTCTCCTCGGGGCGGGAGGCGGAGTGGTACGTCGATCTGCGTCGCGTGACTCTCCATCACCGGGCCGCTCCCCTGGTCGGTCGGGTGATGCGGGAGCTGACCGCCGACTGGAATTACGACGCGGTCGGTGGGTTGACCCTGGGTGCCGATCCGATCGGCATCTCGATGTTGCACGCCGCCGCGGAGACCGATCGACCCCTGGACGCCTTCGTGGTCCGCAAGGCCGGCAAGGCGCATGGTCTCCAACGGCGGATCGAGGGTCCTGAGGTGGCCGGCCGGCGGGTACTGGCGGTGGAGGACACCTCGACGACGGGCGGCAGCGTGTTGACGGCCGTCGAAGCACTACGCGAGGCCGGGGCGGAGGTCGTGGGCGTGGCGGTTATCGTCGATCGTGGCGCCAGCGACGTCGTACGCGCCGCCGGACTGCCGTATCGGGCGGCCTTTACGTTGGCTGACCTCGGCCTTGTGGCGTGAAAATTTGCCGATTCGGATCTGCTGATATGCAGGCGGATCGATGCTGCTGGTGGAAGGATGGAATACGTGGGAACTGCGTTGGCTGAAATGACCATGCCTCAGATCTCGCCGCTTGCCGGCGAGCCGATCGAACGTGCCGACGCCGAGCGGCTGGCGGGGGTCCTCAAGGCCCTCGCCGACCCCGCTCGGCTGCGGCTGCTCAGCCTGATCCAGTCGGCGCCCGAGGGCGAAGCGTGCGTGTGTGACCTCACCGCGCCGCTCGGCCTCTCGCAGCCGACGGTCAGCCACCACCTCCGCATCCTCACCGAGGCCGGCTTGCTGGAGCGGGAGAAGCGTGGTGTGTGGGCCTACTACCGGCTGGTGCCGTCGGCGATCGCTACGATCGCCGACCTCCTCACGCCGCCGCGCAAGCGGGCCACCAAGAAGGCCCGCTGACTGCACCCGTCGCCCCCACCAGGGGGTGACGTCCGATGGCGTACCAGGGGTGGCGTCATCGGGTGGTGACGGTTCTCCGTCACCGGTCAGTTTGCTGATCCACCACCGTGCCCGCGGTGGCGTACGCGTATGCAACGGCCGGTCCTCTCCCCGAGGGCCGGCCGTTCGTCGTCCCGGCGTTCAGCGGTCCTGACCGTGCTCCGGGTACCGCCCACCGTCCTGCGGCGGCTGGGGCTGACCGTAGGTCTGCGGCGGGAACTGCTGGTCGCGGCCGTGCGGCTGGCCGGGCTGCCCACCGCCGTAGGGCTGCTGCTGCGTTTCACCGTGCTGCTGCCCGTGCTGCTGCGTTTCACCGTGCCGCTGCCCGTGGTGCGGGTGGTGGTGCTCGACGGCGTCCCGGACGGCCTCGACCGCCCCCACCGCGCTCGCGGCGGCGACCACCGCGACGGCCTCACCGCGTCGACGGGCCTTACGGTCGCGCAGGAACTCGAAGAAGATCGGCAGCACCGAGATCAGGATGATCAGCGCGACCACCGGCAGGATGTACCGGTCGATCTTGTCGCCGATGGCGTTGTAGATCTGGTCGGCGAGCAGGTAGCCGATCAGCAGGATGCCGTCGACCCAGAGGATCGCCCCGACGACGTTCCACAGGAGGAACTGCTTCGCCGGCATGCCGAGCGCACCCGCCACCGGGTTGAGGAACGTCCGCACGATCGGGATGAACCGGGCCAGCACCACGGCCTTGGCCGGGCCGAACTTCTGGAAGTAGAACTCCGCCTTCTCCACGTACTCCTTCTTGAAGAGTCGGGAGTTGGGGCGCTCGAACATCCGGCGGCCGTAGCGGGCCCCGAGCCAGTGCCCGAGCTGGGCCCCGACGATCGCGCAGATCGGCCCACCGATCAGCAGCCCGACCAGGGAGAGCCGGGTGCCGTCGCCGAACATCGCATCGGCCACCGGCGAGGCGGCGACCCCGGCCAGGAAGAGCAGCGAGTCGCCGGGGAAGAAGAACCCCACCAGCAGACCGGTCTCGGCGAAGAGGATCACCCACACGCCGACCAGTCCGAAGGTCTGGAGCAGATCCTTGGGGTCGAGCGGATTCAGCGCGACCGTCTCGGCGACCACCCGCGTCTTCTCACCTGTGTCCACGGCCACACACCATACCGAGCCCGCGAAGCGTCGGTCGCGGCACGCGCCCCTTCGACCGTGATCTCACCCCGGGCCCGCCCGGACGGGCCGCGACGCGGCCCCACCCAGGCCACGACGCGCCCGGGTCGGGCCACGACGCACACCCGCCCAGACCACCCGCGTCTGCTCAGGCCACGACGTGCGCCCGCTCAGGCCACGAAGTGCGACCGGCGGCGGCGGGCCGCCAGGTAGCTGCCGACCCCGGCCACCAGCAACAGACCACCGACGGTGGCCACCAGGCCGGTCGGGGAGCCGGTGATCGGCAACGAGCCGTCGTCGCCACCCTGACCACCCGAGGCGGGATTCACCAGGATCTTCGCGGTGTCGTTGCTCGGGTCGAGGTCCTTCGCGCCCACCGGGCCGTTGCTCAGCTCGACCTTGCCCGTCAGGGCGCCCGCCCGATCGATGCGGAACGAGAACGGCAGGGCGACCTTCCCACCCTTGCGGATGACGTCGTACTGGTAGCAGAGGTAGGCGCGGGCACCCGGCCGGCCGCCCTCCTCGTCCTGGATGTCGGCGTCGAGGCAGTTCTTGGGTGCCTTGACGGCGGTGACACCCTTCGGCACGGTCATCGTGACGACCGTGTAGAAGTCGCGACCGCCGTTGGACGACGAGGCCGGTCCCCGGTTGGTGTAACCGATCTTGACCGGCACGGTCTCGCCCACCCTGGCGGTGATCCGCACCTCGTCTGCCGCCAGGTCGGCCCGCTGGTTGCCGGTGACGGTCAACTCGACGGCGGTTTCGTTGTCGGTCGGCCTGACGTCGGTCTGTGCTGCCCGGGACGTGCCGCCGGGCAGGCGGGTACCGGTCGACTCCAGCCGCAGCACACCGCCGGTCCCCTGCTGGTCGAGCGTGTAGCTGGGCTGCGCGTCCGCCCAGTCCTGCGCGGTGAACCAGGTGGCGGTGCCGGGCTGGATGTTCGGCGCCGAGACGTCACGGGGCACGGTGACACCGAAGCCGCCGTCGACCCGGAGTGCCCGGCCCGGCGCGATCTCATCGTCGAAGGTGCAGGCGAACAGGTTCGGCGTGAAATGCACCAACCCACCCTTGCTGCCGTAACGGCAGTTCTGGTAGCGCTTCGACGGGGTGAGCCCGTACGCGGCCGAGACGAGGAGCACCACGCCCCGCGCGGTCTCCTTCCCCCGGTTGCCGACCGACAGGCTCATCGGCACCGTGGCACCGGGACCGCCGGTCAGCGTGACTGCGGGACCCGCCACCAGGTCGACCCCCTCGCCGATGAGAACGGTCGAGGCGGTGGTGCTCGTACCCGTCTGAGGGCTGGTCACGGTGATCCGGATGCGGCCCTCCTGACCCACCTCGGCCCCGGGGCGCGGCAGCACCGGGATCAGCAGCAGGTTCGACCTGTCGTTGTCGATGGCCGAGCAGGTCAGGACGGTGCCCTTGCGGGTGCAGGCACGGCTTGAGGGATTGCGTACGTCGGCGAAGGCCTCGACGGCGCCGAAGTCCACGGTGGCGGTGTACTCAAGCGGGAGCCGGTCGCCCAGCACGTTGAGGGACACGTCCTTGCCCGGACCGCCCGGGGCGAGGGTGATGTTGTTGGCGTAGGTGGTGAACCCGGCCACCGTGCCCACATCGGGGGAAGCTCCGGGGCTGGCGGGGGCGGCCGGGGCCGGAGCGGCGGAGGCGACGACGCACACGCCCACCACACCGAGTCCGGCCAGCCAACGACGCGTCGCGTGCTTGCGCATCAGTGGATCCTGTCCTGAGGAAGGGCTGGGGCGGTTGTCGCAGCCTACGGAATCAGTCCCGGTCGGGCCGCCCCGCGACGACGGGTGTCGGCGGAATGGACCGAACGGTCGTCGACTCCACCCAACGACCCGACCCACCCTGCGACCCGCCCTCTGCCCGACCCGACCCCCTGCCCGACCCGCCCTCTGCCCGACCCGACCCCCGGGCTGTCCGCCCTGGGCCGGGTTCGCTCACCCGGCCCGGGGCGGGCGGTCAGAGGCGTGGGTCGACCGGCTCCGACTCGCAGGCGAGGATCGCGAAGACCAGCGCGTGCCGACGCCACAGCGGGACGTCGGCGGCGTACCCGTCCAGGGCGGCCAGGCCGAGCGCGTGCTCGCGCAGCGCCAGCCCCCGCTTACGGCCCAGCGAGCGGCGACGCAACGCGGCGAGCTGGTCGGGAGCGGTGTAACCGGGGCCGTAGATGATCCGCAGGTACTCCCGGCCCCGGCACTTGATCCCCGGCTGCAGCAGCGAACCGCGTGCCGACCGGGCCGCCGGACCGGCGTACGGCTTGACCACCATCCCCTCGCCACCGGCCCCGGTCAGCGCCGACCACCACTCGGTGGCCGTCGCCACCGCCGCCTCGTCGGCCAGCTCCACCACCTGCCGTCGGGTCGGCGTGAAGAACTCCGGGTCGGCCGCGCAGAGCCGGTCGGCCAACGCCAGGTGCCAGCCGTGGTCCCGGTCGGTGAAGGTCACCGTCGCCCCGGCCAGCACCGCGAACGGCGCCAGGGTCACCCCGCGCAGCCCTTCGGTGGGGGCCACGTACGCCCGGTAGGCCGCCGAGTAACCCTCGATCTCCGCCCGGCGGGCCGCCATCCGGTCCCGCAGCGCGTCCACCGGCAACCCGCGGGCGCTCGCGGCCTCCAGCGCGGCCAACGCCGCCGGCACCGCCGCCCGGCCGGCCGCCCCGACCCCGGCATACTGCTCGCGGATCAGCCCGCCCGCCTTCGCCGACCAGGGCAGCAGCTCACAGTCCAGCAGCAGCCGGTCGGTGCCCAACTCGTCCCACAGCCCGGCCGTGCCGACCGCCGCCCGGACCCGGTCCAGCAGCTCCCCGTCCCACGGCGGGCCGAAGAACGGCCGGCCGGTGCGGGTGTGCACCACCCCGCCGCCGAACGGACCCGGTTCCCGTTCGACCAGCACCACCGCCCGGGAACCCATGTGCTTCTCCTCGCACACCACCCGCTGCACGCCGGCCGACCGGTAGTCGTCGAACGCCTGCGCCGGGTGTTCCAGGAACCCTGGCACGGTCGACGTCGAGCAGGGTGCCATCGTCGGCGGCAACCAGACCAACCGGCCCGGGTCCACCGCGAACCGGCTCATCACCTCCAGCGCGGCGGCGGCGTTCTCCGCCGGCACGGTCAGCGTGCCGTAGGCGTGCTCCAGGTGCCGCCGCCCGGTCACGTCGGCCAGGTCGAGCACCGTGTCCGGGCGGGTCGGGGTGCTGACCAGCGGCCGGGCCGGGGCGTACCACTCCCGCTGGGCGTCGACCGAGACCAGCTCCCGTTCCGGGTAGCGCAGCGCGGTGAGCTTCCCGCCGAAGACGCAACCGGTGTCCACGCAGATCGTGTTGTTGACCCATTCCGGCGTCGGGGTCGGGGTGTGCCCGTACACGACCGTGGCCGCACCCCGGTAGTCGCGCGCCCACGGGTAGCGCACCGGCAGGCCGTACTCGTCGACCTCGCCGGTGGTCTCGCCCCAGAGCGCGAACGAACGGACCCGGCCCGACGCGCGGCCGTGGTAGGCCTCCTTCAGGCCGGCGTGCGCCACCACCAGCCGGCCGCCGTCCAGCACGAAGTGGCTGACCAGGCCGTCGATGAAGGTCGCCACTCCGGCCACGAACGCCGGGTCCTCGGCGTCGAGCTGCGCCATCGTCTCGGCCAGGCCGTGGGTGAGCTTGACGTCCTGGCCACGCAGCTTGCGCAGCAGCTTGTGCTCGTGGTTGCCCGGCACGCAGATCGCGTGCCCGGCCGCCACCATGCCCATCACCAGGCGCAGCACGCCGGGGGAGTCCGGGCCGCGGTCCACCAGGTCACCCACGAAGACGGCGGTACGACCAGCCGGGGGCACCGCGTCCACCGGGCGACCCGCGTCGTCGCGGTGCAGCAGGTAACCCAGCCGCGTCAACAACGACTCCAGCTCCGCCCGGCACCCGTGCACGTCACCGACGACGTCGAACGGCCCGGTCAGCTCCCGCCGGTCGTTGAACAGCTTCTCCAGCCGGATCCGCGCGGCGTCGATCTCCTCGACCCCGCGCAGCACGTGCACTGTGCGGAACCCCTCCCGGGCCAACTGCCCGGACGACCGGCGCAGGTCACGTTGCATCCGGGCCAGCACCTGCCGGCCGTGCGTGCGGTCGGTGCGGGCCCGGGTCCGTTCCCAGGCCAGCGCCTCCGGCACGTCCAGCACGATCGCCACCGGCAGCACGTCGTGCTCCCGGGCCACCGCCACCAGCCCGGCGCGGGCGTGCGGCTGGAGGTTCGTCGCGTCGACCACGGTGAGCCGGCCCCGCCGCAGCCGCACCCCCGCCACGTGGTGCAGTGCCCCGAACGCGTCGGCGGAGGCGGACTGGTCGTTCTCGTCGTCGGCGACCATCGCCCGGAACGCGTCCGAGGCGAGCACCTGACTGGGCGCGAAGTGCCGGGCGGCGAAGGTGGACTTGCCCGAGCCGGAGACACCGACCAACGCCACCAGGGCCAGCTCGGGAATGTCGAGAGTGGTCATCGGGTCGCCTCCTGGCTGCCCACGGCGGTGAGGACGGCGAGCTGGGTGGGGTGGCCCAGCTCGGGGTCGTGGTCGCCGACCCCGCTGATCGTGGCCGTGTAGCCGTGCGCGGCGGCCACCCGGTCGACCCACGCCGCGAACTCGGCACGGGTCCACTCGAACCGGTGGTCGGGGTGCCGGAACCGACCCGCCGGCAGCCCCTCGTACCGCACGTTGTAGTCCGCGTTGGGGGTGGTCACCACGACCGTGCCCGGCCGGGCGTGACCCAGGACGGCATCCTCCAACGCGGGCAGCCGGGCCGGGTCCAGGTGCTCGACGACCTCCATCAGCACCGCCGCGTCATAGCCGCGCAACCGGTCGTCCCGGTAGGTCAACGCCGACTGCCACAGCCGGACCCGGTCCTGCTGCCGCTGGGGCAGCCGGTCCAGCCGCAGCCGACGGGCGGCCACGGTCAGCGCCTGGGGAGCGACGTCCACGCCCACCACCTCGGTGTAACGCCGGTCGGCGAGCAACGCGGTGAGCAGCGCACCGCCGCCACACCCCAGGTCCACCACCCGGCTCGCGCCGCTGGCCGCCAGCGCGGCGAGCACCGCCTCGCGCCGCCGCACCGCCAGGGACGCCCGCCCAGGGTCGGCGTCCGCCGGGCCGGTGGCCTCGTCGACACTGTCGTCCGGCACGGGTACGTCGGCCAGCCGCAACTCGGCCAGCCGGGCCATCGCCTGCCCGGCCAACGCCCGCCGGTGCGCCAGGTAACGCCGGGTGATCAACACCCGGTCCGGGTGGTCGGCCAACCAGCCCGCCCCGGCCCGCAGCAGCTTGTCGATCTCGTCCGGGGCGACCCAGTAGTGCTTGGCGTCGTCCAGCACCGGCAGCAGGACGTACAGGTGGTTGAGGGCGTCGGCGAGGCGGACCGTGCCGGTCAGGCAGAGGTCGACGTACCGGCTGTCACCCCATTCGGGGTGCTGTTCGTCGAGCGGGAGCGGGGCTGCGGTGACCGTCCAGCCGAGCGGGGCGAACAGGCGTACCGCCAGCTCCGCACCGCCCCGGCAACGCAGCACCGGCACCCGGATGCTCAGCGGGATCGCCGTGCCGGCCAGCTCCGGGCGGTCCCGGGACACCCCGCGCAGCGCGGAGCGGAACACCGTGGACAGCGCGGAGGACAGCAGGCTCGACGCGGCGTAGGCACGGTCGTTGACGTACTGCCCGAGGGTGAAACTCTCGGGGGTGGACGCCGCCCGCCGCCGCCCCACCCCGAGGCGCTGCGGATCGACCTCGACCAGCAGGGCGGCCGTGCACCGCTGCTCCGTCGCCTCCGGGTAGAACACGTGCGCGGTGCCCGCCGGCAGGTCGAACTCCTGCACCCGGTCGGGGTGCTTGACCAGTAGGAAACCGAGATCCGTCGCCGGCCGGTGGGTGGTGGTCAGGGTGAGCAGCACGCGCCCATGATCCCAGCGTGGCCGATCCGGCGTCGTCCTCATTTCCCCCGGGGCCGCAGCTCCCCGGGGCCGCAGCTCTCCGGGGCCGCAGCTGTCCGGGGCCGCAGCTCTCCGGGGCCGCAGCTCCCCGGGGCCGCAGCGGTCCGGGTGCGCGGGCGGCGAGGCGCAACGCCCGGCGGTCCGGCCCGGTCGGGTGCGCGGGCGGTGGAACGCGACGCCCCGCCGACCCGGGCGGGTCGACGGGGCGTCGAAGGTGCAGCGGAGATCAGGCCACGAAGCGGGTCCGGTGGCGGCGGGCCACCAGGTAGCCGGCGGCACCGGCGACGAGCAGCAGTGCGCCGACCCCACCGACCAGGGCCGTCGAGCTGCCGGTGATCGGGAGCGGGCCACCGTCACCGGCGCCCGCGCCCCCGTCACCCCCGCCGGGGCCGTCCGTGCCGCCGTCGGGGCCGGTCGCGTTGACGAGCAGCTTCGTGACGTCGTTGGCCGCGTTGGTGTCCTCGGTGAACCCGTCGCACGCGCACTTGGCGTTGATCGTCACGGTGCCTGCGGCGTCCGGGACCACCTTGTCGATCCGCAGGTCGAACGAGAAGGTCTGCTTCTCGTTCACGGCGAGGTAGGTGTCCGGGAGGCAGCGGTACGCCTTGGCGCCGGGCGTGCCGGCCTCCGACCAGTCCGCGTCGCCATCGTTGAAGGGCATGCAGGTGTCGGGCACCTCGACGGCGGTGGTGCCGGTCGGCACGACGACGTCCACCTTCGTGACGGGGGTGCCGCTACGGCTGAAGTCCAGCGACGCCGGTCCGTCGTTACGGACGCCGATGGTGGCATTGACCACCTCACCGGCCTTGCCCTTCACCGAGCTGCCGATCGCGGCCAGGTCCGTCCCGTTCTTACCGGTGGCCTTGACCACCACGCTGGACCAGTTGTTGTAGGGGTCGGTGTCGGACTGGAGACCCCGGCGGTTGCCGCCCTTGCCCAGGCTGAGTTCACCGCCGTCACCGGGCTTGCCGATCGAGATGTCCAGATGCGCCAGGTACGTCGTGAAGTCCTCGAACTCCGCCACCGTCATCCAGTTGTGGTAGCCGTAGCTGCGGCCCGGGGCGTAGGCGTCCTTGCCGAGCAGGTACGGGGCGTCAGCGGTCCAGCTCTCACCGGGAGCCGCGACGAGGTCGGTGAAGCTGCACGTGCGTAGCTGGTCACCCTCGTAGGTGCAGTTGCTGTACTTCTTGCCGGGGCGGATGGCCCGGTCGTGGTCGAAGACCGCCACGGCACCCTTGACGGTGCTCTGCCCGACGTTCTGCACCGTCAGCGGGGCGGTGAAACTCCCACCGGGGGCCGTGGACCGCGTCACCTCGGTGCCGCCGGCGAGGTCGACACCCTCCCCGACCCGGACCTTGGCGGTGTGGCTGGCCGACTTGGCACCGTCCGCGCTGACCGTCACCTTGAGGTCGCCGCTGTCGCCGTCCTGGGCGTCGGCGGTCGGTGCGATGACGACGTTGAAGTAGCCGCCGATGCCCCACTCATCGAGCTCGACCTCGAACGGGTCGGTGCAGACCAGGACGCCCTGCTGCGGCGAGGTGCAGTCACCGCTGCCCACGCTCTCCGGCTTGACCGTCACCTTTGCGCTGAGCCCGGCGAAGTCGTAGCGCACGCTCAGGCCGCGCAGGACGGCCGGCACGGAGCTGTGCAGCGTGGGCGAGTTCGTCTTGCCTTCGGAGCCGAGTGCGACGGTCGTGTCATCGAAGTAGATGCCAAGATTGACCTTTGCGCTCTCGGCCGACGCCGGGGTGGCCGAGGCGGCGACGAATGCTCCGGCCACGCTCAGCCCGGCGAGCCAGCGCCGGGTCGAGTGCTTGAGCATCATGGATTTCCTCCCGTGGGTGAGCAGCGAAGCCTGCGAATCCTATGGATCTCGCGCTTCCCGTGCTGCCCGTGCTGCCGCGCGGGTCCAGAGATGGGCCGAACGGCCGGCTGAACCGACACAACGGCCGGGTCGGGTCCGTGGACGGTTGCGGCGACCCGCCGGACCGGGTCGCCGACGGGACTCGGATGGTGGAGGAGGATCAGGCGACGAAGCGGGTCCTGTGACGGCGGGCCACCAGGTAGCCGCCGAGGCCGGCAATGAGCAGCCCCCCACCCAGCGCGGCGAGAGATGCGGCGGCGCTGCCGGTGATCGGCAGTGAACCGTCCCCGTCCGGTTCCCCACCGGCACTGCCGTCGGCGGCCGGCAGGAACACGATCTCCGCCCGGTCGTTGCGGTGATCGGTGTCACCGTCGAGGGCGGTGGTCACCGCCCCGGCGGTCCGTCGGGTCAGCCGGTCGACGCGCAGCGTCAATGCGTAGGAGAAGGTCTCCCCGGCATCGGCGAAGTCCCCGGGACCACCGCACCCGTAGGACCGGGCACCGGGCTCGCCTATGTCGCCACCGTTCCACTTCCCGTCGGTGACCGGGTAGCAATCCCAGACGATGTCGACCACCGTCAGGCCGTCCGGGATGTCGACCTGCACCAGGGGTTGTTCCCGCCACGTCTCCACGGTCGTCGGCCCCAGGTTGCGGAAGCCGATCGTCATCTTCACCCGGTCACCGACCCGCACCCGGGCCTCGTCGCCCACGGCGGCGGCGTCCGCCGTCCGGTCGCCGGTGATGGTCACCCGGACGTCGGTCCAGCTGTTCCGGACGGCGGGATCGGTCCGTGCCGCGGACGGTTGGGCGACCAGGCGCAGCTCGATGCCGTTGCCGGGAGTGTCGGGCGGTTTCGGGGCGGTCGGATCGTTCTCGACCAGCGCCCAGTCGTCGGTGGTCCACCACTGGAGCCGGTTGGTCAGCACCAGGCCGCTGCGGGCGATCCGGTTCACCCTGAACGGCAGCGGATCCGAGAGGCGGTAGGTGACGCCCGGTTCGAGTTCCGTGTCGAAACGGCAGACGAGCGGGGTGCCCTCCCTCCACCGGCAGTTGCGGAAGTTGTCGCGGTACGTCAACAGCCAGTCCGGATCCATGGTGAGCACGACACCGCGTTGGGGTCCGGGGCCGGCGTTGCGCACGGTGCCGGTGACGTCGAGCAGGTCGCCGGGTTCGACGCTCAGCTCCGCCTTCGGTGCGGTCTGCAGGTCGACCCCCTCGACGACGGTCACCGTGGTGGTCCGGGTGCCGCTGGCCGCGGACGACGTCACGTCGAAGCGAAGCTCGACCCGGGTGTCCAACGGCGCGTCGGACCGGGCGTCGATCTGGAAGAACAGGGTGGGAAACTCGTTCGACATGGCCGCCTTGCCTTTTTTGGCGGTGCAGCGCAGGTGCCTGTCGGGCTGGGCGCAACTCCAGCCGTCGCCCGAGGTGGTGAGGCGGCCGACCTTGTCTAGCTCGGACAGGTCCAGGCCGAGGTGGAAAGGCTCGCCCTCGGCAAGGTAGGTGATGTCGATGCGGACCTGACCCGAGGTGCCGTGCCCGGGGGCGACCAGCAGGTCCCGCGATTCGATCTTCACCGCGCCGGCTGCGGCCGGCGCGGCGGCGGAGACGAACGCGCCAACGGCCAGGGCGGGGGTGGCGGCCGTGCCGACGAACACGCCGACGGCGACGAATGTGGCGAACCAGCGCCGTAGGTGGTGCCGAAGCATGAGGACTACCTCCCGGCGGGTGACGGAAAGTGCTTAGCCTCTCACGCAGGTCACACTCCGCGTTGCCCCGCCACGCCGGGACGACGTCGGTCGGCCCGCACCGTCAGCGGTAGTCGTCCTCGTCGGCGGTGACCACCCGGGCCTGCTCCATCGCGTCCCAGTCGTCGACCTCCAGGCCCCGGTGCGGCTCCGCGTCGGTCTCGTCCGGACCGACCACGGCGGCCTGCTCGACCGCGTCGGCCGGCTCGGCCTCCAGGTCGCGTTCCTGCGGGTCGAGGTGGTCGCTCGGGGTGAAGTCCTCGTGGGGCTGACCCATCGTCCCTCCCTGGTGCCGGCGGCCTGTCCACCCCACCGTACGGGCTGGTGGCGCAGGTCGCCCGGTGGGCGCGGGAACGCGGGAACGTCCCACCGGGGACGTCGGGTGGTGTCAGGATGGGTCGGTGGGCTTCCTGATCCGACTGGTGATCACGGCGATCGCGCTGTGGGTCACCACGCTGATCGTGCCCGGGGTCGACGTCACCGGGCGCAACGGCGCGAACACCGCGCTCACCCTGCTGGTGGTGGCGCTGATCTTCGGCGTCGTCAACGCGGTCCTCAAGCCGGTGATCAAGGTGGTCGGCTGCGTGTTCTACCTGCTCACCCTCGGGTTGTTCGCGCTGGTGGTGAACGCCCTGCTGTTCATGCTGACCGATTGGCTCGCGCGCGCCCTCGACCTGCCGTTCCGGGTGGACGGTTTCTGGGCCGCCTTCTGGGGGGCCATCGTGATGGCCGTGGTGACCTGGTTGATCAGTGTCGCCGTACCGGACCGGTGGGAGCGCCGGTGAGCCGACCGGTGGACGGCCACCGGGGCGGTGGTGCCCGCCGTCGCCTCCTGCGGGATACTGCCGACGGTGGACAGCGCGGTCCGGCGCACCGATGGAAGTCAGCGGCCAGCGCGGCCGAGAGCGGTAAGTAAGGAGCTTTTCACATGCCCATCGCTTCCCCCGAGGCTTACGCGGAGATGCTGGACCGGGCCAAGGCCGGCCGGTACGCGTACCCCGCGATCAACGTGACCTCGTCGCAGACCCTGAACGCGGCGCTGAAGGGCTTCGCCGACGCGGAGAGCGACGGCATCATCCAGGTCTCCACCGGTGGTGCCGAGTACCTGTCCGGCCCGTCCGTCAAGGACATGGTGACCGGCGCCGTGGCGTTCGCCGCGTACGCGCACGAGGTGGCCAAGAAGTACCCGGTCAACATCGCGCTGCACACCGACCACTGCCCGAAGGACAAGCTGGACGGTTTCGTCCGGCCGCTGATGGCCATCTCCCAGGAGCGGGTGAAGGGCGGCCAGGAGCCGCTGTTCCAGTCGCACATGTGGGACGGCTCGGCCGTGCCGGTGGCGGAGAACCTGCAGATCGCCGCCCAGCTCCTCGACGAGGCCGCCAAGGGCAAGATCGTCCTGGAGATCGAGGTCGGCGTCGTCGGTGGCGAGGAGGACGGCGTCGAGAACGCCATCAACGACAAGCTCTACACCACCGTCGAGGACGGCCTGGCCATGGTCGAGGCGCTCGGCCTGGGTGAGAAGGGCCGCTACATGGCGGCGCTGACCTTCGGCAACGTGCACGGCGTCTACAAGCCGGGCAACGTCAAGCTCCGGCCGGAGATCCTCAACCAGATCCAGGAGGCGGTCGGCGCCAAGTACGGCAAGGACAAGCCGCTCAGCCTGGTCTTCCACGGCGGCTCCGGCTCGCTGCTGGAGGAGATCCGGGAGGCGCTCGACTACGGCGTGGTGAAGATGAACATCGACACCGACACCCAGTACGCGTTCACCCGGCCGGTCGCGGACCACATGCTCCGCAACTACGACGGCGTCCTCAAGATCGACGGCGAGGTCGGCAACAAGAAGCAGTACGACCCGCGTACCTGGGGCAAGCTGGCCGAGGCCGGTCTCGCCGCCCGGGTCATCGAGGCGTGCGAGCACCTGCGTTCCACCGGCACCCGGATGAAGTGACCCTGACGTACCCCGTCGACGGCCGGCTCCCCCACGGGAGCCGGCCGTCGCCGTCGGAGCCCGGCCACGACGGTGGCCGGGACGGCCGTCAGCCGGTCGCGGTGAGCACCCGGACGGCCTCGTGGACGTCGTCGGTGAGGTGGATGCTGGCGGACAGGTCACCGGCCGGCGACCCGGCGAACAGCGGGCGCAGCAGCGACTCGATCGGCAACTCCCGGGTCCAGTACGCCTGGTCGAGGAAGACGTACGCCCCGCTCGCGCCGTCCGTGCCGTAGTACGTCTTCGTCGCCGCCTGGAACACCTCCTGCACGGTGCCGGCCCGGCCGGGCGCGAAGACGATCCCGCCCCGGGCCAGCCGCAGGATGGTGTCCTCCCGGATGGCGTTGGAGAAGTACTTGGCGATCCGCCCGGCGAACAGGTTCGCCGGCTCGTGGCCGTACAACCAGGTGGGGATGGCCAGCCCGCCGGAGCGGGCCCAGTCCAGGCCGGGGCCGCGCTGCTGCGGCACGGTGGCGACGTAACGGTCCCGCACCGCCAGCGCGGCGGCCGTGTACCGGTCGTGATCGGTGAAGTCGGGGGCCACCGCCAGCAGGTCGATCGCGGTGTCCAACTCCCGCGCCGGCCAGGCCGCCAGGAACGCGCCCAGGTTGGCCGCCTCCATCACCCCGGGGCCGCCGCCGGTCACCACCAGCCGGTCGGCCCGCGCCAGCTCCCAGCCCAGCACCGCCGCCATCCGGTACGGCACACTGCCGCGCGGCACCGCGTGCCCACCCATCACCCCCACCACCGACTGCGGCCCGTGGGTGGCGAGCCAGGTCCGGGTCGCGTCGGCCAGGGCGTTGTCCACCCCGTGGTCGTGCAACCGCTGCCCGAGCGCCTCCTTCACGTCGGGCAGGGCGCCACCGTGGGCGCGGAAGTGCTCGTAGACCCGGGTGTCGTACATCCCGGCGAACCCGCCGTCGGCGAACCCCTCGGCCAGGTCGGTCGGGGTGTACAGGTGGGCCGGCTGGGTCGGGTAGGGCAGGCCGGAGAAGGGCGGCACCACGTTCGCCCCGCGCCGGACCAGGTCGGCCCCGACCTCCCGGCCGGCGAACCGGCAACCCACGAAGAGGGTCCCGGTCACCTCCGTGGCGGTCAGGTCCGGAACCGGATCGAGGTCGAGGCGCAGCCCCTGCACGGTCAACCCGGCGAGGCTGCCGGCGACCAGGTGCCTGTCGAACTCGGCCCGGGTCTCGATCTCGTCATGACTGGTGTCGTGCGGCGCGATGACGTCCGCAGGAGGTGGGGTCGGCACCCCGCCATCCTGCCCCCACCCCGCCACCCCCGCGCGGCGGCCGGGGCCGGCATCCGGCGGGCCGGGGCACCCGCCGCGCGGCGGCCGGGGCACCGACGACAGGAGCCCGGCGACCGAGGTCGCCGGGCTCCTGCGTAACCGGGTCCTGGGGAGGCTCCGGACCAATAGTTGTAGTGGAAAATATCTTCGTGCGGCATGGGCCGCAGGGCCGACCGGCGGGACCGCTGGGGTGGATCGTCCGAGCCGCGCGGGTCGCCGGTACGACCGCAGGGCCGGTACGGTTGGCCGAGGGTTCACCCGACGGGGTCCCGGGCGTGACGTAGACCTCCACCGTTCAGCCACCGTATGCGTCCGACCCCCTCGCGCGGTGCAGGGCGAAGCGGGTTGAATGGGGCGATGCAGAACCTGTTGCCTGAGCCTCCGGCCACCCTCCTGCCCGCGCACGACGACGCGGACGCCGCGCTGGCCACCGCCGCCGAGCACGGCACCGACGAGGCGTATGCCGAGGTCGCGGCCCGCTTTCCCACCCACAGCGCGGCCTGGGCGGCCCTGGCCACCCGTGCCCTCGACGGCGGTCAGGTGATCGCCGCGTACGCGTACGCCCGCACCGGCTACCACCGTGGCCTGGACCAGTTGCGGCGCAGCGGCTGGAAGGGGCACGGCCCGGTCCCGTGGTCGCACGCCCCGAACCAGGGCTTCCTGCGCTGCCTCTACGTCCTGTCCCGGGCCGCCGGGGAGATCGGCGAGGCGGACGAGGCCGCCCGGTGCGCCCAGTTCCTCCGCGACTGCGACCCGGCGGCCGGGGACGCCCTCGCCGGCGCCTGACCGTCCGGTCGACGCCGGCCCGCCCCGGACGGTCCGTTCGGGGTGGGCCGGTGCCGACGGTCGCGGGGCCGCTCAGAGCCCCTCGGCCACCGCTGCGGCGATCTTCAGCCAGGCGTCCCGGGTGGCCGAGGAGAGCCCGCCGTACCGGATCGGCTCACCGGTGTCGATCAGCCGCTCGTACGGTGCGAGCAGCACCGCCCTGGTCCGGGCGGCGAAGTGTTCCTGGATGGCCGGCAGGTCGATCTCCTTGCGCGACGGCGGCATCGACACCACCGTCACCGCCTGCCGGACGAGCCGGTGCCGGCCGCTCTGTTCCAGGTGGTCGAGCATCCGGGCGGCCGTCTCCGCCGAGTCGTTCCGGGCCGACATGGTGACCACCAACTGGTCGGTGGCGTCCATCGCGGCCTGCCAGTTCTGCGCCCGGACGTTGTTCCCGGTGTCCACGAAGATCAGCTTGTAGAACCGGCTCACCACCTCGCGGATCTCGGCGAACGCCGCCGCCGTCAGCATCTCGCCCCCGGTGGCCGACTCGTCCGAGGCGAGCACGTCGAACATCCCCTCGCCCTGCGAGCGGACGTACTGCGACAGGTCCCCGATCCGGCCGTGCGGCCCCTGGAATTGCCCGAGGTCACGCAGCATGTCCCGGACCGTCCGGGAGTGGAAGTCCTGCTGCGCCCGCATCCCCAGGGTGCCCTGGGTCTCGTTGTTGTCCCAGGCCAGCACGTAACCGCCGCGCTTCTGCCCGAAGGTCATGGCGAGCAGCAGGATGGCCACCGTCTTCCCGGCGCCGCCCTTGGGGTTGACCACGGTCACCTGGCGCAGCCCGCCGAAGTTGCGGCGCACCATCTCGATGTCCCGCTTCACCTCCTGCTCGTGCTGCCCCGGTGGGAGTTTCACCAGGCCGATCCGGTTGACCACGGCCCGTACGCCCATCGTGGCGATCGGTTCGGCCGGCCGGATCTGCCGACGGCGGGCGAAGTCCTCGGCGGTCGGCGCGATCCCGCTGTCCGGTGACCAGCCCAGCTCCGGGTAGCCCGCCGGGTCGGGATAGGCCGCCGGGGGCCCGGCGGCCGGTGCCGTCCCGGCCGGCGGGGGCTGCTCCGGCCACGACGACCGGTGCCACCCGCCGGGCACCTGCGGTCCGGGCAGCAGACCGGATTCCCCGGGACCCGTCACCCCGGGCCGGATCGGTCCGGGAGTTGCGGGTCCGGTCGGCCCGGGGCCGTGGGCGGCGGGTCCGGGGCCGTGGGCGGCGGGTCCGGGGCCGTGGGCGGCGGGTCCGGGAGTTGCGGGTCCGGTCGACCCTTGGCCGTGGGTGGCCGGTCCGGGCGTGGCCGGCGCGGAGGCGATCGGGTCGAGCGCGCCCGGACCGGCCTCCTCCGCCGCGTGGCGCTCCGGCCCGAGGCGTTCCGGGCCGGGATAGGTCGGGCCGGGATGGGGCGGGCTGAGGTGCTCCTGGCCGGGATAGGTCGGACTGAGGTGCTCCGGCTCGGGGAAGGTCGGGCTGAGGTGCTCCGGGTCGGGGTGGGCCGGATCGGATGCGGCGGTGTGGCCGGGTCCGGGTCCGGTGGGGCCGAAATCCGCGTCGGGGGCGGTGGGCCTCGGCGGCGGTCCGGCAGCGGTCGGGGCCGACTCCTCGACGCCGACCGCGAGTCGCTGGGGCGGCAGCGCCCAGGGCGACTCGCCTCGGCCTGCGGGCTGGGCCGGCACCGCCGCCACGACTGCCGCCGCCTCCGGTCCGGGCTCCTGGACCGGGGCGGATCTCGGCCGCTGGAGGGGCCCGAACCTGCCGAGATTCCACTCGGTCGGGTCAGTGCCGTGCGCCACGACGGTCGCGTTACGCGCCGGGGACGGCGGGGCGGGGTGGGGTGGGCCGTCGGGCGGGTCCGTGGGCGCCGACGGAGCTGCCCCCCGGGCCGGGCCGGGCGGCGGCACCGGTGGGCCGGCGAGCGACGGGTCCAGCGAGAAGGGCAGGTCGATGTCCACCCGCCCGGCCCGGCCCGTCGCCGCCCGCCCGGGTGGGTCGTCGTACCCCGGGGGGTCGTCGTA
Source organism: Micromonospora sp. NPDC049257 (assembly GCF_040678915.1). Taxonomy (NCBI): domain Bacteria; kingdom Bacillati; phylum Actinomycetota; class Actinomycetes; order Micromonosporales; family Micromonosporaceae; genus Micromonospora; species Micromonospora sp. NPDC049257. The sequence continues at coordinate 592,551 of NZ_JBFAQU010000001.1, forward strand.
CCTCGGGGGGAGGGCGGGGGTGGGGGTCGGTTCCGGGTGGGCGGGCGTCCAACCGTCACCGGGTGGGGCCCAACCACCGTCGGCCGGCGTCGGAGTCACCTCCGCCGCGAGCGACGGGTACGCCGTCGGCGGAAAGACCGGCGGGGGTTCACCGGCCCAGTGCGGCACCGGTTCGGTCGGGTCGGGCGGCCAGAGCGGTTCGATGTCCCGCTCCGGCACCGGCGGCTGGCCGGGCAGTCCTGCCCGGTCGGCGTTGTCGTCCACCACGGCTCCTCCCCATTCCTCCCGCCGAGGATAGGCCGTCCCGTTGCCGTCACGCCGGGTGACGGACGCGGGTGGGTGGTCAGCCCGTGAAGACCGCCCAGGCCCCAGGCTCGGTCCACCAGGAACGCTTCCGGCTCAACTCGCCCTCGACCCCGTCGTCGAGGAACGGCACCCGTTCGTCACGGGGGATCACGGCCACCGCCCGGCCCCGGGCCCGACGTACCTCGTAGCGGATCTTCTTCTTCCTACCCAACGTGGAGCGGGTCGGCACGGGAACGGCCACCGCGACCTCCACCAGACCGTCGGTCGGGTCGCCGGCGGTGAGCAGCGGCAGCGAGTCGAGGGTGGCGTACCCGCCGGCGTTGCCGATCGCGCAGGCCAGGATCGGGTCCGCGCCGTCGGTGAGCACCGCGTCGTCCACCTCGACCCGACCACGCCAGTGCAGCGGCCGGCCCGAGTCGTCGGCCGCGCCGAGCAACGCGCCGTCCAGGGTCACCGAACCGCCGTCGTTGCGCAGCAGGTCGAGCCGGCGTACCCCGCCGTCGAGCACGGCCGCCGCCACCGCCGCCGGGTCCCGGGGCAGGCCGAGCTGCGCGGCCAGATCCCGGTGCGGGCCACCCCGGGCCGGATCGAGCGGGAGTACGCCGATCGGCGGCAGATCAGGCACCGTACGGTTGCCGGCCAACTCGGCGGGGCGACGGCTCGGCGGTGGGGCGTACCGGCGGACCAGGCGGCGCACGACGGCGCGCAACTGGGCGTCGGTGGCGGTGGCGACGACCAGCCGGACCTTGCTGTCCGGGTCGGGCCAGGTGAGGCCGTCGGGGCGGGCCGGGGCGTCCAGCCGGGCCAGCACCTCGTCGACCTCGGCGTCGGAACGGGCGACGACCGTCTCCACCCGGGCACCCCGGGCGGTCAACGCGTCCGCACAGGCCAGCACCGGCACCCGGGGCGTCTCGCAGCGCCCCTGCTCCGTCCCGTGCCCACCGGCCCCGGTCTGCTCGTGCCCACCGGCCCCGGTCTGCTCGTGCCCACCGGCCCCGGTCTGCTCGTGCCCACCGGCCCCGGTCTGCTCGTGCCCACCGGTCGGACGGCCCGTGGGGGTCTGCCCGGCGGTCGGGTCGGTCCGTTCTCCGGCCGGTTGCCCGGCGGCCTGCGGAGCACCGCCGCAGCAGCCGTCGCCGCTGCCGCAGCCCCCACCGGGAGCGTCCCGCTCCGAGCCGAGGGTGAGCAGCACCACGTCGTACAAACCGGGCCTCCTGACCTTCGACGCGAACCCCTGCTGGCCACGCCGTTCCTACTTGTTAGCCTGACACCCCGGGCTCGCCAACCGGTCGCCACCTGGCACCCGAGCCTTCTGGAGGCGGAAAAGATGCCAGCGATCGTGCTCATCGGTGCTCAGTGGGGCGACGAGGGCAAGGGCAAGGTTACCGACCTGCTGGGTGAGCGGGTCGACTACGTCGTGCGCTACTCCGGCGGCAACAACGCCGGCCACACCGTGATCACCCCGGACGGGCAGAAGTACGCGCTGCACCTGATGCCGTCAGGTGCGCTCTCCCCGAGCGCCATGATCGTCATCGGCAACGGGGTGGTGGTCGATCCGAAGGTGCTGCTCGCCGAGATCGACGGGCTTGCCGAGCGCGGGGTGGACGTGTCCCGGCTGAGGATCTCCGGCGACGCGCACCTGATCATGCCGCACCACCGGGCGCTGGACCGGGTGGTGGAGCGCTACCTCGGGTCCGCCCGGATCGGCACCACCGGGCGCGGCATCGGCCCGGCCTACGGCGACAAGGTCGCCCGGATGGGCATCCGGCTCCAGGACCTGCTCGACCCGGGCATCCTGCGCAAGAAGCTGGAACTCGCGCTGCGTGAGAAGAACCAGCTGCTGTTCAAGGTCTACAACCGCAAGGCGATCGACGTCGAGGAGACCGTCGAGGAGTACCTGCGGTACGCGGAGCGGCTGCGGCCGTACATCGCCGAGACCCGGGTGATGCTCTGGGACGCCCTCGACCGGGGCGAGACGGTGCTGCTGGAGGGTGCCCAGGCCACCATGCTCGACATGGACCACGGCACGTACCCCTTCGTCACCTCGTCGAACCCGACGGCCGGTGGGGCGTGCGTGGGTGCGGGCATCCCGCCGACCGCGATCACCGGGGTCATCGCGGTGAGCAAGGCGTACACCACCCGGGTGGGGTCCGGTCCGTTCCCGACCGAGCTGTTCGACGACAACGGCCAGCACCTGCGCAAGGTCGGCCACGAATACGGCACCACCACCGGCCGGGAACGCCGCTGCGGCTGGTTCGACGCCGTCGTCGCCCGGTACTCCTGCCGCCTCAACGGCGTCACCGACCTGGTGATCACCAAGCTGGACGTGCTCACCGGCCTGCCCAAGGTCCCGCTCTGCATCGGGTACGAGATCAACGGCGAACGCTTCGACGACATGCCGATGACCCAGACCGACTTCCACCACGCCACCCCCATCTACGAAGAGCACGACGGTTGGTGGGAGGACATCAGCAAGGCCCGCACCGAGGACGAGCTGCCGGACAACGCCCGCCGCTACATCGCCCGCATCGAGGAACTCACCGGCACCCGCGTCAGCGTGGTGGGCGTGGGCCCCGGCCGCGAGGAAAACGTCGTCCGCCACCCCCTCCTCCCCTAACCCCGCCCCTCCCTCCCTCCCCCGCCCTCCCCCCGTCGCGGTCCTGCTCTGCCCCCGGTGATCAAGAGGTTTGCGTCACGGATTCGCCTTTCGTTGACGTAAAGCTCTTGATCACCTGTGGAAACCCGGGGGTTGTCCACAGGTTTATCCACAGGGGTGGAAGTGGGGGTGGGTGGGGCGTGAGGGTGGCGGGGTGATGCCGCTCGAAACTCTCCGTCGGATCGCCCTCAGGCAGGACGGGATGGTCACCACGACGCAGGCCCTCGCGGCCGGGCTGACCCGGGACCATGTCCGGCAGCTCTGCCGCTCCGGCCGGTGGACGCGCCTGTCCCGTGGTTGTTACGCACCCACCGGGCGGCCACCGGACGCGGTCGCCCGGCGGGCCCGCATCCGGGCGGCAGTGACGAGCCTCGGCCCTGACGCCTTCGCCGTCCTCGACAGCGCCCTCCTGCTGCACGACATCGCCGGGCCACGCCGACCCGCGGTCCACGTCTCGGTGCCGGTGGACCGACCCCGACCGCAACGGCACACCGACCCCACGCTCGTCGTCCACCAGTTCACTGTGGCCCCGGGCGACCTCGCCGAGGTGGATGGCATCCTCACGACCTCGCCGTTGCGCACCGTGACGGACATGATTCTCCGGCTCGACCGGTACCCGGCGGTGTCCGTGCTCGACTCGGCACTGAACCGCGGACTCGTCACCCCGGAGGACCTGGCCAGCGCACCGACGCTCATCCGGGGCCGGCGAGGTGCCCCGGCGGCCCGCAGTCACCTCGCCGAGGTGGACGGACGCGCCCAGTCACCACTGGAGACCTGGTCACGCTTGCGTTGCGTGGACGGTGGAGTCCCGCCCGACACCCTGCAACAGGAGGTCCGGGACGAGGACGGGCACCTGCTCGGCATCGGTGACCTCGGCTGGCGGGCCGCGCGGCTGATCGCCGAGGCCGACGGTGCCGCCCCGCACGGCACCCCCGAGGCACTCTTCGCCGACCGTCGTCGACAGAACCGTCTGATCAACGCGGGGTGGCGGATCCTCCGCTTCACCTGGTCCGACGCGCTCCGCCCGGACTACATTCCCCACACCGTCCGCCAGGCCATGTCCCTCACCCGCACCCCGCCCCACCCCGAATCCCCACACTGACCCCGTCCCACACCGGATTCCACCCACCCCGCCGGGCCCCCACCCCACCCCGCTGCCCTCACCCGGCCCCACCCGCCCTAGCCGGTGATCAAGAGGTTTGCGTCAGCCGATCAAGAGGTTTGCGTCAAAGTTGATCTCCAATCTGACGCAAACCTCTTGATCACCGGGGCGAGGCGGGGGTGAGGTGGCGGCGAGGCGGGGGTGAGGTGGGGGCCGGGGTGGGGGCGAGGCGGGGGTGAGGTGGAGGCGGGGCGGGGCGGGGGCGGGAGTGGGGCGGGTGGGGGCGAGGCACGGTGGGGTGGGGGTGGGGTGGGTAGGATTCGTCGCCGTGCGCGTACTTCTTCTGGGTGGTGGCGGGCGGGAGCATGCGCTCGCGCTGGGGTTGGTCGAGGATCCGGCGGTCGAGGTCCTGTTCGCGGCACCCGGTAACCCGGGGATCGCGGGTGTGGCGGAGCTGCGGCAGGTCGATGCCGTCGATCCCGCCGCGGTGGCCGGGTTGGCGGTGGAGGTCGGTGCCGACCTGGTGGTGATCGGGCCGGAGGCCCCGCTTGTCGCCGGGGTGGCCGACGCGGTACGCGCCAAGGGCGTCCCCGTGTTCGGTCCGTCGGCCGAGGCGGCCCGGCTGGAGGGTTCCAAGACCTTCGCCAAGGAGATCATGACGGCGGCCGGGGTGCCGACCGCCCGCGCGTACACCTGCACGGATGCGGAGAGCGTCGGGCGGGCGCTGGACGAGTTCGGCACGCCGTACGTGGTGAAGGACGACGGGCTGGCCGCCGGCAAGGGCGTGGTGGTCACCGACGACCGGGACGTCGCGTTGCGGCACGCGCAGGAGTGCGGCCGGGTGGTGATCGAGGAGTACCTGTCCGGGCCCGAGGTCTCCCTGTTCGTGGTGACCGACGGTGAGGCGGCCCTGCCGTTGTTGCCGGCGCAGGATTTCAAGCGGGTCGGCGACGGCGATGCCGGTCCGAACACCGGCGGCATGGGGGCGTACGCGCCGCTGCCGTGGGCACCGCCGGGCCTGGTCGACGAGGTGCTGGCCGACGTGGTCCACCCGACGCTTGCCGAGATGCGCCGCCGGGGCACCCCGTTCGCCGGTCTGCTCTATGTCGGGTTGGCGCTGACCGCCGCCGGCCCCCGGGTGATCGAGTTCAATGCCCGCTTCGGTGACCCGGAGACCCAGGTGGTGCTGGCGTTGCTGCAGACCCCGCTCGGTGGGCTACTGCACGCCGCCGCGACGGGCACGCTGGCCGCGCACCCGCCGCTGCGGTGGCGCGACGGTGCGGCCGTCACCGTGGTGGTGGCCGCCGAGGGTTACCCGGCGACCCCACGTACCGGTGACGTGATCACCGGTGCCGACCACCCGGGCGTCATTCACGCCGGCACCGCCCGCCGGGCCGCCGACGGCGCGTTGGTCTCCGCCGGCGGCCGAGTCCTCTGCGGTACGGCCACCGGCCCGGACCTGACCGCCGCCCGCGATGCCGCCTACGCCCTGGTACGCGGCATCGAGTTGGCCGGCTCGCACCACCGCAACGACATCGCCGCCACCGCGATCGACGGCCGGATCACCGTCCCGGACTGACCACAGCCGGGGCGGCTGCCCCAGCGCCCGCCCGACGCCGGGCGCGATGGATCGTGCCCGGGCCAGCGGTCGGATCACTCTCCCGAGGCCGACCGCCACCGCGATCGACGGCCCGGGGAGCCGCCTGGGCCGGTGGACTCCGGGCGGGGCCGACCCGTTCCCGGGCCGGCGACCAGTTCACCGTCCCGGCGACGGACCCGTCGCTGGCCGGGTCGTGCCCCGTCGGGTCGGCGGTCAGAGCAGGGACAGGGCGGCGGCGATGACCCGTTGGGCGGTGGCGCTGAGTTCCTCGCCCTTGGCGTCGGTGCTGGTGATCGAGTATTCCACCCGGAAGCGGCCGTCCCGGGTGGAGGCGGTCCCGGCGAGGTAGCCGTACCGGGAGCCGGTCTTGATCCACAGGGTTTCGCCGTCGGGCAGCGGGAACGCGGTGAGCCCGGCGCTGTAGCGGGCCGGCCCACCGCTCACGTCCGGCACTCCGGGCAGGGTGAACATCGTGCTGAGCTGGGCCGCCGGCACCACCCGACCGGCGAAGAGCGCGGTGAGGAAGGTGTCCAGGTCGGTGAGACTGGAGATGATGTTGCCGGCGGCCGGGGTGAAGGTCTGGCTCCAGGTGGTGACGTCCACCAGTTCCGTCCGGCCGTCCCGGTCGACTGCCTGGTAGCCGTGGGCGTGCGGGCCCCGGAGGCGGGGGTCGTCGCCCGGTGCGTAGGTGTCGCGCAGGCCGAGCGGTCGGGCGATGCGCCGGTCCAGTTCCGTCGCGTACGGGTGGCCGGTGACCTTCTCGATGAGCAGCCCGGCGACGATGTAGCCCATGTTGGTGTAGTGCTGCCTCGTGCCGGGGTCGAACTCGCGGGGGTTGTCGAGGCCGAGCCGGACCAGCTGTTGCGGGGTCCACCTGTCGTACCGGTGGGCGAGTTGCCACTCGATGTCGTCCGGCACGCTGGGGCTGGGTAGGCCGCTGGTGTGGTCGAGCAGCTGCCGGACGTTGACCGTCGGGTAGTCGGCGGGGAGCAGCCCTGGCAGGAGCCGCTGCACCGACGCGTCGAGGTCGAGCCGGCGTTCGGCCACGAGTTGCAGCACCATGGCCGCGGTGAAGGTCTTGGTGACGCTGCCGACCCGGAACCGGGCGTGTGGCGGTACGGGTTGCTGGCTGCGCAGGTCCCGTACGCCGGTGGTGCCGGTCCAGCAGCCGTCCGGCGTGGTGATCCTGACCTGGGCGCTGGTGGCGTCGGCGTCGGGCAGTCCGGCTATCGCCTGCCGGACGGGGGTCGGGTCGAGGGTGCCGGGCCGGCAGCCTGGAGCTGCGCGCCGGTCACCGACGGTGGAGGTGGGAGCGGCGAAGGCGAGCGTCCCGGGTGCCGTGACGCCGAGCAGGGCGCCGAGCGTGGTGGCGACGAGGACCGTACGCCGATTCATGATCTTCATGGTGTCGAGCCTGCCGGTCACGGGGAGCGACGGCATCGGGGACAGCCCCCCACGGCACCCGGATCGTCGGCTCGGGGAGACCACCCCGGGGCCGACGGCCCGCCGAGCGTCCACCGTGCCCGTGCCCGTGCCCGGAACCCGCCCGGCACCCAGGTCGACCCTGCCCGCAGACCGTCGCCCGACGAGGTCAGGGACAGGTCAGCCGTAGTAGCGGCGGAGTTCCCGGGTGAGCACCTTGCCGGTGGCGTTGCGCGGCAGGTACTTCACGAAGATCACATCCCGGGGTACGGAGAACCGGGCCAGGTAGTGCCGGACGTACTCGCGTACCGCCTCGGGGTCGAGGGTCTCGCCGGGGTGCAGGGCGAGGAACGCGGCGAGCCGTTGCCCGTACTCCGGATCGGGTACGCCGAGCACGGCGGCCTCGCGGACCTGCGGCAGCCGGGCGAGCAGGTCCTCCAACTCGGACGGGAACACGTTCTCCCCACCGGAGACGATCATGTCGTCGGCCCGGCCGTCGACGAAGACCAGCCCGTCGGCGTTGACCCGGCCGAGGTCGCCGGTGTCGAGCAGCCCGTCGTGGGTCTCCCGGCGGGCCCCCGAGGTGTAGCCCTCGAACAGCATCTCGTTGCCGACGAAGATCCGGCCGACCCGCCCGGCCGGCACCGGCTTCCCGTCGTCGCCGAGGATCTCCAGTCGGGTGCCGTGCGGGGGGCGACCGGCGGTGGTGGGGGCCTGGCGCAGCTCGGCGGGGCCGGCGATGGCGGCCCAGGAGACCTCCGTCGAGCCGTACAGGTTGTAGAGGACGTCGCCGTAGGTGTCCATGAACCGGGTGGTGAGGTTGCCGGGCAGCGCCGAGCCGCTGACCGCGACCACCTTCAGCGCCGGCCGGGGCTCCGGTGGCGGCACGTCGAGCAGGCGTTGCAGCATCACCGGTACGGCGAACAGCGCCTGGCACCGGTGGGTCACGAGCGCGTCCAGCGTGGCGGCCGGGTCGAACCGGCGGTGCAGCACGATGGTGGCGCGCAGCGCGAAGGCGACCTGGAGTGCCGCGTACCCCCAGGTGTGGAAGATCGGGGCGGCGATCAGCACGGTGTCGTGGGTGTGCAGCGGGATGCGGTCGATGATGGACACCAGCGGGCCGAAGCCGGTCGGGACGGGCCGGCGGGCACCCTTGGGTGTGCCGGTGGTGCCGGAGGTCAGCACGATGGTCCGGCCGTCGTGGGCGGGCGGGGTGAGCCGGTCGGCGGGGAGCGCGGCGGCGATCAGGGCGTCGAGGCCGGCTTCGTCGACCCGGTGCACCTCGGCGGGGACGCCGAGGACCCGCTCGGCGAACTCGGTGTCGTGCACCAGCAGCCGCAGCCGTTGCTCCTCGGCGACGGTGGCGAGTTGCGCGGCGGACAGTCCGCTGTTGACCAGCACCGCGTCGGCGCCGAGCAGGGTGGCCGCGACGATGCCCTCGATGAGCCCGTGGTGGTTGCGGCACAGCAACCCGACCCGGTCCCCGGCCTGTACGCCGAGCACGCTGCGCATCGACCGGGCCAGTCGTTCGGCCCGGTCGAGTAGTTCCCGGTAGGTGAGTTCGTGGCCGTGCTCGTCGACGACGGCGACCCGGCCCGGGTCGCGGGCGGCGGCCTGCCGTAGTTCGCCGGCCATGCCCCAGCCCCACTGGCGCAGCGCGGCGAGTTGCGAGGCGACCCGGACGGGGTGCCCGGGGGTGAGCAGTCCCCGCCTGGTCAGTGTGGCCACGATGAACGGCAGGTCCATCCGGCGACCTCCTTCGGGGTACGACGTGGGGCCGGCCGGGGCCCTCACCAGGGATTCCTTTCCGATCATGCGTCGTCGCCGGCCGACCGCCCAGTCGACGTCGCCCATGGTGGACGGGCGGTGACGGGGCGGTCGACCGGTGGCGACGGTCAGCGGATCTGGACGCCGGAGATGGCGCGGGAGATGACCAGCCGTTGGATCTCGGAGGTGCCCTCGAAGATGGTGTAGATCTTGGCGTCCCGGTACCAGCGTTCGACCGGGTGGTCGCGCAGGAAGCCCGCCCCGCCGAGGAGCTGCACGGCCCGGTCGGTCACCGAGACGGCCACCTCACCCGCCTTGAGTTTGGACATCGAGCCTTCGCCAGCGGTGAACGGCCGGTTGTTGCGGCCCATCCAGGAGGCCCGCCAGACCAGCAGTCGGGCGGCGTCGATCTCCATCTTCATGTCGGCCAGGGCGAACGCGACGGCCTGGTTGGCGATGATCGGCCGGCCGAACTGGACCCGGTCCTTGGCGTAGTCGAGGGCGTACTCGTAGGCGGCGCGGGCGACGCCGAGCGCCTGCGCGCCGACGGTCGGCCGGGACAGCTCGAAGGTGCGCATCGCGGCCTGGCCGCTGGCCCGCTGGCCGGACCGGGCCCGCGCCAGCCGTTCGTCCAGCGCGTCCTTCCCGCCGAGCAGGCAGCGCCCGGGCACCCGGACGTCGTCGAGGAAGACGTCGGCGGTGTGCGAGGCGCGCAGGCCCAGTTTCTTGAGCTTGCGGGTCGCGTGCAGCCCGGCCGTCCCCGGCGGTACGACGAACGCGGCCTGCCCACGGGAGCCCAGTTCGGGGTCGACGGAGGCGGTGACCACGTGCACCCCGGCGATCCCGCCGTTGGTGGCGTACGCCTTCTGCCCGGTCAGCACCCACTCGTCGGTGGCCTCGTCGTAGACGGCTCTGCTGCGCATGGCGGAGACGTCGGAGCCGGCCTCCGGTTCGGTGGTGCAGAACGCGGCGACGGCGGGGGCGTCGACGGTGCCGAAGCACTGCGGCACCCATTCGACCATCTGGTCGGGGGTGCCGGTGCCGTAGATGGCGGCGACGGCGAGCGAACTGCCGAAGAGGCTCAGCCCGATGCCGGCGTCGCCCCAGAAGAGTTCCTCACTGGCGATCGGCAGGGACAGCCCGGTGGGGTCGGCCCAGCAGGTGGCGAGGAACTCGAAGCCGTACAGGCCGATCTTCGCCGCCTCCTGGATGATCGGCCAGGGGGTCTCCTCCCGGGCGTCCCACTCGGCGGCGGCCGGGCGCACGACCTCGGCGGCGAAGCCGTGCACCCAGTCCCGCAGATCCCGCTGTTCCTCGTTCAGGTCGAGCGAGAACTCGGCCATCGTCAGGCCTTGGGGATGTCGAACAGGTTGGCGATGTTGGCGGCCAGGCCCAGGTCGCCCTTGGCCTTCAGCTTGCCGGTCATGAACATCATCACCGGGTTGGCCCCACCGGAGACGATCCTCAGGAACTCGACCGGGCCCATGGTGAGGGCGAGCTTGGGGTCGTGCTGCGGCGGCTCGTTGACGGTGCAGGTGCCGTCGGCGATGACGATCTCGTAGGTGTCGGTGCCACCGTCGGGCCGGCCGGTGATGTTCCAGTGGATGACGGCGCTGGTGGTGCCGGCGCGGTCGGCGCGGAAAATCTGCGGCATCCGACCGAAGACCTCGCTGAGCACCTTGCCGCGCAGGTCGCCGGACATCACCTCGGCGATCTTGTCGTCCGGGGTGGACTTGACCAGCTGGGCGAACTCCTTGGGGCCGAAGTTGGCGAAGTTGGCCGGGTCGAAGTCAGTCATGGGAGTGGCACCTCTCGGGGCGGACGATTTTGGTTACTCAAGCGTAACCTTACGCACGAGTAGGTATGCTCGCAAGAGTGTCCAGCACACCCAGCTTCAAGCGCCTCCCCCGGGCCGTACGCGAGCAGCAGATGCTCGACGCGGCCGTCAAGGTCTTCTCCCGACGCGGCTTCCACGCCGCCAGCATGGACGAGATCGCCGAGGACGCGGGCATCTCCAAGCCGATGGTCTACGCCTACCTCGGCACCAAGGAGGAGCTGTTCATCGCCTGCCTGCACCGGGAGACCGCCCGGATGATGCTGGCCATCGCGGGGGCCGCCGCCCCCGACCTCCCGCCCGACCAGCGGCTCTGGCGTGGGCTGCGGGCCTTCTTCGGCTTCGTCGGGGCGCACCGCGACGGCTGGGCGGTGCTCTACCGGCAGGCCCGGGGCTCCCAACCGTTCGCCACCGAACTGGCCGCGATGCGCGCCCGGCTGGTCGAGGTGGTCGCCGGGATGCTCGACCACGCGTTGCGCGCCCGGGGCCGGGAGGTCGCCGCGACCGAGCTGGAGGTCGTCGCGTACGCCCTGGTCGGCGCGAGCGAGTCGCTTGCCGACTGGCTGGCCGACCACCCCGAGGCCGAGCCGGAGAAGACCGCCACCCAGATGATGAACGTCGCCTGGCTCGGTGCGGCCCAACTCCTCGACGGCGTCACCTGGCGGCCCCCGACGGACTGACCGCCCCACCCGCCCCACCCGCCGACCCCGGACGCCCGGACCTCGGGACCGATCACACCACCCGCCGGCCCCGGACGCCCGGACGCCCGGACCGACCGCGTCACCCGCCGGCCCCGGGCCGGTGCGTGGCTCGTTCCCGGCCCCACCTGGCCGGACTGGTCAGTGGTGGCCGGCGGCGCGGCGGCGGGCCCGCAGACGCCACCAGCGGGCCAGCTCCAACAACCCGGTCACGGCCAGCGAGAGGCCGACACCGACGAGCAGCCCCCGGACCGGATCGCGTTCGAAGGCCAGCCCGCCGAAATAGCCGAGCAGCCCGCAGTACAGGCTCCAGATGACGGCGGCGACGGCGTCGAAGACCAGGAACCGGGGGAGCGGATACCGGACGGCACCCATGGTCAGGGTGACGGCGGTCCGGCCGCCGGGGACGAAGCGGGAGGTGGTGAGGATCGAGCCACCCCGCCGGTCCACCGCCCGCCGGGCCCAGTCCGAGCCGCTCCGGCGGCGGCTGCCGTCGGGCAGCCGGGCCAGCCGGTGTGCGCCGCCGCCCCGACCGATGCCGTACGAGACGTGGTCGCCGCTGAGCGCGCCGAGGGCCGCCACCGCGATCACGGCGGTGAGGTTCGGCTCGCCGCTGGCCGCGAACACCCCGGCGGTGATCAGGACGGTCTCGCCGGGCACCGCCGGGAAGAAGGCGTCGACCGCGGTCACCACGAAGATCACCAGGTACACCCAGGGTGAGGTGACGGTGTGGTGGAGCAGGTCGAGCACCGACTGCATGCCCTCATGCTCGACGCTGCGCCGCCGGCCCGGGGCCGAGTCGCCGGATCAGGGCCGCGGGGCCGGGGCGGAGTCGCCGGGTCAGGGCCGCCGGGCCGGGGCGGTGGATCAGGTCTTCTGCGGGACCTGGTCGCTGGTCGGGGCCGGGAGCGGCTCGCCGGACGGCGGGGTGTGCTCCCGCTTGTCGGCGGCGGTGGGACCGTGCGAGGTGAGCACCACCGGGGCGGCCAGCGCCCCGGCCACCGCCGCCGGCCAGTCGGTGGGCGTGGGGTCGTACACCGGGCGGGTCCGCAGCAGGCGGGCGGTGAGGGCCGCCTGCCGGTCCAGGTCGCCGGGCGGGCCGGGGTGCAGCCGGTCGACGTCCTCGTAGCGGCGGCAGAGCCGCAGCGCGGGACGGGCGGAATCGGTGCGGGCCGGGTCGGGGTGGGTCAGGTCGAGGTGGGTGAGGGCGAGGCCGTCCACCCCACCGGCCACGTCCAGGGCGTACCGGTGGGCGACGGCGTCGAAGTGGCCGAAGCGGAACCGGCCCTGCCACGGGTTGGTCGGGTTGTGCGGATCGGTCAACGGCAGGGTCCGGTCCTCGGTGACCAGCGGACCGGGCCCGTGCCGGGTGGTGACCGTCCGCACCACCCCCAGCCGGTACGCCGACCCGGCCGCCCCCGCCTCGGCGAGCAGCGCCTCGGCGTTGGCGAAGGTGGTGGTGCTCCACGTGGTGTACGGGTGGAAGCCGTGCCACTCGTCCAGCAGCACCCCCTGTGCCCCCTCGAAGACGCAGGTCCCCGCCCGCAGCACCCCGGCCAGGTACGACCGGTCGACGATCGCCACCCGGTCGGCGAAGCCGGTGAACGCGGGCAGGCAGTCCGCCACCGGTGGGGCGTCCAGCGGGCCGAGTTCGGCGGTCAGCCGGTCCCGCAGCACGGTGAGCCGGCGGCGCAGCAGTTCCGGGTCCCGGCAGTCGGCCACCCGGGGCGCCTCGTCGGGGTGGGCGAGCCCGTACCGGACGGACTCGCCCACCCCCAGCCCGCAGGAGCCGTGCCGGGCGGCCCCCCGGGCGATCTCCCGGAGCCGGTTGGCGGCCCGGTGGTACGGCGTGGCCAGCAACGCCTCCCCGTCGACGGTGAGCCGGTCGAGGGCGTCGGGTACCCCGACCGAGGCGAGGTGGTCGGCCTCGGCGGCCAGCGCCAGCGGGTCCACCACCTGCTGCCGGGCCAGGTGGGTGCGAACCCCCGGGTGGAACGTCCCCGCCCCGAACTGGGCGAACGTGTGGTGCCGGCCGTCGGGCAGCACCACGTTGTGGGCGGCCTGCGCACCCCCGTTGAACCGCACCACGGTGTGCACGTGGCGGGTCGCGCAGAGCCAGTCCACGACGGTGCCCTTGCCGGCGTCGCCGTAACCGAGATCGACCACGATCACGTGCCGGCCCGGTCCGGTCCCGTCCGGTCCCGTCGGGCCCGGACCGGGCCGCCGGGTCGCGGGGGCGGGGACGTCGGTCACAGCCGGGTCACCCCACCGGCGTGGCGCGACCCGGTCGGGGCCGGCAGCGTGGAGACCTCGGTACGCCGGCCGCCGGCCAGCGGGGCCAGCGCCTTCGACACCGTGCCGCCCGCGGTGGAGCCGGCCCGGTCGAGGTCCCGCAGCCCCTCGTCGAGGTCGATGGCCTGCTCGCCGAGGCCGACGGTGAGCGCGATGGTCTCGCAGACCGCGTCCAGGTCGTCGAGGACGACGGCGCGCTGCCCGAGCAGGTCCCGCCAGAAGTCGAGCACCTTGGCGTTGCCGGCGTAGTGGCTGCCGGCGGGGAGCAGGTAGTAGGTGTCCCAGCGGCGGGTCACCTCGTCGAGGATCTGCCGCAGCGGCACGTCCTCGCCGAGGTCGTCGCCGATCAGCCGGCGCACCTCCCGCCGGCTCACCCGGGGGTACGCCAGCTCGTCGCCGATGATGAACAGGTAGCCGCGCCGCCCGCGCTTCTCCCAACTGTCGGTGACCGTGTGCCGGGCCATGAAGTACATCGCCAGCTCGTACGACTCGGTCATCTGACCGCCGCCGCCGCCCTCCAGCACGATCCGGCCGAGGTCGGCGTCCATCCGGTTGTCCGACTCGAACTGCCCCACCTGCAACGGCACCCGGTCGCAGGTGGCGTCGCCGATCGCGCCGAACATCACCTGCGGGTCGCGGGCGTAGCCCTGGCGCAGCAGCAGCCCGAGCAGCTGCGGCAGCTTGGCCTGGAGGGTACGGGGCACGTGCCCCATCGAGCCGGTCACGTCGAACAGCACCGCGATGGGTGTCGACTGCGGGTGCTCGGCGTTGTCGCGGCTCTCCCGCAGGGCGTCGCGCGGGTCGAGCGCCGGGTGCACGGTGCGGGCCCCGCTGTCGCTGTAGGAGAACGCGCTGGTGCCCTTCTTCTTCCGGTAGCGGTCGGCGGCGTCGTACACGTCGGTGGACCAGATTCCGCTGCCCATGGCAGCCTCCCTAGGGGTTGAGGGTGAACGGTCGGAAGGTGCGCGGCCCGTAGAGCCGGTCGAGCACCTCGTCGAGTTCGCCCAGCAGTCGCCAGGCGTCGTCGGGTCGGGCGGCCAGCGCCGGGCGGCGGCAGCCGTCGGCGAAGGCGCGTAGTTCACGGGGGGCACGGTCGCCCATCAGCCAGCTCATGCACGCCGCGGCCATCGCCAGGTCGGTGCCGGGGCCGGCGGGCCGCCGCGCGGTGACCTCCGGCGGGTACCAGTCCTCGTGCCCGGGGACCAGCGCCGGGACGGTGCCGCCGTCGACGGCGGAGAAGCACCAGTCGACGAGCACCACGCCGTGCGCGTCCGGCTCGATCAGCAGGTGCCGGGGGAGCACCGCGCCGTGCACCACGCCGGCCCGGTGGGCCAGGCCGAGGGCGACCAGCAGCCGCCGCCACATCCAGGCCGCGTCCCGGGCGTCCAACCCGTCGGGGTACGCCCGGCGTACCGCGTCGAGGTCGTGCAGCCCGGGTACGGCGGCGAGCACGGTGATCCGGCGTTCGGCCCCGCTGGCGGCGTCCCGGTGCCGGAAGGTGTCGACCAGCCGGGGCACGTACGGCAGGTGGCGCGGGTCGCCGCGTTCCTCGATCTGCCGCAGGGCGTGCGCCTCGCGGGCCAGCAGGTCGTTGTCGGCCGGGTCGCGGGGCAGCTTGAGCAGGCGGTCGGCCCCCACGTCGTAGAGGTCGGCGAGGTCACCGACGTGGGCGAGCGCCCCGAGCCGGTATCCCCCCAGCACGACGGTGGCCGGGTCGGTGGCGGCGCGGCCGTCCGGTGCCTGTCGGCCGGCGGTGGCCGTCGGGTCGCCGGGGGTGCCGGTCGGGTCGCCGGGTGCCGGGGTCCGGGTGGCCTGCCAGCGGGTGGTGACCTGGATGAACGCGTCGGTGGCGGCGGCGCGTACCTGATGGTCGAGCGCGCCCAGCCGGTCGGGGTGCAGGGCCGCGACCAGCTCGCGGTAGCGCTGCGCCGGGGTGTCGACGCCGAACAGGTCGGCGTCGGTGCGGGCCGCCGCGACCAGCCGGATCGCCTCGTCGGTCCTCACCGGACGGTCTCCTCCCGGGCGGGGCGCAGCAGCGCCGGGTGCAGCAGCCGGGCGTCGCCGGCCCGGTAGAGCCGGGCCCGGGGACCGCCCCGGGCGCCGCCGCGTTCGGTGTTGCCGCCGGTGCTCTCGACGAAGCCGGGGACGGAGAGCACCTTGCGGTGGAAGTTGCCGGCGTGCAGCGGGTGCCCCCAGACCGTCTCGTAGACGCCGCGCAGCTCGGCGATGGTGAACTCGGGGCCGAGGAAGCGGGTGGCCAGCGGGGTGTATTCGAGCTTGGAGCGGGCCCGTTCCAGCCCGTCGTCGACGATCCGGGCGTGGTCGAAGGCGAGCTGCCGGCTGGGCAGGGCGGTGACCGGCAGCCACCCGGCCTCGTCGGCGTCGCTGTCGGCGACCGGGTCGGGCAGGTCGGGGGCGAAGGCGAGGTGGGCGACGGAGACGATCCGCATCCGGGGGTCCCGGTCGGGGGCGCCGTAGCTGGCGAGTTGTTCCAGGTGGACCCGGCGCAGCCGGTCGCCACCGAGGCCGGTCTCTTCGGCGAGTTCGCGGCGGGCCCCGGTGGTGAGGTCCTCGTCGGGCTGGACGAAGCCGCCGGGTAGCGCCCAGTGCCCCTGGTAGGGGGGTTGGCCACGCCGGATCAGCAGCAGGTGCAGCGCGCCCTCGCGGATGGTCAGCGCCACCACGTCCACGGTGATCGCGGTCGAGGGGTAGGCGCTGGGGTCGTATCCGGCGAGGAAGTCCTGCTCGTTCACGGCGTCCCTCTCGGGTTGAGAATTACTCGATCTGAGAACAACTTAGCTCACGAAACGGCGGTGGGCAACCGCCGTGCGTCGTTCAGCGGACGGTGCCCACCAGGTGGGGGCGTCCGGTCCGGGTGTCGTGCAGGGCGAAGTCCCAGCCCGGGGCGGCGCTGAACGCCACCGTCGACGGCAGCGGCACCGGCAGCTTGAACCCCACCTCCACGGTGTACGCCTCCGGTAGCCGGCTCTCCAGGGCCGCCAGGCAGCGCGCCTTGCTCCACATGCCGTGCGCGATCGGCCGGGCGAACCCGAACAGCCGGGCCCCCAACCGGGAGGTGTGGATCGGGTTGTGGTCCCCGGAGATCCGGGCGTACTCCGTACCGACGCGGGGGGTGAGCCGCCAGTGCGCGGTGGCGGCCGGCGGCGCGGGGCGCCCACCCGGGTCGCGCCCGGCACCCCCGCCGGCCCCGCGCTCCCGACCGAGGTACGTCGACACCCCGCGCCACACCTCCTCGCCACCGACCGAGCCGACCAGGACGACGTCGACCTGCCGCCCCCGGGCATGCGGCCGGAGATTCTCGGCGTACGCGACGAAGTCCCACGGTTCGTCGGCCCGGACCGGGCGGTGCACGGTGATCCGGTTGCCCACGTGCACCACCCCGGCCAGCGGGAACGGGAACTCCGGCAGGGTCATCAACCGCAACGCCAGCGGGAACCCCAGCACGTGCGGGTAGGTCGCCGGCAGCGTGTCGGCCAGCCGGAAACCGCAGACCCGGTCGTACCCGGCGAGGTGGGCCCGGTCGACGGTGACCCCGGCGACGGCCAACTCGACCGGGGGCGCGGCGTCCGGCCGGCGGGACCTGCCGATGCCGGGCAGCGCGTCGCGCAACGCCCGCCGGTAGAGCACGCCCGGCCTGGGCAGACCGGGCAACTCCACCCGGGCCCGCCCGGCCCGCGCCGCCAGGTCCCCGTCGGCGTGCCCCGTGGTCGGACCCCCGGTGGCGTACGCCGACAGGTCGTGGGTCTCGTCGACGCTGCGGTCGGGTCCCGGGCCGGCGGTGCGGGCGGCGGCCAGCGCGGCCGGTGAGATGACCTCCGTCGGCCCCTCGATCAGGTCGCCGACCGACAGTTCGCCGTCGCCGGACTCCTCGGGTCGGTTGCTGCGCCGCGCCATCACGCCCCCAGCAGACTCTGGCCGCAGACCCGGACCACGTTGCCGCTGACCGCGCCCGAGGCCGGCCAGGCCAGCCAGCCGATCGTCTCGGCGACGTCCACCGGCAGGCCGCCCTGGGCCAGGCTGTTCATCCGGCGACCCGCCTCCCGGACCACCAGCGGAATACGGGCGGTCAGCCGGGTCTCGATGAAGCCGGGGGCGACCGCGTTGACGCTGATCCCCCGTCCGGCCAGTACCGGGGCGAGCGAGTCGACCAGGCCGATCACCCCGGCCTTGCTGGTCGCGTAGTTGGTCTGGCCCCGGTTGCCGGCGATCCCGGCGATCGACGAGACGGCGACCAGCCGGCCGCCCTCGGGGATCAACTCCCGTTCCAACAGCACGTCGTTGATCCGTTCCTGACTGGAGAGGTTGACGTCGAGCACCGCGTCCCACCGGTCGGCGTCCATCCGACCCAGCGTCTTGTCGCGGGTGATGCCGGCATTGTGCACCACCACGTCGACCCGTCCGTGCCGCTCGGCCAGGTGGTCGGCGAGCCGGGTGGGGGCGTCCGCCGTGGTGAGATCGAGCTGTACGGCGGTGCCGCCGATCTCGTTGACGACCGCCGCGAGGGCGTCCCCGGCCGCCGGGACGTCCAGCGCGACGACCTGCGCGCCGTCGCGGGCGAGCACCCGGGCGACCGCCGCGCCGATGCCCCTGGCCGCGCCGGTGACCAGCACCACCTGCCCGGCCAGCGGCCGGTTCCAGTCCGCCGGTACGACGGCCGGCCCGGTGCCGACCCGCACCACCTGCCCCGAGACGTACGCGGAGCGGCCGGAGAGCAGGAACCGCAGGGTCGCCTCCAGGCTGGTCGGGGTGCCTGCGTCACCGGTCGCGGTGACGTGGACCAGTTGCGCGGTGACGCCCCGACCGAACTCCTTGCCGATGCTGCGGGTCAGCCCCTCCAGGGCCCGCTGGGCGGTGGCCTCCCGGGGCGAGCCGCACTCGGCCGGCGGGGTGCCCAGCACGATCACCCGACCGCTGGGCAGCACCGCACGGGCCTGCGGGTGGAAGAAGTCGTAGAGCTGGCGAAGGCCGGTGGAGTCGGTGATGCCGGTGGCGTCGTAGACCAGGGCCCCGAACCGGGCGGACGTCCCGCCCCCGGCCGGTGCGCCGCCGTTCCCCGCCCGCTCGTCCCGGCCGGCCGCTTCGGTGGGTCCGTCGGCTGCGGCGGCGGCGTCGTGCCCGGCGGTCGGCCCGTCGGGTGCGGCGGAGTCGTCGTGCCCGGCGGTGGGTGGCGTGGTGCCGGTGCCGGTGCCGGTGCCGGTGCGCACGTCGACCCCGGCGGCGGTGAGGATGGCGGCGACCGGGTCGGCGAGTCGGCCGCCGGTGGCCGCGCCGAGCAGGACCGGGCCGGGCAGCAGTGGGTCGCCGGGGCTGTGCCGGCGCAGTCGCGGTGGATCGGGCAGCCCGAGGCGCTTGACCAGCGCGCGGCCGGCCCCCGATTGGACGAAGCTCGCGTACCTGTCGGTCATGGGCGTAGCCTACTGGCCAGTAGGTTGTGGGCAAGTCCTGAAACGGAGGCGGGATCGTGCAGAGCATCCGGCGGGTCGCGGTCATCGGCGGCAACCGCATCCCCTTCGCCCGGTCCAACTCCCGGTACGCCAGCGCGTCCAACGCGGACCTGCTCGGCGCGGCGCTGGACGGGCTGATCGCCCGGTTCGGACTGGCCGGGCAACGGGTCGGTGAGGTGGTCGCCGGGGCGGTCCTCAAGCACTCGAAGGACTTCAACCTGACCCGCGAGGTGGTACTCGGCTCGAAACTCGACCCGCACACCCCCGCGTACGACATCCAGCAGGCCTGCGGCACCGGCCTGGAGGCGGCCATCCTGGTCGCCAACAAGATCGCCCTCGGGCAGCTCGACGTGGGCATCGCCGGTGGCGTCGACACCACCTCCGACGCGCCGCTGGCGATCAACGAGGACATGCGCCGCACCCTGCTGAAACTCAACAGCGCCCGGACCCTCGGCGAGCGGTTGAAGATCGCCGCGAAGCTCCGCCCGCACCAGCCGTTCAAACCGGAGCTGCCGCGCAACGCCGAGCCCCGCACCGGGCTGTCGATGGGCGAGCACGCCGCCCGGACGGCGCTGCGCTGGCAGATCGACCGGCAGGCCCAGGACGAGTTGGCGCTGCGCTCGCACCAGCGCCTCGCCGCCGCGTACGACAGGGGGTTCTTCGACGACCTGATGACGCCCTACCTGGGGCTGACCCGGGACCAGAACCTCCGCCCCGACACCAGCCTGGACAAGCTCGGCGCCCTCCGGCCGGTCTTCGGCACCCGGGGCCCGGACGCCGAACAGGCCACCATGACCGCCGGCAACTCGTCCCCGCTGACCGACGGGGCGTCCACCGTGCTGCTCGCCTCCGAGCAGTGGGCGCGTGAGCACCAACTGCCCGTGCTGGCCTGGTTCTCCTGGTCGGAGACGGCGGCGGTGGACTTCGTGCACGGCGACGAGGGGCTGCTGATGGCCCCCGCGTACGCGGTGCCCCGGATGCTGGACCGGGCCGGGCTGACCCTCCAGGACTTCGACTTCTACGAGATCCACGAGGCGTTCGCGTCGCAGGTGCTGGCCACCCTGGCGGCCTGGGAGTCGCCGGAGTTCGGCAAGGACCGGCTGGGGCGGGACACCCCGCTGGGCGCGATCGACCGGGACCGGCTCAACGTCACCGGCTCGTCGCTGGCCGCCGGGCACCCGTTCGCCGCCACCGGTGGCCGGATCGTGGCGACGCTGGCGAAGTTGCTCGCCGAGAAGGGCGGCGGCCGGGGGCTGATCTCGATCTGCGCGGCCGGCGGGCAGGGCGTCACCGCCATCCTGGAGCGCTGAGCCCGCTGCTGAGCTCACGCCACCACCCCAATCCCTGACCGCCTGCGGTGACCTGCTGAGTGTTCGCGCAGTTCGGGGCGGTGTTGCCGAGGCTTCCTACCGTGGTGTCAGCCCGCCCTGACGTCATGGTGGCGGCGCCCCGTCGAGGAGTGTCATGCCCGGTCGTGCCCTGCTGCGTACCGCTGCCGTTGCTTTTGCCGTCGTGCTCGCCGCCGGCGGTTGTGCCGCCACCACGACGGGTTCCGAGGGGTCCCCGGCGATCGGGGCGGCCGGCGGCCCGGCGGGGCCGGGCCACGCGAGGGCCGGCTCCGCCGACACCGGCACGGTCACCGACGGCGGGGCCCCGGGCGTCGCGGTCGGGGGTGCCGGCCCCACCGCCGCTCCCACCGCCAGCCCTTCGACCGGCGGTGGTGGGGACAGCGGCGGTGCCAAGTCCGGTACGAAGGCGAGCGGCCCCACCATCAGCTACTTCCGGGTCACCGACAAGCCGCGCTGCCCGGCCGGCACCACGGTCAACCCGATCGCCGGCGGCGGGGTGCTGATGGAGTGGCGGGTCGGCAACGTGACCTCGGTGGCCCTGTCGGTCGACGGCCCCGGCATCTACCGCGACGACTACCCGTCGGCCGGCAGCGAGGAGTTCACCTTTCCCTGCTCGGGCCGGGAGGGCGACATCCAGCGGCACACCTACACGTTGACGGCGCGCAACGCGCACGGCACGCAGACGAAGACCATCGTGGTCACCGCCCCGGTGCACGACATCCCGAAGGTCTGACCCGGGCCGCCGCTGATCACGCACCGACGGCAACCCCGCTGCACCGCAGGGAATACCTGGCACACGTACTCAGACGGGGGTGACCGGTCGCCGGCTTCACGCGGACACCGGGTGGCACGCGACCGCCGCCCTGGTCGGCCCGACCAGGGCGGCGGTCGTCGGGTAGGAGACAATGAGGTACGTGACGACGATCCCGAACGTGCTCGCCCACCGGTACGCCTCACCCGAACTGGTCGCCCTCTGGTCCCCGCAGGAGAAGGTCCGGATGGAGCGGCGACTCTGGCTCGCCGTGCTCCGCGCCCAGCGGGACCTCGGCGTGGCGGTCCCCGACGGCGTGGTCGAGGCGTACGAGCGGGTGGTCGACCAGGTCGACCTGGCCTCGATCGCCGAGCGGGAGCGGGTCACCCGGCACGACGTGAAGGCCCGGATCGAGGAGTTCAGCGCGCTCGCCGGGCACGAGCACGTGCACAAGGGGATGACCTCCCGGGACCTCACCGAGAACGTCGAGCAGCTCCAGGTGCGCGCCTCGCTGGAGCTGATCCGCGACCGGGTGGTCGCCGCGCTGGCCCGGCTGGCCTGGCTGGCCCACGAGCACTCCGGCCTGGTGCTGACCGGCCGTTCGCACAACGTCGCCGCGCAGGCCACCACCCTGGGCAAGCGCTTCGCCTCGGCCGCGGAGGAACTGCTCATCGCGTACGAGCGGCTGGAAGACCTGATCGAGCGGTACCCGCTGCGTGGCATCAAGGGTCCGGTGGGCACCGCCGCCGACCAGCTCGACCTCTTCGACGGGGACGCGGAGAAGGTCGCCGAGCTGGAGCGTCGGGTCGCCGGTCACCTCGGTTTCGCCCGGGTGCTGGACAGCGTCGGGCAGGTCTACCCGCGTTCGCTGGACTTCGACGTGCTGTCCGCCCTGGCGCAGGTGGCTGCCGCGCCGTCGTCGCTGGCCACCACGATCCGGCTGATGGTCGGTCAGGAGCTGGCCACCGAGGGCTTCAAGCCGGGTCAGGTCGGCTCCAGCGCGATGCCGCACAAGATGAACACCCGTTCGTCGGAGCGGGTGAACGGCTTCGCGGTGATCATCCGGGGCTACCTGTCGATGGTCGGCGAGCTGGCCGGCGACCAGTGGAACGAGGGGGACGTCTCCTGCTCGGTGGTCCGCCGGGTGGCCCTGCCGGACGCTTTCTTCGCCGCCGACGGGTTGTTCCAGACCTTCCTCACCGTGCTCGACGAGTTCGGGGCGTACCCGGCGGTGATCAGCCGGGAGCTGGAGCGCTTCCTGCCCTTCCTGGCCACCACCAAGATCCTGGTCGCGGCGGTGCGCCGGGGCGTCGGCCGGGAGGTCGCCCACGAGGTGATCAAGGAGCACGCGGTCGCGGTCGCCCTCGCCATGCGGGAGAAGGGCGCCCCGGAGAACGACCTGTTCGACCGGCTGGCCGCCGATTCCCGCCTCGGCCTCACCCACAGCGAGATCGACACCCTGGTCGCCGACCCCGCCACCTTCACCGGTGCCGCCCAGGCCCAGGTGGATGCGATCACCCGCCGCATCACCACGGTCGTCACCGCCCACCCCGAAGCCGCCACCTACTCCCCACCCCCCATCCTCTAACCCCCTCCCCGCCTTCCCCACCCACCCACCCTCCCCGCCCGCCCTGCCCGGTGATCAAGAGCTTTGCGTCACCAACGAAGATCAACCAGCCCCAAACCTCTTGATCACGCCCCGCACGCGTGGCCGGGCATCGGCTCACCCCCGTGATCAAGAGGTTTACGTCAGCCGTGGAGATCAACCAGCCCCAAACCTCTTGATCACGCTCTCCGGGCCTGGCCAGGCGTCGGCTCTCCCCGGTGATCAAGAGGTTTGCGTTACTAATAGAGATCGAATTGGCGTAAACCTCTTGATCACCGGGGCCGAGGGGGGCGGGGCCAGGGGGGCGGGGCCAAGGGGGGTGGGGAGTTGGGGGTGGGTTAGGGGGTGGGGGTTTCGGGGGCGGAGGTGAGGTTGGGGGCGCTCGCCGGTTCGGCGATGCCGCCGGGGGCTTCGGTGAAGCCGGGGTCGTGGGCGGTCGCGGCGGCGATGAGGGGCTGGTCGTGCGGCATCACGTCGGGGACCTTGGGTGCCACGATCACCGCGGTGCCGTAGGCGCAGATCTCCATCCACATCTCGCCGCAGTCGCGGCTGTCGAAGCGCATTCCCACCACGGCGTTCGCGCCGATGCGCAGGGCCTCCTCGCCGAGCCGGGCCACCGAGTCGGTACGCCAGCGGGTGAGGTTGTCCGGGGCCATCGGGTCGTACGCGCCGCCGCGCAGGTTCTTGACCCCCTCGCGGTACGGGTTCCGGGTCCGCGCCATCGACGACACCACTTCGCCGAGGATCTGGCGGATCTCGTAGCCGGGCAGTTGATCCGTCGTCACGACCAGCACGGTTCCGATGCTGTCAGTAGTCGCAGAGCGTCGGAGCGTGCCGTGTGTGGCTGGTCGGATGCTGCAAAACGAGGCGGCGCGGACGGCCGGCACGCGACCGGCCATCCGCACCGCGCGGGGTGGTAACCGTCAGACACCGGCCGTCGAGGTGATCCAGGCCCGGTTGTACGCGACGCTGCCGTAGTTCTGGATGCTGGACCCGTCGGCGGTGGAGGCGACGCCGACCTGCCTGCCGTCGTAGAACTGCGGGCCGCCGGAGTCGCCGCGCCACGCGTTGCCGTTGACCCGGGTGCTGCGGATCGCCTGGCCGCCGTACGCGTCGCTGGCGTTGGTGCTGGTCACCCGCACCGAGGCGGTCTTGAGCTGGCTGGACGCCCCGCAGCCGCTGTAGCAGGTCATGCCCCAGCCGTAGATGGTGTTGGTGGAGCCGACGGGCGGGTTGCTGCCGGCCAGGCTGACCGGGGTGTTGGTGACGGTGCTGGCGAGCCGCAGCAGGGCGAGGTCGTTGCGGGTGTAGGAGGCGCTGACCGTACGGGTGGTGCCGCCGGAGGCGTAGTAGACGCTGCCGACCCGGACGGACATGGTGCCGCTGACGCAGTGCCGGGCGGTGAGTACCCACTGGGCGGCGATGACGCTGCCGGAGCAGGTGAACGACCCGTTGCTGAAGACGGCGGCGGCCCAGGGGGCGGAGGAGACGGTGCTGCCGCCGATGATCGGCTGTGGGCCGGCCGGGGCGGCGGTGGCCCCGGAGGCGGCGACGAGGACACCGGCGAGGGCGGTGGTCAGCACCGCGAGCGTGGAGCGGAGGCGCATGTCGGGGGGCTCCTTCGGGTCGGGCCCGGGATCGCCGGGCCGGGTCGGCCGCCGGGGCGGGGGTGGCCCGCCGGTACGGCGACCATGCATCGACACTTGGCGATATAGGTTAGGGGTGACCCGGCTCGTTCACAAGATTCTGATCTGGATCGGTCGATGTGACAGAGCTGACCCGCGACGCGCTCGTCCCTGTTTGTCGGATACCGGTCGCAAATCTGGCGTTGGACCACGTATTGCCTGCTCAGGACGGGTGTGTGGAGGCGGCGCGTCGACAATCGGCAACAAAACCGCATCAGAGCGGCAACGAACGGATCTCGGCCGCCCGTCCGGACGACCGGTAACGTCGATCACTGCCTGAACTGCGCCCGGCCGGTGCGTCCGGACCGGAATCTGCCAGGTACGCTGGCCTCGCTCGCCCGTAGTGGGCCGGCACCCAACTGCGTACACAGTCAGGAGTGCCCAGTGCCTCGCGTCGTCGTCGACGTCATGCTCAAGCCCGAGATCCTCGATCCTCAGGGCCAGGCCGTCGCAAACGCGCTGCCGCGGCTCGGCGTCAGTGACGTCGCCTCCGTCCGGATCGGCAGGCGGATCGAGATCGAGTTCACCGGCGAACCGGACCTGGACCGGGCCCGGGAGATCGCCGACAAGCTGCTCGCCAACCCTGTCATCGAGGACTTCACGGTCCGGGTCGAGGCCGACGAGACCGCGGACGCGCACTCGTGACCGCCCGGGTCGGAGTGGTGACCTTCCCCGGCTCGCTGGACGACGGGGACGCCGCCCGCGCCGTGCGGATCGCCGGCGCGGAGCCGGTCCGGCTCTGGCACGGTGACCCGGAGCTGCACGGGGTGGACGCCGTCGTCCTCCCGGGTGGCTTCTCCTACGGCGACTACCTGCGTTGCGGGGCCATCGCCCGGTTCGCCCCGGTGATGGAGACCCTGGTCGACGCCGCCCGGGGCGGCCTGCCGGTGCTCGGCATCTGCAACGGCTTCCAGATCCTCTGCGAGGCCCACCTGCTGCCCGGCGCGCTCACCCGCAACCAGCACCTGCACTTCCGCAACCGGGACCAGGTCCTCCGGGTCGAGTCGGTCGGCACCGCCTGGACGAACACCTTCCAGTCCGGCCAGGAGATCCTCATCCCGGTCAAGAACGGCGAGGGCTGCTACGTCGCGGACACCGCCACCCTCGACGCACTGGAGGCCGAGGGGCGGGTCGTCGCCCGTTACGTCGGCGGTAACCCGAACGGTTCGCAGCGGGACATCGCCGCGATCACCAACGCTGCCGGCAACGTGGTCGGCATCATGCCCCATCCGGAGCACGCGGTCGAGGCGCTCACCGGCCCCTCGCTGGACGGCCTCGGCTTCTTCACCTCCGTGCTCAAGCACCTGGTGGGGACGCCGGCGTGACGGTGCGCGGCGGGAACATCGGTCGGCTCCACCGCCCCACGGGCGGGTACGAGCGCAGCGAGGAGAGGTCATGACCACCCACCAGGACCCGGCCGTTCGGGCAGCCGCGGGCTCCGGCCCGGCGGAGCCGCACGCGGCTGTCGCGCCCCCGGCCGGCACAGCCGCAGCCGGCCGGCACAGCGGTCCGACACCGGCCATCGACTGGACGGACGGCGTGGACACCGTGCAGCGGGCCACCACCACCGGCGACGAGCTCCAGCCGTACGCCGAGCTGGGCCTGCGCGACGACGAGTACGACCGGATCCGGCACATCCTCGGCCGCCGCCCCACCCAGGCCGAGCTGGCCATGTACTCGATCATGTGGAGCGAGCACTGCTCCTACAAGTCGAGCAAGGTGCACCTGCGCCAGTTCGGTGAGAAGGCCCCGCCGAGCGACCGGCTGCTCGCCGGCATCGGGGAGAACGCGGGCGTCGTCCGGGTCTCCGACACGCTGGCCGTCACCTTCAAGGTCGAGTCGCACAACCACCCGAGCTTCGTCGAGCCCTACCAGGGCGCGGCGACCGGCGTCGGCGGCATCGTCCGGGACATCCTGGCGATGGGCGCCCGCCCGGTCGCGGTGATGGACCCGCTGCGGTTCGGCGCGGCCGACCACCCGGACACCGCCCGGGTGCTGCCCGGCGTGGTCGCCGGCGTCGGCGGTTACGGCAACTGCCTCGGCCTGCCCAACATCGGCGGCGAGCTGGTCTTCGACCCCTGCTACCAGGGCAACCCGCTGCTCAACGCGCTCTGCCTGGGCGTGCTGCCGGTCGACCGGTTGCAGAAGAAGGACGCCGCCGGCCCCGGCAACATCGTGGTGCTGCTCGGCGCGAAGACCGGCCGGGACGGCATCGGCGGCGTGTCGGTGCTGGCCAGCGCCACCTTCGACGAGGGCAGCGAGCAGCGCCGCCCGTCGGTGCAGGTCGGTGACCCGTTCATCGAGAAGCTGCTGATCGAGGCGTGCCTGGAGCTGTACGACGCCGAACTGGTCGTCGGCATCCAGGATCTCGGCGGCGCGGGCCTGACCTGCGCGCTCACCGAGACCGCCGCGTCGGCCGGCACCGGGATGCGGGTCTGGCTGGAGCGGGTCCCGCTGCGCGAGCCGTCGATGGAGCCGCACGAGATCCTGGCCAGCGAGTCCCAGGAGCGGATGCTGCTGGTCGTCACCCCGGACAAGCTGGAGTCGGTGCTCAAGACCGCCGAGAAGTGGGGCGTGCTCGCCACCGCGATCGGCGAGGTCACCGCCCCCGCTCCCGACGGCCGGCCGGGCCGGCTGCTGGTCACCTGGAACGACCACGTGGTGGTCGACGTGCCGCCGGGCTCGCTGGTCGACGACGGTCCGGTCTACGCCCGCCCGATGCGGGAGCCGGCCGACCTGATCCTGCTCCAGGCCGACCGGGCCGAGACGCTGCCCCGGCCGAGCACCCCGGAGGCGCTGCGGGAGACCCTGCTGCGCATGATCGCCTCGCCGAACCTGGCCGACAAGACCTGGGTCACCGAGCAGTACGACAGGTACGTGCTGGGCAACACCGTGCTGGCCCAGCCCGAGGACTCCGGCGTGATCCGGATCGACGAGCAGAGCGGCCTCGGGGTCGCCCTCTCCGTCGACGGCAACGGCCGCTACGCCCGCCTGAACCCGTACCAGGGGACGAAGCTGGCGCTCGCCGAGGCGTACCGGAACGTGGCGGTGACCGGTGCGAAGCCGATCGCCGTGACCAACTGCCTCAACTTCGGCTCGCCGGAGGACCCGGGCGTGATGTGGCAGTTCGCCGAGGCCGTCCGTGGCCTGGCCGACGGCTGCCTGGAGCTGGGCATCCCGGTGACCGGCGGCAACGTCAGCTTCTACAACCAGACCGGTGCCGCCGCGATCCACCCGACCCCGGTGGTCGGTGTGCTCGGGGTGCTGGACAACGTGGCCGACCGGGTGCCGATGGGCTTCGTCCCGCGTACCGGCGGCGACCACGACCAGTTGTTCCTGCTGGGCGACACGCACGTGGAGCTGTCCGGCTCGGAGTGGGCCTGGGTGACGCACGAGCACCTGGGCGGGATGCCGCCGCAGGTCGACCTGGGCCGGGAGCGTCAGCTCGCCGAGCTGATGGCCGAGGCCGCCCGGGTGGGTCACCTCAGCTCCGCACACGACCTCTCCGACGGCGGTCTCGCCCAGAGCCTGGTGGAGTCCTGCCTGCGTCGGGGGGTCGGGGCCCGGATCGGGGTGCCGGAGCGCTTCGCCGACGGTTCGCTGCCGTTCGTCTTCCTCTTCAGCGAGTCCGCCGGCCGGGTGCTGGTGACCGTCCCGCGCGGGCACGAGAAGGCGTTCACCGCCCTCTGCGACGAGCGGGCCGTGCCGTGGGAGCAGATCGGCGTGACCGACCCGGCGAGCGGCGCCCTGGACGTGCACGGCCAGTTCCGGATCGGTCTGGACGAGCTGCGGGCCGCGCACACCGCGACCCTGCCCCGGCTCTTCGGCGGGCCGGAAGCGGCCCAGGTGCAGGTCGAGGCGGTCCGGACGGGCACCACCACGATCGCGCCGGCCACCGCCGGGCAGCCGGTGGACGTGCCGGACCGGCAGCAGCCGGCGGACGCGGACGACCCGGCCGGCGAGGTCGTGGCCGCCCCGACGACCGCCGCGCCGGTCTCGGGTGGCCCGGTGCCGGGTGGTCCGGAGACCGGGACCGCGCCGGACGCCTCCGCTGACTCCACGCCGGCACCGGACGCCCCGACGGGCACCACCCCGGCGGACGCCCCCTCCGGGGCGGACGACGCGCCGACGGCCGGTGGACAGGGCACCGACGTACCGACGGCGGGGTCCACCCCGCAGGCCGGCGCGGACGACGCCGCAGCCTCCGGGGCCGGTGACGGCGACGGGCAGCGTCCGACGCCCGACCAGCGCTGAGGCGGTGGCCTCGGTCGTCCACGCCCAGCCCGGATCGGGTGCCCGGTTCGACTGGGGGCTGACCGGGGCGGCGGAACTCGGCCGGGTCTGCGCGGCACTGGTGGTGGTGGACGTGCTGTCGTTCACCACCGCCGTCGAGGTGGCGGTGGCCCGGGGGATGCGGGTCCACCCGTTCCCCTGGGGCGAGCAGGCAGCCGACTACGCGGTGCGGGTCGGCGCGGTGGCCGCGGTGGGTCGCCGGCAGACGAACGCGGAGCACCCGTGGTCGCTCTCCCCGGCGGCCCTGATCAGCGCACCGCTCGTCGCCGACCTGGTGCTGCCGTCACCGAACGGTTCCGCGATCAGCGCCGCCGCCAGTGCCACCGGGCGGCCGGTGGTCGCTGCCTGCCTGCGCAACGCCCGCGCCGTCGGGCATTGGCTGCTCCGCCACGGGTACGGCGGGACGGACGCACCGGTGGGGGTGGTGGCCGCGGGTGAACGCTGGCCGGACGGCACGCTGCGCCCCTCGGTGGAGGATCAGTTGGGCGCGGCCAGCGTGCTGGACGCGATCTCCGGGGTGCCCGGGGGACTCTCGGTGGAGGCGGCGGTGACGCTCGCCGCCCTGGCCAGCACCCCCGACATACCGGCGGCGGTACGCGGGTGCGTCTCCGGTCGGGAGTTGATCGAGGCGGGTTTCGCCGGTGACGTCGAGGTCGCCGTGCAACGGGACGTCTCGACCGTGGTGCCGGTGCTCCGCCAGGGTGTCTTCTCAGCCGGCTGAAGCGGCCCGGTGTCTTCTCACCCGGCTGAAGCGGCCCCGGCCGGCCCGGACCGGCCCGCTGCCGGTGGCTACCCCGCCGCGACCCCCGGGCCGGAGGCGGCGGTCGACCTGGGCTGTCGGGCGTTCCCGGCCTGACCGTTGGTCGCCCGGGTGTGGGTAAGCGCGACTGCGGGCCGCCCGGTGTGTCGGGCGGCCCGCAGTCGTCGGTGTCGTCGGTGTCGTCGGTGGGTCAGTCGTCCAACCAGTCGAGGCGGCGTCCGCCGCGCTCCGGAGCAGCCGGCCCGTCCGGCCGGGCCCGTCCGGCCGGGGGCTGGTCGCGGCCGGCCGAGGGCTGGTCGCCGTAGTATCCACCCTGCTGCTGGTCGTAACCCTGCTGGTCGTACCCGCCGGTGCGCTGCGGCGGCGGCTCCTGACCGTATCCGCCCGGTGACTGCTCGGCACCGTAACCACCGGTCTGGCCGTACCCGCCCTGCGGGGAGCCGTAGCCGGGTTGCTGGTCGTAGCCCGGGCCCTGCTGGTCGTACCCGGTGGGCTGGTCGTAACCACCCTGGTGGGCACCACCACGCTGCTCGTAGCCGCCGTGCTGACCGCCGCCACGAGGGTCGTAGCCGCCCTGGTGGGCACCCCCGGCGGGCTGGTCGTAGCCGCTCTGGTGGCCCCCGGTGGGCTGGTCGTACCCGCCGTGCTGGCCGCCGTAGCCCTGGGCCGGACCGGAGTCGTAGCCGGCCTGCTGGCCGTAGCCGCCGCCGGGGTAACCGCCGGTCGGCTCCCCGCCGCGGCCGTAGCCGCCCTGCTCGGGCTGGCCGTAACCGGCCGCGCCGGACTGGCCGTAGGCGTCCGGCTCCGGCTGGTAGGTGCTGGTCGGGTAGGGGTCCGCCGCCGGGGCGTACGAGGTGCTGTCGCCGGTGTACCGGCCGGTGGGCTCGTCGTAGCGGTCGCCGCCGTAACCGCCGGCCTGCTCCTGCGCCGGATAGCCGGCGGCACCGGCCGTCGCGCCGTAGTCGCGACCGCCGTAGCCACCGCCCGAGGCGGGGGCGTCGCGGTAACCGCCGCCGGAGGCGGGGGCGTTGCCGTAGCCGGCGCCCGAGGCCGGGGCGTTGCCGTAGCCGGCGCCGGAGGCGGGCGCGTTGCCGTAGCCACCAGCCGGTGCGGGCGACGCACCGTAGGCACCCGCCGCGCCGGCAGCTCCTGCCGCACCGGCTGCGCCGTAGCCGCCACCGGAGGCGGGCGCGTTGCCGTAACCGCCCGGCTGGCCGTAGCCGGCCTGGCCGGCGGGCTCCTCGCCGTAGCCGCCGGCACCGGCCCAGTTGTCCTGCGGTGCGCCGTAGGGCTGCGGCGGCGCAGCGTACGGGTCCGGCGGGACGTCGTCGACGACCGGTCGTTGCAGCATCGTCGGCGCGTCGCTCAGCGCGGAACTGCCGACCATCGTCGGGTCGGGGCCGGCACCGACCCGGTTGACGACCCGGGTCTGGTCGTCGGTGCCGCGTGGGCTGCGGGGACCGGGGACGCCGCCCGCCGCTCCGGCACCGGCCGGACCGTCGCCGTCGTCGGCGTTCTTGCGGCGGATCCAGAGCAGCACGATGGTGCCGACACCGGCCGCCACCAGCAGGCCGCCGAGCAGGATGATCAGGAAGGAGCCGAATCCGCTGTCGTCGTCCTGGGACGCCGCCTGCTGCTGCCCACCGGTCGGTTCGGTGGTCTCCTCGGCGGTGGTCTCCCCGGTCGTCTCGTCCGTCGGCGTCGCCTCAGCCGTGGTCGACGGGGTGGCGCTCGGGCTCACCTCGACCTTCAGGGCCAGGCTGATCCGCTGGTTGCTCAGGCTCTGCCCGGCCCCCGCGCTGATCGGCTTGGTGGCGACGATGCCGTCCTTGCTGGCACCGAGGACCATCGAGCCGGGCGCGATCGGGTTCGCACTGGACCCGGTGATCCGGAAGTTGCCGCTGCCGTCGCTGGTGGTGTTGAACTGCTTGCCGGTGGAATCCTCCAGGCCCACCACCGCGTTGGGCACCGCGTCTCCGGTGGCCGTCACGACCACCTTGCCGGAGATCGACTTGACCGTCGGCTTGTCCTGCGGCGCGGTGGTCTGCGGCGCGGCCTTGGCCACCAGGGTCACGGTCGTGCTGGCCGAGTTCTCGGCACCGTTGGCGTCGACGGCCTTGACGGTGATGGTGGCGGAGCCGTTCGACGCGTCGTCGGCGAGGCTGAAGGTGGCGCTGGACCCGCCGCTCTGGTCGACCTTGGTGCGACCGCAACCGTCCACGCAGCGGAGCTTGCCGTTGCTGGAGGTGACAGAGACGTCGACCGGGGAGTCGTCACCCACGGTGAGCGAGTAGTTGACCCGGGTGGACTTCCCGGCCTCGACGGAGCTCGGGGACGCCGACACGTTGGTGACGCTCGGAGCGGCGAAAGCGGGTGTGGCGGGGACGGTGAGCAGGGCGCCGGCCACCAGCGCTACGACCACACCGGCCCGCTGCGTCCAGGCACGTCGGTGTGTTGACACGTCAACCGCCTTCCGGTCTGACCTCCCCGGCGGGGGCCGGGGATCATCACGGTACGAATACGCCGTCGGCAACTATGCCTTGTCTGACCGGATCGGCGCGACCCAGGGGCCAGCGTGGCATCCGAGAGTCAGGGGTCGTATCGTCCCGTCGTGTCCTCTCCGCACATTAAGTCCGCCGCGGTGCTGGCGGCGCTGACGGCGCTCGATGAGGGGCGTACGCCCGAACGACCGGTGTATCGGGAGGCGGTCCGTACCCTTCTGACCGTCCTCGCGGAGCGTGCCCCCGGCCGATCGGTGGAGGTGCGTGTCCCACCTTACGGTGCAGTTCAGTGCGTAGCGGGTCCGCGACACACGCGGGGCACCCCGCCGAACGTGGTGGAGATGGTGCCGGACACCTGGTTGGCGCTCGCTACCGGTCGGTTGTCGTGGGCGCAGGCGGTCACGGACGGTCGCGTACAGGTGAGCGGAAACCGGGCGGACCTCGCCGACCATCTGCCGCTCTAGCTGCACCGTTAGGCGCGAGCGGGTGACTGGGTGGAGGGGGATCGTGACTTTCTGTATTGACTCGTGTTCGCGTACACTGTCAGGCGACGACAGTGGTCCAGGGCCGAAAGGCGCGGAGCAGCCCCCGGCTCCGCCAGGCCAGTCCAGACCAGCATGAGGGAGCGGCAGTGCCCCGAGGCGATGGCCGGCTGAGCCACGACCTTGACCCCCAGCGACCCGGCCCCCAGGACGCCTGTGGCGTCTTCGGCGTCTGGGCCCCGGGTGAAGAGGTTGCCAATCTCACCTATTTCGGTCTGTACGCCCTCCAGCACCGCGGCCAGGAGGCCGCCGGCATCGCGGTGAGCGACGGATCGGGTGTGGTGGTCTACAAGGACCTGGGTCTGGTGGCCCAGGTGTTCGACGAGCCGACGCTGAAGAGCCTGCGGGGCCATCTGGCGATCGGGCATGCGCGTTACTCCACCACCGGTGGCTCGACCTGGGAAAATGCCCAGCCGACGATCCGTTCGACCACCTCGGGCACCACGATCGCCCTGGCGCACAACGGCAACCTGGTCAACACCGCCGAGTTGCAGAAGGAGGTCGCCGAGCGCGGCCTGCTCGACGACGGGGCCACCAACGACACCTCACTGGTGACCATGCTGCTGGCCAGCCGCCCCGACCTGTCGGTGGAGGCCGCCGCGCTGGAGGTGCTGCCGCAGTTGCGCGGCGCGTTCAGCTTCGTCTTCATGGACGAGTCGACCCTCTACGCGGCCCGTGACCCGCACGGCGTCCGCCCGCTGGTGCTCGGCCGGTTGGAACGCGGCTGGGTGGTGGCCAGCGAGACCGCCGCGCTGGACATCGTCGGCGCGAGCGTGGTGCGCGAGGTCGAGCCGGGTGAGCTGATCGCGATCGACGAGGAGGGGCTGCGCTCCAGCCGGTTCGCCGCGCCGGAGCCCAAGGGCTGCCTCTTCGAGTACGTCTACATCGCCCGCCCGGACGCCACCATCGCCGGCCGCAACGTGCACGCCGCCCGGGTGCAGATCGGCCGGCAACTCGCCAAGGAGCACCCGGTCGAGGCGGACCTGGTGATCCCGGTGCCCGAGTCGGGCACGCCGGCCGCCATCGGTTACGCCGAGGCGTCCGGCATCACCTACGGCGCCGGCCTGATGAAGAACCCGTACGTCGGGCGTACCTTCATCCAGCCGTCGCAGACCCTGCGTCAGCTCGGCGTACGACTCAAGCTGAACCCGCTGCGGGAGAACGTGCGGGGCAAGCGGCTGGTCGTGGTCGACGACTCGATCGTGCGCGGCAACACCCAGCGGGCGATCGTGCGGATGCTCCGCGAGGCGGGTGCGCTGGAGGTCCACGTCCGGATCTCCTCCCCGCCGGTGAACTGGCCGTGCTTCTACGGCATCGACTTCGCCACCCGGGCCGAACTGCTGGCCAACGGGCTGGACAACGAGGGCATCCGGCGGTCGATCGGCGCCGACACCCTCGGTTACGTCTCGCTCCCCGGTCTCATCGCCGCGACCGAACAACCCCGCAGCCGGCTCTGCCGGGCCTGCTTCGACGGGGAGTACCCGATCGACCTGCCGGCCGGGAACCTGATCGGCAAGCACGTGCTCGAAGGGGTGGGCCGGCGGGTCGCCGACGCCCCTGACGCTCCGGAGCACCACACACCGCTCGTCGCCACTCCGGGCGGCGCGACCGCCCACCGCCCGTAGTACACCGGGGCCGTCCGGCCACCGTCGGCGCGGCACCGAGAACCACAAAGGGGAGAACCGTGACCTACGTGTCCGAGCGCAGCGGCGCAGGAAGTAGCCCGAGCGGCGCCGGTGGCGACCGCCAGCCCTGGACGGCGGGCACCAGCCGCACCAGCCGCAAACGCTCGGTCTCGTACGCCGACGCCGGGGTGTCGATCGAGGCGGGCGACCGGGCGGTGGAGCTGCTCAAGTCCAAGGTGAGGGAGACCCGGCGGCCGGAGGTCATGGGTGACCTGGGCGGCTTCGCGGGTCTGTTCCGGCTGGACACCAAGAAGTACAAGAACCCGATCCTGGCGTCCTCCACGGACGGCGTGGGCACCAAGCTGGTCATCGCCCAGCAGCTCGACATCCACGACACGATCGGCATCGACCTGGTCGCGATGGTCGTGGACGACCTGGTGGCCTGCGGGGCCGAGCCGCTGTTCCTGCTCGACTACATCGCCACCGGCGAGGTCGTGCCGGACCGGGTCGCGGAGATCGGCGCGGGCATCGCCGACGGCTGCCGGTACGCCGGCTGCGCGCTGCTCGGTGGCGAGACCGCCGAGCACCCGGGGGTGCTGCGTCCCGACGAGTACGACGTCTCCGCCACCGGGGTCGGTGTGGTCGAGGAGAGCGAGATCCTCAGCCCGGACCGGGTCGAGGTGGGCGACGTGGTGATCGCGATGCGTTCGTCCGGGCTGCACTCCAACGGCTACTCGCTGGTGCGGCACGTGCTGCTCGGGGCGGGCCGGATGCGGTTGGACGTGGTGATCGACGACTTCGGTCGGCAGCGCACCCTGGGCGAGGAGCTGCTCACCCCGACCAAGATCTACGCGCAGGACTGCCTGAAGCTGATCACCGAGGCGGAGGTGCGTTCGATCGCCCACGTCACCGGCGGCGGCATCCCCGGCAACCTGGTCCGGGTGCTGCCCGAGCACGTCGACGCGGTGGTCAACCGGGCCACCTGGAAGCCGCAGCCGATCTTCGACCTGATCCAGTCCAAGGGCCGGATCGAGGACCCGGAGATGGAGTCGACGTTCAACATGGGCGTCGGCATGTTCGCCATCGTCTCCGCCGAGGACGCCGACCGTGCGCTGGCCACCCTGGCCGGCCGGGGGGTGGACGCCTGGCAGGCCGGCGAGATCATCGAGGGCACCGGCAACGTCCAGATGATCGGCCAGCACACCCGGGGCTGATCGTCGGGGTTGATCGGACGGGCACTGGTCGGGGGTTCACCCGAGCGGCCGTCGCCGCCTAGCCTGAAGGACACTTCGGGCAAGCGGGAGGAGGGTCGATGACTGCTCGGGCCCCGGCCGTGACGGGTATGCGGGGCGTCGCGACGATCCCGTCGTACGTGGTGATGCAGCCGACGACGCTGTGCAACCTCGACTGTGCGTACTGCTATCTGCCGCACCGGGCGGTCGACCGGCGGATGCCGGTGGCGGTGGCCGAGGCGGTGGCTGCCGCGGTGGCCCCCTGGGCGGCGCAGGGCCGGTTCTCGGTGGTCTGGCACGGCGGGGAGCCGCTCGCCGCCGGGCGGGAGCATCTGGCCGCGCTGATCGCCCCGTTCCCCGCCGGGGTCGAGCACCATGTGCAGACCAACGCCACGTTGATCGACGACGCCTGGTGCGCGTTCTTCGTCGAGCACGGGGTGCGGGTCAGTGTGAGCGTGGACGGCCCACCCGACCGCAACGGGGAGCGGGTGACCCGGGCCGGCCGGCCGGCGTACGACCGGATCGTCCGGGGGATCGCCGCGTTGCGTCGGCACGGTCTGCCGTTCTCGGCGCTGGCGGTGGTGAGCCGGCCGACGCCGGGGCTCGCCACGGAGCTGTACGACTACTTCCTCGACCTGGGTTGTGACGTCCTCGGCCTGAACATCGAGGAGACCGAGGGGGTCAACACCCGCAGCAACGCCTACGACGCGGCGACGGTGACCGCGTTCTGGGCGGAGCTGGTGTCGGCCTGGCGGCGGACACCGCGGCTGCACCTGCGGGAGGTGGAGTGGTCGTTGCGGTACGCGGCGGCGGTGCTCGACGGCGCGGAGGGTGACCTGCTGCCCCGGCAGCTCGACCCGATCCCGACGATCGGGCACGACGGCTCGGTGACCGTGCTCTCCCCCGAGCTGGCCGGCTTCTCCGACGCCCGCTACGGCGACTTCAGCAGCGGCAACGTGCTGGTCACCCCACTGGCCGAGATCCTGGCCGGGGCGGCGGGCACGGACTGGGTGGGTGAGTTCCTCACCGGTGTCGAGGCGTGCCGGTCGTCCTGCCCGTACTTCGGCTTCTGCGGCGGTGGCCACGCGGCCAACCGCTACTTCGAGCAGGGGCGGTTCGACGGTACGGAGACCGAGCACTGCCGCAACAGCAAGATCCGCCTATTGGAGGGAGTGTTGGAGCATGCCCGAGACCACGAGTCGCCGGTCGCCTGAGCGCGTCGGGGCTGGCACGGACCAGGTCGCCGACCGGGTGCGGGAGGCCGCTGGGGAGATCTCCGCCCTGCTCCACGAGGCTGACGCCGCGCGTCGTTCCCGGTCGGAGGCGTCGGGCGGGGAGGGTGCCGGCGCGGTGTGCGCCTGGAACCACTTCGAGAACATCCCGACCTTCTACAACTGGAACAACCGACCGCGTTGAGCCCAGCGACGACGGTTCACCGCACCGGCAGGGTAGCGGTGGCCGCCGGGATCAGGGACCGCGCCGATCGGCCGGAGCGTGCTCCGGGACGGCGGGGTCCCTGATCGTCGGTGGTAGCGCCGCTCTGGTCGGGCACATGCGTGAGCACGCGGAGAGTTGCCGCGTGCTCAATGTGACCGGAGGTCAGCGGGTCGCCGGAGCCCAGGGGTCCGGATCGTCGCCCGCATGATCCTCGTCGTCGTCGTCGACATACTCTTTGTAGTCGTCGTCGAAGTGCTGTTCGGACTTCCCACCAGCACTCGCCAATTCGCGCTGCAAGGCGGTGAGGTCGGTGTTCGGGGAGTGGTACTTCAACTCCCGGGCCACCTTTGTCTGCTTGGCCTTAGCACGGCCGCGCCCCATGGCTCGACCCCCTCGCACAGAATGCGGGGCAGCCCGAAGGCGGGCCCCGATGACGTCAGGCATCTCTCGTGGCTCTTACGGTACATGGGGATGCCACCGTTCGGCACCTCGGGTTACCGTCTGCCGGCCCTGCGCGTCGCAGTCACCCGGCCGTCACCGATTGTACCGGGTAAGGGGTGATCGCCGGAGCTGCCCATGACGCCGGTCAAACCCCCCCAAAAGCCACGTAATCCCCATGCTGTCGAGCGGGTTTCCCCACCCCGGCGGCGGTCGGGTCGGGACCCGGTGGGCCGCCGGGGGGCGGTGTCCCGGGCGCGGCCGGCCGCCAGGCCCGGGACGGGCGCTCACCGCAGGTGGATGGCGCGCAGCCGGCCCACCTCGGCCATCCGGCGCTCGGCCAGCCGGTCGGCCGCCACGGCCGGCGGCACCCCCTCGTCGTCGGCCAGCCGCAGGATCTGCCGGGTGGTGTCGAAGATCCGGGTGGCCCGCAGCTTCGCCCGGTCGAAGTTGAAGCCCTCGATCTCGTCCGCGACCTGGATCACACCGCCGGCGTTGACCACGTAGTCGGGGGCGTAGAGAACGCCCCGGTCGGCGAGCTGCTTCTCGATGCCCGGGTGGGCGAGCTGGTTGTTGGCCGCCCCGGCGACCACCCGGGCCCGCAGCGCCGGCACGGTGTCGTCGTTGAGCGCCCCGCCCAGGGCGCACGGGGCGTACACGTCGATGTCGGCGGCGGCCAGCGCGGAGGTGTCGTCGACCAGGGTGACGCCGGGATGGTTGGTCCGCGCCCACGCCAGTGCCCTCGGGTCGACGTCGGTCGCCAACACCTCGGCCCCGTCATCGACCAGGTGACCGGTCAGGTGCCGGCCGACCTTGCCGAGCCCGGCCACCCCGACCCGACGCCCGCGCAGGCTCGGGGTGCCCCACACGTGCTCGGCGGCGGCCCGCATCCCCTGGAAGACCCCCCAGGCGGTGAGGACCGACGAGTCGCCCGCGCCGCCGTGCTCCACGCTGCGGCCGGTCACGTAGCGCGTCTCCCGCGCGATCACGTCCATGTCCGCCACGAAGGTGCCGACGTCGCAGGCGGTGTAGTAGCGCCCACCCAGGGACTGCACGAACCGGCCGTACGCGCGCAGCAGCGACTCGCTCCTGAGCTGGTCCGGGTCACCCCAGATGACCGCCTTGCCGCCGCCCAGGTCCAGCCCGGCCAGGGCGTTCTTGTACGCCATCCCCCGCGACAGGTCCAGCACGTCGGCCAGTGCCGCCGCTTCGCTGGCGTACGGGTAGAACCGGGTGCCGCCGAGCGCGGGGCCCAGCGCGGTCGAGTAGATACCGATGATCGCCCTGAGGCCGCTCTGCCTGTCCTGACAGAAGACGACCTGCTCGTGACCGGCTGATCCCGGGTCGTCGGTGCTCGCGAATACGCCCATGGCACGCTCCTGTGTCGGTGTGCGCCCTCGTGGGGCGCGGACCTGGTCGGCTGCCGGCGGGGATGGTGCCGGCCCCTGACCAGCCTAGTGGCGGTCGGAGACCGTGCCGTAGCCCGACGGGCCCGGTGCCGGGTCGTCCGCCGCCGACCGGCCCCGGTCCGGCCGGACCACCCGGCACCGGGTCACCTGCCGCCCGCCGGGCACCGGCCCGGCCGGGCACGACGGCGGCGGCACCGGCACCGGGTTTCGTGGGAGGATCGCGCGGTGCCGTCGCTCTTCGCTTCTTACCTGCGCGTGTACGAGCCGCTGACCGCCTTCGACCGGGACCGTCAGTCGTACTGGCGGCGCTACGTGCGGGAAGGGCGGGCGGTGGCCCCGTTGGAGGGGCCGGGTCGGCAACGGACCTCGGTCATCGCGGCGCTCGGCGCGGGCTGGACCCGGCTGCCCGACCTGCCCGACGAGGCGTACGTGCTGGAGATCGACGATGCTCTGCTGGTCTGCCCCTGGAACCTGCGGGTCCGGGTCGCCGAGGCGGCGCTGAGCGCCCGCGAAGGGGTGCCGTCGGTGATCGCCGACGCGTTCGTCCCGCCGATCCTGGCCGGGCAGGCCAAGTCGGTGGTGGAGGACTGGCGCAGCGGTGCCCGGGTGCTGGAGCACGGGGTGCCCAGGCTGCACGAGCAGATCGCCACCTGGGGCGTACCGCTGCGGTGGTTCGTGCTCTTCGAGGGGGGCGAGCGGGACCTGGTCACCCGGCCGGGGCGGCGGGCGTTGCGCTACCGGACGGAGATCTCCAGGGCCCGGCGACGGGCCTCCCGGGCGCTGTCGGTGCTGAAGAAGTCGATCGGTGAGGCGCCGATCACCGAGGCGGTGGAGGAGGCCGCCCGGTGGTTGGAGGAGTTCCACCCGCGCTCGGTGGTCGAGCTGGACTACGGCGGTCTCGTGCAGTTGCTCTCCGACGAGACGCTGGCGGGGGACGACTCGCCGGAGCTGGTGGCGACGGGTCTGGCCGGGCTCTCCCGGGGCGAGGCGGACGAGGCGTCGGCGGCCTATGACCGGCTGGTTGCCAGGTGGCGGGCGATCCAGCTGCTGGAGCGGTGCAATTAGCCATAAAACGCCCAGTAGCAACGCCAACCATGAGACAGTCTCGTAGTTGACGCATCACGAACCGTGATCATGAGTCCGAATAAGGTACTTTCTGCCGTGTAAAAGTCAGATAAATCGGGCATGGTTCATCCGTCCGTCTAGGGACCTTCGGCCGTTCGGCCCATGTCGGACATCGGGGACTAGCCGGACCATGGGAGACGCGTCGGCCGGCGGGACCCCGGCCGATGTCTATCCATGTGGAGGAGTGACCGATGGCATCGCGAACGCACGAACCAGAGCCGCTACTCACGCCGGCCGAGGTGGCGTCGATGTTCCGTGTCGACCCGAAGACGGTGACCCGGTGGGCCAAGGCGGGGAAGCTCAGCGCGATCCGAACCCTGGGCGGACACCGTCGGTACCGTGAGTCGGAGGTGCGGGCGTTGCTACAGGGACAGATCCCCCAGCAGCGCCAGGGGGACTGACCCGGTCAGAGCGTTTCGACCTCAGGGGCGGGCGGACGTCGCGGCAAGCGGCGACCGACCGCCCCTGAGTCATGTACGTGGTCGGTGCGGTCACCGGCCGGGCCGACGGTCACGGCCCGACGGTGACCCGGATACCGATGGTGCCCGCCTCGCCCCGGCGCAGCCGGCTGCCGAGCAGGGTCAACCGGCCCAGCAGCCGGTACTTGCGCTTGAGCAGGTCACGCACCCGGCTGCTCTCCTGCGGCCCACAGAGCACCGCGTGGCCCGGCACCGCCTCGCCCAGCGGACGGCCGCGCACGTCACAGGGGGCCACCGTCACCGTGCCGTCCCGCCGGATCCGCTTGACCTTGCCCGAGTCGGCAACCGTCCAGATCGCCAGGGTGTCGTCGTCACGGACCGCCCAGACCGGGGTGGACACCGCACGACCGTCCTTGCGGAACGTCGTCAGCAGGACGTACTTCTCCGCCGCCAGGCGGTCCAGATCGGTCACGCCGCCCAGGATACGGCGACCGCTCCCGGATAACGTGCAGGTCGTGACCGGAGAACCTCGGCTGGGCGACGTGTTCGGAGAACTACTGCGCGACGCGTACGCGGTGCACACCGGGATCGGCCCCCGGCCGTTGGTCGGCGGACGGCTGCCCCGACCGGTCATCGAGATCATCGAACGGGACGACGGACTGGTCAACGGGGCCCCCGCCGCGCACTACCTCGACGGGCCGGAGCACTGGCAGCCGTACGACCACCGGGCCGTGGACCGGACCCGGGGGGCCACCCTGGACGTCGGCGTCGGGGGCGGGCGGATCGCGCTGGTGCTCCAGGAGCGCGGGGTACCGGTCACCGGGCTGGACACCTCACCGGGGGCGCTGCGGGTCAGCCGGCACCGGGGGGTCCGCGACCTCGTCCTCGGCACCGTCGACGAGCACGTCGGCGATGGCCGCCGCTACGACACGTTCCTGCTGCTCGGCAACAACCTGGGGCTGATCGAGGGACGGGAGCGGGCCCCGGCGTTCCTCGCCGCGCTCGCCGCGCTGGCCCGGCCCGGCGCGCAGGTCATCGCGCACGGCACCGACCCGTACGGCACCACCGACCCGGTGCACACCGGCTACCACGAGTGGAACCGGCAGCGGGGGCGCCTGGGCGGGCAACTACGGTTGCGGCTGCGCTACCGCGAACTCGGAACCGAGTGGTTCGACTACCTCGTCTGCTCCGCCGAGGAGTTGGCCGAACTGGTCCGGGGCACCCCGTGGCGGCTGACGGACGTGGACGACCGCGACGCCCCGTACTATCTGGCCACCCTGCGGCTGGCGGGGCCCGGGGGCGGTGAGCGGGGCCGGCAGGCGGTGATCGGGGCCCGGGGGGCGGGTGGGCGGTGAGCGGGGGCCCGGTCGGGCCCCCGCGTCCGGATCAGACCTGGACGGTCGGGGGAAGCGGCTCCGGGGGGAGGCCGCCGTCGCCGTCGACCACCTCGTCCGGGGTGCCGTCCTCGTCGATGTCGACCATGGTGATGTCGACCTTGCCGTCGCCGTCGGTGTCGAACTGGAACAGGTCCGCCCGGCCGTCGCCGTCGGTGTCCACCACCCACACGTCGGTCTTGCCGTCGTTGTTGGTGTCGGCGCGGAGTAGGTCGACGCGCTCGTTGCCGCGCGTCTCCACGACCGCCGTGCCGTCGGTGGTGCCGCTGCCGTCCACGGTCTCCGGTGCCTGGCTCATGTCGACTGGTTCCTTCCCTTGACGTTGGCCCGTCTGTACCCGGTGCGGCGATCCCCCACGCATGCCGCCGGGAACGGTGCTGCATAGGGTCGCACCCATGAGCGAGCGAAGCGAGCGGTCGGGCGTGCCGGAGACCCCGCACGTCACCGTGCGCAGTGAGGGAGCGTCCATGAGTCGTCTTGTCGTCGTCGGGGCCGGCACGATGGGGCTCGGCATCGCCTACGTGGCGGCCGGCGCGGGCTACGCCGTCGAGTTGGTGGAGGTGGACCGGGGGCGGGCCGCCGCCGCCGCCGTCCGCCTCGACGAGCTGTGCGCGCGGGCGGTGCAGCGGGGCAAGGCCGGTGCCGACGAGGCCGCCGCGCAGCGGGCCCGGAT
This sequence comes from Micromonospora sp. NPDC049257, assembly GCF_040678915.1. NCBI lineage: Bacteria > Bacillati > Actinomycetota > Actinomycetes > Micromonosporales > Micromonosporaceae > Micromonospora > Micromonospora sp. NPDC049257. The sequence continues at coordinate 634,932 of NZ_JBFAQU010000001.1, forward strand.
CACCCTGCGGGGCGCGCTCGCCGAGGTCGCCCCGGCACCGGAGGTGATCGTCGAGGCGGTCCCCGAGCGACCGGAGCTGAAGCGGTCGGTGCTCGCCGAGGCGGAGCGGCTGCGCCCGGCGCTGCTGGGCAGCAACACCTCCAGCATCCCCATCGGCGAGCTGGCCGGGGGCCTGGCCCGGCCGGAGTCCTTCCTCGGGCTGCACTTCTTCAACCCGGTCTGGGCGATGGCCCTGCTGGAGGTGGTGGTCGGCGCGGCCACCGCGCCGGAGACCACCGCGGCGGCCGTCGCGCTCGCCGGCCGGCTGGGCAAGGACCCCGTCGTGGTACGCGACCTGCCCGGGTTCGCCACCTCCCGGCTCGGGGTGACCCTCGGCCTGGAGGCGATCCGGATGGTGGCCGACGGGGTGGCCGCACCCGCCGACGTGGACAAGGCGATGGTGCTCGGCTACCGGCACCCGGTCGGCCCGCTGGAGCTGACCGACCTGGTCGGGCTGGACGTGCGGCTGGACATCGCCCGCACCCTCCAGGCCGCCTACGGTGACCGGTTCGCCCCGCCACCGCTGCTGGTCGAGATGGTCGCCGCCGGGAAACTCGGCAAGAAATCCGGCCAGGGCTTCTACGCGTGGAAGGACGGTCGCCGGCAATGAGCGGACTGCGGGTGGAGGAGCTGCCCGACCGGGTGGTGGTGACCCTGGACCGGCCGGAGAAGCGCAACGCCATCGACGCCGACCTGATCGGTGCGCTGCACGACGTCTGTGCCGCGCTGGAGGCCCGGCCGCGGCTGCTGCTGCTCACCGGCGGCGCCGACGGGCTCTTCGCCGGCGGGGCCGACATCGGTCAACTGCGCGAGCGGGGCCGGCTGGACGCCCTCGCCGCGATCAACTCGGCGGCCTTCGCCCGGCTCCGGGCGCTGCCCATGCCGAGCGTGGCCGCCGTCGACGGCCCCGCGTTGGGCGGCGGCGCGGAGCTGGCGTACGCGTGCGACCTGCGGGTGTGCACGGCGCGGGCGGTCTTCGGCCAGCCGGAGGTGCGGTTGGGCATCCTGGCCGGCGCGGGGGCGACCCACCGGCTGCCGGCGCTGGTCGGCGAGGGCCGGGCCAAGGAGCTGCTGTTCACCGGCCGGCGGGTCGACGCCGACGAGGCGCTGCGGATCGGCCTGGTCAACCGGGTGGTGGCCGAACCGGCGGAGCTGCTGCCCACCGCGCACGGACTGCTCGACGAGATGGCGAAGGGTTCCGCGTTGGCGTTGCGGCTGACCAAGCTGGCGGTGGACGCCCCGCCCGCCGCCCACCCGCAGCTGGACCTGGTCAGCCAGGCGGTGCTCTTCGAAGACGAGGAGAAGCACCGTCGGATGACGGACTTCCTGGAACGTCGGCGACCCCGCTGAACGTCGGTGGGGCGGCACCGCACCCGGTGCCGCCCCACCCACGTCGCGTCAGTGCCGGATCGGTACGCCCGCGTCGGCCAGTGCCTTGATCAGCCCGGCGGACTCACCGAAGCCGATGACCAGCACCGCCTCCGGCTTGTAGTTCTTGATCTCGCCGGCCAGGCTGCCGAAGTCGACGGGCGGGGCCTTGGCGTCGGCCGGCGGCTCGTAGGTGAACAGTTTCACCCGGTCGGTGCCGAAGCCGGCCCGCTCCAGCTCGGCGCGGACGGTCTCCTGGAGGCCCTCGCCGTAGGAGTCCTTGCGGGCCACCACCACGATCTTGTGCGGGCCGTCGCGGAGGATCACGTCGGCCAGGGCCCGGCCCTGGAGGCTGTCCGGCGGGGCGGTCCGGAAGTAGAGGCCCTTGTCGTCGGCCTGGCTCAACCCGGAGTCGGTGTTGGACGGCGAAAAGAGGATCTTGCCGGCCGCCACCACGTCCGGCAGCACCGCGCTGGAGATGCCGGAGGCGGCGGCCCCGATGATGACCTGGACCTTGTCCTTGACGTGCGAGGCCACGGTGGCCTTGGCGACGGCCGGGTTGGTGCCGTCGTCACCGTCGATCCACATCACCGGGTCGCCGAGCACCCCACCGGCGGCGTTGATCTCCTTGAGTGCCAGCGCCACGCCGGCCGCCAACGGGGGGTTGGCCAGGGCCAGGTCACCGGTCTTGGGCAGCAGGCCACCGAGGATCAGCGGGGAGCCGTCGCTGCTGTCGTTGCGCCCGCCCCGCTGCTTCTTGGGCTTGGGGGCGGCCTTGGTGCTCACCCCGGACTCGTCCCCCGCACCGACGAACTCGGTCTTCGCGTCGTTGATCTTCTGGTTGTCGAAGTGCAGGGTCGCGTAGCTGGCGGTGGCCGGCTCCCCGAGGTCGGTGAAGCCGGCGCGGGTCAGCGACGGGCCGCGGTACTCGATGTCCTGGGCGTCGCGGGCCAGGGACAGGCAGCTCGCCGCGTCGGTGCAGCGCTGACCGTTGGTGGTCACCCCGACGATCTGCTTGGCGATGTCGGCCGGATCGGTGCTGCCCGCCAACTGGGCGGCCAGCGCACTGATCATGACCGCGTCGTACGACTCCGCCGCGTAGAGGTAGTCGGTCAACTTCGGGTCGATGGAACGTAGCCGCTGCTTGAAGTCGTCGGTGAGCGGCGTGAGCGGGGTGGTGCCCTTCATGCCGTCGACGAGATCCGCCCGGTCCTTCAGCTCGGCGGCGAAGGAGTTGAGCATGTTGCCGTCGGTGCCGTACAGGCGTACCTGCGGGGCAGCCGTCTCCTCGGGCTTGTCGGTCGTCCCGCAGGCGCTGGTGACGAGCAGGAACGACGCGCAGGCCGCCAGGATGGCCGCGCGCGGGCCGCGTGTAACGAGCATGGTCGTCCTTCCTCCGGCGCAGGTCCGGTGGGCACCATAGCGTGCCGACGACAACCGTGGGACCAGGGAGGCTGCCCTGGTCGCCGGCCCGACAGCGGACCGTACGCTCTGTCACGTCGGCTCAGCGGGTGGTCACCATCTCGGCGCTGTCTTCGCTTGACCTGGCGTCCTACTGTGCCGCAGGTGACCGACGTACCGGATCAGACGCTGGCCGACGCTACCGCCGTGCTCCATTCGGCGCTGACCGGGGACGGCGCCGCGGTGGCCGGCACCTTCGACGCCGTGGTGGACCGGTCCGGCCTCGCCGGTGCCTACACGGTCGCCTGGACGCTGGCCGCCACCATGGTCGGCGACCCGCCACCGCCGGGCGCCTGCGCGTTGGACTTCCCGGGCATCGACGACGCGGGGTACGACACCCGCTGGGTGGCCCGCTTCGTCAGCGCGTACGCCAACCACGACGCCGACACCGGTGAGGCGCTGTTCGGGGCGGCGGTCGCCGACGGGCAGCTGCCGGACTGCCTGCTCACCCTCGCCGGTTCGACCGTGGCGACCCTGCGCAGTCGGGCCGGTTGACGGCGCGACGCCCGTGCGGACGCCGCGCCGGCCGGCTCAGTACGCGTGGTACGCCACCAGCGGCTCGTACTCGTAGCGCAGGTTGGTGAAGCGGACCTTGAAGTTCGCGCCGTCGCGCACGTTGGTGGCGACGGTGATCCAGTCGGACTTCGCCGGCAGGTAGGTCAGGTAGTTGCACTTGTTGGTCTTGTCGATGAAGACCACACACGCCTCGGTGCCGAACTCGCTGCTGTTCTTGACGTTGACGTCCTTGCACCGGGTGCTGGCCTTGTACGGCCCGGCGTCCCCGCCCCAGCCACCGACCTGGAAGTACGACCGGACCGCCCCGCCATAGCAGGTGGCAGCCGATGCGGAGAGGTTCGTCTCCGGGGCGGCCTGGGCGGGTGCGCCGAACCACAGCAGGGGCAGGGTGGCGACGATTGCGGTCAGTCGGGCGGTCCGGGATGCCATGGTGGTGCCTCCAGGGAAGAGGGGCGGACCCTGCGTCGTGCACAGGGTGCGGTGAGTGGCGATGATATCTGTCGATCTCTGATCCCGCTGTGACACAACCGTGAACCTTTTGTGGTAACTGTGACCCATGTCCGAGGCGATGCTCAGCAAGGTGCGGAAGCTGTTGGCCCAGGCAGAGGACGCCGCCTGCACCCCCGCCGAAGCGGCCGCCTTCACCGCCAAGGCCACCGAGTTGATCGCCCGCTACGGCGTCGACCGCGCCCTGCTGGCCGCCCGCGACCCCACCACCGACCCGGTCGGCGACCGGGTGGTCGACGTCGTCGCCCCGTACGCCCGGGACAAGGCCGGGCTGCTCGCGGCGGTGGCCGACCCGCTGCGCTGCCGCTGCATACGCCGACCTGCCGGCACCGGCTTCGCGCTGCACCTGTTCGGCTTCGCCAGCGACCTGGAGCGGGTCGACCTGCTCTTCACCTCGCTGCTGGTGCAGGCCGCGCACGGCCTCGCCGGCACCGTGGTCCCACCCGGCGAACACCCGGCGGCGTTCCGGCGCTCCTGGCTGGCCGGCTTCGCCCGGGTGATCGCCGAACGGCTCCGGGCTGCCGAGGCGGGCGCGGTGGCGCAAGACGGCACCCCGTCGGTCGCGCTGGTGCTGGCCGACCGCTCCGACCGGGTGGCCCGCCGGGTCACCGAGGTCTATCCCCGGCTGCGGACCGCGCCCACCCGCCGGCTCGCCGGCTCCGGGTTCGGCGCGGGGGAGGCGGCCGGCCAACGGGCCGACCTCGGCGGGCCCGACGCGGTGCACGCCCCGACCGCCCCACCCCACCCCGGACTCCCCGGACGGTGAACACCGGTGGGGTCAGTGCGGGCCCGGGGCGGCGCCGGTGAGGGTGGCGAGATAGCGGCCGAGCAGCTCGTGCCAGCCGGCCGTCAACGCCGCACGGTAGCCCTCGGCGGCCTCACCGTGCCGGTCGAAGTGCCGGTGCTCCAGCTCGATGCGGGTGCGCCCCGACTCGTCCGGCAGGAACAGCACCTCCACCTCGCTGGCGCGCGCCGGGTCGGGCACCGGGAGCCGGTCGGGGCCGAGCTGCCAGGTGAAGACGAGCCGCCGTGGCGGGTCCCAGGTGAGCACCCGGCCCCAGTCGCCCCGGAAGCCGTACGGGCCGATCTCGTAGAGCATGCCGCCGGCCCGGGGCTCCATCCCCAGCTCGGCGAGCGCCGCCGGGCCGGACCAGGTGTACTCCCGGACCCACCAGTCGGCCAGCGAGCCGGTGAAGACCGCGAAGGCCTGCTCGGCGGTGGCGGGGACGAGGAGCGTGGAGCGCAACGAATATCGGTCGACGTCCTGATGGACGCCCTCCGGATTCGCCTTCTCCTGCCCCATAGGCCCGGACCATACCGGCTGATGAGGCGCTCTGCAGCCTCGCGTACTGGCCCCTTCCGGACAATGGACCTGGACCGGGCGCGGTTGGGCACCACCGGGCGGGAACGGGCTCAGGTGACGGCCACCGTGCAGCCGCCAAGCGGACGGCCCGTGACTGCGCGACAGGGACACTGTGGCCGGCGGCTACCGGGGCGCGGTGGTCGCAAGGGGAGGTCTTGAGTGGTGCAGGGTCAGATCGCGGGTGCAGCTACCCGTGGCCGGGGCGGCGGTGGGCTGCCAGTGGGCATTCCGGCCGGAACGGGGCAGGCCGGGTGGACGCCACATCTGGGCCGGATACACGAAAACGGTGACCGCGTTTCCGCAGGTCACCGCTCTCTGTAGCCCGGCGAAAGGCTATGTGGCCAGGGGCGGGGTCGAACCGCCGACCTTCCGATTTTCAGTCGGACGCTCGTACCAACTGAGCTACCTGGCCTGGTGCTTCGGGACATGTTACCCGGAGGGCGGGGTCTCCGCCGACAGGGTGACACGTCCCGATACGCAGAACGCCGCGCAATGGTGCACGCGGCGTCGGCGCTGGCGGTCCTGACGGGACTTGAACCCGCGACCTCCGCCTTGACAGGGCGGCGAGCACTCCAACTGCTCCACAGGACCTAGCTTTGTTGCCTCCGGCTGGGCCGGATCGTGCCCCCAACGGGATTCGAACCCGTGCTACCGCCTTGAAAGGGCGGCGTCCTGGGCCGCTAGACGATGAGGGCGGCCCCGCCATCATTGCACACTCGCAACTTCAAGCGGACTTGCTCCCATCCGGCCCCGCCGGAGGCATGAGAAGCATATGCCATGCCCCGGCGGTCGACCAAACCGGTATGCCTGCCGGGGTGCGGCCCGGCAAAGTAGCAGGTCAGCGAGGTGGTGCGATGCCGAAACGGCGCTTGAGGTCGCCGATGACCTGCGGCACGGCGCCCAGGGTGCGGCTCCGGTCACCCCCGCCGTCGTGCATCAGCACCACCGCACCGGGGCGGGAGGCGCTCCTGATCCGCCCGGAGATCACCCCGGAAGTGGGCTTCGCCCAGTCCTGGGGGTCGACGGTCCAGTGCAGCGACCGCATGCCGAGTTCCTTGGCGACCTGCACCACCTCCGGCGTCCACCGGCCACCGGGCTGCCGGTAGAACGGCACCTTCGCGCCCGGAACGGCCTTGGTGATGGCCTGGTTGGTGCGCACCAGGTCGGCCCGGATGTCGGCGACCGGCCGGCGGCCCAGGTCGACGTCGTGGTGCCAGCTGTGGTTGCAGAGCTGGTGCCCCTCGCGGACGATCCGGGCCACCAGCTCCGGGTGCTTGCGGACCTGGGTGCCGACCACGCAGAACGTCGCCTTGACCTTCGCCGCCCGGAGCTGGTTGAGCACCTTCGGCGTCCAGGTCGGGTCGGGTCCGTCGTCGAAGGTCAGCGCCACCGCGCGTACCCCGGTCGCCTTACGCAATCCGGCGGGCAGCGTCTTGGGCTTGGGCCGCAGCCGGGGCTTCGGCTTCTTGGTCGGCGGCGGCGTCGGCACCGGGGTCTGGGCCGGCTCGGGTGCGGAGGTCGTCGGGGCGGGCGCGGCTGCCGGCCGGACGTGCCGGGGCTTGTCTCCACAGCCGGCGACCAGCAGGAGCAGACCCAGGACAACCGCCAGGACGGGGCGTGAACGCATCGTCACTCCGAGGGATGGGGGTACGCGGACGGCCCCGACGGTAGTTCACGAAAGCGAAATATGTCAGGCCAGGTCGGTCCCGGTGGACTGGTCCAACGAATCCCGGACGGCCAGCGCGAGCGACACCGCCTCGGCCAGGTCGACCGGTCGGACCACTCCGGCGGGCAGGGTGTCGGCCCGCCAGCCCGGCCCGGCGGCGAGCACCAGCAGCGGTCGGCGGGGCACCGCGAGCAGGGCGGAGAGCTGCCCCGGATCGGCGGTGGGGCGGGTGTGCGACCAGACCACCACGGCCGCCGGCCCGGTCCGGTTGACCGCCTCGACCAGCGCGGCCACCGGCACCCGGGCGCCGAGCATCCGGTACGCCACCCCCGCCTCGGCCAGCGCCGCGGCGAGCGCCTCCAGGGGCAGGGTGTGCTGCTCCTCGTCGGCGCAGGACAGCAGGATGCGGGCCGGCCCGGTGGCCCGGCCGGAGCGGGCGACGGCGGCGAACGCCTCGGAGACGCACCGGGACATCAGGTGCTCCACGTCGATCAGGCCGGCGGTGGCCACGAACCGCTCACCGATGCCGGCCAGCACCGGCCGGAGCAGCCCCTCCCAGGTGGCGATCACCCCGTCGGTGGCCAGCGCCTGGGAGATGGTGTCGCCGATCGCCGCCGCGTCCAGTCGCATCGCGGCGCGGGCCAGCCCCCGGGCCGCCGGTCCCGCCCGGCCGACGGGGATGGCCTGTCCGCCGCCGTCCCGGCTGGCCCCGGCCGGCAGGCGTAGCGCGGTGCCGGGGCTCTGTTTCGCCCAGCGGGCCGCCTCCGCCGGGCTGACCCCCTCGGCGGTGAGCTTCCGCATGATCTCCAGGCGGGCCAGGTCGGCCGGGGTGTAGCGCCGGTGGTGACCGGGGACGTGCTCGCTCGGGCCGAGGCCGTAGCGCTGGTGCCAGGTACGCAGGGTGGTGACCGCCACGCCGAGCCGGCGTGCCACGGCCCCCGCGCTCAGCGGCTCAGCGACCACCCGACCGCTCCGACGCGTCGTCCACCCGGCGGCCGGACGGTATTGCGGAGCCGGCGGCGGGACCCCCGGCGGGAGCCTCGGGACCCCCGGCAGGGGCATCGGGGCCGGTGGTGGTCGGGGCCGGCCGGAGCAGTCGGCTCACCACACCACCGAGCCAGGGGGCGTACGGGCGCGGGTCGGCGTCGATCTCGGTCATCAACCGGGTCGGGTCGACCCAGCGCAGCTCGGCCACCTCGTCCGGGTCCGGCCGCAGGGTGAGTACGGCCGGCACGTCGGCCCGGAGCACGTGGTCGTACTCGAACTCGACCCGACCGGTGGCCGGGTCCTCGGCGTAGTAGAGGTAGACGCCGACCTCGGTCAACGACACCGGCCCGGCGCCCAGCTCCTCGGCGAGCCGGCGGTTGGCGGCCTCCGCCAGTGACTCGGCCGGCAGTGGGTGCCCGCAGCACGAGTTGGCCCAGCGCAGCGGGAACCGGGTCTTGACCGGGGCCCGCTGTTGCAGGAGGACCCGGCCGTCCGGGTCGACCAGCAGCACCGAGAAGGCCCGGTGCAGGCGACCGGGTGCCTGGTGGGCGGCGGCGACGGTGGTCTCGCCGAGCACCCGGCCGGTGTCGTCGACCAGCTCGACGAGGTGAGCCTCCCGGGATTTCACGCGGTCACCGACCCGCGCCGGTGATGCGGTTGGCGGCCAGCTTGCCGGAGATCAGCACCATCGGCACACCGACACCGGGCTGGGTGCCGGAGCCGGTGAAGACCACGTTGGGCAGGCTGCGGTGCAGATTGGACGGGCGGAACGGCCCGGTCTGGAAGAGGCTGTGCGCGGCGGCGAACGGCGTACCGGCGGCCATTCCCTGCTCCTCCCACTCGGCGGGGGTGATCGTACGCAACACCTCGATGCCGGCGCCGAACCCGACGTACCCGCGCTCCTCCAGCGTGGCGACGAGCTGGTCGGCGTAGCGCCGGCTCAGGTCGCCCCGCCAGTCGAACGGGGCCCGGTCGAGGTTGGGCACCGGGGCCAGCACGTAGTAGGTGTGCCGGCCGTCCGGGGCGACCGACGGGTCGGTCCGGCTCGGGTTGGTGACCAGCAGCGACGGGTCGCTCATCAGCTCGCCGCGCCTGATCACCTCGTCGAAGGTGCCCTTCCAGGACCGTCCGAAGTGGATGTTGTGATGAGCGATCTTCCCATACCCCTGCGTCGATCCGACGTGCAGGACCACGCAGGACGGCGAGTAGGTCAGCTTCCGCTGCCGACCCTCGGGGAGCAGGTCGCGGTAGGCGACCGGCAGGTCCGGGTTGAGCACCACCACGTCGGCCGGGATCAGCTCGCCGTCGGCGGTGACCACGCCGGTGGCCCGGCCGTTGGCGGTCTCCACCCGGGCGACCGTGGTGTCGTAGCGGATCTGGACGCCGTGCTTCTCGGCCGCGCCGGCCATCCCCTTGGAGACCGCGTGGATGCCGCCGCGCGGGAAGTAGACCCCGGCCACCGAGTCGAGGTACGCGATGACGCTGTAGATGGCCAGCGCGTCGTGCGGCGAGAGCCCGGCGTACATCGCCTGGAAGGAGAAGATCCGCTGGGTACGCGGGTCGGAGAAGAACTGGTTGATCTTGGTTTGGAGTCGCCGGAACGCCCCGTTCGCCAGCAACTTCAGCAGGTTGCCGGTGAGCAGGTCGGTCGGGGCGTCCAGGTTGCGGTCGATGAAGTCGGCCCGTTCCCAGTTCCACAGGTTGCGGGCGTAGTCGACGAACCGCAGGTAGCCGTCGGCCTCGCGGGGGCCGCAGACCCGGGAGATCTCGGCCGCCATCCGGGTGGTGTCGGTGATCACGTCCAGGGTGGAGCCGTCCGGGTAGTAGGCCCGGTAGGCGGGGTCGATCGGGGTCAGGTCGAGCCAGTCGTGCAGCTCCTCGCCGACCGCACCGAGCGCCTCGGCGATCAGGTCGGGCATGGTGAGCACGGTGGGGCCGGTGTCGAACTCGTACCCGTCGACGCTGAGCCGACCGGCCCGTCCGCCCGGCACCGGCTCGCGTTCCAGCACGGTCACCTGCCGGCCGCTACCGGCCAGGTGCAGCGCGCACGCCAGCCCGCCCAGGCCCGCGCCCACGACCACCACCCGGTCCGTACGTCCCGTCACGGTCCGCACGCGACCACCTCCTTCAGAAAGTTGCCCATCATGCCCGCCGCGTCGCGGCGGCGGTGGCGAGACCGGTCAGCGCGGTGCGCGCCGTCTCGTCGATCGACGCGGTCTCCAACGCGGCGAGCGCGTCGGTGACCCGGTCGGAGATCATGCGCTCGACCCGGCCGACCGCTCCGGTGTCGGCGACGATGTCGGCCAGCCGGGCGACCTCGCGGATGCCGACGGCGGTGCCGGCCCGCTCCAACGCCCGCCGCTGGCCGCCGGTGGCGAGTTGGCGGGCGAGCATCAGCAGCACCGTCGGCTTGCCGGTGCGCAGGTCGTCGCCGGCCGGCTTGCCGGTCGCCGCCGGGTCACCGTAGACGCCGAGCAGGTCGTCGCGGAGCTGGAACGCCTCGCCGACGGCCAGTCCGTAGCGGGTGTACGCGGCGATCAGCGGCGCGTCGGGCTCGGTGCCGGCCAGGCAGGCGCCGAAGAGCAGCGGACGCTGGACGGTGTAGCTGGCCGTCTTGTAGCGGGCCACCCGCAGCGCCCGGTCCACCGACCAGTTCGCCGCGTCGTTTTCGCCGAGCACGTCGAGGTACTGCCCGGCGATGGTCTCGACGCGCATCTGGTCGTAGCAGCGCCGCACCTCCAGCATCCGGGTCGGCGGCACGGTGGCGTGGGCGAGCAGCCGGTCCGCCCAGACCAGGCAGAGGTCGCCGATGAGGACGGCAACCGACTCACCGAACCGGCCCGGATCGCCGGTGTGTCCGGCGGTGACGTGCCGGGCGGCGGCGGCCCGGTGCACGGTGGGCAGGCCCCGTCGGGTGTCCGAGGCGTCCATCACGTCGTCGTGCACCAGGGCGAAGGTGTGCAGCAGTTCCAGGGCGGCCAGCGCGGGCAGCACGGTGGGCAGTGGCGCGTCGCCGCCCACCACACCCCGCCAGCCCCAGTAGGCGAAGGTCGGGCGGACCCGCTTGCCGCCGGCCAGCACGCAGTCGCGTGCCGTCGCGGCGAAACCGCCCATCGCTGCGTCGATCTCGGTCAGCGCGTCGACCTCGCGGGCGAGGAACGCCGACAGGGTGCCGTCGACGTCGTCGACCAGGTCACGGGCGAAGGCGGCCAGTACGCCGTGGACCGGATCGTCCGTCGCTCCCGGCTGTGCCGGCGCGACGCGGAGCGCGTTACCCGCAACTGCGTCGTTGGCCATGGGGGCGAGCGTACCCTAGGGTTACGAGTTGCGTCGATTGCTGCGTCGAATCAGAGGAGGCCCGGTGGACACCGATCTCACCGCTGCCTATGCCCGCTGCCAGGAGCTGCACAGACACCACGGGCGCACCTACTATCTCGCCACCCGGCTGCTCCCCGCATGGAAACGCCGACACGTGCACGCCCTGTACGGGTTCACCCGCTACGCCGACGAGATCGTGGACCGCACCGAGGACCTGCCCCCCGCCGAGCGGGCCGCCCGGCTGGACGCCTGGGGTTCCCGCTTCGTCGCCGGCCTGCACGGTGAGCCGGTCGACGACCCGCTGCTGCCGGCGGTGCTGCACACCATCGCCGTGTTCGACCTAGACCGGGCCGACTTCGCGTCGTTCCTGCGCAGCATGGCGATGGACCTGACCGTCATGTCCTACCCGACCTACGACGACCTGCTCGACTACATGGAGGGCTCGGCGGCGGTCATCGGCACCATGATGCTGCCCATCCTCGGCAGCTCCGACCCGGTCGCCGCCCGGGAACCGGCCCGGCAGCTCGGGTTCGCCTTCCAGCTGACCAACTTCATCCGGGACGTCGCCGAGGACCTCGACCGGGGCCGCACCTACCTGCCCGACGAGGACCTCGCCAAGTTCAACGTCACCCGCGAGGACCTGCTCGCCGCCCAGGCCGCCGGCCACAGCACCGACAAGATCCGCGACCTGATCGAGTACGAGGTGACCCGCGCCCAGGCCCACTACGCCGCCGCCGCGCCCGGCATCACCCTGCTCGCCCCCGCCTCCCAGGCGTGCATGCGCACCGCCTACGCCCTCTACGGCGGCATCCTCGACGAGGTCGCCGCCCAGGACTACGACGTGTTCGTCAAGCGGGCCGTGGTGCCCCAGCGGCGACGGCTGGCGGTGGCGGCGAAGGCCCTGCTGACCCGTACCGGCACCCCGGTCGTGGTGCCCGGCCCGGCCCTGACGTGAGCGGCCGTACGGCGGTGGTGTTGTTCACCCGCGACCTGCGGGTGCACGACCACCCGGCGCTGGCGACGGCCTGCGCCGCCTTCGACCGGGTGGTGCCGCTGTACGTCCTCGACCCGACGCTGGCCGACCACTCGCCCAACCGCACCCGGTTCCTGCACCAGTGCCTCGCCGAGCTGCGGGACACCCTGCGCGGGCTCGGCGGTGACCTGGTGATCCGCCGGGGCGACCCGGTGGCCGAGACGGTCCGGGTGGCCCGGGAGGTGGACGCCGAGGGCATCGGCCTGTCCGCCGACGTCAGTCGCTACGCCCAGCGCCGGGAACGCCGGCTGCGCGCCGAGTGCGACCGGCACCGGCTCGCCCTGCGGCTCTTCCCCGGCGTCACGATCGTCGAGCCGGGGGCGCTGCGACCCGGCGGCGGCGACCACTACCGGGTGTTCACCCCGTACCACCGGGTCTGGTCCGCGGCGCAGTGGCGGGAGGAGCTGGCCGCGCCCCGGCGGGTCACCCTGCCCGACGGGGTCGCGGTCGGCCGGCTGCCGGCGCTGCCGAAGGGCGAGTCGCCGCAGGCCGCGGTCGGCGGCGAGACCGTCGGGCAGCGCCGGCTCACCCAGTGGTTGCCGACCCTGCGCCGGTACGACGACATCCACGACGACCTGGCCGGCGACGAGACCTCCCGGCTCAGCCCGTACCTGCGGTTCGGCTGCCTGTCCCCGCTGGCGGTGGCGAACCGGGCCGACGACCGGGGGCACCCGTTCGTCAGGCAGCTCTGCTGGCGGGACTTCTACCACCAGGTCACCGCCGCCTTCCCGGAGATCGCGGCGAAGGCGTACCGGCGCGGGGCCACCGAGGACTGGCGGTACGACGCGGCGGCGTTGACCGCCTGGACCGAAGGCCGGACCGGGATGCCGATCGTGGACGCCGGGATGCGTCAACTGCACGCCGAGGGGTGGATGCACAACCGGGCCCGGCTGATCACCGCCGGCTACCTGACCAAGGTGCTCGGCCTGGACTGGCGGCCCGGTCTCGCGGTCTTCTCCCGCTGGCTGCTCGACGGGGACGTGCCCGACAACTCCGGCAACTGGCAGTGGGTGGCCGGCACCGGCAACGACAGCCGCCCCTACCGCGGGCTCAACCCGGTCCGCCAGGCCGAACGCTACGACCCCGACGGCGGGTACGTGCGTCGTTGGGTGCCCGAGCTGGCGGCGGTGGCCGGCAAGGCCGTGCACCAGCCGTGGCGGCTGCCCGCCGAGGTGCGACGCACCCTCGACTACCCGCCGCCGCTGGAGGTGCCCGACGCCGACCCGGTCTGGCTGCGCTGAGGTCTGGCCCGTCGGCCCGGGCCGCTTGCGCCGGGCCGCTTGCGCCGGGCCGGGTCCCAGGCGGTGCGGGGCCGGGTCCGGCGGTGCACGCGGGCGGGAATTCCGGGGTGGACCGGTGGCCGAGGGTGGGGTCGTGCGGAATGCTGACGGGATGGCAGAGCCGGAACTGGTGGACGTGGTCGTGATCGGGCTCGGCGTGGGCGGCGAGGAGGTGGCCGGGCGACTCGCCGAGGCCGGCCTCAGCGTCGTCGGCGTCGAACGGGACCTGGTCGGCGGGGAGTGCCCGTACTGGGGGTGCATCCCCAGCAAGATGATGATCCGGGCGGCGAACGCCCTGGCCGAGGCGCGACGGGTCGACGGGCTGGCCGGGTCGGCGCAGGTCCGGGCCGACTGGGCGCCGGTGGCGAAACGCATCCGGGAGGAGGCCACCGACACCTGGAACGACCGGGCCGCGGTGGACCGGTTCACCGGCAAGGGCGGGCGGTTCCTGCGTGGCAGCGGCCGGCTCGACGGTCCCGGCCGGGTCCGGATCGGTGACCAGGTGTTCCAGGCCCGGCGGGGCGTCGTCCTCGGCACCGGTACCCGCCCGTCGATCCCGCCGATCGACGGGCTGGCGGGCACCCCGTACTGGACGAACCACCAGGCGATCGAGGCGGCGGAGCTACCGGCGACCCTGCTGATCATCGGGGGCGGCGCGATCGGGCTGGAGCTGGCGCAGGTCTTCGCCCGGTTCGGGGTCGGGGTGACCGTGCTGGAGGCGTCCGGCCGGGTGCTCGCCCTCGAAGAGCCGGAGTCGTCCGAGGTGGCCGCCGCCGCGTTGCGTGCCGACGGGGTGGAGATCGCCACCGAGGTCAAGATCGAACGGGTCGGCCACGACGACGACACCTTCACCGTGTACGCCGGTGACCGGTCGTTCAGCGCCGAGAAACTGCTGGTGGTGACCGGTCGCCGGGCCCACCTGGACGAGTTGGGGTTGGACACCGTCGGGGTGGACGCCACCCAGCGCTACCTGCCGGTGGACGACCGGATGCACGTCACCGACGGGATCTGGGCGGTCGGCGACGTGACCGGCGAGGGCGCGTTCACCCACATCGCCATGTACCAGGCGTCGATCGTGGTCGCCGACGTGCTCGACCACGCCCGGCGGGCCGAGGGCGGCCCCGACGCCAGCGGCACCGCCAGCGTGGTGGGCGGTGCGATGGGCGCGGCCAGCGCCGTCGGGGGTTCGATGGGCGCGGCCGGCCCGAGCGGCGCCGCCGGCACCGTGCCCCGCGCCGACTACCGGGCGCTGCCCCGGGTCACCTTCACCGACCCGGAGGTGGGCGCGGTCGGGCTCACCGAACGGCAGGCCCGCGAGCGGGGCATCAACGTGCAGGTCGGCTTCACCGAGCTGTCGTCGTCCACCCGGGGCTGGATCCACGGTGGCGAACCGGGCGGCTTCATCAAGGTGATCGCCGACGCCGACCAGGGGGTGCTGATCGGTGCGACGTCGGTCGGCCCGGCCGGGGGTGAGGTGCTGTCGGCGCTGGTCGTGGCGGTGCACGCGGCCGTGCCGGTCAGCCAGCTGAGGCACATGATCTATGCGTACCCGACGTTCCACCGGGCCATCCAGAGCGCCCTGAACGACCTGAGCTGAGCCCGGCGCACCGGCCCGGCGCGGCGCAACCGCCGGGTCGGCCGGTCCGGTCCGGCCTCGGAGCAGACCGGGCCAGGTTCCCGGTTCACGCCGGCCGGGTGGGGTGCGCGGTTCGTGCCCCGGGCCGGGTGGGGTTCCAGGTTCGTGCCCCGGGCCGAGTGGGTTCCAGGTTCGTGCCCCGGGCCGGGTGGGGTGAGCGGTTCGTGCCGGCCGGGCCGGAATTACTGTCCGTGCCGGCCGGCACCGGCGGCGAACCGGGCCGCGCCGGCTGTGGCGTCCGCCGCCAACGAGTCGATGCCGTAGGCGAACTCGGTGGCGAACGCCTCCGGCTCGGGCCGGCCGGCACCGGCCAGCACCGAAGCCCGGTCGTTGCGCAGGCAGGTCTGCGGATGCCGGGCGATCTCGGCGGCCAGCCGCTCGGCCGCCGTCCGCGCCTCACCCGGCGCGACCACCCGGTTGACCAGCCCCATCGCGTACGCCTCGTCAGCGGGCACCGGGCGGCCGGTGAGGATCAGGTCCATCGCCCGGCTCTGGCCGATCAGCCGGGGCAGTCGTACCGTGCCGCCGTCGATCAGCGGCACTCCCCAGCGTCGGCAGAACACCCCGAGCACCGCGTCCGACTCGGCGACCCGCAGATCGCACCAGAGCGCCAGCTCCAGGCCACCGGCCACCGCGTACCCGGAGATCGCCGCGACGACCGGCTTGGACAGTGCCATCCGCGTCGGACCCATCGGGCCGTCGCCGTCGGGCTCGACCCGGTTGCCGCTCGGCGTGCCGATGGCCTTGAGGTCGGCACCCGAGCAGAACGTGCCGCCCGCACCCCACAGCACCGCGACCCGGGCCTCCGGGTCGGCCTCGAACGCGCGGAACGCGTCGGCGAGCGCCCGCGCGGTCGGCCCGTCGACGGCGTTGCGCGCCGCCGCCCGGTCGAGGATCACCGTGGTCACCGCCCCGTTCCGGGCAACATGCACCGCCATCCCCCCAGCATCCCCCGCCCACCCCCGCCCGGCCACCCCGCCTGCACCCGCCTGCCCCGCCTGCTGCGCGGGGCCTGCGGGTGCGCTCCCCGCCTGTCCTGCCTGCTGCGCGGGGGCGCTTCCGCTCACCCCGCCTGTCCGCAAGCCCTGCCTGCTGCGCGGGCTTGCGGGTGCGCTCCCCGCTCCTCCCGCCTGCCCGCAAGCCCCTGCCTGTTGCGCGGGGCTTGCGGGTGGCGCTGGTGCTGGGTCCCCTGGGGCTTGGGCAGCGCCATCGGCGCGACAATGGCGGGGATCTGCGTGGGCGGGTGGTGCCGTGCCTGGGCCGCAGCGCCGGGCCGTGCCGGGGGCCGCGGTGCCGTGCCGGGGCCGCAGTGCCGTGCCGGAGGCCGCAGCGCCGGGCCTGGGGGTGGCCCGGTCGGTGCGACCCGGTGTCACGGCAGGCGGGGTGGGGTCAGCGGCGGTCGGTGATCCGGGTGAGGAAGGTGTGCCAGGCGGCGGGGGTGAAGGTCAGGGTGGGGCCGTCGGGGTCCTTGGAGTCGCGGACGGCGATCACCCCGGGCAGGTTGCCGGCCACCTCGACGCAGTTTCCGCCGTTGCCGCTGCTGCGGGTGCTCTTGCGCCATCGGGCGTGGTTCAGTTCCATGTCTGGGCCACCTTCGTGATCAGATCGACGGACTGCCGGTGGGACAACGCCTCGCCGCGCACGTTCTCCCACGCTGCCATCATGGCCGCGAGGTCATCGAGATCGCTAACCACCTGTCCCTGGAGTTGGTTGTCGAGATAGCCGGCCATCCGGTGATCCGGGTTCGTGGCGATCACGAAGGGGCCGTTGAGGCCGGCGTACTCACCCACGGTGGCCGGCACGACGTGCACCCGGACGTGTAGCTGGTCGCAGGCGTCGGCGAGGGCGAGCAACTGCTCGTGCATGGCCTGCCGGCCGCCGACCGGCCGATGGAGGACCGACTCGTCGAGCACGGCCGTGAGCTGGGGTGGATCGTCGCGTTTCAGGATCGACTGGCGGGCGAGCCGGGCCGCGAGGTGCCGGTCGACGTCCCCCCGGGGCAGGGTGCCGGCACCGAGCAGGACGGCTCGGGCGTACGCCTCCGTCTGGAGCAGGCCGGGGATGACGACAGACTCGAATGAGCGCAGCGACAGGGCGTCGCGTTCGATCTCCTGCCAGGGACGGAACCACACCGGCTCGCGACGTCTAGAAGTGTCCGGCCAGATGTCCACGATGTCCCGCCGGAGCGCTTCCGCGGCGGCTACCCGGTGCCGGGCGTGCGGGATCCGCCCCTCGCTCAGCCAGCGGCCCACCGTCTTGGGGTCGACGCCGACGCGCTCGGCGAGGGATTCGGTGGTGTAGCCGGTTTCGTTGAGTGCCGCGCGCAGCGCATCGTTCACGACTCCTCCATCGGACGTCTCGAATATCTGCCCACCATACGCCTACGCGGTGTATCTGTCTGACCACAGGGAGGCACGATCTGGTGGAGGGCGGCGCGGTCGGTGGAGGTGAGGGAACCCGGCGGTCGACGTCCAGCCCGGGGCCACCCCGCCGGTGACGGGTGGGGTGGCCCCGATCCACCTGGAAGGAGAACCGCAGTGCGACACCGCTCCCTGCGCCACACCCGACCGCACCTGCCGATGCGTCCACTGTGGCGGTGTCGGGGCTGCGGCGCGGAGTGGCCGTGCCAGCCGGCCCGGCTCGCCCTGCTGGTGGAGTACCGCGAGGACCGGACCGGCCTGCTCGTCTACCTGAGCACCCTGATGGCCGAGGCGGGTACGCAACTGTCCCAGCTCAACGGGAACGTCGTACCCGATAATCTGATGGGTCGTTTCCTCGGGTGGGCCAGAGCGCGCGGGTCGGACACCAGCCCCTGACACCGGCCGGCGGCCCGCCCGCCGGGGCGTGGGTGGCGGGATGCCGCGCCGGTCGGTGCCCGTGTCCCGGCGCGGCGCTGATCAGGGCAAAGGGCAGATTCGTCCCGGCCGCCCGGTTTGCGGCCCGGTCAGCCGGGAAGTCGGGGAACGTGCGAGCGTTGATGACGAAACTCGAACAGGCCACCGCGCTGGACCGGGCCGGCGACCGGTTGCAGCGTGCCGTCCAGGCGACCCTGCGCCCACAGCGGGTGCGTGACCTGCTGCACGGCGTGTTCCTGGGGCATCCGCTGCACCCTGCGATGGTGCAGGTGCCGGTGGGGGCCTGGATCAGCGCGGCAGTGGTCGATCTGCTCCCCGGTCAGCGTCGCGCGGCCACCACACTGGTCGCGCTGGGCACCGTGAGCGCGGTGCCCGCCGCCGTGGCGGGGCTCAACGACTGGGCGGAGCTGTCCCGGGACCAGCGTCGGGTGGGGCTCGTGCACGCCGCCGCCAACACCGTTGGCCTGACCCTGTACGCCGGCTCCCTCGCCGCCCGGTTGAGCGGCCGGCACGGCGTCGGCCGGGCGCTGGCCTACCTGGGGCTGGGCGCGGCGAGCGCCGGGGCGTACCTCGGTGGGCACCTGGCGTACAAGCAGGGGGCGCAGGTCAGCCAGAGCGTCTCCGAGCTGCACCGGATGAGCGACGGGTGGCAGTCGGTGGCCGAGCTGGCGGGGCTGCCGCAGCGAGAGCTGGTGACCCGCGAGGTGGACGACGTCTCGGTCATCCTCTACCGGCACGGCGACGAGGTCACCGTCATGCTGGAGCGCTGCCCACACCAGAGCGGCCCGCTCGGTGAGGGCGAGGTGCAGGAGATCGACGGGCACGCCTGTGTGGTCTGCCCCTGGCACGGCTCGGCGTTCCGCCTCAACGGTGGCGAGGTCGTCCACGGCCCCTCCGCGACCGACCAGCAGATCCTCCCCACCCGGGTAGTGGACGGCACCCTCCAAACCCGCCTCCCCTAACCACCCGCCCCTCCCCACCCGCCCGCCCTCCCCACCCGCCCCGTCGTCCCTGCGCCCCCACCCGCCCTGCCCCGCCCCCACCCGCCCTGCCCCACCTCGCCTTGCCCCGACCTCGCCTTGCCCCGCCCCGCCCCGCCCACAGCGTGATCAAGAGGTTTGCGTCGTTTGATCAAGAGGTTTGCGTCAAAGTTGATCTACAAATTGACGCAAACCTCTTGATCACCGGGGCGGGCGGTGCGGGCCGGGCGGTGCGGGGCGGGCGGTGCGGGGCGGGGCGGCGGGGGCGGCTGGAGCGGGCTGGCTGGGTTGGGCGGCCGGGGGCGGGACGGGGTGGGGAGTGGGGAGGGGGTGGGAGTGGGGACGGGGTCAGTCGCGGCGGTGGCGGCCGGTTACCAGGTCTCGGGCGGCGGAGGCGCGGCTGCCCATCGAGCGGCCCGGGGTGCGGCCGGCGGTGCGGTTGGTGGACATGCGGGCGGCGGCGATCCGGGCGGCCGAGGTGCGCCCGGCGGTCACCCGGACGGGTCGGCGGCGCAGGCCGAGTACCGCGCCGATCTGCGCGCCGACGATGCTCGCCACCGCCAGCACCGCCGACACGGCCAGTGGCCGGTTGATGGCGTCGTCCGGGGTGGCCCGGGACGCTCCGGCGGCCATCGCCGGCGGCACCCCGACCGGTCGCTCGGCCGGCGGCTGCGCGGGCGGTTGAGCGGTCTGCGGGGTGGCCGTCTGCGGGGTGGCCGGTCCGATCTTGCCCGGTTTCGGGGTGGCCGGCCCGGCAGGCTTGCCCGGGGTGACCGGCGTACGGGGGGCACCCTGATGCTGCGGGTCGGCCTGGCCGCCCGGCGTGGTGACCGGCGGGCGCGGGGACGGCTTGCGGGGCGTGTTCGGGACCAGGTGGCCGCTGGCGTGCCGGCGGGCACCGGTGTCGTCGGCCTCGGTGGGGAGTTTGATGAGCTGACCCGGCCGGATCCGGTCGGCGTCGCGCAGGTCGTTGAGCCGGGCCACTTCGGGATAGCGGTCGAAGTCGTCAAGGTAGCGTTCCGCGACCTCTCCCAGGTAGTCACCCCGGGCCACCCGGTACATCGGCTTCGCCGTCGACTTCCCGTCCTCGATGCCGGTCCGGGGGACGGGACCGAGGCCGGAACCGGGGACCGCGCCGTGGGTGACACCGGCGCTGGCACCGAGGCCGGCGCTGGGGGCGGCACCGAGCCCGGTACGGGAGGTGTCCAGGGTGGTCGCCACGCCGGTGCCGGCGGCGGCCGGGAGCGGCTGGGCCAACGTCACGGCCGCGCTCGCCGCCGGGCTGGCCGCGACGATCAGGGCGACCGAGCCCAGTAGGGCTGCTGCCGCCCGCTGCTGCCGGCTCATCCCGGGCAGCCGGGGCGTCTGCCGGCGGGTGATCTGGGCACCCATCTCCACCAGCACCGAGAAGGCGAACGTCGCCCAGCCGAACCAGCCGACCAGCGCCAGTGCCCGGATGAAGAGCTGGCCGTCGTCCCGGCTGGTCAGCACGGAGCCGACCTCGGTGAGGGTGGGCAGGTGGTCCGGCAGCGGGTTGCCGGCGAAGGCGAGCAGGGCGATCGGGGCGCCGACCAGCAACGCCACCAGCACCACCAGCGACCCGAAGCCGGTGAGCAACTGCCCGGTACGTCGGGCAGTGGAACCACGCGGTGTGGCCATGCTGCCCTCCTTCCTACGGTCTGCCGGTGCGGGGACACCGGATGGGTGGGCCTACGGTCTCGGTGCGGGACCCCGGTGAGCGGGCCTACGGTCTGGGTGCGCAACGGACGGAATCCGCCAGGTCGACGGGCTCATGGTCGGTCGGTGAGGGTGCGGGCGGTCGCCTCGCCGACGACGGTGACGGTGCGGTCCATGCCGATCAGGCCGAGCATGTGCCGGCGGTAGACGACGGTGACGCGTACCCGGATCTGTTTCTCGCCGGCCACCACCGGGAAGCTGACCTGCTGGCTGGTCACGTCGGAGTTGCCCCGCAGGTACTGGGTGACGGCCGCGCGGGCACCCGGCTCGTCGATCACCTTGGGCCGGCCCTCGATCGCGGCGGCCCGGTCGATCACCTGCCCGCCGCTGCGGGCCGCCTCGGCGGCCAGGTCGTCGGCGCGTTGCAGGGTACGCAGCTGACCCGCGCCGTCGTACGCGACGCCGATGATCGCCAGCACGCCGAT
The DNA here is from genome assembly GCF_040678915.1 of Micromonospora sp. NPDC049257. Lineage (NCBI taxonomy): Bacteria > Bacillati > Actinomycetota > Actinomycetes > Micromonosporales > Micromonosporaceae > Micromonospora > Micromonospora sp. NPDC049257. Next base: position 656,103 of record NZ_JBFAQU010000001.1, read on the forward strand.
CATGGTGACGGCGAGGAAGAGGCTGATCCGGCCCTCGTCGCCGGTCGGACGCGCGGTCACTGCCGGGTCCGGTAACGGTCCAGGGGGGAGGCGAAGGTCGCCTCGACCCGCCGGTCACGCATCGGCAGGCCGGGGAAGCGCATGCCGGCGAAGGAGACCGTGCAGCTCACCCGGACCCAGATGCTCACCGGTTCGCCGAGCGGCCGCCGGAACGCCGTGCCCACCGAGGTGTGGTCGGAGTTGCGCGTCGAGCCCCAGACCGTGACCTGGGGTGCGCTCGTACAGTTGAGGCCACGCCAGTCGAGCTGCCGCCGGGCGGCCGTCCGGGCGGCGCTCTCCGCCGTGCCGGCGTCGCGGGCGATCGAGGCGGCCCGCGCGGCGTCGTGCGCCGCCGCCTCCACCGCCTCGTCGGCCACGGCAACCCGGCCGGCCACCCCGGCCAGCATCAGCAGCGCCAGGAACGCCGGGGTCAGCACCGCCACCTCCACCGACACCGATCCCCGGGTACGCCCCGCACTCCGGTCGGCCGACACCGATCCCCGGGTACGCCCCGCCGCCCGATTCACCGACACGTGGCCCGGGTGACACCCGACCACCTCGTCGGGGCTGCCGGATCGCGGGGCGTGCACCACGGCCCGGTCGCCCCGGACACGTCGTCGGGCGGGCCGGGTCAGCAGTTCGCGCCAGGTACGCCGGGGCGGGTGGGCGGTCACGGGTTGGTCCACCGTTCGGCCGTGCCGTGGGCGGTCTGCCGGATGTCGAACCGGACGGCCGGGATGACGCTCAGGGATTTCCCGGTGACCGTGCAGGTCACCTCGGTGGCGGTGGCGGCGCAGGTGGTCTTCGCGCCGACCAGCCAGTCCCCGGCGGCACCCAGGAAGTGTCTGGCGCGGGCCTCACCCGCCCCGGCCGGCGCGTCGAGGACCCGTTGCGCGTTCACCCCGCTCTGGGCGGCGTGCATCGCCGTCGACCGGGCCACGAACCAGGCGGCGATCTGGACGGAGCTGAAGAGCAGCACCAGCACCGCCGGCATCACCACGGCCAGCTCCACGGGGTTGGCCCCCCGGTCCGTACCCCCGGCGGTGAGCCTGCGGTGGGCGGCCCGGCCTGCGGCGCGGAGCCCGGTCGGGGTGTCCCGCCCGGCCGTGGACGCGCACGGGGGTGCGCACCGGGACCTGGCGGTGGGGGCCGTCCGGTCCCGGCGCGAGCCGGTCAGGGGGAGACTGGTCACGGGTTGTCGATGCTGTTCATCCAGTCGGTGGCCTTGGTCAGGACGATGCCGGTGACTGCGACCCCGGCTACCACCAGGCCGGCGATGATCACGGCGGTCGGGACCGGGCTGTCGCCCCGCTCCGCCTCGCGGCGTAGCTCGGCCAGGCGGGCCACGGTGGCCGCGTAGAGGAAGGTGACGAGGTGCATGGCGGGACTCCTTGGGGAGGTGGGTTACTCAGAGGCGGGCGATGAACGGATAGAGGACGAAGGCCAGCAGCACGAAGACCAGCAGCGAGCCGGGAATGTCCAGCCGGCTGGTGACGCCCTCGGCGCGGGCCAGGTTGTCGGTGCGGATCTGGTCCCGGAGCGACTCGGCGCGGCTGCGCAGCGTCTCGTGCACCTGGGCGCCCTCGCTGCCGGAGGACCGCATGATCGCCCCGACGTCACCCAGCTCCGGGATGCCGATCTTCTCGGCCAGCGCCTGCAACTCGTCCCAGGGCGAGTGCATCTGCATCTGGGCGATCCGCAGCGACTCCCGGATGCGGGCGAAGACCCAGCCGTCGCAGACCGCCGCCGCGCGTTCCAGCGACTGCACCGGGCCGTGCGCCGCCGACAGCTGCAACGCCACCAGATCCAGGTAGGTGCAGACCGCCGCGCGGAACTCGTCCCGGGCGGTGTCCGCCTTGGCCAGCACCGTGTGGTGCGCGAGCAGCGCGCAGACCAGCGCCAACCCCAGACTGCCCAGCACCGGTACGGCCACCGGAATGCTCACCCCGGCGAGGAAGAGCAGGGCCCCCGCCACCGTCGGGGTGGCCAACCCGACCAGGGCGGAGAGCAGGATCGACATGGTGTACTGCTCGGGGGTCTGGTCGAGCAGGGCGAGCTGGCGGTGCGGCGGGCGCAGCCAACGGGCGACGCCCCCCAGCCAGTCCGGCCCATGTCCGGTGGCGACGGCGGTGCCCGCCGGTTGGTGCAGTCGGCGCAGCGCCGGGCCGAGCGCCGGGGAGGCCGGCAACGCCTCCCGGACCAGCAGGAACACGCCGAGTCCGATGGCGGCCCCGCCGAGCACCGCGATGGTGAGCTGCCAGTTGAGCATCATGCGACCAGCTCCGCCGGGTCGGGTCGGGGCAGGAACCGGGGCGGCGGTGGGGGCTGGCTCATCGCGCGCACCCACACCAGCAGGGCGATGAACGCCGTCGCGAGCACCGCCATCAGCACCTGACCGAACAACGTCCCGTACGGCCGGACGTACTCGGTGTTGACCAGCCCGTACGCCAGCACGGCCAGGGTCATCCCGGTGAGGAAGCGGACCGCGAACCGGGGCTGGGTGCGTTTGGCCTCCACCTCGCGCCGGGTGGCGACCTCGGCGGAGGCGGCCGACGCGATGGAGCCGAGGACGTCGCCGAGGCGTTCCCCCCGGTCGGTCAGGTGCAGGATCAGCGCGGCGACCACCTGGTCGCAGACCGGGTCACCGATCTCGTCGGCGAACGCCAGCAGGGCGGACCGGGCCGTCCAACCGGCCTGGAGGCGGGCGGCGAGCAGCCGTACCTCCTCCTGGATCTGGTCCGGGACGGTGGCGATGGTGACGACGATCGCCTGCTGGAGGCCCTGTCCGGTGTTGGAGACGTCCTTGAGTCGGCGGGTCCACTCGCCGACGGCCTCGATCCGGGTGATGGCCCGTTCCTCGGCCCGCCCCACCGCGAACAACCAGGGCACCCCCGGCACCGCCACCGCCACGATCAGCCCCACCACCGGCAGCCCGGTCAGCAGGAACGCCAGCGCCCCCGCCACTACCGCCGCACCGAGCGTCATCTGGTGGGCCCGCTGGTCCCGCCGGTTGGTGCCCGAACCGAGCCAGAGCCGACGCAGCCCGGTGGTCGAGGTGCGGGTCGGGCGGGTGGGCTTGGTGGTGCCGAACAACGCCACCACGGCCAGCACCATTCCGCCGACACAGGCCGCCCCGGAGACCACGGCGAGCAGTTCGATGGTGCTCATCGGCGCACCACCGGGGCGAGGCGGCTGTGCCGGGGGCGACGCCACGCGCCCGCCCCGGCCTCGATGAAACGGGACAGCAGCCGGGCGTCGTAGCCGACCCGCAGCAGCTGGCCGCGGACTCGTTCCGGCAGGTGGCGGGGGATGGCCCGACCGTCCGGGCCGGGCCCGAACACGGTGGTGGTGGTGATCCGGTTGGCGTCGCCGACGCCGATCACCTCCTCGACGTGGGAGACGAACCGGTGCTTGCGTCCGCCGATCGCGGTCTCGTCCTCGACGGTGACGTAGACGATCAGGTCGAGGGCGTTGCCGGCCATCCGGCGGGCCTGGTCGACGGTCATCTCCCGGCCGTGCGCCAGCGCCAGCTCGATGATCCGCTCGCTCACCCCGCCGGGGGTACGGGCGTGGATGGTGCACATCGATCCCCGGCTGGTGGTCATCGCCTGGAGCATCGGCACGATCTCCCGGGACCGGACCTCGCCGACGATGATCCGCAGTACGCCCATCCGCAGCGACACCGGGATCAGGTCGGCGATGCTCACCTCACCGGCCGGTCGACCGTCCAGGCCACGTTCGCCGTGCCCCTCCCGGGATTCGAAGCTCATCACCGCCCGGTGCTTTTCGCCGCGTCGGGCCGGCAGCAGTTCCCGGCTCTCCTCCAGCAGCACGTACGGTTCGTCGGGCGGGATCTCGTCCATCAGCGCCCGGATGACCGTGGTCTTGCCGGCCCCGGCCAGCCCGGCGACCATGATGTTCAACCCGGCCCGCATAGACGCCCGCAGGAAGTCACGCAGCAGCGGGTCGATCATCTCGTCCAGGTCGGGGCGGCTGCCGGCCAGGTCGTCGAGGCTGACGTCCAACGTGTTGTGCTTGCGGATCACCGCGTAGGGGCGGTGGCTGACCAGGAACACCGCCGCCAACCGGCTGCCGTCGGGCAGTTGCAGGTCAAGCGTCGGCTTCGAGGTGGACAACGACCGTTCGGTGGCCCCGGCCCGGCGGGCCGCCGCTTGGAGGATCTCCACCAGCTCGTCGTCGCTGTCGGCGATCGGCTCACCCCAGTCGACGCCGCCGCCGTGCCGGGTGATGCGCACCTGGTCGCAGCCGAGGATGTGCACCTCCTCGATGGTGTCGTCGACCAGCAGGGTCTGTAGCCGGCCCAGCCCGACCAGCTCGGCGGTCACCTGGTCGAGCAGGGTCCGTTCCTCGTCGGCGCTGAGCGGGGTGCCGGCCCGACGTACCGCGTCGGCGTAGCCGGAGACCACGGCCACGGCGAGCCGGGCCCGCTCGACCTCCTCGGCGTCGGCGTCGAACTCCCGGCCGCGCTGCCACTGGGTGAGTCGTTCGCTCAGCTCCCGGCGCAGCTCGCGGACCACCGCGAAGTCCACCTTCGGCCGGGGTGGCGCGGTCGGCGCGGGTGCCGGCGGGGCGGCGGCCGGTGGCGCCGCCGGGGCGGTGGCGTGGTGCCGGCCGTTCACCGGGGCCAGCGGCGGCATGGTGGAGGTGACCCCGGGCGGCGGGGTGCGTGGGTCGTGGGAGACCGGCTCAAACCGCATCCGGCACCCCCTGCGCCGGGGTCGGCCAGGCCAACCGGGCCCGCCGCTGCTCCAGCAACTCCCGCACCGGGGTCTCCAACGCGGCCGCCGCGCGCATCAGCGGCCGTCCGGCGCGGATCGTGCCGCCGAAGCTGAGCGCCTGCGCGGTACGCGGGTCCTGCGGCAACCGGGCGATCACCGGCACCCCCAGGGCCTTGCCGATCTCGCCGGTGCCGTGCCCGTCGCCGACCACCACCAGCCGCAGCGTGCCGGGGGGCACCCGGTGGTTGGTGAAGTCCCGTTCGATCGCCCGGATCATCGACCGGGTGCCGGAGAGGCCGGGCAGCTGCGCCCGGGTCACCAGCAGCACCACGTCGGCGGCGCGCAGCAGCGGCCACGGCGGCCCGAAGACCTGCAGGCGTCCGCAGTCGACGATCACGTCGTAACCGGGCCGGCCCTTCTCCAGGGTGTGGAAGTAGTCGGCGAACCGTTGCCACAGCGGGGCGACGCTGCCGGCCTGCGCCGGGTCGACCACACCGGGCAGCAGCAGTCGTTCCCGCCTCGGCGCGTCCAGGTCGACCAGTTGGGACCAGAACGTCGACTCCAGGCTGCCGTCGCGCAGCTCGCCCACGGCCAGCTCACCGATGCCGCGTGGCCCGTCGAGGGCGCCGCCCAGGTAGCCGGCGAGCACCGAGCCGCCGGCCGGGTCGCACTCGGCGAGCACCAGCCGCCGGTGCCAGCTCAGGGTGCAGGCCAGCGCCGTGGTGGTGACGCCGGGTGAGCCCTTCGCCGAGACCAGCGCGATGATGGCCATGGTCAGGCCGCCTCGGTCAGCACGAGGGCGATCCGGTCCTGCGCGGCCAGCACCACCACCGCCGGGACGTCCCGTACGGCGAGTGCCAGGTAGATCACCACGTCGTCGTTCTCGGGGACGACCGCGTCGATCACCGTGGCGGTGAACCGGGTGGCCGACGGCTGGTTGTCGGCATCCTCGTCCGGGGTGCTGACCAGCAGCACCTTGTCACCGGGGTGCAGTTTGCGGGCCGGCACCTTGCTCGGTTCGAGGCCCAACGCGATCTGCTGCTGCCCCTGGCCGAGCAGCGGGGCGTCGGTGAGCTGGGCCATGGTGAGCAGCGAGCCGGGGACCAGGGACACGGCGGCCCGCTTGCCGACCACCTCGTCCCGCTTCTTCGCCGGCACCGGGGACAGCCCCGCGCCCCCGGAGACCTGCACACTGACCAGGTCGTCGGCGGTCAGGATGCGGCCCACCTCGACCGGGCGGGCGACCGCCAGGTAGCTGCCGGTGGCCCGGACCGAGGTGACCGCGAAGGCCGCGCCGAGTCCACCCAACGCGATCAGCAGCACGGCGAGCCCGAGCAGACCGGGCCGGGTACGGCGCTGCCGGACCACCTTGGGTGGGGCGACCGGCGCGTCCACCGGACCGCTGTTACGGGTGGCCAGACTCACTGAACAATCTCCGTTCGCGGCTGCGGGGCTCGCAAGATCGAGCGGTGGGCGCTCATCGGGTCACCACCTGGAGTTCCTTGATCTGGATCTCGACGACGCCGCTGGTGCGGGTCTGCGCGATGTCACCGCTGCGGCCACCGCCGACCCAGTGCACGTTCCAGAAGGTGGTGGCGCTGACCCGGTAGTTGTTGGCCTTGGGATAGCCGTCGTATCCGCAGGTGGGCGACTTCTTGCCGGCGTTCGGGCCGGTCGTCTTGTAGGGCGTGCCCGGGCCGGTGCAGGTGACCTTCTTGCCGTTGCCCATGGTCCACACGGTTCGTTGGACCTTGGCGGTGATGGTGACGGTCAGCCCCCGGTCGCTGGCCCGGGCGGTGAGCGGGCCGAAGTAGTTCTGGCCGGGGCTGGCCCACATCCAGACCGGCAGGCCGACCAGGCCGGGGCCGACGCTGCGCCGGGGCGCCACCGAGGCCCGGGGCGGCAGCAGGCTGATCGAGGCGAGCGCCCGGCGGGCCAGCTCCTCCGGGTCGGGCGGGGTGCCGAACCCGGGCGGCGGCCCGTCGAGCAGCACCATCGACTGGTCGCCCAGGTCCCCGCCGTTGCAGGTCCGGACGTACCACACCTGGCCGTCCGGGGCGTCGCGCTGGGGCTCGGCGACCTTGTAGTAGCAGCCGCTGGCGTTGTCGAACCAGCCGAGGTTCGGGTTGTAGCAGGGCAGCGGCCTGCCGTTCCACTGGCACTTCGGGGTGGCGCCGGGGCTGTTCGGGCCGCCCGGTCCGTCGCCGCCGCCGGGATCACCGGGGGTGCCGGGCTCGTCGTCCCAGACACTGCAGTCGTTCTGCCCCGGTGGGCACTCCACCCCCGGGCCGGCGGCCTGCGCCCGGGCCGGTGCGGCGAACCCGGCCGCGAGCACGGCCACCAGCAGGCCGGCCAGCACCCGACGGATGGGGAGGCGTTCGGTGCTCCGTGTCAACATGGCTGGTCCTCGTGTGCCGCGCCGGCGCTGATCAGCCACCGGCCGTCCGGGTAGCGGGTCGCGGTGGCGGTCGCCAGGTGCCGGCTTCCGCCGGAACCGGGCACCACCCGCTTGTCCTTGACATAGACCAGCCGGTAGCCGGTGGCGTCCAGGCAGTCCTGGATCTCCACGGTCGGTGGGTCGCCGTCCAGGCTGACGGAGGTGACGGTGGGTGCGGACTTGAGCGTCCCGGTGCGTACCGCGCCGTGCCGGCGGGTGTCGTCGATGGCGACCCGGACCCGGGTGAGCAGCGGGTCGGCCAGGAACCGGGTCAGCTTCGGGTGGCGGGGGTCGCTGTCCCGGCTCGCCTCACGGGAGGCGTCGAGATAGCCGGCGTACGCCGCCAGCGCGGCCCGCTCGGCGGCCCGTTCCGCCTCGGTCGGCTGGCGGGTGTCGCTCGCGGGCCGGGGTGCGGGCGCGGTGGTCGTCTCCGGTGAGTCGCCGCAGCCGGCGGCGGAGCCGGCCACCACGGCGACGACCAGGCAGGTGGTCCAGCGGCGGGAATGCCGAGTACGCATTGCCGTGCCCCTCCTCGGTATCACCCGGCGGCGGCGGTCGTGGCGGCCTCCGGGCATGCGGCGGTACGCCGGGATGATGTCGATCGGACATGTCCGGGTGCTGTCGCATTTACCTGTGCGGATCTTCTGCCAACTGTGGAGCGTCGTGTCCGGTGTGGGCGGTGACGCGGCTGCGCGGGGTTGCGTCCCACCCAAGGGGCGAGCATAGGCTGACGTGCGCCGATGCAACAGAGGCAATTCAACTGCGCACTCTCGGTGATGGGCAGGAGTGACGACACGTGGGCGATGTCCAGGGGGGCCGGCCGGGGCTACCGGTGCCGGCCGAACGAGGGCCGGTGCCCGTCGACCGGCCCGGCCCGGCCGTCGAACCGTCCGCGCCACCGGGGGATTTGGGGTGGGTCGAGGCGGCCGGTCCGATCCGTTCCCCGGTCGTCACGGCCACTACCGCCCAACCTTCCGGACGGGTGAGGGCGGTTCCGGGCTCCACCACCGCCGACGAGCTGATACCGGACCGTTACGTCGGCCCGGACGGGAAGTCACCCTCCGTGTTTTTTCTGCGGCGGCTGGCAGGGGTCCTGGCGGTCGTACCGGTCCTGCGGCTCGCGGTCGCCCGGTACGCCGTACCCCCGGGGGTGGTGGACCGGGCCGGGTGCGACGGCTGCGGCGCACCGATCGGGCTGGACCGGCCGCTGCCGGCGCTCGGGCCGGTGGCCCGCTGCCCGGCCTGCCGGGGGCGGATCGGCGCGGCGCCGCTCGCGGTCGAGGCGCTGTTGCTGGCGGCCGTGGCGGTGCTGGTGCTGGTCGACGGTTCGTTGGCCGAGCGGGCCGCGCTGGCCTGGTGGCTCGGCTGGGCGATCCCGCTGGTCCTGGTGGACCTGGCGGTGCACCGGCTGCCGGACCGGCTCACCTGGCCCGCCGCCGTCGGCACCTGGGCGTTGCTCGGTGTGGCCGCGCTGACCGGGGCTGGTGCCGGGCCGTGGCTGCGCGCGATGGCGGCCGGCGCGGCGCTCGGTCTGGCCTTCGCCACCACCACGCTGCTGCTCGGCCGGCGCGGCTTCGGGCTCGGCGACGCCAAGCTGGCGCTGGGGGTGGGGGCGTTGCTCGGTTGGCAGGGCTGGGGCCTGCTGGTGACCGGCCTGGTGCTGACGTTCCTGCTGTCGGCGCTGGTCAGCGTGGCGCTGTTGGCGAGTCGTCGGATCGGCTGGTCCAGCCACCTACCCTTCGGCCCGTTCCTGGTCGCCGGCACCTGCGCCGCCCTCCTGCTGACCGGCTGAGCAGACCCGGCCGCTGACCCCGCTCATTGGCCGGCCCGATCCCGCTCAGCGGCGGGGCCGGGGGCGGTGGGGACCGGTTCCCGCCCGGCCGGGACGCCACGACGGCGCAGCGTCCCGGCGACGGCGCGGGCCGTCACCGGGGCGAGCAGCAGGGTCACCGCCACGCCGAGGAGCAGGCCGGCGAGGACGTCGTGCGGGTAGTGCACGCCGACGAACACCCGGGAGAGCGCGGCGAGCAGGGCCAGCGGCACGGCGAGCAGACCCCACCGGGGGGACAGCAGCAGCACTGCGGTGGCCAGCGCCCCGGCGATGGTGGCGTGGTTGCTCGGGAACGACCAGTCGCCCACCGGCGGGCACTGCCCGGCCAGGATGGCCACCGCACCCCGACAGGGCCGATCCTCGTCCACCAGTGACTTGAGCACCTCGCTGCACCCGTACGCCAGGACGACGGCGGCCGGCGCGACCAGCGCCAGGGCCCGGCCCCACGGGTCGGCGTGGCGCAGCCGGGACACGGCGACGGCCACCAGCAGCAGGCCGAGCAGCAGGATCACCCCCTCGGTGAAGTGCACCGCGAACCACTGCACCGGGGTCGGGGCGGAGTCGGCCACGTCGACGACGTCGCGGTACCACTGCTCGCTGATGTCAGGAATGTCTGCGGTAAAAGTCTTTTCCATCACTCACCTCACCAAAGTGTCATACCGCTTTCAGTGCCATCGAGGTGGAGGAAACCGGTGGAACCGTCACATGCTGCGGGATGCGACGGCGGTTCGCCGCCCGCGTCACAGCGAGTTCACAGCGCCCCCGCGATTGGCCGCCCACCGCCGCCGGGTACCTCCCCACCGTGCAGATGGACGAGACCTGGCAGATCCGGCGGACCGCCACCGACCTGGACCGACTCAGCGAGACCGAGTCGGTCTTCGCCCTGTCCAACGGCTGGGTGGGCTGGCGGGGCACCCTCGACGAGGGCCAGCCCTACGGCATGCCGGGCAGCTACCTCAACGGCCTCCACGAGCGGCGGCGACAGAGCTACCCCGAGGACGGGTACGCCTTCCCGCAGGAGAGCGACACCGTGATCAGCGCGCCCAACGCCGCCCTGATCCGGCTCTGGGTGGCCGGCGAACCCCTCGACCTGCGCACCGGAACCGTCCGCGCCCACGAGCGCACCCTCGACCTGCGCGCCGGCGTGGTACGCCGACACACCGAGTGGATCTCACCGGCCGGGCACGGGGTGCGGGTCCGCAGCACCCGGCTGGTCTCCCTGCCCCGGCACGCCGTCGCCGCCGTCGACTACCAGGTCGAACCGCTCGACGACCGGCCGGTCGAGATCCGGGTCTGCTCGGACGTGCTCGCCAACGAGCGGGTGCCCGAACGGGCCGACGACCCCCGGGCCGCCTCGATCGTGCCCGACCCGCTCGACGCCGAGCTGCACCGCCCCGACGGCCACCGGGGCGTGCTGGTGCACCGCACCGACCGCAGCGCCCAACGGGTCGCCGTCGCGGTGACCCACGCGACGGACGTGCCGGCGGGGTTCACCGACGGCGACGACCACACCCCGGACCGGCTGCGCACGACCCTCGAAGGTCGGCTCGCCCCCGGGCAGCGGCTCCGACTGACCAAGTACGCCGCGTACGAGTGCACCCCGGTCGACGGCGGCACCCCCGACGAGCTGGCCGACCTGGTCACCGCCGAGGCCGACGCCGCCCACCGGCACGGGTTCGACGCGCTCCTGGCCGACCAGCGGGCCACCCTCGACGAGCGGTGGCGCACCGCCGACGTGGAGATCGACGGCGACCCGGAACTCCAGCAGGCCGTCCGGTTCTCCGTGTTCCACCTGCTCCAGGCGGGCCGGGCCGACGGCGACCGGACCATCGCGGCGAAGGGACTCACCGGCAACGGCTACGACGGGCACGTGCTGTGGGACACCGAGAGCTACGTGCTGCCGGTGCTGACGTACCTGCTGCCCGGGGTGGCCCGGGGTGCGCTGCGCTGGCGGCACGACCACCTGCCGCAGGCCCGGGACCGGGCCGCCGAGCTGCGGCTCACCGGGGCCACCTTCCCGTGGCGCACCATCGGCGGCCGGGAGTGCTCGGGCTACTGGCCGGCCGGCACCGCCGCCCTGCACGTCAACGCCGACATCGCCGACGCGGTGCTGCGCTACGTCACGGTCACCGGGGACCAGGAGTTCCTCGCCGACACCGGGCTGGAACTGCTGGTGGAGACGGCCCGGCTGTGGGCCGGCTACGGCCACTGGTCCGACGACGGCGCGTTCCACGTCACCGGGATCACCGGCCCCGACGAGTACGCCGCCCTGGTCGACGACAACGTCTTCACCAACCTGATGGTCCGGCGCAACCTGCGGGGCGCCGCCGACGCCGCCGGACGGCACCCGGAGCGGGCCACCGCCCTCGGTGGCGACCCGGCGGAGATCGCCGGCTGGCGGGCCGCCGCCGACGCGGTGCACCTGCCCTACGACCACAAGCGCGGCGTACACCAGCAGGCGGCGGGCTTCACCGGGCAACCCGAGTGGGACTTCGCGGCGATGACCGACGACGACTACCCGCTGCTGCTGCACTACCCCTACCTGGAGCTGTACCGGCGGCAGGTGGTCAAGCAGGCCGACCTGGTGCTGGCCATGCAACGCTTCCCGGGGGAGTTCACCGCCGAGGAGAAGGCCCGCAACTTCGCCTACTACCAGGCCCGCACCGTCCGCGACTCGTCGCTGTCCGCCGGCTCCCAGGCGGTGCTCGCCGCCGAACTGGGTCACCTCGACCTGGCGTACGACCTGTTCGCCGAGGCGGCCCTGCACGACCTCGCCGACCTCGGCGACAAGACCGGCGACGGGCTGCACCTGGCGGCCCTGGCCGGGGCGTGGACGGCGGTGGTGGAGGGCTTCGGCGGGTTGCGCGACGACACCGGGGTGCTCTCGTTCGACCCCCGGCTGCCGGCCCGGATCGACCGGCTCGCCTTCCACCTGCGCTGGCACGGGCACCGGCTGCGGGTCACCCTGACCCGCGACGGGGCCCGCTACGAGCTGCCCGACGCCGACCCGGAGACGACGGTCGACCTGCGGCACGCCGGGGAGCCCGTGACGGTCACCGGCGCGGCGGCGGTCACCCGGCCCCTGCCGCAGGTGCCCGACCCGGGGCCGGAACCGCCGTCACCGCACGGCCGGCGGCCCGCCCGCCGGGCCTGACCCGCCCCGCATCCGCTCCCGCACCACCGCCAGCTCCTCGAAGGCGTACGCCCAGTTGTGGCACTTGAAGCTGCGCAGGCCGGTGATCGGGGTGTGGCAGTCGAGGCAGTGCACCCCGGCGATCGCGTCCGGGACCTCGGTGTTGACGTAGCGGCGGTCACCGAGGATCACCGTGGCGATCATCAGCGGGTCGTGCACCCCCTTGAGGGCCGAGGCGACGATGTCCAGCCAGGTGGTCCGGCGTCCGCACTTGGGGCAGTCCGGTTCGTCGCCGCTGACCCACAGGGGTGCGCCGATGCTCTGCGCCGGCATCCCGAGCAGCTTCTCCAACCGGCGTACGTCGTGTTCCGGGGTGGTCCAGCGGTGCCGCCCCGGCAGCGAGGCGGGTGAGTCGTACACGGCCCGGAACAGGGCCGGGTCCACCTCCACGGTCTCCCGGTCAGTGTTCATCGGATGCCTCCTCGCCGTCAGTCGGTGTCACCGTCATACCGGCCCGGGGCGGTCCCGTGCTGCCGGCTCGCCGACACGGCGGGTCAACATGTCGTCGCCCGGGGTGCTAGACATCAGGGCGCGACGTGCCCGCCGCCCGGCGGTGGGTCGTCCCGCAGCGACGTGAGGGGAAAGGGAGGGCCGGTGACCGCGCCGACCGACGCCGAGCCGGGGCCGAACGTGGCCCGGATGTACGACTACTACCTCGGCGGGTGCCACAACTTCGCCGCCGACCGGGCCGCCGCCGAGCAGATCCTGCGGATCTTCCCGGACACCGGGATCGCCGCCCAGGCCAACCGGCACTTCCTGCGCCGGGCCGTGCGGCACGCCGCCGAGCTGGGCGTACGCCAGTTCCTCGACATCGGTGCCGGGCTGCCCACCCAGGGCAACGTGCACGAGATCGTCCGCCGGGTCGCCCCCGAGTCGACGGTGGTCTACGTCGACTACGACGAGGTCGCCGTCACCCACGCCCGGCGGCTGCTGCCGGCCGACGGGCGGACCAGCGTGGTCCGGGGCGACCTGCGCCGGCCGGACGAGTTACTGGCCCACCCCGACGTGCGGGCGGCGATCGACTTCGGTCGCCCGGTGGCCGTGCTGCTGGTGGCGGTGCTGCACTTCGTCACCGACGCCGAGCAGCCGTGGGATGCCGTCGTCCGGCTGCGGGAGGCGACGGTCCCCGGTAGCCCGCTGGTCGTGTCCCACCTCACCACCGACGGTGCCCCGCCGCTGCCCACCCGGCAGGGGCAGGCGGTCTACCAGCGCAGCAGTGCCCCGCTGGTGCCCCGCCCGCACGCCGACGTGCTGCGTTTCTTCGACGGGTACGACCTGGTCGATCCGGGGCTGGTCCGGGTGGCCGAGTGGCGGCCCGACGGGGAACCCCGGGAACGGATCTCCCACGGCTACGCGGGGATGGGCCTGCGCCGCTGACCGTCGCGCCGGGTGATCCGCTGTCCGAGGTGGAGCACCAGCAGGGCGGCCACGGCACCGGCCGCGCCGAGGGCGTACATGGTGGGCACGCCGGAGGGCAGCGTCGCGCCGCCGACGGCGGTGCCCAGGCCGATCCCGAGATAGATGGCGGACGAGTTCAGCGACACCACCAGGGGGGCCTGCTGCGGCGCGGCGGCGATCAACCGGTGCTGCTGTGCCGGGGTCTGACACCAGCTCGCCGCGCCCCACGCGCCGACCAGCAGCGCCACCAGCACCGTCGGGGCGGACCCGGCGGTGCTGAGCGCACCGAGCACGCCCAGCGCGACGGCCAGCGCGGCATAGCCCGTCGCCAGCACCGGCACCGCACCCCACCGGTCGGTGGCGTACCCGGCGGCGACGTTGCCGACGACCGCCCCCACGCCGTAGAGCAGCAACATCAGGTTGACCTGGTACGCGTCGACGTCGAGCGCGCCGAGGGTCGGCACCGCGAAGGCGTACACGGTGTAGCAGGCCGCCATCCCGATCACGGTGAGCGGCAGGACGGCGAGCACGGCCGGTCGGCGCAGCGCCGTCAGCCGGGCGCGCAACGGGACCGCCGGGCCGCCGGGCAGCGCGGGCATGGCCAGCCGGACGGCCGCCGCGACGGCGAGCGCCAGCAGGGCGACCGCGACGAGGGCGGCCCGCCAGCCGAGCCACCGCCCGGTCAGCCCGCCGAGCGGCACGCCCAGCGCGGTGGCGACGGTGAGCCCGCCGATCACCACGGCCAGGGCCCGACCCCGTTGCGCGGGCGGCACCAGCGAGGCGCCCACGGCACCGGCGTTGGGGGTGTACGCGGCGGCGCCGGCGGCGGCGACGATCCGGCCGAGGAGCAGCACCGGCAGCGTCTCGGCAGCCGCCGCGACGAGGTTTCCGGCGGCGAGCACCAGCAGCGCGGCGACGAGCAGGCGACGGCGTGGCAGCCGGGCGGCCAGCGTGGACAGCAGTGGGGCGAGGATCGCGTAGGAGATCGCGAACACCGTCACCGACTGCCCGGCGGCGGTGGTGGTGGTCCGCAGTGCGGCGGCCATGTCGGGCAGCAGCCCGGCGACGACGAACGCGTCGGTGCCGACGGCGAAGGTGCCGGCCGCGAGGATCAGGGTGATCCGTGGGCCGCGCCCGGGTCCGGCGGTGGTGGCCGGCCCCGGGCCGGTACGGGTGTGCGGGTGGGACATGAGGTCTCCGGTCGGCGGGACGGCGTGCGGCGGCACGGCGGGCCGTGCCGGGCACGGGGACTCGGGGGTGGACGGTCGTCGGGGCCGGCGGGTGCGTCGGCCGGGCCGGTGGCCGGGGTCGCCGGTCGGGCGCGGGTGGGCCTGCGGGTGGTGGCGGGGTGCGCCACCGGTCGGTGCGACCGTGGGTCGGAGGTCGCGGGCGGGCGTCAGCCGCGCAGTTGCGCGTAACGGCGACGGGTGCGTTCGGCTGCGCCCGCCGGAGCGGATTCGAGCAGGTCGGCCAGGGTGTGGCTGGCCAGCTCGCGACGCCAGGCCAGGTCGGCGCGGTGCATCACGGTGCTGATGGCACACGGGGTGCGGAACTCCGGCGCGGAGGGGTCCACCCCCGCGCCCCGCTGGCGGATCTCGGTGCACCGGAACGGGTTGTCGGGCCCGTCGACCGCCACCAGCACGTCCATCACCGTCACGTCCGCCGGTCGGCGGGCGAGTCGGAACCCGCCGCGCGCGCCGGGCACGGACTGGAGGATGCCGGCCCGGGTCAGGGCCTGGAGGCACTTGGTGAGGTACGCCGGGGGCAGCTCGAACCATTCGGCGAGCCGGGCGGCGGGCATCGGGTGTTCGCCGCCGATCCAGGCGAGCGTGAGGCAGCAGTGCAACCCCCACTCGACCTGCTCGCTCATCCGCATAACCAGGATATTAGCTGTCCTGATTATGCGGCGGGGGGCGACACCGACGGCCGGCTACCCGCGCGCCGGTTCCGGTGCGGGACCAGGGCGGTCGGCCGGCCGGAACCCCGGTCACGGCCGTCGCGCGTGTCGATGCCGGGCGGGGCGGTCGCCGTGGGCGTGGACACGGGCCGTGGCGTGCTCATATGCGCAGCGCATAATGGTTACGGTCTCCGCGCTGTCCGGTGGAGGCGAGGGGCAGCGACGGCCGCCGGTCGGGGGTCGGGGCGACGAGCGGAGACGGCGGTACGGTGACCCAGGCGATGCCGAACGTGACCCGGAACACGCGTCAGCGCGGCGAGGTGCTGGCGTTGCTGCGTGAGGTCGACGGTTTCCACACCGCGCAGCAACTGCACCAGATGCTGGTGGCCCGCAAGGCGCGGGTGGGCCTGACCACGGTCTACCGCACCCTGCAACTGCTCGTCGATGCCCAGGAGATCGACTCCACCCGGCTGCCCGGCGGTGAACAGCTGTTCCGCCGGTGCAGCCAGAGCCGGCACCATCACCACCTGGTCTGCCGCCGGTGCGGTAGCACGGTGGAGGTGGCCGGGCCGGCGGTCGAACGGTGGGCCGACCAGGTCGCCGCCCAGCACGGCTTCACCGAGGTCGGGCACACCTTCGAGATCTTCGGCACCTGCGCGCAGTGCGCCCGTTGACCCGCGGCACACCGCACCGCCCCCGGCGATAACCGGACCCCCGTCGTCGGCGGGCTGCCGCCCGTGTCCGACTGTCGGGCACCGTCCGGTTGTCACCCGCGTCCGGTCGTCCGGCACCCGCTCGGGTTGTCGCCCGTATCCGGTTGTCGGGCACCGTTCGGGTGGTCGCCTGCGTCCCCGCTGTCCGGCCCCGCTCGGGTTGCCGCGTGTGCGGTGCCGTCCGGTGTGCCGGACCGGGAGTGGTGTCCTCCGGTCCGGCACACCGGTGCGGTCAGCAGTTGCGCAGCTCGGGTGACTGGTTCAGGAGCTGACCACGGGTGGAGACGAAGCGGCGGTAGGGCTCCGAGTCCACCGCCGCGGGGCGGAACGCGGCGACCCGGTGGCAGTTCTGGAACGCCAGCTTCACGCCGAAGTGGCGCTCCAGGCTGGCGCGGATGGCGTCGCTGGCCAGTGCGCGCAGCAACTGCCCCCGCTCCGCCTCGCCGGGCGGGGGTACGGAGTTGTCCGCCCGCTCCGCGCCCGACGACTCCAGGTCGGCGACGACCCGGCTCACGGTCTGCCAGGCGTACGGCAGGGATTCCCGAACGCAGGCGACGAAGTCCCGGTCGTCGACCGGGCCCGCTTCGGCGGCTTCCAGCAGGGCGGGTGACACGGTGAGAGACATGATCCTCCTCAACTGATAATGATAACGATTGTCGTTAGCGCTAACCCCGTGAGCACACCACGTCACTCCGCCCGCGTCAAACACCGACACTCCCGACGGTGCGCACGCAGCGGAGGGCGGGTCTTAGGTGGACCCGACCCGGCCGACGTGGTCGGGTAACCTGTGGCTCAGCGGGCCGTTAGCTCAATGGCAGAGCTGAGGACTTTTAATCCTTAGGTTCTGGGTTCGAGTCCCAGGCGGCCCACCAGCAACCACCGCTGAGCTGCCGAAACACCTGACGAAGATCATCGGGCACAACCAGGGCGCAACTCAGCCCCGATCCTGGTCCGCACGGAGATCCCGTCGAGCGCTGCCCGCGTCCCGCGAGAGGCCACCGGCCAGGCCGCGCGGCCGGTCCTTTTTCGGCGACCGGTGAACGTAGGCCTCCTACGTGATCCGCAGGTTGGCGTGCCGTAGAGCCCTCCACACCCCCGCGGCAAGCTCATCAGGGGGCAGTTACAGACGTTTGGTTGGATCTATGCGTTGGGTCTGTGTGGAGATCGTTCTGCGGGTTCGCAATGGCGCCGGCTTCCGACGCGTATGCCCAGATGTCGGTTCGGTGGCCGTGAGACCAGCCACTGACTCATACCTTCAGGATGTCCACGTCGTACAGCGTTATCGACGCGTCGCGGGTGGCCAGGGTCAGCCTTTCGGCGGTCGCCTGTGCCACCAGCATGCGGTCGAAGGGATCGCGGTGATGTGGCGGCAGGCGGCCGGCGGCGATGGCGTGGGCGTGGGTCACCGGGAGTGCGCGAAAGCCCATGTCCCTTACCCTCTCGGCCAGGTCCGGGGGGCCGGCGAGTTTTCCCACGCTCTGCTTGATGGTGATCTCCCACAGGCTGACCGGGGAGAGGAAGATGTCCGGGTCGTGGCGTAGTCGATCGAGGAACTCGTCGCCGAGAGTCGCATCGCCTGTGATGGCCCACAGTGCGACATGGGTGTCCAGCAGCAGGGTCATGCACCGATGCCGAAATCAGTGGCGATCTCTGCATTGGTCTGGTGTGAGTCCCAGTCGCCGGAGAGATCCAACTGACCGGCGAGGGAGCCGACCGCGGTTCGGTTGGCCCGCCGTACCAGCGGCACGACCTTCGCCACCGGAGTTCCTGCCCGGTCGATGATGATCTCCTCGCCGTGTTCCACCCGGTCGATGATGCGCGACAGGTGGGTCTTGGCATCATGCATGTTGTAGTGCACGGCCTCAGCGGACATGACGCCACCTCCTCGATTAGCTAACAGCTTAGCCTGCCTGGATCGATGTCGTCACGGATTCGTAGGCCGCCGGCCTGGTCGGGCTCGTCGGGGGTCGCTCGACGACCGCGAGCTGAGCAAATTCAGTGGTAGTGGGTTACCAACGATGAGGGCAGTGTGGTTCGCATGGTGGTGCCTCCGGCCCACCAGCAATCGCAGCCGAGCTGCGGAAATGCCTGACGAACATCAGCAGGCACCACCAGGGCGGCAGTTCGGCCCCGCTCCTGGTCCGCACGCAGATCCTGCCGAGCGTCGCCCGCGTCCGGTAGGAGTCGGCCGGCCACCTCGCACCAGCCCGCCCGCGACTCCGACCGGCGGGCATCGACCCGTGCCGCTGGTACGCGCGGGACCCGGCAGTATCGGTGCGGGTTCCACGCGTTGCCGGCGTCGTCGGCGGGGGGCAACGGGCGTCGGTCGAGCCTGAGAATTTTTGATCATAATTATGGTGATTTTGCATACAGTAAGTGCGGCAATATGTCGTCATTTCCGGTCAGTGTCGGCATTTCGCGCCGGGGGTCGAGGCATAAATCAGCTTCTACCGGCGCTAAGATGGAGCAAACGTGGTGCGGGGCTACTCCGGTGACGGCTCGTGACCTTGAGGTTGCGGGGTGGCCGTGTGTGCTCTGCCGCCCTGCGTGTGCTATGAAGGTACGGCGACTTCCTATGGCCCATAGGTTGCAGCCGGTAGCTAGTTGCATGACTGGTCGCTTGAGTTGACGCCTCCAGGACGAGGCTGAGGGATCAGGGAGGCAAGGGTGGCCCGAGTCGGATTGGTGGCGTCGCGGGTGACGACGGCCGCAGCCGACCTGGCTGACAAGGTCGGCTTCGACAAGGTCACCCTCTCGGCCGTGGCTCGCATCCTCGGCATCGCCGAGCCCAGCATGTACTCGCACGTCCGTAGCGTCGCGGAGCTGCGTAAGGGCGTCGCCGTGCTCGCCGCCACCGAGTTGGCTGACTGCATCGGTGAAGCGCTCGCGGGTCGGGCCGGCAAGGACGCGTTGGTGGCCTTCTCCAATGCCTACCGGGAGTTCGCCCGCACCTGCCCGGGCCGGTACACCGCCACCCACATCCAGCTCACCGAGGAGGAGCTGTCCCGGTCGACGGGCCACCAGCGCATCTTTGCGATGACGATGGCGATGTTCCGCGCCTACGACCTGAGCGAGGGCGAATTGACCGACGCGGTGCGGCTCGTCCGGAGTTCTCTGCACGGCTTCGTCTCACTGGAGTCGATCGGTGGTTTCGGTCATCCCCGGGACGTGCAGAAATCTTGGGAAAATGGCATCGAAGCAATTCACGTGATGCTCACCGAGTGGCCCTCGTCCGGCGCTGCGCGATAGGTGACCCCCGGCGGTAGTCCGCCGCCGGCAAGCGCGCTCCCCCGGCCGCGCCTTTAATGCCTGGGGTAACTCTTCATTCCCGTTTTCCGGGTGCCGTCGTACGCCTCATTATCACTCTGAGTAATTGTAGAGTGACCCGTTGCGTCCAGGGATATACATTGATAGATTTGCACTGATGTTTACATGTGTAACAGCGCCCGACCCGGCGCGAGGGAGGCTTCAACGGGTCAATCACTCCGCACTGCACCGTGATTTTATTGTGGAGGCAAAGATGACTACGGGGACGACAGATTCGACGAGCGATGACGTGAATTATTCGGGGGATTCGAGGCACCACCGGGTCGAGGGGGGCGAGACCAGCCCGACCGTGGAACAGGTTCCTCTTAACGAGCTCAGCGGGTCCTGCTCGCCGAGAATCGCCGGAGCGGACGGATCCCACGTACAGACGCTCGCGGTGTGCGCCGGGCAACTACCGCCGATCATCGTGCACCGGCAGACCATGCGGGTGGTGGACGGCTGGCACCGGTTGCAGGCCGCCGGCATCCGGGGGGACGCCACCATCCCGGTCCGGTTCTTCGACGGAAACGAGCAGGACGCCTTCGTCCTGGCCGTACGACTGAACGCCAAGCACGGTCTGCCGCTCTCGGCCGCCGACCGGCGGGCCGCCGCCGAACGTATCGTCGCCTCCCATCCGAGCTGGTCCAACCGGGCCATCGCCGCCGTGGTCGGCATCGCCGACAAGACCGTCGCCTCGATCCGACGGCAGCGCAACGAAGGCGTCGCCTCGGAGGTGAGCAGGGTCGGCCTCGACGGCCGGACCCGGCCGGTCTCCAGCGCCGACGGACGCCGACGTGCCGGTGAGTTCATCGCGCGGCATCCGGACGCGTCGCTGCGGGAGATCGCCCGCAGCGTCGGCATCTCACCCGGAACCGCCCGCGACGTCCGGACCCGCCTGGAGCGTGGCGAGGACCCGGTCGCCACGAAGCAACGAGACACCGACGCCAGGCAGGACACGGCACCGGTCCGCCAGGTGACGCGACCGCCCCGGGACGATCTCGCCGCCCGGCGCACCAGCGTCGAACAGCCGACGCCGGTGTTGGACCTCCGGCGGGACCCCCGGCTCCGCTTCACCGACGCCGGCCGCCTCCTGCTGCGGTTCCTGGAGTTCCGTGCCCTCGACGAACTGCAACGGCGACGGCTGGTGGAGGCCGTGCCGACCTACCAGTCGGGCGCGGTGGCACGCATCGCCCGGGAGTGCGCGCGGAGCTGGCAGATGTTCGCCGATCAGCTGGAACGGCGGGAACGCTACTCCGCGTGACACCGGCACCAACGGCGCCGCCGGGCGGAGATCCGGCGGCGCCGTTCGTGCCGGTCACCGGACGGGGGCACAGCGCTCCCCGTCGTTGCGGTACTCGTGCCGCGTGCCCTCGTGGACGATCGACGACACCGCGTCCACCAACCGATCGACGTGTTCCACCGGAGTCCCCGCGCCGAAGCTCGCGCGTATCGCGTGCTGGCTGCGCCCCTGCGGCCGGGAGTCCCGCCCAGAAGCGGGCCCCTGGTGCACGGCACCGACCAGCACACGCATCAGGGGATGGGCGCAGAACAGGCCGTCCCGCACGCCGATCCCGTGCTCGGCTGAGAGCGCTGCCGCCACCTGCGAACTCCTCCACCCCTCGATCACGAAGCTGACCACGCCCACCCGTGGTGCCCCGTCGCCCAGCAGGGAGAGCAACGTGACACCCGGAATGGCGGCCAGGCCGCCCGTCAGCCGGCGCAACAAGGCGTCCTCGCGCTCCACGAGAGCGCTGAACCCCGCTTCGGCCAACGCCCGGCAGGCCGATGCCACGGCGTACGCACCCACGACGTTGGGCGACCCGGCCTCGTGCCGTGTGCTGCCGCCGTGCCACTGCACGTCGAGGGTGCCCGCCGCCGTCACCTCCACCCGCCGGCTCGCCCCGCCGCCGGCCAGGTAGGGCCGTGCCGCACCCAGCCAGTCGGCCCGACCGGCCAGGACACCGGCCCCGAACGGGGCGTACATCTTGTGACCGGAGAACGCCACGTAGTCGACGCCCAGGGCGCCGACGTCGATCGGTCGGTGCGGTGCCAGCTGGGCGGCGTCGAGCACCAGGCGGGCACCGGCGGCGTGGGCCACCGAGGCCAGCTCCGCCACCGGCCACAGTTCGCCGGTCACGTTCGACGCCCCGGTCACACAGACCAGCCCCGGTCGTCGCCGGCTTCGTCCGGCCAGCGCCGCGGTCAACCGGTCGACCGCGTCCTGCGCCGAGCACGGTGCGGCAAGGACGGTGGTCGCGCCGTCGTGCCACGGCAGCAACGCGGCGTGGTGCTCGGTCTCGAAGACATACACCTCGGTGTCCCCCGGAAGGGCCCCGGCGAGCAGGTTGAGCGAGTCGGTCGTCGAGCGGGTGAACAGGACCTCGTCGTCGGGCCGGACACCGAGATGCTGGCGGACCGTGTCCCTGCTGCGCTCAAGCAGCGCGGTGGACAACTGCGAGAGATAGCCCGCGCCGCGGTGCACGCTCCCGTAGTACGGCAGGAAAGCCGCGACGTCGTTCCACACCCGTTCCAGGGCAGGGGCGCTCGCGGCGTAGTCCAGCGCCGCGTACGTCACGTGTCCGCCGGTGACCAGCGGCACCGTGACGTCGCGACCCAGGACCGGCAAGGGTGCGCGGAGCGCCGGATCGATCGGCGCAGAGGTGGAAGTGGCCGGCATGGAGGACCTCCTGTTCCTGAGTGCACGCCCGACGGGCACGGACTGGTTCCCTCGACACGGTGAGCGCGGGCCCCGGGCCGGAGAGCCGGTTCACCTCACCGCCGCGGACGCGGCCCCCGAGGCAGCGCCGACGACTGCCGGCCGCCCCAGCCGGTCGCACAGATCCCGCGCTCCCAGCACGGCCAGAGCCATGCTGGTGAGGGTCGGATTGCACGCCGTACGCGTCGGGATGACACCGTTGCCGGCCACGTACAGCCCGCGCACACCCCAGACCTGCGAAACCGGGTCACAGACACTGGTGCCGTCGTCCGAGACTCCCATCCGTACGGTGCCCTGGTAGTGCAGGGAGCTGCCGGGCGGATGCACCCAGGGCACCTCGCCCTCGACCGGCCGGCCGAGCAGCCGGCTCAGCCGCAGCACCGCCTCCCGCGCCGCCTCGATCGTGGCCCCGTCTGCCGGGCTCGGCCGGTGACGCAGCCGCATCACCGGCAGGCCGGCCCAGTCACGCTCGTCATCGCTGAAGGTCACCCGGTTGCCCGCAGCCACGTCCTGCGGCACGAAGAGGTGCACCGCGGCCCAGGGGTGCGGGGCAGGGACCGGCAAGGTGGTCGGATCGAGGGGAGTCACCATCCCGTGGAACGGGAAGGTCAGGTCGTCGTAGGGAATCCAGGTGACGCCCCGGGCCGGGCCGGCCGGCACCTCACCGGCGAAACCGTGCAGCTCGGCGGCGAGCGACACCTGAGCGTGCTCGTTGAGGTACCGACCCAGCGCCGGTGGCCGGATGCCCGAGGCGAACAGCAGTTGCGGGGTACGCAGCGAGTCTGCGGCGACCACCACGTGCCCGGTGCGCACGGTGGAAACCGATCCGGTGGCGAGATCGCGCAGCTCCACCCCGGTCACGCCACCGTCGTCGGTCAGGACCCGGCTGCACAGGGTCCGGGTACGCAACGCGACGTGGCGGTGCCGGTCGCCGAGCAGCCCGCCGAGGACCACGTCGACACCGGCCCGCCGTACCGACCCGTGCTCGACGGTCAGCGCCATGGGCAACGGCTGAACGCGCCGGTGCGCAGCGCGGCCGTCGTCGAGTGCGGCACCCAACCGTCGCCGTATCCGTGACTCGACGGGCGAGTCGGCGAACTGCCGTGCCGAGACGCGCAGTAGACGTTCGGCGACCCCGAGCGCCCCGTCGAGCACGGCCGGGTCGAGAAAGTCGATGCGCTCGGCACCGGCGGGCCGTGGGCAGGCTGCGAACCACTGGGTGGCCATGCCGCCGACGTTGCAGGCGGCCTGCGCGGCGGGGAGGGAGCCGCCCGGGTCCACCGGGAACAGGCCCGGACGGCTGAGAAAGGCATCGTCACGTTGACCACGCGGAACGTTGTGGGCGATGCCGGAGGCGACCGTCGTGCCATGCCGGACCCGCAGCGGCCCCTGTGACGCGACCTGGGCCCGGTCGAGTTCCCCCGGATCCGTGACGTGACTCAGATGCCGGCCCGGTGGCTCGGTCACCGCCGGACCAGCCTCGACGATCAGGATGCGCACGGCCGGTACGGTGTCCGCGACCAGCCGCGCGTAGACGGCACCGGTGAGGCCGCTGCCGACGATGACGACGTCCGCGACGTCGGTGGACTCGCTCATCTGTGCTCCTCAGCCGGAGTCGAGGTGCGGACCGCGGTCACAGTGACCGTGCGATCACGACGCGCTGTATCTGGTTCGTCCCCTCGATGATCTGCAGCAGCTTGGCCTCCCGCATCCAGCGCTCGACCGGATGGTCCCGGACGTAGCCGTACGCGCCGAGCACCTGGACGGCGTCGGTGGTCGCCCGCATCGCCACGTCGGTGGCGAAGAGCTTGGCCCGGGCGGCCATCGCCGTGACGACGCCGTCCGGCTGGCCCTCGTCCAGGGCCCGAGCGGCCTCCCGGACCAGGGCCCGCGCCGCGGCGATCTCCGTCGACATGTCCGCCAACAGGAACGCCACACCCTGGAAGTCGGTGATCGGACGATCGAACTGCCGCCGGTGCCTGGCATAGGCGGTGGCGTACTCCAGGGCTGCCTGGGCGAGCCCGACGGCACAGGAGGCGATGCCGAGGCGGCCCCGGTCGAAGAGCCCGGCCGCGATGAGGAAGCCCTTGCCGCGTCGGCCGATCAGCCGGTCGGCCGGCACCCGCGCGGCATCCAGCACGACGGAGGCGGTCGGCGACGACTGCACCCCCATCTTCCGCTCCGGCCGCTGCGGCGAGACACCCGGCGTGTCGGCGGAGGCGAGCAACACCGACAGTCCCCGTACGCCCTCGCCACCGGTGCGGCAGAAGACGTTGTAGTAGTCGGCGACGCCGGCATGGCTCGTCCAGGCCTTCGTGCCGTCCACGACGTAGACGCCCGCGGCCTCGTCCAGGCGGGCCGCGCAGGCGATCGCGCCGACGTCCGACCCGGCCGCCGGCTCGGAGATGCAGTTGGCACCGAGCAGGTCACCGCCGAGCATGTCGGGCAACCAACGGCTGCGCTGCTCCGGACTGCCCCACCGGGCCAACGGGTAGCACGACAACACATGGATGTTGACGGACTGCGCCACCGCCAGCCAACGGCTCGCGAGTGTCTCCAACACGCTCAGGTAGACCTCGTACCGCTGACCGCCACCCCCGTACTCGACCGGGTAGGGCAGGCCCAGCAGGCCCACCCGGCCCAGCGTGCGGAGCAGGTCCCGGGGAAAACTGCCGCGTGCCTCGAACTCGTCGACGAGGGGCGACAGCTCCTTGTCGGCCAGTTCCCGGGCCAGCGACAGCAGGTCCCGGACCTCCGTCGCCTCCGCCGCCCCCGGAGGTGCTCCCTGCGGGATCCGCCCCGTCACCACCGGGCCGCCGCCGGCCACGTCGCGTCGACCCGGCGGACCGCGTACTCCCAGTACGACCGGATGGACAGATCGGCGTAGATGAAGTCGCGCTTGAGCTGGACGTCCTCGTCGGTGGCCCAGACGTACGGCACGCCGGTCTGCTCGGCCAGCAGTTGCAGGCGGCACGCCCGCTCCAGGACCTGCGCGAGCACCGCGGCGTGCCGGACGCTCCGACCGACCACCACCCCGCCGTGGTTGCGCAGCAGCAGACCCTCGCCGCTGCCGAGGCTCTTGGCGATCGCCTCGCCGGTCGACTGGTCGAGCACCGTGTTGCTGGTCTGCGTGAACAGCCCGAGCCGGCCGGTGAAGTAGGAGCCGTCGTGCGAGAGGGGCCGCAGGTGCAGATCGGTGGCGCCGAAAACGAGCGTGTACGGCGCATGGCTGTGCACGATCCCGTTGACGTCCGGGCGGGCCCGGTAGATGGCCTGGTGCAGCGGCAGCTCGGGGGGCGCCAACGGGTCCACCGGAGCGTGCGGGTCCGTCGACGCGGCCACCACCTGGGACGGGGTCGCCTCGTCGAAGCCGCAGAGGGCGTTCTTGATGAAGAACACGTCCGAGCCGGGCCTACGTGCCGAGATCTGACCCTGGTTGAAGTCGTCGTGACCGTCGAGCGACAGCATGCGTGCGCCGTACGCGATCTGCCTGCTCAGGTGCGCCGGAACCGGACGAGGAGTCACCTGGTCGGCCTCGGGGCTCATCGTTGGTCCTTTCCGCCGTCGCCGCCCATGACGGCCAGCATCTGGTCGAAGACGTCGTGTGCGTGGTGCACGCCCACCGGCAGACTGGTGGCCGCGGCAGCGATACCGATCGCCCCGGCGGCGGCGGTCCGGATGGACCCCACCGTGTGCACCAGGGCGAGCGACTGCCCGTCCCAGCCGAGTCGCAACTCGTGGTCGCTGACCGCGTCGCCCGCGCGTAGCGAGGCCACGTCGCTGACCTCGTGCCCGGTCAGCGACGTCCACAACCGGCTCAGCTGAACCGCCGTGGTGCTGGGCCGGTGCGCCTTGCGGGCCGGGTGACGCTCGAAGACGGCGGCCTCCGGGACCGCCCCGGTGACGCCGGCCCGCGCCATGGTCGTCACCACCTCGGCGACGCACCGCACCGCCCTGCTCAGCAGGTAGTTTCCCAGGGTCAGGTTGGGGGCGGCCACCACGGCGACGGACCGGCCCAGCCGGCCCAGCACGGCCTCCTGCTGCTCGTCCAGTCCCGAGACGCACTGGACCAGCGGGCGACGCCAGTGGTGACAGAGTTCGGCGACGCCGGTCAACGCCGCGGGCGCGGAGCAGTCGACGACGACGTCGGGTGCCGTCTCGGTGCGTGGATCGGGCAGGGCGCGGGAGGCGTAGACGCGTACCTCGTGCCCCTCGGCCCGGGCCAGGTCGCGCACCGCGGTGCCGAGCCGGCCCCGGCCGACCACTCCCAGTACCGGCTCAGACATGCGCCGACTCGTCCTGTGCCGCGACCAGGGCGACGATGCCGTCGACCGACCGAAGTCGATCATCCTCCTCGTCCTGGTCGATCTCGATGCCGAAGGTGTTCTCGATCGCGTCGATCATGCGGATGTAGGACAGCGACGAGTACCCCAGCGCCGGAAGCGATCCGCCGGCCCGGTCGAGGTCCGCCTCGCTGAGCCCGCCCTCGGCCGACTCGGTGATGATGCGCGCGACTTTCTGTCGAATTCTGGTGCCGCTTTCCGACATGACCATCTCCTTGCACATTGCGGCTATCGGGATCGATACGTGGCGTCTCAGCCGTCGGTGCGGTCGACGGCGAACAGTCCTTCGAGGGCCGCCATCGCCGGCTTGCCGGCGGACCCCCGGGGGATCTCGGGGACGACACGGACCAGGCTGGGAATCTTGTACGGTGCGAGCCGGCCGGCCAGGAAGCGTCGTGGCCCCGAGGGGTCCAGCGAGTCGTCGGCGGCCAGCACGGCAGCCAGGGCGGGCACGCCGTGCCGGTCCAACACCTGGAGCACCACGGCGTCGCGGACACCGGCAGCCGCCCGCAGGGCCTCCACCACCTCGGTGGCATCGATCTTCCGGCCGCCCACGTTGATCACCCGGTGGCTGCGTCCACTCAGGAACAGGCTGCCGTCGGCCAGGTAGCCGCGGTCACCCGTGCGGTAGTGACCGTCGTCGGTCATCCGGCTCTCCAACAGCCCCGGGGCGTTGAGGTAGCGGGTGCCCATGGACTCGCTGCGTACCTCGACGGGACCCGGGTTCGCCCTGGTCCCCGCGCGCAGCAGTACGCCCGGCAGCGGCCCACCGAGGCCCAGGTCGGTCAGTGGATCGGTGGCGAAGGTGAGCGGGCCGGCCTCCGCGGCGCCGAAGTAGTTCCGCAGCGGCACCCCGGTCGCCTCGACGAACCGGTGTTTCGTGCCGGGATCGAGCGGTGCCGCCGACGAGATGGCCATGCGTAGCCGGCTGAACGAGCCGTCGGTCACCGGTCGGCGTACCAGCGAGTCGTAGAGTGCGGGAAAGCCGACCAGCCGGGTGGCGGCGCACGCCGCGACCGCCCGGCCCACCGCACTGCCGGACGGCAGACCGTTGGGCAGGTGCAACCGGGCGCCCACCAGGAACGCCGACAGCAGCGAGGTGTTGAAGGCGAGGCCGTTCGACAGGGACGCGAAGCAGGCGATGCTGTCGTCGGCGTCCAGGCCCGTCCCCGTCGCCCAGTTGACTGCGGCCCGGTGCACCGCCTGCCCGCGGAACTCGATGCAGTGGGGCCGCCCCGTCGAGCCGGAGGTGAAACGGCAGACCTCGGTCTGCGGGTCGAGTGCGGCGCGACCGGCGGACGGGGCGCCGGTGACGGTCAGGGTGCCCAGCTCACCACGCGGGGTGCCCCAGCCGGGCGCGGGGGAGTCGTGCACCAGGAGGTCGAGGCCGCAGTCCTCCCGGATCGCCGCTGTCTCCTGCACCCCGCTGACCCGGTCGATGAGGAAGGGGACCGCGCCGCAGCGGAGGGCGGCCAGGTAGGCGACCACGTAGGCGACACCGTTGCCGGCCCGGATTCCGATGCGGCCACGGTCTCCACCCGGCAGCAACCCGGCCAACGTGTCGGCCCAGACCGCACTCGACCGGATGAGCTCACGGTAGGTCAGTGTGGTCTGCCGGTCGGAGACCGCCGGCCGGTCGCCGTGCCGTCGGGTGGCGTCGTCGATCACCTCGATCAGCATGTCTCAGGCCTCGTCATGGGCGTAGGCGCGTTGCAGCCGGTCGAGCTTGACCGCCACGACGCCGGCCTGACCGACCAGGGCCACGTACAGGGCTTCGTCCCTCTGCGGCAGCGCACTGAGCCGGTGCCAACCGGCGGCGTCGAACCCGCCGATGGTGGTGATCGCCAGTCCCGCGTCGGCGGCACCCAGACACAGCAGGTGGGCCAGTACGCCCGCCCGGAACAGGGCCGCGTCCACGCCGTCGATGCCGAGCTGGAAGATGGCGTCCCGGGGGGCGTGGAAGACCACCGCCGCAGCGGCATGTCGGAGGTGCTCCTGACCCATGCAGATACGCACCAGTTCGTCACCGTCGACCACGTGCTCCGCCACCGGCTCCGGGGCGAGCGTCCCGTCGTACACCCGGTAGGCCCCGGCCGCCAACCCTGCCACCCGGCGGGCGAGCACGGTGATGCCGAACGTGCCGGTCACGGGAAGGTCCCACGGCAGGCGGGTCCCCGTGGCCCTCAGCGCCCGGCGGACGTCGCCCACCGGCACCGTCTCGCCGGTGAAGTCCTTGGCGGAGCGTCGTCGCGGCGCCGCCACGGCCAACTGTCCGGCGACCGGGCCGGCAGCCGCCACCCGGGCTGCGGTGAACGACCCGGCGCCGCTGTCCGCGACGGGCGTTCCCGGCTGCGGTCGGGCCGGAAGACGTTGCCAGCACTGCTGTTCGGGGTGCTCGGGCAGCGTCTGCCTCAGCGGGGCCCCGTGCTGGTCGACGCAGGCCCAGCTCTCCCGAGGTGCGGACGACCCAGCGGTCGGCGAGTCCAGCCACAGTGCGCTGTGGACGAAGCGGCAGCGGCCCGGCAACCCCAGCACCTGATCCAGCGGACGAACCTCGCGCGCTGTCAGGCCGCGTGTCCGCTCGAAGCGCGACTGAGCGAGACAGAGCAGATGTGTGCTCAGGTGGGCGGCGTCCAGGTGTGCGTAGAGGTAACCGCGGTCGCCGTACTTCCGCATCGATAGCCACGGGCGCACGTTGGTGAGCAGCAGGGTCCTGCCGGGCCCCGGCAGCGGCAGGCCACCAGGCCACTCGGCTGGTCGGATGCGGCACTGCAGATGGACCGACCGGCGTGCGGCGTCCACCGCGAAGACCGCCAGTTCTCCGGCGTGCTCCGCGACGACCGCGTGCTCGTACGGGTAGAGCGCCCCGGCCGAGGGCACCGAGATCCCACCGTGCCGGGACCCCCGGCAGGCCACCTCGAGAAGTTGCAGCACCGGATGGAGCTCGGCCGGTACCGGGATGCGCCCGGGGCGTGGCGCGTCGGCGGCCGGCGCCGCGAGCGCCATCCGGTGCCAGAAGGCCACGACGTCCGGCTCGGCCTCGGTGGAATGGCGGGCCAGCGACGCCGGGAGGCCCCGGTCGCCGTCGAGACCGTCGGCGAGACCCCCGGACACATCTTCGCGAGTGTTCCAGGAATTGTGGTACGCGACCGAAGATCGATCCATCAGCAGTCCGCTTCTCGTCTGCCGGCGCCACAATTCAACCATGCCGCAGGAGTGGCGGATGGTGTGCGCCGAGATGCGTGTGGAATTGCTTGTCGGCCGACCGCTGAAACAGGTCCGGCGCGAAATCAACCATGCCAGACCAACTATTGGCGGTCCAGCCCGGCAACTGCGGGATTCCGCAGTTGTACGGATGCGGTCGCGGTCAGTGGGTCCGCGACAGGATCGTGAGCAGTGCCTTCTCCAGGTCGTCGGCCGAGGCGGGCCCGATACGCCGGGCCCGCCACGCGACGAAGTCGTCCGGGCGCACCAACAGGACGCCGGACCCGTCGATCCCCACCGAGGCGGCCCACGAACCTTCCGGGTCCCCGCCGGACGTCTGGTCGATGCAGTGCACCGCCAGCCGCAGACCGAGCCGTCGGCTGACCTCGTCCGCCACGGCGTGCCATGCCTGACCCTGCGGGCCGGCGAACAGGGTGAGCCGGTAGTCGACCAGGTCGAGGGTCGACACGGTGGCACCGTCGTGCCGCAACCAGCGGTGCGGCAGGCGGGAACCGGGTGCGCCGTCCAGGTCGAGCTCGACCTCCTCGGTCGAGGGCAGCGCCGGCACCGGATCCAGCACCGCTGTCGACGCGTACCGGTAGCCGAGGTGCACCACGGGCGCGTGCAGGGCACCGGCGTCGGCGCGACGTCGCGCCCCGGCACTGCCCGTGGCCCAGTGCAGGGACGGGTCCGCCAGGCGCAGCGTCGACTGTTCCAGAGCCGTCCGGGCGACCGGGCGGCGCTCCGCCTCGTAGGTGGCCAGCAGGTCGGGCCCGGCTGAACCGGCCAGCACGTGCGCGATCTTCCAGGCGAGGTTGTGCGCGTCGGCCACCCCGGTGTTCATGCCGAACGCGCCGACCGGCGGCACGACGTGCGCGGCGTCGCCGGCCAGGAAGACGCGGGCGGCGCGGAACCGATCGGCCAGTGCGGCCCGTACCTGCCAGGTCAGCGTGCTGATCACCGCCACCGGGAGGTCGGCGCGGCCGACTGCGGCGCGGATCAGGCTCCGACACCGTTCGGGCGTGAAGTCCTCGGCGTGCTGGCCGGCGGTGGGCGAGTACCGAACGACGTAGAGCCACTCGCCCCGCCCGTCCACGGGCAGCAGGCCACCGGCCGCCTCCGGGGTGGTGATGTCGCACATGACGAACGGTTGGCCCTGCGTGAACTCGTCGAGGTCTGCCTGGAACAGCACGCTGACCAGCGGATCGCCGATGGCGCCCCGGCCGGTCACGCCGATGCCGAGGGCCTCTCGCACGCCGCTGCGCGCGCCGTCGGCGGCGACGAGGTAGTCGCAGGCCACCTCGTACGGCCCCTGTGGGCCGGTCAGGCTCACGGTGACCCCGTCCGGTCCCTGCTCGAAACCGGTGAGCTCGGTCGAGAACTCGAGGCGGGCTCCCAGTGCCCTGGCGCGGTCGATGACCACGCGGTCGAGCCGTCCCTGCGGGCAGGTGCCCCGCAGGATCTGCGGCGTCGTCCGCCGGAACGGCTCGGCGCGGGGGGGCGCCTGCCGGGCCAGCGCGGGCAGGTCCGCCTCGGCCAGGGTCGGTGTGCTGATCATCTCCAGGTTGCCACCCGACATGTCCACGCACAGGCGGTCCACCTCGTCGGCGATCCCGGCGGTCCGCAGCAGCTCCACCGTCCGGGGCCCGATGCCCATGGCGCGGGGGTGACGCAGCGGTGCGGGATGCCGTTCGACGAGGAGCGTCGAGACCCCCGACCGGGCCAGGAACATCGCGGTGAACAACCCGACGGTGCTGCCTCCGACGATCACGACATCAGTTTTTCGAGGTGCCACGGGATCTCCTTCTCCGAGTCCATGCGGTTGCCCTGCCGTGCCAGCGATAGCGGTTTTCGCGGGGCGCGTCAACTGGTGTTCAAAATTGCGTGCGGGTGATCCGGACAGGTATTTCCGGCTGTTACGGTGCCCCTGCGTTCGGCGCGAACGTCAGCCCGATCCTCGCCCTTGCGGCTGCTGTCCCTCTTTCCGCGGAAGGACCATTCGCCTTGATGATGAACGAGGTCTACTTCGACTCGGTCGGCGTCCGTCTCGGCCGTAGGCTGGACCTCCGCGAGGCGGTCGCGGACGGCCGCTACCCGGACGCCGAGTACGTGGGCAACGCGCTGCTCGCGGTGTGCGTGTCGGACGACGAGTTCGCACCCGACCTGGCCGTCGCGGCCGCACGGCAGGCCCTGGACCGGCGTCAGCCGTCCGCTGCGGACGTCCGGCTCCTGCTGCACCACGGCACGTACTTCCAGGGGCAGGACGTGTGGACGCCGTCCTCGTACGTGCAACAGCAGACGATCGGCGGCAGCGCTCCCGCGATGGAGATCGACCAGAAGTCCAACGGAGGTCTGGCCGGTCTGTTGATCGGCGCGTCCTTCCTGTCCGCCTGTCCGGACGACGCCACGGTGCTGATGACCACCGGCGAACGATTCTGCCTCCCCGGTTTCGACCGATTTCGTACGGAGAGCGGGACGGTGATGGCGGACGGTGGCACCGCGCTCCTGCTCAGCTCCCGGCCCGGCTTCGCCCGGGTGCTGTCCTGTGTGCTCAACGCCGACCCGTCGCTGGAGGCGATGTATCGGGGCACCCGGCTCAAGGACGCGCCGCACGCCGGGGACAAGCCCCTCGACCTGCGGGGCCGCAAGGCCCGGTTCATGCGCAAGAACCTCGACGATCTCGAGGACATCTCCCAGCGGATCGCCAGCGGGTTCTGCGACACGATCGGTCAGGCGTTGGACGAGGCCAAGGTCGCCGCGGCCGACGTGCGGCGCTTCGTCCTGCCCAACAACGGTCGCACGGTCCGCTGGTGGACGATGCTGGCCGAGATGGGTGTCCCGGACGACCGGACCACCTGGGAGTTCGGGCGTCGGGTGGGACACCTCGGCGCGGGGGACCAGGTGGCCGGTCTGGAGCATCTGCTGACCACCGGGTGCCTGGCCGTGGGTGACCACGTCGTCCTGGCCGGGAGTGGCTACGGCTTCAACTGGGGCGCGGCCGTCCTGGAGATCGTGACGATCCCGGACTGGGCCCGATCCTGACCGTCCGGTATGTCTGCCTTTCGAAAGGAGCACCATGTCTTTTCCAGCCCTGGTCGAGCCTGCGGCCGCCCTTCCTGACGGCGAGGCCGCTCGGCAGGCGCACCAGCTGATCCTCGGCGGCTTCGGATCGACCGGTCAGCGGCGACTGGCGGCCGGCCGCGTTCTCGTCGTGGGCGCGGACGAGGTCGGTGGGCTCGTCGCCGCCCACCTCGCCGACTCGGGCGTCGGTGTCATCGGCGTCGTCGACGCCGCGCCCCCACAGCCCTGGGACGATCACCTCGGCATTCCGGACGGCGGCTGCGCCACCCGCGCCGAGGCGTGGGTGACCGCTCTACGGCGGACGCGTCCCGCCCTGCGGGCCGAGGTGGTGCCCGGGCGCTTCGACCTCGCGAACGCCGAGTCCATGGTCGACTCGTACCACCTGGTTGTCTGTGCCGGCGAGGACGCCGCCCGTTGTCAGCTCGTCGACGACGTGTGCGCCCGAGCCGGGATCCCCTTCGTGTGGGGCGAGCTGGACGGCGGCCGGGCTCGCCTGTCGGTGTTCTGGGACGGGCAGGGGCCGGGCTTCCGCGATCTGCACCACGAGCGGCCGGCCGCCTACTTCCGGGGCATGTCGGGGACGCTGCGGTTGTGGGGCGGGTGGTTGGCCGGGGCCATGAGCATGGAGGTGGTCAAGCTGCTCACCGGCACCGGTGAGCCGCTGGTGGGTCGTGTGATGACGTACGACGCGACGCTGGGTGAATGCTCGGTCCGGCCGTACGAACGCCGGCCCGGTGTGGACCGGCCGGCCGAACTGACTGCGGCGGAGCCGTTCTTCGGTCTGTTGTCACCGGCGGCGGCCGAAGCCGCCCGGGGCGGGACCATCTCGGTGCTCGCCCTGCGCGACCTGGTGGCAGGCGGCGAGAAGTTCGCGTTGGTGGACGTACGGGAGCCCGAGGAGTACGACTACGTGCACCTGCCCGGCTCGACGTTGATCCCCAAGGGCGAGTTCTTCAGCGGGGACGCCACCGAGCGCCTTCCGCGCGACCGCCGGGTCGTGTTGATCTGCCGGTCGGGGATCAGGTCGGCGGAGGTGCTGGCCCTCGTGCACCGCAGTGGTCTCCCGGACGCCGTCCACGTCGGAGGCGGGATCCTCGCGTGGGCGCACCAGCTGGATCCCTCCATGCCGGTCTACTGAGGGCGGCCCGCGCCGCTGCTCTGCTGAGGGCGGCCCGCGCCGCTGCGCCCGGGGTTCACCGTCCGGGCGCAGCGGCGCGCGTCGACCAGGGTTACGTGCTGGCGACCTGCTGGATGAACGCCGCCACCCGACTCTTGATGCGCTCCACCTTTTCCGGCACCGTGAGCGTCTCCTCCATCCGCAACCCTGGCGGGAGGGCTTTGAGCCCCCGCACGTAGAGGGAGCAGTTCAGGTCGGCGCACATGTACAGCCCGACGGTGTCGCCCTTGCGTCCGGCCGGACCGGACTTGCGCGCTGCCATCAGCGTGACACCACCCGAGCCGTGGGTGGTGAGGCACAGCGAGCACATGTTGCGCTGCAGGCCCGGCAGCCTGTCCGGGTGTCGCAGCATCACGCCGATCGGCGCGTCGTCCTCGCCCTGCTGCCAGACGAGGTAGCTGCGTTCGGGTGCCCGCGGGTCGGTCCACCCGAGGAAGTCGAGGTGCTTCCACGGAAGCTCCTCCACCTCCCGCGGTAGCGAGATGCGTCGTGACTCTCCCTTTGAGCAGTTTATGAAGGAATCGCGGATCGCGGCCTCAGCCAGCTGCTTCATGGAGCGACTGTAACAACACAAATCACCTAAGGCAAACGGCTATATGCTATAGGTAGAGAGGTGAAGAAGACCTTCATCCGGCAGGTCACCCGTCCCGACGAGGAGACACGATGAGTACGGACCAGGCAACGACAGATCAGAGCCCGCCACCGAGCCTGGACCGGGCGCTACTGGGCAAGGTGATGCTCCTGGCCCTCGGAGGATTCGTCGGGCTGCTGGACAGCACCATCATCGGGGTGGCCGTACACAGCCTGTCGGCTGCGTTCTCCGCCACCCTGGCCCAGACGCAGTGGGCCTCCACGGCCTATCTGCTGGCGATGGCGGTCGTCATCCCCGCCACCGGGTGGGCGACACAGCGCTTCGGTTCGGCAGCGACCTGGGTCGCCTCGCTGAGCGTCTTCCTGGTCGGCTCCCTGGCCTGCGGGCTGGCCTGGTCGCTGGGCAGCCTCATCCTCTTCCGCGTGGTGCAGGGCCTGGGCGCGGGCATGCTGTTCCCGCTCATGCGCATCCTCGTGGTGGAGATCGCCGGACGGGAGCGGATGGGCCGCGCCATGGCCGTCATCGCCATTCCGGTGCAGATGGCACCCATTCTGGGGCCCGTGGTGGGCGGGGTCCTGATCGAGAGCCTGTCGTGGCGCTGGGCCTTCCTGGTCAACGTGCCGATCGTGCTGGTCGCCGTGATCCTGTCCGCTCGCCACCTGCCCAACCGCAAGGGGCAGGACGCGCCACGACTCGACGTCTTCGGCCTCGTCACGATGGGTCTGGGCATCGCCGGGTTGCTCTACGGGCTGAGCATGCTCGTCGACGGAACCCCACCCACCGCCGTGCGGGTCTGGGCACCGCTGCTGCTGAGCGTGGTCTCGCTGGCCTGGCACGGCATCCGGGCGAGCCGCGCCACGCGTACCGGAGTCGTCGAGTTCGACCTGTTCCGGGATCGCGCCTTCACCGCCTCGACGGCGATCACCCTGCTCAACAACGCGGCCCTGTTCGCCGTCGTCTTCCTCGTCCCGTTGCTCCTACAGGAGGGCGACGGCCGCGGTGCGGTCGACGCCGGCCTGGCGCTCGCTCCACAAGGCGCCGGGATGCTGGTCGCCGTGCTGGTCGTCGGCAAGATGGTGGACCTGAAACACAACTCCCGGGTGATGGTCCTCGGCGGGCTGGCGGTGGTCGCGGTGACCACCGTCCCCCTGGCCTTCGCCGAACCCGGATCGGCGCAGTGGCTGATCGTCGCCGCGCTGTTCGTCCGTGGTATCGGCCTGGCCTTCGTGGTGTCACCCACCATGCTGACGCTCTATCACTCCCTGAGCCAGGAGCGCGTCCCGGCCGCCACCACGGCGAACGCGATCATCCAGCAGATCGGGGGCGCGGTGGGCACCGCGGCAGTCGCCCTGCTGCTGCAACCGCTGACCCGGCAGCAGGGCAGTGAGCTCGGCGGCTTCCACGCCACCTTCTGGGTGGTCGTCGGGGTCGTGGTGCTGACCGCGGTGCCCGCGATGTTCCTCCCGGCACGGCGCAAGCCGGTCGTGAGCTGAGCCGGGCGGCCGGGTGGCGCAGCCGGTCACCGGTGTCCACGGACACCGGACCGGCTGCCCACCCGGTGCCGCGACGAGCAGGCCCGGCTGCGGAGCCGGACGGGCGTACGCGGTCCTCAGGCGTGCCAGGCGGACACCACCCGGGCGGCCTGGTCCCCGTTGAGCCGTGGATCGCAGAGGGTCGTGAACGGACCAGCCGGTTCGTTGCCGGCGACCGGCACGCACTCGGCGACGGTGTTGGGTGTCGTTTCCAGGTGGAGTCCCCCGGGTACGCCCTTCCCGGCGAGGACCGCCAGTTGAAAGCGTTCGACCTCGGCGACCACGTCGGCCACGGAGCGCGTCTTGCGACCGCTGGGGCTACGGATGGTGTTGCCGTGCATCGGATCGCAGAGCCAGATTGCCGGATGCCCCGCCCGGCGTACGGCTCGGACCAGCGGCGGCAGTGTGTCGGTCACCCGGCCCGCCCCGAGCCGCGCGATCAGCGTGAGCCGGCCCGGACGGCGCTGCGGGTCGAGCTTCGCGCACAGCTCGAGCAGTTCACCGGAGCTGATTCCCGGGCCGACCTTGCATGCCACCGGGTTGTCGATGGCCGCCATCACCTGGACGTGGGCCCCGTCATGACGCCGGGTGCGCTCACCGATCCAGGGCCAGTGCGTCGAGGTCAGCAACGAACTGCCGCCGGGGGCCCGCCGCAGCAGGGGAATCTCGTAGTCGAGCAGCAGCGCCTCGTGACTCGTCCACACCGGGTCGACACCCGCCTGCCCGGGGTGGCGGCCCAGCAACTCCAGATGCGCCAGCACGGCGCGAGACATCCGATATCCGTGGTACAAACGCACCGGGTCCGGGGAGCGGTCCGCCATGGTGTGCCCGGGGCGGTTCACCAGCGCCCCGCGGAAGGCGGGCAGGTCCACACCGTTCACCCGCTCGAACGGCTCGGAGCGGGGTTTGGCCAGTTGACCTGCCAGTCGTCCGACCCGCAGGACCGGTAGCCCGGAACCAGCCGTCATCAGGGCGGCGAGTTCGTCGATCAGACGGATCCGGTCGCGGACGTGTGTGGCCGTGGCCTCCCGGGGATCCTCGACGCAGTCACCGCACTGCAGGACGCGACGCCGGCCGTCGGCGACCTCGGCCAGCAGGCGACTCAGCTCCTCGACCTCAGGCGAGGTGACCAGCGGTGCGCTCCAGGCCAGGGTGGCGCGGGCCCACTCGAGCAGGTGGCGGTTGCGCCAGACCGGTTGCTGGTGCGGCGGTTCCTTGAATCCCCGCCACACGTCGCGCAATCCGTCCGGCACGCGGATCTCGTCGTCGGCGAGGACGTCGTACCGGAATGCCTTCTCGGTCACGGCAGACTCCTTTCAGTTGCTGAACGTCGTGCTGATCGCCGTCGTCGAGCGATCGATGACAGGACTCTTCGGGTGGGCGAGTGCGTAGTTCCGCACTTGGACGTGCGCGCTGGACGGTCTGCCCGGGTCGGGCCGGGATGTTCGCCGGCCGGCTGCGCTCCCGCCGGGCCGGCTGCGCTCCCGCCGGGCCGGCTGCGCCACCGCCGGGCCGGCTGCCTGGCAGGCGGTGGCGTCGGCGCCGGGGTCGCCCCGACGTCCCCACGCGCCAGCAGCGGCGGGGCGTGCTGCGGGTCAGGCGAAGGCCTCGAAGCCGAGAGGTTCCCGGGCGAGCAGCCCTGCCAGGTAGGTGGCCACGGCACTGCCCTCGGGATAGTTCCTCGTCAACCGGACCATCTGCCGGGTGCTGATGAAACCCATTCGCCAGGCGATCGCCTCCAGGCAGGCGACGGGCTCGTTGCGGTGCTGGAGCAACTGCACGACGTTCCCGGCGGCCAGGAGGCTGTCGTGCGTGCCGGTGTCCAACCAGACCGCTTCCGGTCCGAGACCGACGATTCTGGCCCGCCCCTCACCGAGGTAACGATTGTTGAGATCGGTTATCTCCAGTTCACCGCGGGCGGAGGGTGCGAGTGCCCGCGCGTGATCCACGACGTCGGGAGTGTAGAGATAGAGGCCGGTGACCGCCTGGTTCGATGACGGGGAAATCGGCTTCTCCGCCAGTCGGACCAGGCGCCCGTCGCGGTCCAGTTCGGCGATTCCGTACCGGGTGGGATCGGAGACGGGGTAGGTGAACAACGTGCAACCCGACACCTGCTCGGCTTCTGCCCGAAGCAGTGGGCCCAGGTCGGTGCCGTGGAATATGTTGTCGCCCAGCACCAGGCAGACGTTCTCGTCGCCGATGAAGTCGGCGCCCAGGAGAAATGCCTCCGCCAAGCCGCCCGGCCTTTCCTGGACGGCGTACTCGATATTCAGTCCGAGTTCCGCTCCCGTCTCGAAGAGTTGTTGGTAGAGCGACAGGTGGTCAGGGGTGGAGATGATCAGGACGTCCCGGATGCCGGTAAGCATGAGAACGGACAGCGGGTAGTAGATCATGGGTTTGTCGTAGACCGGCAGCAGCTGTTTGGACAGGGCCTTGGTTGCGGGCCTCAGCCGCGTACCCGAGCCGCCGGCGAGAACGATACCGCGCATATTTCAACCTCTCCAGGAGAAGATGGTCGGTGGTGAATCGCCACCAGTTGTTTCCGCCGGCACCGACTCTGTCGGCACCATTCGACCGTTTCGGTGGGGCTGTTGCGCACCCGGTCACGTCGCAAGCCACGTGATCGAGAGAAGTCGATTGATCTTGGCTCGACGTCCGCCGTGGCTCCGGTGGTCCCGACACCCGGTGCGCCCTCGCCGGGGTGCGTGGGACCAGTGCGG
Source organism: Micromonospora sp. NPDC049257 (assembly GCF_040678915.1). Taxonomy (NCBI): domain Bacteria; kingdom Bacillati; phylum Actinomycetota; class Actinomycetes; order Micromonosporales; family Micromonosporaceae; genus Micromonospora; species Micromonospora sp. NPDC049257. Next base: position 695,021 of record NZ_JBFAQU010000001.1, read on the forward strand.
GTTCGGTCAGCGGCGATTGGTCGGCGTCGCTGCCGGACAGCTGGGTCCCGGGTGGCTGTTGAACATCGACGTGCTCCGGGCAAGGTGATTTCGATCATGGCCCGAGTGGATTGCCTGATGCGGCGGAGTTCTTCGCCAACTGCACCGTACCGACTCTTCTCGGCGGTGTCCTCCAGCCGTTGACGACAGCTTGTCAAAGTTACGGCGACTCATGTAGACCAATTTGTGGCCCGTAGCGGCCGTGGCCCCGGGCGGACAATGGAACGAGGAAGAGGTGGCTCGATGTGCCCTCTCACCGTGAAGGACGATCGACGTCCTTTGGAGGCCCTGCTGGACCTGCTGGAACGGCACGAAGAGGCGCAGGTCGGGGCGGCGGCTGCGATCCGGTCGGTCCGGGCGAAGGTCGCGGCCCTGGCGACATGTGGATGGCCGGTCACGGCGGGCGCCACCGGTATAGAAGAGGTGGCGGGCTGGTCGCGGATGGAAGAGTTGCTCAAGAACGCTGCGGTTCACGCCGCCGGTGAGATGATGTGGATGGATCCGCCGGCACCGGCCCAGCAGATTGTCACCGACGCCGTGAATCGCCACCGTACGGGCATTGACGCCGGGCTGGTGATCCGAGTGATCCGACAGAATACCTCCGTCGGCGCCGCACGGATCGCGGGACCATTGCAGAAAATGGCTTCGGTCAGCGTGCAGGTGCGCAGCACACAGCTCGTTCCGTTCCGTTTCCTGGTCGTCGACGACGATCTTGCCCTGATCTGGCCGACCGGTCCGGGCAATAGGATTTCCGGCCACCTGCTCGTACGACAGGAAACTGTCGTCGCGCTGCTGCGACGCGTCTTCGAGTTCTGCTGGAGTACCACCACGGAAAGCCCCACCGCCATGACGCCGGGCGTCGCACCCGACGATCGGGACCCGATCGTCCGGTACACCTCCACCGACCTCGTCGACAGCCCGTTGCGCCTGACGGAGCAGCAACTGATGATCCTGCGGCTGTGGGCACGTGGCCGGCCAGACACCGCGATCGCCCGCGAGTTGCAACTGTCGGCCCGCACCCTGCGGCGGCTCGTCTCCGCGCTGCTGCGGAGGCTGGGCACCAGCAGCCGCTTCGAGGCCGGAGTGGTGGCCGGCCGTATCGAGGGCCTGTTGGACTTTCCGTCGTAACCGATCGTCGACGACAGCTCTGGGGAGAAGACATGGACAGAGGTACCACGCGCGCTGTGCTCGTCACCGGCGCCAGTCGCGGGATCGGCCGGACCATCGCCGTACGGCTCGCAACGGCGACGACCGTGGTCGCCGTCCACTACCGTCGCGACGACGCGATGGCTGCGGAGACGGTGGACCTGATACGTGACCGGGGTGGGACGGCGTTCGCCGTCCGTGCCGACTTCGCCCACGACTCGGGTCTGGACGTGCTCCTCGACGGACTGGCAGCGGGTCTCCGACACCACACCGGCGACACCGCGCTCGACGTGCTGGTCAACAACGCCGGGGTGGGCTGCCGGGCGGATGTCGCCAAACTCGTCCCGGAACAGCTCGACCGGGTGTTCGCGATCAACGTGTGTCTCCCGGTGTTCCTGGCGCAGCGGGCCCTTCCCCTGATGCGCGACGGGGGTCGGATCGTCAACATCTCCTCGCTGGCCACCCGGGTGGCGCACCCCGAGATCGTCGGTTATGCGATGAGCAAGGGGGCACTCGAGGTCTTCAGTCAGGCACTGGCCGAGCAGCTCGGTCCGCGCGGGATCACGGTGAACAGCGTCGCTCCCGGCCTCATCGACACGGAGTTTCACGGTGACCGCCTGCGGCAGCCGGGAACGGCGGCGGAGCTGGCGTCGAAGGCCGCGCTCGGCCGGATCGGTCAGGTGGACGACGTCGCCGACGTGGTCGCCTTTCTGGCGTCCGATGCCGCACGCTGGATCACCGGTCAGCGCATCGAGGTCGCCGGCGGGACCTCGCTCTGAACCGGGAGTCGCCAGGCAGTGGGCGCGGCACCCCGATCGTGCCGCTGTCGCCCGCGACATGGTGAGAATGTCCGCATCCGGCCACGACCGGCAATGGTCAGATGCGCGCCTGTACCGGTCGGCGGCGGTCTGGCAGCCTTACCCGTGAGCCGCCCACCGATCGCCCCCGGTCGCCGGCGGTTCGATGTCATCACGATTCTGGAATACCAGCGCGGCTGACCGTCGGCACTGTTGCCGCCTGCCCCGCGCACCGGCCGCCTGATGCGGTCCGCCGGGGTCGTACGCCCTGTACAGCCAACCGCGTCGAACCATGGTCGAGACCGTGCCCCGACCGGGTCGGCCGGAAGAGACCGAATGTGGTCGGTCGGTCCTCACTTCGGCGTTCACTGAGGAGATCCGTTGACTAGTGGTGCTGCGCGGCCAGGCGGTGGTCGCCTCGAATCGTTGACCGGCGCGCGATTCGTCGCCGCGTCGATGGTGTTCCTGTTTCACGTGGCGACACTGCGGCTGTTCGCCGATGGCACCGGTGTCTCCGGTGCGCTCACCTATGCGACCAAGAGCGCCGCCACCGTCGGCGTCTCCTTCTTCTTTCTCCTCAGCGGCTTCGTCCTCACCTGGTCCGCCCGGCCCGACGACACGTACCGTGGGTTCCTGCGGCGACGGCTGGTCAAGATCTATCCCAACCACGCGGTCACCTTCGGGCTGGCGATGCTCGTCTTCGCCGCCGCCTCCACACCGTGGTCCACCGCGCTGCTCAATCTGCTGCTGTTGCAGGCATGGGTGCCGAAGCCGGACGTCTTTCTCAGTGTGAACGGCCCCAGTTGGTCGCTGTCCTGCGAGTTGTTCTTCTATGCGATGTTCCCCCTGCTGCTGCCCCGGCTCGCCCGGATCAGGGCCGGGCAGTTGTGGGCGTGTGCGGCCGGCGTCGCCGGTACGGTGATCGCGTTGCCCGTGCTCGGGTCGCTGCTGCCGGCGTCACCGCGGTTCCCGGAGGGCTTCGCCGGCACCGTGCTGGCCGACCAGTCCGTCGACCAGATGTGGTTCCTCTACGCCTTTCCGCCGGTGCGGCTCCTGGACTTCGTACTCGGGATGCTGATGGCGAGGATCGTGCTGACCGGTCGGTGGGTGGGCCCGGGGCGGGGCGTCGCCTTCGCGCTGACCGTCGTCGGTTACCTGGTCGGTCTCATCGTCCCGATGACGTACACCGTCAACGCGGTCCTCATCGTGCCGTTGGCGCTGCTGGTGCCCGCACTGGCGGTGGGCGACGACCGCGAGGGCCGGTCGTGGCTGAGCAGCCCGGTCATGCGTCGGCTCGGGGAGGCGTCGTTCGCGTTCTACCTGGTGCACGAGATCGTCCTGGTCGTCATGCGGGCGGGCATCGGCTTCGACCGTGACCTCGGACGGGGTGCCGGCCTGCTCTTCGTCGCCCTCGCCTTCCTTCTCAGCCTCGGCCTGGCCGTTCTTCTCCACCGCCTCGTCGAGTCACCTGCGATGCGCCGGTGGGGCCGACCGCCGCAGGGCAAGCGCATCGAGACCGACGCCGCCGTCCGGGTCGAACCGTCGTAGCCGACGCGCCCGGCATGCCCGCTCATCCCCGTCAACGAAACGTGAGGAATCGTCATGCGCTTCTTGTTCGTCACGGGTGGGAGCCCGGCCACGGTCTTTCCGCTGACGCCGCTGGCCACCGCCGCGCGCAACGCCGGTCACGAGGTGATCGTCGCCTCGACTGAGGAGACGCTGCCCGCCATCGTCGGCGCCGGCCTGCCGGGCCTCTGCGTCTCACCGGTTCCCATCCGCCACCACATCACCACCGATCGCTCCGGCGCTGCGATCACGGAACCGACCGATCCGGAGGCTCACATGATCTACATCGGTCATGCCTTCGGCCGGTTGGCGGCGGCCTGCATCGACCCGCTGCTCGACTTCGCTGCGCAATGGCGACCGGACGTCGTGGTGGGCGGCATGCTCACCTTCGCGGCGCCGCTGCTCGCCAGCAGGTTGGGCGTACCCTACGTGCGGCACTCCTGGGACACCGGTGAACCACCTGTCGTGGATTCGGCCGCCGAACGGGAACTACGCCCGGAGCTGGAGCGCCTCGGCCTGGCCCGGCTTCCCGTTGCCGACCTCTGGATCGACATCTGCCCGCCGAGCCTGCGTCCGGCCGACGCCGGCCCGGCCCAGCCGATGCGGTTCGCACCGACGAACATGCAGCGCCCACTGGAGCCGTGGATGTACGTCCGGGGCGAGCAACGCCGCATCGTGGTGACAGCCGGTACGAAGGTCGCCCGCGGCAACTTCTTCGACTACCTGGTCGACCTCGTCGGCAAGGTGAAGACGGTCGGGGCCGAGGTCGTCGTGGCGACGCCGGCAGCGGTCAGCGACGAGCTGTCGCAACGGCTCGGTGTGCGGGCCGGCTGGTTGCCGCTCGACGTGGTGGCCCGCAACTGCGATGTGCTGGTGCACCACGGTGGCGGCGGCACGGCCCTGACCGGTATGGCGTGCGCCGTGCCGCAGCTGCTGATACCGAACATGCCCAAACTCCTGGCGCCGTCGCGTCGTCTCGCCGACTCCGGTGCGGCCGTCATGCTCCTGCCGGGCGAGGACACCGCCGAGGCGATCGCGGCCGGGGTCGACCAACTGCTCCACCAGCCGATCCACCGAGAACGTGCGGCGGTGTTGTCCCAGGAGATCATGACCATGCCGTCAGCGGCCGACGTCGTGGACGTGGTGGAGAAGTTGTGCTGAGGCACCCCGACACCGTCCCGCCGGCCCGGTCAAAGGCGACGGCGTCCCGTCCGTTCCGCCGTGGAATCGACCCACTCTGGAGGACCAGCCCTCATGTATGAGGATCAGTTCCGAGGTCAAGTCGCCATCGTCACGGGTGCGGCCGGCGGTATCGGGGAGGCTGTCGTCTCCGCCCTCTGCCGGGCCGGTGCCTCGGTGGCGGCCCTCGACGTCGACGGTGACCGCCTGTCGGCGCTCTTCGGTGCCCGCGACGACGTGCCCGGCACCGTCACGCAATTCACCGCCGACGTCCGCTCCGCGGTCGAGGTCGAGGACACGGTGGCCGCAGTGGAGGAGCGACTGGGCCCCGTCGTCTTCCTGGTGAACTGTGCCGGGGTGCTGCGGGCGGCGACCGCGGTCGAGCTGACCGAGCGGGACTGGGACGACACCCTCGCGGTCAACGCCCGCGGTGTCTTCCTCATGTCGACGGCCGTCGCCAGGCGGATGACGCCGCGCCGACGGGGCAGCATCGTGACCGTGGCCTCGAACGCGGCCGGAGTACCCAGGGTGCGGATGTCCGCCTACGCCGCATCGAAGGCGGCGGCGACCGCCTACACCAAGACGCTCGGGCTCGAACTGGCCAGCAGCGGCATTCGCTGCAACGTGGTCGCCCCGGGCTCCACCGACACGGCGATGCTGCGGGGACTGTGGGGCGGTGGTGACGGCACGTCCGTGTCCGTCGCCGGTGTCCCGACCGAGTACCGCGTGGGCATCCCGCTCGGCCGCCTCACGACCGTCGCCGACGTCACCAACGCCGTGATGTTCCTGCTGTCCGACCAGGCGGCCAACGTCACGATGCACGACTTCTACGTCGACGGTGGCGCCGCCCTCGGGCGTTGACCCGTCCGGACCAGGGAGATGAACTTGGACACCACCACTACGCCGTACGCGATGCCGGACCCCTGCGAACTACCCGCCAACACGGCCGGCTGGCGGCCCGATCCGCGCCGAGCCGTGCTGCTGGTGCACGACATGCAGCGCTACTTCCTGAGGTCGTTGCCGGCTTCGGGTCAGCCCGGCGGGGCACTGATCGCGAACACCGCAGCGCTGCTGCGCCGTTGCCGACAGCTCGCGGTGCCTGTCGTCTACACCGCGCAGCCCGGGGACATGACGCAGGTCCAGCGCGGACTGCTGCGGGATTTCTGGGGCCCCGGCATGACCGCTACCGCACAGGACCGGCAGATCAGCGACGAACTGGCCCCGGGTGAGCGCGACACCGTGTTGACGAAGTGGCGCTACAGCGCCTTCCACCGCACCGCACTACTGGATCACCTCCGCGACGTCGGGCGGGACCAGCTGCTGGTGTGCGGGGTGTACGCGCACGTCGGATGCCTGATGACAGCGGTCGAGGCGTACTCCCACGACATCGAGACGTTTCTCGTCGGCGATGCGGTGGCCGACTTCTCGGCTGAACACCATCGGATGGCCCTGCGGTATGCGGCCGACCGGTGCGCCGTCGTGCTCTCCACCGAGGCCGTCCTCGCCGAGCTGGGCCAGCGGTCGGTGCCCGCAGAATCCGTCAACCCTATCGAGGGGGAGCTATGCCGTTCGACGATGGACGTTTCGCCCGGTTGATGGATCAGGTGCTGGGGGCGGAGCCGCCGGCGTTCGCCCTGTTGCATCGGCCGGAGGCCGTGGGTGGCCGGGTCGAGCTGCTCGTCGGTGACGTCGGGTGCGTGCGTACGCTGGCCGACCTGCCGTTGCCCCGGTTGACGGGGCCAGGACAGCCCCGGCACGACCTGTTGGCCATGGTGCCGTACCGGCAGCTCACCGAGACCGGGTTCGAGTGCCACGACGACGGTGCCCCGCTGGTCGCGATGACCATCCGTGAGCAGGCGGTCGGTTCGGTGGCGGCCACGTCGAGGTTGCTGCCCGACGGCGTGATAGACCTCGGCACCCCGCAGTTCGACATCGAGGACGACGAGTACGCGGAGATCGTGCGCCGGGTGCTCGTGAACGAGATCGGACACGGCACGGGTGCCAATTTCGTCATCAAACGCACACTCACCGCGCCGTTGCGCAGCTCGCCCGTCCAGACCGCGCTCACGGTGTTCAACCGGCTGCTGGCCGACGAGCGTGGCACGTACTGGACGTTCGTCATCCACACCGGCTCCCGCACGTTCGTCGGCGCGACACCGGAGCGACACCTCAGTCTCTTCGACGGCACCGCGATGATGAACCCGATCAGCGGGACCCTGCGTTACCGGCCCGGTGGACCGGCGCTGTCCGAGGTGCTCGACTTCCTGGCCGACCGCAAGGAGACCGGGGAGCTGTACATGGTCCTGGACGAGGAGTTGAAGACGATGGCCCGGGTCACCGACCGGGGCGGGCGGGTGGTGGGTCCCTTCCTGAAGGAGATGGGCAACCTGGCGCACACCGAGTACCTGATCGAGGGGTCGACGTCACTCGACGTGCGGGACGCTCTCCGCGAGACGATGTTCGCGCCGACCGTGACGGGCAGTCCGGTAGCGAACGCCTGCCGGGTGATCAGGCGTTACGAACCCGACGGGCGGGGCTACTACAGCGGCGTGGCGGCACTGTTCAGCCGGGACGTCAACGGCGGTCGCTCACTGGATTCGGCGATCCTGCTGCGTACCGTCGAGATCGTGGACAGCCGACTACGGATCACGGTCGGTGCGACGCTGGTGCGTGACTCCGACCCGAGGCTGGAAGTTCTCGAAACGCACGCCAAGGCGCAGGGTGTGTTGCGTGGACTCGGCGTGGCCCCCGGGCCCGACCGTACGGCGTCCGCCAGGTCGAGCCTCGCGGGTCACCCCGCGGTACAGGCGGCGTTGGCGGCGCGCAACACCGACCTGGCGCGTTTCTGGTTCGATGACCGGGACGGGCGCACCAGGGTGCCGCAGGTCGCGCAGCTCGTGGGGCGGCGGGCGGTGATCGTGGACGCGGAGGACTCGTTCACCGCCATGCTGGCCCATCAGTTGCGCGAGTTCGGGCTACAGGTGACCCTGTGCGGGGCCACGGAGCCGTTCCCCCGGGAAGAGGCCGACCTGGTCGTCATGGGGCCGGGCCCGGGCGACCCGAACAACCGCGACGACGTACGGATCGACCGTCTGCACACCCGCATCCGGGATCTGCTGCACGCCGGTACGCCGTTCCTGGCGGTCTGTCTCAGCCATCAGGTCCTCGGTTCGCTTCTCGGGCTCGACCTGGTGCGACGCAGACGACCCAACCAGGGCGTCCAGCGGGACATCGAGTTCTTCGGCCGGCGGGTCCGGGTCGGGTTCTACAACACCTTCGCCGTCCGCAGCGCCGACGACCATCTGTGGCCGGCCGGGGTGGGGCCGGTGGCGGTGAGCCGGGACCCGCGGACCGGTGAGGTGCACGGGTTCGTCGGTCCACACTTCCGGTCGGTGCAGTTCCATCCTGAGTCGGTGCTCAGCACGGACGGCACCTCCATATTGGCTGAGATGGCCACGTCCGTGCTGTCCGGATCCGTGCACGAACTGGCCGCCGTCGACACGTCACGTGGATGACACTGATTTCATCGCCGAGGGGCAAAGTGTCCACAATTCTCGTCGCCGGTGGCGGCATCAGCGGGCTCGCCGTGGCCCTCGGGCTGTCCCGCCAGGGCCGGCACCAGATAGAGGTCTTCGAGCGCAACGCCCAGTTCGCCGAGCTCGGAGCCGGAATTCAACTGGCCCCGAACGCCTTCCACGCACTCGACCTGCTCGGTGTGTGCGATCAGGTGCGGTCGCGGGCGGTCTACATCGACGAACTGGTCCTCAGAGACGGCCGGTCCGGGGAACGACTGGTGACTCTGCCGGTGGGGGCCGACTACCGGCGACGATTCGGTAATCCGTACGCCGTGGTCCATCGGGGTGATCTGTACGCGCCGCTGCTGGCCGCGTGCCGCGCCGAGGAACGGATCCGGCTCAGAGCCGACAGCCCCGTGGTCGGGTACCGCACCTCCGACGAGTCGGTCGTCTGCGAGCTGGCCTCCGGTGAACAGGTGGTGGGCGACGTCCTGATCGGTGCGGACGGGATCCGCTCCCGGGTGCGGCACCAGCTCGTCGGTGACGGTGAGCCCCGGGTCACCGGGCACACCATCTTCCGCTCCGTGGTCCCGACCAGCTCCGTCCCCGCTGAACTGCGGTGGAACGCGGTGTCCCTCTGGGCGGGCGAAGGTTGGCACCTGGTCTCCTACCCGATAGCGGGTGGGCGGGAGCTGAACATCGCCGCAGTTCGTGACGACGGAGCCACCCGGGCGGTCAGTGGTGAACCCGTCGACCAGCACCTCGTACCGGCCGCCTTCCCGGAGGCGGGAGGGCAGGCACGCCGGCTGCTGCACCTCGGCAGACGGTGGCGCAGGTGGGTGCTGTGCGACCGGCCGCCGGTGGCGCGGTGGGTGCAGGGGCGGGTCGTCCTGATCGGCGACGCCGCCCACCCGATGCTGCAGTACGCCGCCCAGGGCGCCGCGCTGGCGTTGGAGGACTCCGTCGTCCTCGCCCGGTCGCTGAGGTGCGACCCCGACGAGATCCCGGGCCGCCTCCTGCACTTCAACGAGGTACGCCGGGAGCGCACCTCCCGCGCGCAGGAGGCGGCGCGGTGGTTGGGCGATGAGCTGTACCACCCTGCCGGCGTCCGGGCGCGGACACGGGACGCGATGCTGAAGTCGATGACCGCCGACGATCTCATGGAGGCGGTGTCCTGGGTGCACGGTTTCCGGCTGGGCGCGCAGGAGGCGTCACCCGCACCGCCGTGACCGGCACCCGGCGGTCACCGCCACAGTGTCAGCCAGAGATCGGCTTGGAACCCGGACACTCGCGGGTCGAAGGTGACGGTGCGAATCTCGACCAGGGCGAGAGCGTCGTCGTCCGTACGTGTGCAGAGCCAGAGGCCGGACCGTGGTTCGACGACTCTGATCTTCCTGTCGGACGGGGCGGCTTCGTCGCACTCCTGCGCCGTCGAGGGTTCGTGCGGCACGGTGGCCATGCCCAGATAGAAGATCATCCGCAACGTGCCCTCGTCGCAGTAGTCGTAGAAGGCGAGGTCCCGGGCGTCGCTTGAGGTGCCCACCCCGGTGGGTCCCGTAGCGAGTGTCACGGCTGGACGGTCCGCGTCGACCGTCGACCGGGTCGCCGTGTTCTTCGTCCTCCAGTCGGAGGCGCACCGGCCGGCGACAGCCGTGAGGCGGCGCTTCTCGTACACCAGGGAGTAGTGCCTGGGCAGCTGATGCCTGACGATGACAGCTGCGAGCAGCAGCAGCAGGAGTAGTAGTAGCGCGCGGACGGTGGGGGACTTCAGAAAACGGCGGACGCCCGACTCGGACGCGATTTTCAGATAGGACTCGACGACGTCGTCCATCGTCCTCGACCTGGCCAGTTGGTCGGCGATGTGTGGCCCGTCCCAGATCTGCAGATCGATGCCGTATGCGGATCGTGCCCATTCCTGGAGTTGGTGCTGTTTGGCGATCTCCATTCCCTGGGCCAGGAAGAAGATCACCCGTTGCACCGGTCGTCCGGTGGTGCATGCTCCTTTGACGTCACTCTTGACCTTTCGCGAAAGGTCGTTCTTCTGGATCGTGCAGCAGAAGGCGAGGTCCCCGTCGGAGGAGGAGGTCTCGCTCCAGTAACTCTCGCCGTCGCGCCCCTGGTCCCCGCCGGCGCTGACCGGGCCGGTGGAGATCCGAACATTCGGGGCGATGAACTCGCGGGTCAGGTGAAAGCAGATCTGCTCAAAATCGTGATGCCCGTTCCTCTCCCCGAGCAGGGCCAGAGCGAAGCGGATCTGCGCGGCCCGATGGATCCGGTTGACGGTCGTCAAGGCAGCCGCCGGGGCCGGCGCGTCAGCAGTCGGATGAGGTGCCGCACCACAGTGGTCATCGCTCGATCTGCCCTGTCTTCTCGGGCGGCCGGAGAGGCGCCCTGCCGGATCGCCTCAACTCCTCCACCGCGCAAGGGGGTGCTACGCGTAGCCCGTGATCGTACCAACGCGGCTGCCAGCAACGGGGCCTTCGCCTCGCGTGGGAGCGGACGTGCCGGGACGGGGTGGTGGACCGGGCCGGAGCCCGGCGGCGCTGTCAGCCGACGGCTCAGCCGGCGGCCGGCTCCCGGGTGTCGGCCGGTACGACCATGGGCGCTCCGGTGACCGGGTCGGGGACCACCTGGTTCGGCATCCCGAACACCTCGGCGACGAGCCCGGCACCGACGGTCGACGCCGGGTGCCCCTCGGCCACGATCCGGCCGTCACGCATCGCGACCAGGTGGGTGGCGTACCGGGCGGCGTGGTTGAGGTCGTGCAGCACGGCCACCACGGTGCGTCCCCGGGTGACCAGGCGGTGCAGCACGTTGAGCACGTCGATCTGGTGTGCCACGTCCAGGTAGGTGGTGGGCTCGTCGAGCAGGACGAGGGGTGTCTCCTGGGCGAGCACCATGGCGATCCAGGCCCGTTGGCGTTGCCCGCCGGAGAGTTCGTCGACCCGCCGATCGGCCAGCTCGGTGGTGCCGGTGGAGTCGAGCGCCGACTCGACGGCCTCCTCATCGGCGTGGGAGAAGCGGCGCAGCACCCGCTGGTGGGCGTAGCGGCCCCGCCCGACCAGCTCGCGGACGGTGATCCCCTCGGGCGCGGTCATGGTCTGCGGCAGCAGCGCCAGCCGGCGGGCGCGTTCCTTCGCCGGCAGGGTGACCAGGTCCGATCCGTCGAGCGTGACCCGACCCTCGGCGGGGCGGAGCAGCCCGGACAGCGCCCGCAGGAGCGTCGACTTGCCGCACGCGTTGGGCCCGATGAGCACGGTGAACGAGCCGTCGGGCACAGCGAACGACAGGTCGGCGCTGACGGTCCGCTGGTCGTACCGGAGGGTGACGTTCTCGGCCCGCAGCCGCGCGGTCAGCTGGTCGACCATCGGGTCCTCCTGATCTCGTGGACGAGCAGCCAGAGCAGGTACGCGCCGCCGAGGGTGACCGTGACGACCCCCACCGGCACGGTCAGCGGGATCACGTGTTGGGCGATCAGGTCGGCGCCGAGCAGCAGCAACGCCCCGACCCCGGCGGTGGCGGCGAGTGGCAGGCCCGGTGCCCGGACGAGACGACGGGCGATCTGCGGGGCGGCCAGGGCGACGAAGGAGATCGGGCCGGCGACGGTGGTGACGGCGCTGACCAGGGCGACCGCGATGACCACGAGGACTGCGCGGTTGCGGTCGACCGCGACTCCGCTGGCGGCGGCGACGTCGTCGCCCAGTTCCAGTTGGGCCAGGGCCGCCGCCCACAGTGGGGTGACGGCCAGCAGCACCAGGATGATCGCGGCGGCCGGCCAGACCACGTCGGCGGTGGCCGTGTTGAGCGAACCGGCGCCCCAGGCGGCGGCGAACAGCGCCGTCTCCAGGTCGGCGCGCAGCAGCAGCCAGGTGTTGGTGGCGGCGAGCATCGAGGAGACGCCCACCCCGACGACGATGAACCGGAACCCGGAGAGCCCGTCCCGGTAGGCGAGCAGGTAGATCGCCAGCGCCGCCAGCAGGCCACCGGCGAGTGAGCCGAGCATCAGCAGGTGCCAGCCGCCGCCGAGCAGCAGCAGGGCGGTCAGCATGCCGGTGAACGAGCCGTTCGCCAGGCCGATGATGTCCGGGCTGGCCAGCGGGTTGCGGGTGATGGTCTGGAAGATCGCCCCGGCGACGCCGAGCGCCGCGCCGAAGGCGACGGCCGCGGCGATGCGGGGCAGCCGCCACTCCAGCACGACGGTGCGGGTCAGCCCGCCGATCCGGCCGCCGAGCACGCCGAGCACCTCGTCGAGGCGGAGCGGGAAGTCGCCCAGCCAGAGGCCGACCACCGCCAGCGCCGCGACGACGAGCGCGGCGGCGGCGCAGACGGCGGCTTCGCGTACGCCGACGGTCACGTGCCGGTGGTCGGTGCCGAGCAGCAGCCGGCGACCCCCGGCGGTGCGGCGGACCGGCCGGTTCACAGCGCGGTCGCCCGTCGGCGTCGGGCCAGCGCGATCAGCACCGGAGCACCGACGAACGCGGTGACGATGCCGACCGGCATCTCACTGGGCAGCACGGCGATCCGGCCGAGCACGTCGGCCAGCAGCACCAGCATCCCGCCGGCCAGCAGCGACCCGGCGAGGATGCGGCGCTGGTCGGTGCCGACGCCCCAACGCACCAGGTGCGGCACCACGAGCCCGACGAACGAGATGGGGCCGGCGATGGCGCTGGCCCCACCGGCGAGCAGGGTCACCGCACCGAGCACGAGCAGCCGGGTCCGGACCAGGCTGACGCCCTGGGCGGCGGCCAGGTCGGGGCCGAGCGCGAGCGCGTTGAGGCTGCGGGCCGCGACCAGCGCGGCGAGCAGCCCGGCCACGATCAGCGGGAGCACCGGCAGCAGCACTGCGGTGTCACGTTCGAGCAGGCTGCCGGCGTTCCAGCCGCGCATCCGGTCGAAGGTGTCGGGGTGGGTGAGGGTGATCCCGGTGGTCAGGCCGGCGAGCACGGCACCGGTCGCCACCCCGGTCACCAGCAGCCGGGTGGGGGTGGCCCGCAGGTCGGCGGCACCGCCGACGGCGTACACGGCGGTGGCGACCAGGAGCGCGCCGAGCAGGGCGAGCCACATGTAGCCGGCCGGCGAGGTGATCCCGAAGAAGGCGATGCCGGCGGCGACGAACGCGGCGGCACCGGCGTTGACGCCGAGGATTCCCGGTTCGGCGAGCGCGTTGCGGGTGAACGCCTGCATCAGCGCGCCCGCGACCCCGAGGCCGGCTCCGACGAGTAGCCCGGCGAGGGTGCGCGGGAGGCGCTGCCCCCAGACGACGTACTGCGCGGTGTCGCTGCCCGCGCCCCGCAGCGCCGCCCAGACGTCCGCCGGGGGCACCGGGTTCGCGCCCACGAAGACCGACAACACCACCGACCCGACGAGTACGACGACCGCCCCGACCAGCCACCGCCGGGTGGTACGCCGACGCGCGGCACGGCCGGTGGTCGGCCGTACCGCGCGGGCGGGTGTGGTGGCGGTCAACTCGACGCGGTGAGGATGCGTTCGAGGTCGTCGAGGACGGCCTGCCCACCGACCGTGCCGACCCCGGTGATCCAGAAGGACTGGTCGACGAGGTGCAGGCGGGGGAAGGTGGCGGCGTTGGCGGTGACCGAGGCGGGGATGGTGCTGCGGTCGTTGACGTCGACGGTGGTGACGAAGACGTGGTCGGCCTTGGCCTCCAGCACCCGTTCCGGGGAGACGTCGACCGAGATGGAGTTCTCCCAGTCGCGCTCGGGGGTCTTGAAGCCGACGCACTCCAGTGCGCTGCCCGCGAACGAGGTGGGGCCGTAGAGGGTGAGGACGCCGTCGCGGGGGCGGATGAGCTGCGCGCTCTTGCCGGCGGTACCGAACTTCCTGGCGATGTCCGCGCACCGCTGCCGGAAGTCGGTGAGCAGCTTGTCGGCGGAGTCCGCGCCGCCGAGCGTGGTGGCGGTGAACTTCACGTTGTCCTGCCACGGGTCGGCCTGGGACGCCATGAACACGGTCGGGGCGACGTCGGTGAGCTGCTGGTAGAGGGCGGAGTGCCGGGATTCGGTGCCGATGATCAGGTCGGGCTTGAGGGCCGCGATCTTCTGCACGTTGGGTTCCTGGACGGTGCCGACGGTGGTGATGCCGGCGGCCTTGTCGCCGAGGTACTTGGGCACGCCGGCGGCCTCGTTGAGTACGGCCGCGCCGACCGGGGTGAGCTGCAACGCGATGGCGGTGTCGAGCTGGACCGGTTCGAGGACGACGACCCGGGTCGGCTTGTTCGGCACGGCGGTCTTGCCACGCGCGTGCTCGACGGTCCTGGTGTCGCCGACGCTGCCCGCCGGCTCGGAGTCGTCGGAGCCGCAGGCGGCCACGGCGAGCACCGCCGCCGAGGCGACGGTGAGGGCGAGGAGGCGTCGGCGGAGTGTTCGAGGGGTCGGCGTACGCATGGTGCGAGGTTCCCGTCTGGCTACTTACAGTGATTATTCACTAACATTTTTAGGTTAGCATTACCTAATCATCCACCTCGTCGCGGGCCGGGCGGTCATGCCAATAGCCCTGTGTGTGGACCTGCTGAGGATCGACGCGCGCCTCGGTGAAGAGCCTGCGCACCTGCGCAATACTGCTACTCTCCGTAGCTGTCCAGGCGTAGAACTGCGCCCCCGACGATGCCGCCGCCGGCCCGTACTCGGCCAACCAGTCGCCCACCATGGCGGTCAGGACCGTCCCGCCCGGTGCCCCGCGACGCAACCGGACCTCGACCGCGTGGCCGGCGGTCACCTCGTCGAGGGTGGCGGCGTCCGCCGCGACGCCGGCCTCCAGCAGGACCGTCGCCCGCACCCCCGGGCCGAGACCGGACAGGATGCCGCGCACCGCCGGGTACGCCGTCTCGTCCGCGGCGATCAGCACCCGGGTCGCCGGCCCCGGCTCCCACTGCACGCCGTAACCGGGTTGGCCGGCCCCCACGTGCGGGCCCGACAGGAGCAGCCGGTCGCCCGGCCGGGCCGTCGCCGCCCAGCCGCTCGCCGGGCCGTGCGGCTGGTGCAGGTAGAAGTCCAGGTCCAGCTCGCCCGTCGCCGGCCGGGTCCGGTACGCGGTGTAGCTGCGCAGCCTCGGGCGCACCTCGCCGGGAACGGACCGCCACTCACGTCGCCACGTCTGCTCGGGCAGCCCCGCCCGCAGCGCGGTCGGATAGCCACCGTCGACCGGCAGCATGATCTTGATGCGCTGGTCGAGCTGGTACGGCGCCATCTCCCGCAACCGCTCGTCGCCGAGCGTCACCCGGACGAACCCGGGCGACAGTCGCCGGGTCGCCGTCACGGTCGTCGCGAACAGGACGTTGGGCGAGTTGCCGAATGCTGACATGCCGGCAGAGGCTAGCGTGCCCCGTCCGGGCAGCTCACCGCCCCGGACCCGGCGGGTGATCAGGGCCCACCCGGCTCGTGCCCGGGTCACCCCCGGCTGGGGCGTTCCCCGGATCCGGCCACCGGACCAGGAAGAATGCGCAGAACATTGACGGTGACCATGGCGATGATCCAATCTGACGCCGGTCCGGGTCAGGAAGTCCGGGCTTTCCATTGCGTCGGCGAAGGAGCTCGCATGCCACACATCACGTTAAATACCAACGAACCCGGAATCCGTGGCCTGTTCCGCTTCCGGCCGGAGACGGCGTTGCCACTGAACGGGCTGGTCGAGGCGCTGCTGTGTGCACCGGGCACGTTGACCCGGGGCGAAAGGGAACTCATCGCAGCCTATGTGTCCGGCCTCAACGAGTGCCGCTACTGCTACTCCGCCCACGCGGCGTACGCGGCGGCGCAACTCCCCGAGGGCATGCCCCTGGTCCAGCAGGTGCACGACGACGTCGACAGCGCCCCGGTGTCGGCCAAGATGCGCGCGCTGCTCGACGTGGCCGGCGCGGTGCAACGCGGTGGTCGGGAGGTCACCGGAGACCTGGTGGCCGCCGCCCGGGCCGAGGGCGCCACCGACGTGGAGATCCACGACACCGTGCTGATCGCCGCCGCGTTCTGCATGTTCAACCGCTACGTCGACGGGTTGGCCACCGTCCTGCCGGACGACCCGGACTTCTACACCGACCGCGCGCAGCGGATCGCCGCCCACGGCTACCTCGGGGTACTGCAACAGGAGGTCATCCACGAGTGACCGGCCCGGCGGGCACCGGCAGGTCGGCGGGCGTCGGCGCGGCACGCCGTCACCGGGCCTGCCGGAGCGCGTCGGCGAGCGCGGCGGCCGTCGTCGCGGCCACCCGGGGTTGGTCGACGAGCATCTCGTCGATCACGTCGGCCAGCCTCGCCGGAACAGCCCCGTCCCGCTGCCGGACGGGCACCGGCCGGGTCCGCAGGACCACCGCGACCGGGTCGGCCCCGGCGGGGAAATCCCGGGGCGTCGTCCCCGTCAGCATCCAGTACAGACAGGCGGTGACCGCCCACAGGTCCACCTCCGGGCGGGCGTACCGGTAGTCGATGAGTTGGGCGCGGGGCTGGAAGGCCAGGCTGCCGCCGATCGCACCGGTCCCGGTGTGCCCGGACAGGCCCGCCTTCTCGAACGCCTTCGCCAGCCCGAAGTCGGCGACCTTGGTGACGACCTCACCTCCGGCCCCGGTGGTGAGCAGCAGATTGTGCGGGGTGACGTCCCGGTGCACCAGGCCGTGGGCGGTCTGGGTCCGGCCGTCGGCCAGCACGACCGCAAGCTCCGCCCGGTGGGCGTAGGCCAGTGCGTCCAACGCGTCGAGCGTGATGGGCAGCGCCTCGTCGACCGGGAGCCGGCCACCACGCCGGGCCACGAACTCGGCGACACTGCCGCCCGGGCAGTATTCGCAGGTGAAGAAGAAGGCGGCATCGGCCGCGCCGCTGCTGTGCAGGGCGACGACGTTGCGGTGCCGCAGCCCCCGGACACACGCGATCTCGCGGCGGAAGGCGTCCCGCGCGGCGGGGTCCACCGCCCGGTCGGCGAGCAGCGTCTTCAGGGCCACGAGCCGGCCGGACGGCTCGTGGCGGGCCAGGTAGACGACGCTGTGGCCGCCCCGGCCGATCTCCCGCAGCACCCGGTGGTCGGTGAAGTCGTCGAGGCCGGGGGCCCCGACCGCCGCAGCCGTCACCAGCGCCGGCAGGGCCCGTCCCCGCTCCGGACCGGGGGGCCCGGTGTCCGGGGTGGTCGGTGTGGCCCCGGTGGGGGTGGCCCCGGTGTCCTCCGGTCCGGCGGCGGCTTCCCGAGTCCCGTCGTCGGGCAGGGTGACGCGTAACGTCGCGCGCCCGACCCGTACCTCGTCACCGGCCGACAGGTGCTGCCCGCCGTCGACCGGGCGGCCGTTGAGGTGGGTGCCGTGCCGACTGCCGAGGTCGCGTATCCGCACGTGGGGAGGGTCGACGTCGAGTTGGCAGTGCCGGCGGGAGACCAGCCGCTGCCCGTCGTCGACCCGGATCCCGCAGTCGGCGGCCCGCCCCACCACGACCGTCGTGCGACGGTGGAAGACGTACGTGTCGACGGTGGACCCGGCCTGCACGGTCACCGTGACGGGCGGGGGGACCGGCACCGCCCCGGCGGGTCGCCCGGCCCCGGGGTCGTCGGTGCCCACGCCCGGCCGCCCGGTCAGTCGACCAGCGCCACGTACAGCGGGCTGCCCAGCAGCACGGTCATGCCGGGCCGCCCGTCGAGTTCCGGGTACGGGCTGGGCCCGTGGAGCAGCCGCTTGGCGAGGAACTCGACGTTCTGCGTGGGCCCACGCAGGCGGGTGCCGGCCTGGTGCACCGAGGCCAGCGCCGCCACCTCGGCCGCGTCCGGCTCGTCCGCCGCGTCGTGCGCAGTGCCCGGCACCGGTGCGGCCTCGTCGTCGACGAGCCCGGCGAGCAGCGCCGGCATCGTGGACGATCCCATGGGCCCACGCCCGGTGGACTCGGCCGCCGGGGCCGCGCCGACGAGGTGGAACGGTGACCCGCCGAGGCCGACGATGGTGTCGTCGGTGCGGCCACCGAAGTAGACGAGCGACAGCTCACCAGTGGTCGGGACGATGCCCCACCGCATCGGCAGCAACCCCCGGAAGAACTGCCCCGGCTCGTCCACGGAACCGACGTCGGCGTGCTCGTCCAGGTAGCGGGTGACCCGCTCCAGGCGGGCCAACCGGTCGGTGCCCGGGTTCTCGACGCTGCGTTTCACCCCGACGACGGTGAGGTTCACGCTGAACTCGGCGGCCCGCCTGCGCTGGTGACCCGGGTCGATCTGGGACAGCAGCATGTCCACCTTGGCGTCGCTGACGTAGAGGTAGTAACGAAAACTCACGGTCACTCCCTGACGACGCGGCCCGACCCCCGAGGTTACCGTCCGCGACCAACCGATGGTTGTCCCGTGTGTCGGGGGGTGCCAGGCTCGAACCATGCGGTGGCGTCCCGGGGACCGGATTCTGGATCTCTACGAAGTGCTCGACGAGCCCCTCGCCGGTGGCATGGGTCTGGTCTACCGGGTCCGGCACCCGGGCTGGGACACCGACCTCGCCGTCAAGGTGCCGCGCCCCGAGCAACTGACCACCGAGGCGCAGCGTGCCCGCTTCGAAGCCGAGGCGGGCACCTGGGTCGGGCTGGGCCTGCACCCCCACGTGGTCAGCTGCGCGTACGTGCGCCGGGTCGACGGGCTGCCCTGCGTGTTCGCCGAGTGGGTCGCCGGTGGATCGTTGGACCAGGTGGTCCGGGCCGGGCGACTGCACGAGGAGCCGGACGGCGGGTTCCTCGCCCGGGCGCTCGACCTCGCGGTGCAGTCGGCGTGGGGCATCGACCACGCCCACCAGCAGGGCCTCATCCACCAGGACGTCAAACCCGCGAACATCATGGTCGGCCTCGACGGCGCCTGGACGGCGAAGGTCACCGACTTCGGGCTGGCCGGTGCCCGCGCCGCCGTGGACGGGGCCACCGGTGCCGCAGCGGACGTCAGCCTGGGTGCGAGTTTCGGCGGCATGACCCCCGCCTACTGCTCACCCGAGCAGGCCGAGGCGGCGGCCGGTGCGCGGGTGACCCTCACCCGGGCCACCGACGTCTGGTCGTGGGCGCTGTGCGTGTGGGAGACGTTCGCCGGTCACCGTCCCTGCCGTTACGGTCAGGCGGCACGGGAGACCTTCGCCGAATACCTGGCGGCGGGGGAGACCTGGCCTGCGGCGCAGCCGATGCCGCCGGGGATCGTCGACCTGCTCCGGCGGTGCTTCGACGTCGACCCGTCGACCCGCCCCCGCCGCCTCGCCGACCTGGCCACCGAGGTCGCCGGGGTGTACGCGGACGTGCTGGGCGTCCGCTATCCACGGGTGCGGCCGTCGGCGGCGGGCCTGCTCGCCGGCAGCCTGTCCAACCAGGCGCTCTCGCTACTCGACCTCGACCGGCCGGCGGAGTCGGAACAGCTGTGGCGCTCCGCCGTCGACACCGACCCGCACCATCCTGGTGCGGTCTACAACTGGGCGCTGTACCGGTGGCGGCAGGGCCGGATCACCGACGAACAGGTGCTGGCGGAGCTGCTGGCGGCACGGGAGATCGCCGGGGAGAACTGGCGGGCCGACCATCTGCTGGGGTTCGTACACGCCGAACGGGGTGACGATGCGGCGGCCCGGCCGCTGCTGGCCGCCGCGCCCGCCGGCCCCGAGATCACCGAGGTGACCGCCGCCCTGGCCCGGCGCGGGACGCAGCCCGGGTCGCCGCGGTTGTCCGGCCACCGGGGCCGGGTGACCGCCGTCGCCGTCGACGGGAACGGTCGGGTGGCGGTCACCGGCGGCAGGGACGGCAGCCTCCGGACGTGGTCGCTGACCGGGCAGCCGGTGGGCACCGAACTCGGTGCGGACTCAACCGGTGCCGAGGTCACGGCCCTGACGGTCGACCGGGACGGCCGGGCCGCGCTCGTCGCCCGCAAGGGGGGCCCGGTCGAGTGCTGGGACCTGGCGCGGGACAGGTGCGTCCGGGTGCCGTCCGACCAGCGGGCGGCGGTGACCGCACTGGCGCTCACCGCCTCGGGCACGGCCGCCATCGGGTACGACAACGGTCGGATCGAGGTACGGGACACGGCTGACGGGCGGCTGCGGCGCACCCTGGAGCACCCGCCGAGCACCCACCAGAACCTGGACGCGGCGGGCCGGATCCTGCCGGAGATCCAGGAGAGCCCCGCGGCGGTCACCGTGCTGGGCCTGAGCGAGGACGGCGCGGTCGCGGTGTCGGCGGCGCCCCCGGACGGCAGTGTGGTGGTCTGGGAGGTCGACACCGGACGGTGGCTGCACCGCCTGGTCAAGTCCGCCGACATGCGGATGACCGGGGTAAACCAGGTTGCGTTGGGCGGGTCCGGCAGATACGCCCTGCTGATCGGGCACCAGACACGGGTGGCGCACCTGTGGGAGACCCGACCTAACCGGGTTCGGGGTCCGGTGCCGAGCACCCTGAACCGGCACTCGACGATCGTGCTCAGCGGCGACGGCGAACGGGCGGCCTCCATCGGGTTCGGCAGTGCCAACCAACCGGCACGGATCTGGGAGACGGATTCCGGTCGGTGCCTGCGTACCGTCGCCACGCGTACCGACGGGCTGCCACCGGAGCTGGTCGGTCTGCTCTCGCTCACCTGTGTGGCGATCAGCGGCGACGGCACGCTGGTCGTGGTCGGGGACGAGTACGGGGGGCTGCACGTCCACCGGTTGCCCCGCCCCGACCTGCGGGCGCCGTGGAGCTACGAGCGGCCCCTGGCGGCGCGGGCGGTGCTGGCGGCCGAGGAGCAGGTCCGGCAACGGATCGCCCGGGCGGAGGCGCTCGTCCGGGAGGGCCGGACGGCCGACGCCGCCGGGCAGCTACGGGCCGCCCGCGACCTGGTCGGGTTCGAGCGTCACCCGGAGCTGCGGGACCGGTGGGAGCGGTTGGGGCGGACGGCGGGCGGGCGGGCCGCACCCCTGGGCATCTGGCAGCGCTACGAACTGCGCGGCGGCAACTTCACCTTCGTGGCCGGGCTGGAGCCGGCGCTCAGTGTCGACGGGGAGCTGGCGGTGACGGGTGGCGCCGACGGCCTGATCCGGGTGTGGGAGCTGCCGACCGGCCAGCAACGGCACACCTTCGCGGAGCGGGTGGGCAAGACGCACACCCTCGTGCTCTCCGCCGATGCCCGGCTCGCGGTCAGCGCGGACTGGGCCGGGACCGCCCACCTGTGGGACCTGACGGCCGGCCGGCGGCAGGCGGAGCTGCACGGCGACCACGGGGTGGTGCGGGCGGTCGCCCTGGACGGTGCGGGGCGGTACGCGATCGTCGGTGACGCCGAGGGGAACCTGTGCCTGTGGAGCCTGTACCGGTTCCACCTGAGCCGCACGATGGTGGCGCACCAGGGGCCGGTGGGGGCGGTCCGACTCAGCGACGACGGTCGGTACGCCGCGTCGGCCGGCGCGGAGGACCGGACGTGCCGGCTGTGGCGTACGGGCACCGGCAGCCCGGTGCTCACGGTCCCCGTCGGGTTCGGACGGACGACGCTGCGGTTCACCCCGGACGGCTGGCAGCTCCTGGTCAACTCGGCGAGGGAACTGACCGCGTGGGACGTGCACACCGGCCGCCAACGGTACGTCCTGCCGAGCCGGGGCGACGCCGTGGCGGTGAGCCGGGACGGACGGGTCGGGCTCGTCCCCGCGTACGACGGGTCGTACGGGCGGGTGGTGTCGGTGTGGGAGCCGGCGACCGGGCGGGTGCTGTGCGAACTCGCCTCCGAGGCGGACGTGTTCGACGTCAGCCCGGACGGGCGGCACGCGGTGACCGCCGACGCGGACCGTACGCTGCGCATCTGGGACGTGCGGACGGGGCGGCGCGTGCACACGTGCGACGGTCATCCGGAGCCGGTGACGTCCGTGGCGTTCACGGCGGACGGCCGGAGCCTGGTGTCGATGGACGACCGACCGGCGATCCGGCGGTGGGAGCTGGACTGGGACTACGACTTCACGGGCTGACCCGCAACCGGGCCGAGCCGAGCCGGGTGCTGAGCCCACCGCCCGCCACGGGCTCCATCAGCTGGTCGTCGTACGCCGCCGCGCGCAGCGCGTCGTCGTGGGCGGCCCGCTGCTTGCGGGAGAACCGGCTGCGGTCGACCGCGAGGTCCGCCACGACCGGCGGGACGAGATCCCGGAACTCCTGCGGCAGGCCGGCGGTGTTGCGTTCGTAGTGGGGATCGTCGGGGTAGCTCAGCGTCAGGGTGATCGGTGGCTCGCCGCGTAGCCGACCGCCCAGGGCGCGCAGGGAACCGGCGAGGAACTCCAGGGCGATCTTGATGTCCACCGACAACCCGACGTTGTTGGAGTCCGGCTGGTATACGGGTGGGACGTCCTCGGGCACCACGAACCGTACGGTGACCCGCTTGGCGGGCAACTCCAGCAGCAGGCGGGGCCAGGGTCCGCCGCCCTCGATGGTGACGTCGACCCGCTGGGGATCGACGGACAGGCGCAGGCTGAGCCAGTCGATCATCGCCAGGGCCTCGGGCGGCAGGTCGTCCTGACGGTACGGGCCCCGGCTGCGGGTCCGCAGCGCGCTCGCGTGCATGGTGGTCAGCACGCGTGCCCCGGTGCTGTCGACCTCCAGGGCGAGCGGGTGGACCGCCAGGTCCCGCATGACGCGCACGACCGCGCCGATCAGCACTGATGGTGCCGCAGCGGTGGCCATCGCCTGCCCTTCCGTTGGGTGTGTGACAGGTTTCGCACCGTGACGGACAGTGTCGCACATGAATGTGTTCGGCGCTGTCGCCCGGACGCCGACCGGGGTACGCGGTGAGCCGCCCGCCCGCCCGCCGGGCGCCGCGGCGGATCGTCGACCCGAGCGGGATCAACGCGGGTCGACGGGTGCGCCCGGTCCTTTCTGGATGGTGTGGCCTGGCTATTGTCAGCAGTGATCCATCGAGGGATCTCTTTTGCACGGGGAGAGCAGATGATGTCTTGGCGCCTTCGCGCGCTTTCCGCCACCGTGGCAGCTGCCGCGGTGGCCCTGTCGATCACCACTGCGGGCGGGGCGGCAACGGCCGCCGGGCCCGTCCTGGAGATCACGTCGATCGCCTTCGACCGGCCGCAGGTCGACGTCACCCAGGACTACGCCGTGGTCGACCTGACGTGGACGATCACCGACCGGGCGGCCAGGGCCCAGCGCGTCAACGGCGCGGTCGAGCTGCGCCAGTTCGCCGGAGACGAGCAGGTCGGCCAACCCCACACGGTCTCCTACGACCTGCTCGGGGGTCGTACGCAGGTCGGGGGCACCGGAACGGCCCAGCAGTCCACCTACGTCTACGAGTTCGTGGTGCCGCGTTACTCCGTCGCGGCCGAGACGGTCTGGCGGGTGACCAAGGTGACCATCGCCGACGACGTCGCCCATGCCCGTACGGTGCGCGACCCGGGCCCGGCGGCGTTGGCGGTGACCCAGCTCGTCGACTCCCAGGGTCCGGTGGCGGAGCAACTCTCCTTCGACTTCGGTCAGCCGAGCGGCTTCTACGATGACGGTTCCGGGGTGACGTTGCGCTACCGGGTGCAGGTCGTGGACGAGTCCGCCTTCAGGAAGGGCAAGCTCACGCTCGCCGGCCCGGGAGGTGCCCGGCTGACCTCCACGTTCCAGCTCGTCCAGAGCGGTTCGCAGTGGTCGTGCAACGGCGAGACGGTCTATGAGCCGACCTGGGCGTTCTGCCCCGTCTCGATCGTCGTGCCGGCCGGTTCACCGTCCGGCACGTGGCGGGTGGCCCGGCTCGACCTGACCGACAGTTGGGGCAACACCCGGACGGACACCTCGCCGCAGGGGCCCGAGCCGATCCAGGTCAGCCGCAACGACGTGGTCAGCGCGTCGGGCTTCGCGCTCGTCCCGGCGCAGGTGAACAACTGGCGGGGGCAGGCGACGACGTCGCTCAGCTTCACGCCGCACGGTGCGGTTGGTGGCCTGACCGCCGTCGACGTGGACCTGTCCTGGTGCTCCCAGCTGTCACACACCCCGACCGTGGGTGAGAACGGCGTGGTCTCGGTGGAGATCCGGGTGCCGGCGGGCTGGGCCAGCTCCTGCCGGATCGACGGGATCAAGCTGACCGACGGCGCGGGTAACGTCGCGTTCTACGGCACCACCTACGCTGCTCCCGAACTCGACCTCACCGTCACCCGGGTGCCGGACGAGAAGGCGCCGGTGGTGCTCTCGGCGAAGCTGCCCAAGGCGACCTGGACGTCCCAGGAGACCGCGGACGCCTGGGGCCTCGGCTTCGACGTCACGATCGAGGTCGACGAGTTCGCTCCGATCTCGTCGACCAGCGCGACGATCTACGACAGCACCGGAGCTTCGCGGGGCGGCATGTACGGGGGGCAGCACGACGACGGCACCGGTCTTCTCCACCTGGCGGTGTCGACCGGCCGGTTGGAACCGGGCCGGTACACGATCGGGTTCACGCTGGACGACCAGGCCGGAAACTCGAGTTCGTGGGGCTATCCGAACAATGCCGGCACCCCGCTTCCCGGCGGTCCGTTGACCCTGACCGTGGTCGCTGACTGACGGTCGGACGGACCGCCCCGGCCCGGGTCCTGCCGGAAACCGGAGGGCGACCCTGTCGCCGTGCCCCGATGTCGGGCCGACGCCACCTGGCGTCGGCCCGACGTCTTTTCGGGCACCCCGACGGGTTCGACCCCGGCCGATGACCCCCCGTCGGACGGCAACTACGCGTGACGTATCCTGTACGCGACTCTGGGTAATTGTTCAGGGTGATTTGCCAGTCTCGATCCTGTTATGTCATTGCAAGTTGTGATCAATCTTGACCTTCTTGATAAACGCTTCCTAAGGTCTCTTTTGGTCGCCGGCATGATCAGGAGAGAGAATCGATGGACGAGGTGTCCCTTTCCGATCGTCTGAGCGACCAGCTGAGGCGTTTGTGCGAGGCCAGCGGAATCAATGCGGCAGAACCGCTGGAACTGCTGGAAAGCCTGCTCGGGCCCGCCGGCCCGCAGCCGTTGTCGGCCCCGCCGCGTTGGCCGTCCAACATCGCCGACGATCACACTCCGGTGGAGTTCTCCATCGCTTTCAGCGGCACCGAACCGCCCACGGTGCGGATTCTCGGCGAGACGCTGGGAACGCCACCCGGCCGGTTGACCAACATGTTCGCCACCCGGCGGTTCCTCGACCGGCAGGCGCACCGCGCCGGACTCTCCACCACCCGGCTGGATTCGGTACGCGACCTGTTCGCCACGTACGACCCGCAGGGTGTCTTCGCCCTCTGGTGCTCACTGGTCTTCCGCAACGGACGACGCCCCGAGTTCAAGGTCTACCTCAATCCGGAACTCCGCGGGGTCGACCGGGCACCGGGCCTGGTCTCCGAGGCCCTGCACCGACTCGGCCTGGGCCGGTCCTACCGGGCGATGCTCGACCACGGCATTCGGCCGGGCGAACTGGGTCACCGGGACCGGCTGACGTTCTTCGCCCTCGACCTGCACGACGGTGCCCAGGCCCGGGTCAAGCTCTACCTGACCCACCACGACGCCGAGGTGTCCGACGTCGTCCGGGCGGCCGGCGTGGTCCACGACGTGGACGCGACCAACCTCGCCGAGTTCGCCGCACTGGCCGGGGGCGGCCGGACCCGGTTCGCCGGTCTCCCGCTGGTCGGCAGCTACACCCTGGTCGAGGGGGTCGACCGGCCCGTCGGCTACAGCCTCTACGTGCCGATCCGGGGCTACGTCCGGGACGACGAGGAGGCGTACGACCGGGTGGTGGCGGTGCTGGACCGCTACGGGTTCGACCGCACGGTGCTGGACCGGGCGCTCGCCGCAGTGGCCCGCCGGCCGCTACGCGACGGGGTCGGGCTGATCCCGCACCTGTCGTTGCGGTTGGGCGCCCCCCGCCCGGGGGTGACCGTCTACCTGTCCGCCGAGGCGTACCAGGTGAGTCCCCCGGTACGCCGACCGTCGACCGTGGACCTCGTGGCACTGGCGACCCCCACCGGCCGGGCCGGCGCTCGACACCCCTGATCCCCCAAGGAGCGAACCGTGGTCGTGGACCTGCACCAGATGTTGCCCCCGTACCGGATCAAGGTGGTCGAGCCGATCCCCTTCCTCAGCCCGCAGGAGCGGCGGGCGGCCCTCGCGGAGGCGGGATACAACCCGTTCAACCTGCGCGCCGACCAGATCACCGTCGACCTGCTGTCCGACTCCGGCACCGGGGCCACCTCGGCGGCGCAGGAGGCCGCCGCCGCGCTCGGCGACGAGTCGTACGCCGGGGCACGCTCCTGGTTCCGGTTCCGCGACGAGGTCCACGACCTCACCGGCTATCCGCACATCCTCCCCGTGCACCAGGGCCGGGCCGGCGAACGCGTGCTCTTCAGCGGCCTGCTCAAGCCCGGCCAGCTCTGCCTCAGCAACACCCACTTCGACACCACCCACGCCAACGTCAAGCTGGCCGGGGCGGAACCCCGGGACCTCCCCTGCCCGGCCGCGTTCGACCTCGACAGCCCGGCACCGTTCAAGGGCGACATCGACCTCGACGCGTTGGAACGTACCCTCACCGGGCCGGAACGCGACCGGGTCGGCCTGGTCCTGATGACCATCACCAACAACGGTCTCGGCGCGCAACCGGTGTCGATGGCCAACCTCACCGCCGTGCGGGACCTGTGCCGCCGCCACCGGGTGCCGTTCTTCCTGGACGCGGCCCGGTTCGCCGAGAACGCCTGGCTGGTCGGGCAGCGCGAGCCGGGCTACCAGGACTGGACGCCACGACAGATCGCCACCCACGCCTTCGGGCTCGCCGACGGCTGCGTGGTGAGCCTCAAGAAGGACGGCCTGTCGGCCATCGGCGGGCTCATCGGGCTACGCGACGACGACCTGCACGCCCGGTGCGAGGCCAACCTGATCGCCACCGAGGGCTTCTCCACCTACGGCGGGCTGGCCGGCCACGACCTCGAACGGCTCGCCCAGGGGCTACGCGAGGTGGTCGACCCCGGCTACCTGCGGGCCCGGGCCGCCTCCACCGCCCGAATGGCCCAGCTGATCAACGAAGCCGGGGTGGACACCGTCCAACCGGCGGGCATCCACGCCCTCTACCTCAACGCCGGCCGGC
The DNA here is from genome assembly GCF_040678915.1 of Micromonospora sp. NPDC049257. NCBI lineage: Bacteria > Bacillati > Actinomycetota > Actinomycetes > Micromonosporales > Micromonosporaceae > Micromonospora > Micromonospora sp. NPDC049257. Next base: position 722,267 of record NZ_JBFAQU010000001.1, read on the forward strand.
TGCTGCCGCACCTGTCGCCGCACGAGTTCCCCGGCCACGCCCTCGGCTGCCAGCTCTACCTCGACGGGGGCATCCGCTGCGCCGAACTGGGCTCGCTCTACCTCGGCGGGATGGACGACCGGCACCGGCTGGTCACCCCGGCCCCCTTCGAGCTGGTGCGCCTGGCCATCCCACGCCGGGTCTACACCGACACCCACCTCGAGTACGTGGCCGCCGTACTCGCCGACATCGCCAAGGAACCCGGGCGGGTCCCCGGCTACCGGGTGGTCTCGTCACCACCCCTGCTGCGTCACTTCAAGGTGCGGTTGACGCCGCTGACGGCGGCGGGCAGCGCCGACTGACCACACCCGCGACGCTGCGGCTCCGGCCCGGGCCCCACGGCCCGGGCCGGCGTGCACCACCGCCCTGCCTGGCGGCACCACAGTCGTGGGTCGCCGCTCAGGTGGGTCGGAGGCCGCCGCCCGCCGCTCAGGCCGTGGCGGGCAACCGGGTCAGGGCGTGCCGCACCAACTCGATCAACGCCTGCTTGCTGGAGGCCCGGTCCCGCGCGTCACACCACAGCAGCGGCACGGTCTCGTCCAACTCCAGCGCGGCGCGGATCTCCTCCTCGGTGTAGGGACACTCACCGTAGAAGCGGTTGACGGCGGCGACGAAGGGGATACCCCGGCGCTCGAAGTAGTCGACCGCCGGGAAGCTGGTGCCGAGCCGGCGGGTGTCGACCAGCACGATCGCCCCCACCGCACCCTGCGCCAGCTCGTCCCAGATGAACCAGAACCGGTCCTGCCCCGGGGTGCCGAACAGGTAGAGCACCACGTCGTTGCTGATGGTGATCCGACCGAAGTCCAACGCGACAGTGGTGCTGGTCTTGCCCTCGACACCGGTGATGTCGTCGACACCGATGCTGGCCTGGGTGAGGACCTCCTCGGTGACCAGTGGCGGAATCTCGCTGACCGATCCGACCAGGGTCGTCTTGCCGGTGCCGAAGCCACCCGCCACGACGACCTTCACCGATTTCCGATCCACGTGTATCAGTCCCTCTTGTCTAGATCCGCTGGAGGCCGGCGAGTACCGTCTCCAGCAGCCACCGGTCGGCGATCTTTTCCTGTGCCGGCGAGCCGATATCCAGAAAGCCCTGCTCGTGGAGCACGTCGACCATCACCTTGGTGATGGTGAGCGGACGGTGCAGGTAGGCGCCGATCTCGGCAATGGAGATCCAACCGGTGCACTGCTGGAGGATCTCCCGGTATTCCTGCTCCAGCCGGGTCTGGTCGGCCGGCAGGGCGATCACCTGGGTGGCCAGGTCGAGGCTGGTGTTACGGGGACTCGTCCGCCCGTTGACGAGGATGTAGAGCGGCACGAGCCGGCCGGCCTCCGCCTCGTCGTCGCCGTCCCACACGTCGTGGGTCACGATTTCAGTCCGGGTCGGTCGGCGAGCATCACGCCGTCGAGGCGGGCCTCGGAGCCGAGGTAGTCGCCGATCCGGGTCACCAGGCGACTCATCTCGTACGCGACGGTGCCCATGTCGACGGACTGCTCACAGAGCACCGCCAACCGGGCGTTCTGGCCGGCGGCGGCGACGAACAGCGTCCGTCCCTCGTACTCGATGATGACCTGCTGGACCGGGCCGCTGTCGAACCGTCGGCCCATCCCCGCGGCGATGCTGTGCAGGGACGACGCGCCGGCCGCCAGCAGTTCCCCGGCGTCCTGCGGGAGCGACGTGGACTTCTGCACGATCAGCCCGTCGGTGGACAGGACAACCGCGTAGACAACGTCAGGGACCTCTACCAGATCGTCCAGGATCCAGGTCAGATCGTTCTGCGGTGCCGAGTGGGTCATACTTTCCTGCCTTGGTCGTCTCTGCTGGCTGGATCTCCGTTTTTCGCCGCCCGACCAGCGGCCCAGGCCCGCTGGTATCTGGTGAACCGGTCCCTGGCCTCCTCGGGTGACCGCACGGCAGCCGGGGCCGCCTCGGACGCCGGTGCGGGCAGGCCCTCCTCGCGCAGCTCGGGAGCGAGATGCTGCTGCGGCCGTCGGTGCGGCAGGGGCGGCCGGTCGGCGACCTGGGGGCCGGACGCACCACTGCGGACCGCACCACGCTGCGCCGGAACGTCGGTCATGGTGCCCCCGATGCGGTCAGGCTGCCGGCCCCCGGCAGGATCGGCCGGTGCCTGCACCGACCCACCCGCCGCCGTGGCCACCATGGCGGCGGGCCGGGCCCCGGCGGCGGGGTGCAGCTCACGCCGGCCACCGCCGACCGGCAGCACCGCACCGACGCCGGGACGCGACATCGCCGTGGCGACCGTGCCGAGCGGCAGGACGCCCGGGTCGGTGCGGTCCAGGTCGGCGGGGAACGGGTCGGTGGCGATCACCCGGTCGGGCAGCAGCACGATCGCCAGCAGACCCCCGTACGCCGAAGCGCGCAGGCTCACCTGGACGCCGTCCCGCTTGGCCAGTTCCGCCACCACGTGCAGACCGACCTGCGCGCCGTCCTTGAGCGCCGTCACGTCCGGGGTCGGCGCGGTGGCCAACAGCTCGTTCGCCCGTTCCAGCGCGTCCGCCCGCATACCCACACCGGCGTCCTCGATCTCCACCGCGATGCCGCGCTTGACCTCGATGCAGGTGACCCAGACCGTGGTCTCCGGCGGGGAGAACGCCAACGCGTTGTCCAGCAACTCGGCCACCAGGTGGACGGTGCCGGCGACCGCCGGCCCCACCACCGCCACGTCGGGTGCGCTGCGCAACGTGATGCGCTGGTACTGCTGGGCCTCCGCGAAGGCCGCCAACAGCACCCGCCGGACCGGCACCGGGTTCTGGAAGCGGCGACCGATCTGGCCGCCGGCCAGGATGACGAGGTTCTCCAGGAAACGGCGGGTCTGGGTGAGCTGGTGGTTGATGTCGAACAGCTCCGCCAGCAGCTTCTCGTCACCGATCCGGTTCTGCAGATCCTCGATGACCTTCAGACCGCGTTGCAGCGGGCGTTGCGGACGGCGCGCGACACCCATCAGCATCGCGATGCCGGCCGCCCGGGTCTTCGCCTCGTCGACGGCAGCGCCCGCCGCCGCCTGCAACGAGCGGTTGATCACCTCGGCGACCCGACCGATCTCGTCACTGCCGTAATCCTGCAGGGGCAACTCGGCCGCCAGGTCGACCTTCTCCCGCCGGCGTAGCCGCTCCATCATGGCCGGTAGCTGCTTGTCGACCACCGACTCGGCGTCCCGGCCCAGCTGGGCCAGGCGGACCGACAGCGCCCGGTCCACCAGGATCTGCGACTGGCGGACCGCCCAGATGATCGCGGCGATGACGACGAGCAACGCGATCAGACTGCCCAGGGAAGCGGTCAGGAGCTGGGTGTTGCCGGTACGCAGCGTCCGGGCCGACACGGTGTCGGCCTGCACCACGGTCAGATTGATCAGATCGTCGGAGACCTGTCGGGTGAGGGTTTCCCACTGGGCCCGGTTGAACGACAGCGCGCGGGGCGCCCCGGAACGCCAGGGCCCATTGCTGACCAGCGCCTTTTCCGCCGCGACGAGTTGCTTCCAGGAGTCGCTCGCGGTGATCTCGGCATAGCGTCGGCGGGCCTGCGGTTCCAGGTGTGGCGCCACGTTGGTGAGGCCGGCGTGATAGGCCCCCACCAGGTTGGTGAAGTCGAGATGGTCCTCCGGGCTGAGGGTGCGCGCACCGAAAGCACCGTCAATGGTGGAACCGGCCCGCGACATCAGGTCACTGGCCCGGAACGCCTCGGTCGCGGCGATGCCACCCTGGGCGGCGATGACGTCCGGGACGATTCTCGCCTGCGTGTCGAAGAGGCCGGTCGCGGCGTCGAGCAGCCGGTTGTAGAAATCGTAGACACCCGTCCCGTTGGCGGACCGGGAATCGATGGTGCTCCGTACGCTGGCCATTTCGTCCAACAGACCGGCCAGCGTCTCCCACCGCGTCACGATCGAGTCCGGGGCGCTGGCCAGCGCCGAGTCGGCGGCGGGGCGCAGGGCCGCCAGCAGCTGGTCGGTCTGCTGCCGCTGCTCGATGAGCCTGCTCAGGTCCCGCGACGGCTGGGTCAGGTAGCTGACGCTCAGCCGCCGTTCCTGCTGGATCGACGACAACGCGGACACCGCCGGGATCGACACCTGCCGGACGCTGTTGGCGACCTGACGGTTGTAGAAGCCCTGGAAGATGAGATAGCCGGAGGCGACGAGCCAGACGACCAGGGCGACGACGCTGGGAATGAGCACCAGCCTGATCACGCGTCGTTTGATTGACTGCGGTCGACCGGCACGCCGACCCGATGTCGTCGGGGGGGCCTGATCGTCTGAGGCGCGGCGCGGGTCTTCGCGGTCGGCCTGTTTGTGCGCCAAGTCGTCGTATCCAATCCTGGTCAAGCCATAGACACCAGCGGTCCTGCGCCACTGGTCGACGCCGATGTGTGCCAACCCTACCGTCTATCCGGTCAGGCACCGGGCCACAATCCGGCGACTGTGGATGGTCGCGCCATTCGTACTGGTCAGACATTCGGTATGAGCCGTGGTCGATCACGCCCACCCGAATGACGTGACGTGTGTCACGGCAGCGGGGCGGAAGCCCGCCGGGAACGCCCGGCCGGAGCACCCCGCCGAATTTCTCCGGACACCGCGAAACCGGCGGACGGTCACCGGCGTCCAGTGTGTGCCGCGGTGCGATCACCGCTGGCGGGAAGCTCAGGTGGACGACCCCCGCGAACGACCGCGGGGCCGGGTGGAGGAGCACGGCATGGCGAAGGTGAAGTGGATTACCGGGATGGCGCTGCTGGTGTGCTCCGGGGCGCTGATGGCCTGCGGGGACACCACCGCCACGCCCACCGGGGCCGCGTCGGGCAGCGCCACGCCGTCGAGCACCGGCACGCCGTCCGCTGCCGCGACGCCCAGCGGCACGGCGCTGCCCGCCGACCCGGCGACGTCCCCGCCGACCCCGGCGCCGTCCAAGCCCACCGGGAAGCCGGCGGCCACGGCCGGCCCGGCCCCGGTGCTGTCGGGCAAGCGGGAGGTCACCATCGTCCGCGTGCAGTCGACCGAGTCCGGGGTGTCCCTGGACGGCGGCGCGCTGGTCGAGGTCGACGACGACAGCGGACGCCAGTTGTTCGTGCCGACGCCGGCCGGTGCCGGCAAATACCTGATCAAGTCGTACGGCAAGCGCGACAACCACCCCGCCAGCGACGACCCGGCCTGCTGGCAGGTGGTCAACCCGGCCAACGGCGGGTCGCTCACCGTCGAGGGGGCGGCCTGCAACCCCCGTAAGTCGGCCCAGCTGTTCACCATCGCGAGCGCGGGCAAGGGCGCGTACGCGATCAGCAACAACTCGGCGTTCCTCCAGTTCTCGCCGAGCCGTGGGCTGATCCTGGAGGAGTTGGGCGACGCGCCGCTGCGGAGCACGTTCCGGCTGGTCGACAACGGCCCGGCCCGTACCCCGGCCGGCGGCTGACCCGCGATCGGGAGACGGTGCCGGCGGGGCCGTCCGGCACGGCGAGGGGCGGCGTCCGGTCGACCGGACGCCGCCCCTCGCCGGCGGCCACGGCCGGCTCGGTCTGGCCACGGGGTCGGTCTGGCCTCGGGGTCGGCGATGCGGTGCGGGGTTGGAGTCGGGTGCAGCGGGTACCGCAGCCGGTATGCGGATCGTGATCGTGGGGGCCAGTGGCAACGTGGGCACGGCGGTGCTGCGCCGGCTGGGCCGGGAACCGGGGCTGGACCTGGTCGGCGTCGCCCGCCGGCTGCCCGGCCCGGACGCCGGGGCACCCTACGCCGGGATGCGCTGGCACTCCTGCGACGTCGGGGCGCCGGGCGCGGTCGACCAGCTCACCGCGATCTTCACGCAGGCCGATGCCGTCGTGCACCTGGCCTGGCAGATCCAACCCAGCCACGACCAACGCACCCTGCACCGGACCAACGTCGGCGGCAGCCGCGCGGTGACCGAGGCCGTCGTCCGGGCCGGGGTGCCCGCCCTGGTGTACGCCTCGTCGGTCGGCACCTACGCGCCCGGCCCGAAGGACCACCCGATCAGCGAGCGGTGGCCGGCTACCGGGGTGCCCGGCTCCTCGTACAGCCGGGACAAGGCCGAGGTCGAGGCGATGCTGGACACCGTCGAGGCCGCACACCCGCAGCTGAGGGTGGTCCGGCTGCGCCCCGGGCTGATCTTCCAACGGGACGCGGGCACCGAGATCACCAGGTACTTCCTCGGGCCGCTGGCCCCGGTGCGGCTGCTGCGGTACGGGCGGATTCCGCTCGTACCGGCCAACCGTCGGCTGCGGATGCAGGCGGTGCACGCCGACGACGTGGCCGACGCGTACGCCCGGGCGGTCCTCGGTGAGGCCCGCGGCGCGTTCAACGTCGCCGCGGACCCGGTGCTGACCCCGGAGCTGGTGGCCCGGCACTTCCAGGGCTGGACGGTGCCGGTGGCCGCCCCGGTGCTGCGTACCGCCGCCGCGCTGACCTGGCGGCTGCGGCTGCAACCGGTGGATGCCGGCTGGGTCGAACTGGGGCTCAACGCACCGCTGATGTCCAGCGCCCGGGCCGAGACCGAACTCGGCTGGCAGCCACGGATCGACGCGGTGACCGCGCTGAAGGAACTGTTCGCCGGGATGGCCCACGGCGCGCACACCGCCGGCCCGCCGATGTCCGGCGACGCCGACCTGCCCGGCCGCCCCGCCGGCCTGCTCCGGGGTCGGGCCCCCGGCCAGGGCGACCCCTACTGACCGGCGACGCCCCGCCCCTCCACCGGCCCGACCCACTCGTGCACGTCCTGTTCGTGTGCGGCCGGCCTGCGTGCGGCCTGTTCGTGCACGTCCTGTTCGAGTGCGGGGCGGTGGCGCAGCGCAGTGCGGGGTGGCGCAGTGCGGGGCTCGGTATGCGGAGGGGGCGGGATGTGGGTGTGCGGTGGGGGCGGGTCGGGTGGGGTGGGTCAGGCGTGGGAGAGGGCGAACGCGGTGAGGAAGCCCAGGACGGTGATCAGGCCGACCAGCAGGTGCGCGTCCTCGAACGCCTCCGGGACCATGGTGTCGGTGATCATCGCGAGGATCGCCCCGGCGGCCAGCGCGGTGATGGTGGCCAGCACCTCCGGTGGGGCACCGCCCAGCAGGGTGTTGCCGAGCAGCGCGGCGACCCCGCTGATCAGGGTGATCGCCGTCCACAGTGCAAAGACGTAGCGGCGGGAGCGGCCGGCCCGGCGCATCCCGGCGGCGCTCGACAGCCCCTCCGGTACGTTGCTGAGGAACACCGCGACCACGGTGACCAGGCTGACCGGGCCGCCGGTCAGCAGGCTCGCGCCGATCACCACCGATTCGGGTACGCCGTCGAGCAGTGCACCCACCGCGATCGCCGACCCCGAACCGGGCTGCTCCTGCTCGGAGGGCTGCTCCTGGCCGGACCGCTTGCGGTGCCGGGCGCCCCGTCGGGCGAGGAGCACGTTCGCCCCGGTGTACGCCAGCGCCCCGCCCGTCGCCCCGAGCGCGGTCGGCAGCAGACCACCCTGATCGTGCGCCTCGGCGATCAGCTCGAACGACACGGCGGAGAGCAGCACGCCCGCGCCGAACGCCATGATCGACGCGACGACCGTGCGGGGCACCCGGGCGAAGTACCCGACAGCTGCCCCGATCAGCAGGGCGGAACCGGCCAACAGGCCCCACGCCCCGGCTTGCAACCACTGTGGCATTCCGGGGACCGTACCCGCCCCGGGAGCACGTCAACCAGACCCGCGCCCGGTCCCGCCCCGACGGCACCCGGGCTGCCCGGCGACCCGACGGCATCCGGGTGGCCGGGGACGCGGCGCGGATCGGATGGTCAGAAGTCGGCGAAGAGGTAGGGCAGGGCGCGGGGGAAGAGCCGGCGCAGCTCCGCCGCCGCCTCCGGGCCGACGTCACCCAGCCCCCGCAGGTGCACCTCGGCCGGGTCGAGCACCCCGTAGGCCAGCGCGGACAACCCGGCGGCGGTGAGCGTGACCGCCGGCACCGCGACGCCGGAGGTCACCACCGACCGGCCGGCGGGGGACAGCTCCAACCGACCGGAGGTGCCGTCGAGCAGGTGGGTGCCGGCGAGCCAACGGTCGTCGACCAGCTCCACCCGGACCCGGCCGGGCCCGGCGGGCAGCCCGGCGAGGGCGTCCACACCGAGCAGGCGGGCCATCGGCGCGGGCGAACCGGGTCGGGTCACCCGGGCCTCGACGTGCACGGCCAGATCGGTCAGCCACAGTTCGGGCAGGTCGTCGGCGGGGAGCTGGAGGCTGATCCGCTCCACCTGGTCGACGTGCCGGGCGAGGAACTGCAACAGCAGGGCGCGCGCGTACGGGTCGGCGGCGAGCAGGTCGTCCCCGACCAGTTCACCACCGTGGTCGTCGATCCGGTAGGTGAGCGCGCCGACGACGCTGCCGTCGATCGTCGCGGTGATCAGCCAACGGTCGTCCCGGTCCCGCAGCCCGACGTCCCGGAACTCGGGGAAGATCGCGAAGCCGTGCCGCTCCCGCAGGCACCGCTCGGTGAACGACCGGTAGCGGGCGTACCCGGAGCCGATACGTTCCCAGGTCACCGTGCCGGGCAGCTCGGCGCGTAGCAGCGGAGCCAGGTCGGCCGGGGAGAACCGGGCGGTACGCGCCCGGGGCAGCCCCACGTAACCGAACCGCTCGTAGAAGCTGGCCCGGAACGGGTACAGCGCGCTCACCGGGTGCCCGCCGTCGCGCATCTCGTCGAGGAGTTGACGCAGCAGGGCGCGTACGTAACCCTGGCGGCGGGCCAGCGGGTGGGTGGTCACCCCGGCGACCCCGGCCATCGGCAGCACCGCGCCGCGCAGGTTCTGCCGCATCGGTACGGCGCTGGCGGTGGCCCGCGCCTCGCCGCCCTCCTCGACCACCAGCGTCCGGTTGCCCTTGTTGTAGGGCAGGTAACGGTGGAACGCCTCGACCCGTTCCCGGCTCAGCGGGGACGCTTCGAAGGCGTACGCCTGGAGCGGGAAGCTGGTGGTCAGTCGTTCCTCGGCGGCCAGGCGACGGATGAGCATCCGTCCATCCCAACCCGGCCGGCGGCCGGCCGCAACCCGGTTGGCCCGGTTCAGCCCTCGGTCACGTCGGAGACCACCACGGTGACGTTGTCCGGCGCACCGGCCTGGTGGGCCAGTTTGACCAACTGCTCGCCGCAGTGCTGGCGGTCCTGGTAGCTGGTGAGCGCGCCGTGGATCGCCTCGTCGGCGACGTAGTCGGAGAGCCCGTCGCTGCACAGCAGCACCCGGTCCCCGGCGAACACGGTCAGCACGCCGATCGCGGGTGGCGCGTCCGCCCCCTGCACGGCCCGGGTCACCAGGGACCGCTGCGGGTGGTGGCGGGCCTGGTCGGGGGAGAGCGCACCCTGGTCGACCAGCGCCTGGACGAAGGTGTCGTCCCGGGTTAGCTGGGTCAGCTCGCCGTCGCGCAGCAGATAGCAGCGGGAGTCGCCGACCTGGGCGAGGACCAGGGTGTCCCCGGCGAGCAGGCCGGCGGTCAGCGTCGTACCCATGCCTTCGCGGGCCGGGTCGGCGGAGATGGCGGCGCGGATGCGGCGGTTGGCGGTGGAGACCACGGCCCGCAACGCCTCGGCGGCCTCGTCGGTGCCGGTGGGGGGGACCAGCTCGTCCAGGATGCGGATGACGATCTCGCTGGCCACCTCGCCGGCGGGCAGCCCACCCATGCCGTCGGCCACCGCGACCAGGCGTTCACCGGCGAGGGCTGAGTCCTCGTTGTTGGTGCGGACCAGGCCGACGTCGTTGAGGATGGCCGAGCGGAGGATCAGCGTCATGCGTCAAGCTTGCCGGATACACCCTCCCTCCGTCTCTACGCACTAGTACGTAGGGTGGGAGAAATGATCCCGGTGTCGATGGTGGGTCGCGTCGGAGAGCTGGCGGAGCTCGACCGGGCGTGGTCCACCGTGGCCGGATCGGGCCGGTCGGCCCCCGCCGTCACGGTGATCACCGGGGCCGCCGGGGTGGGCAAGAGCCTGCTGGTCGCGGCGGCCGTCGAGCGCCTCGCTCCCCGTCCGGCGGTGATCCTCACCGGCACGGCGCGGGTGCACGATCCGGCCCCCTACGACTGGTTGGCGGCGGTGCTCAGCGTCCGCGACGTCGGGACCCTGGACCTGCCACCGGACGCGCTGGCCTGGCTGGCGCAGCAGCCGACCGCGCCGCGCGAGCGGTACGCCCCCGGCACGCTGCTGCGGCTCGCCGTGCGTACCGTCCGGTTGCTGGTGGGTGCCGGCCCGGCCGTGCTGGTGGTGGAGGACCTGCACGACCTCGACCCGGCCAGCCTCAACCTGGTCGTCGAGCTGGCCACCGCGCCGCAGCTGCCGGCGCTGCTGGTGGTGGCGAGCCGGCCGCCGGCCGACGCGGTCGCACCGGACCTCACCCGCCGCGTCCTGGCCCGCCTCTGCGGGGTACGCGGTGCGGTGCGCCAGCATCTCGGCCCGCTCGGCGTCGCCGAGGTGGCGGAGATCCTCACCCAGGTGTACGACGAGGGCCCGCCACCGGCGCGGGTCTGTGCCGCGGTCTGGCAACGCACCGGCGGCAACCCGTACGCGCTCACCGAGCTGTTGGCCGTACACGCGGGTCGGGGGATGGCGGCGCTGGTGCGTGAGCCGCTGCCGGAACACCTGCGGACGCCGGAGCGCAGGCCCGTGCCCCGGCCCGCCGCCCCACCCGTCGCCGAGCTGACCGGTCGGGAGGTGGACGTGCTCGGCTGCCTGGTCGCCGGGATGTCCAACAAGCAGGCCGCGCGGGCGTTGGGCATCTCGGTGCGGACGGTGACCGTGCACGTGTCGAACCTGCTGCGCAAGACCGGCTCGGCGTCGCGTACCGAGGCGGCGCTCTGGGCGGTGCAGCACCGGGTGCCGGGCGCGGGTCAGCTGCGGGGGTAGCGCAGCAGCAGGCTGGCGGCGACCTCCTCGTCGCCGAGGGCGGCGTAGCCGTGCGGCACGTCGGAGGTCCAGCGCAGGTGGCCACCGGCGGCGGCGGTCAGCGGGGCGTCGAGCGGGCCGGCGCGGAGCATCCCGGCGAAGACCGTGACGTGTTCGGTGACCCCGGGCCGGTGGGCGGGGGAGACCTGTTCCCCGCCGGGACGGACCCGCAACCGGTACAGCTCGTAACTGGCGTCGGTGTCGGTGAACGACTCCAGCAGGGTGGCGACGACCGTGGCGCCCCGCACGGTCGGGGTGGCGGCGGGCCCGGCGAGCACGGCGGCCAGCGGCACGCCGAGCTGGGCGGTGATCGCGTAGAGCGTCTCCAGGGTGGGGTTGCGGGTGCCGTTCTCCAGCGCCGAGAGGGTGGCCTTCCCGACGCCGGCGGCCCGGGCGAGCGTGGACAGGGAGACCCCGCGTTCGATCCGCAGCGCGCGCAGCCGCTGGCCGACCGCCCCGGCGTCGGCGTCGAGCGGGGGCCGGCGGGCTGGGCGAGGCGGGGTCATCCGGCTATGGTGCTACACGCCGCCGTTCCATAAACGGAACGATGGGCGACCCGACCCGACCCGGCACGCCGGGGCGGTCTGCGGGTCGTCGGCGGGAACGGACGCGCGGGAGGCTGTGGTGGGGGATCGGTTGCAACCGGTGCTGGCCGGCGTGGTGACCGCCGTGGTCGGCTTCGCCAGCTCGTTCACCGTCGTGCTCGCCGGGCTGCGGGCGGTCGGCGCCAGCGAGGCGCAGGCCGCCTCCGGGCTGCTCACGGTGAGTGTCGCCGCCGGAATCTGCGCTGTCTGGCTCGGCCTGCGGCACCGGATGCCGATCGCGATCGCCTGGTCCACGCCGGGCGCGGCGCTGCTGGTCGCCACCGGGCCGGTCCCCGGCGGCTGGCCCGCCGCCGTGGGCGCGTTCGCGCTGTGCGGGCTGCTCATCGTCACCGCCGGCCTCTTCCCCGCCCTCGGCCGGGCGGTGGCCGCGATCCCCGCCCCGGTGGCGGCCGCGATGCTGGCCGGGGTGCTGCTGCCGCTGTGCACCGCCCCGGTACGCGCGCTGGTCGAGGTGCCGGCCCTGGCCGCCCCGGTGATCGTCACCTGGCTGGTGCTGCACCGGTTCGCCCCCCGGTGGGCGGTGCCGGCCGCGCTGGTGGCGGCGGCGGTGGCGATCGCCCTGACCACGACCGGCGTGGGAGTCACCCCCGGTGACCTGCGGCCGGTGGTGTCGCCGACCGTGCCGGCGTTCACCCTGCCCGCCGTGTTCGGCCTGGCGCTGCCGCTGTTCCTGGTCACCATGGCCGCGCAGAACGTGCCCGGCACGGCGGTGCTGCGCGGCTTCGGCTACCGGCCGCCGCTCGCCCCGGCGCTGCGCGCCACCGGGCTGGCCAGTGCGCTCGGTGCCGCCACCGGCGGACACGCCGTCAATCTCGCCGCGATCACCGCCGCCCTCGCCGCCGGCCCCGACGCCCACCCCGATCCGGACCGGCGCTGGATCGCCTCGGTGACCGCCGGCATCGGCCTGGCGCTGCTCGGGCTCGGCGCCGGCGCGGCGACCACGCTGGTGCTGCTCTCCCCGCCGGTGCTCATCGAGGCGGTCGCCGGGCTCGCGCTGCTCGGCGCGTTGGCCGGTGCACTCTCCTCGGCGCTCGCCCCCGCCCCCGCGTCCGACCCACAGAGCCGGGAGGCCGCCGTGGTGACGTTCGTGGTCACCGCCTCGGGGGTGAGTCTGCTCGGCGTGGGTGGGGCGTTCTGGGGACTGTTGGCCGGCTGGCTGATGCTGCTGCTCTTCCGACGCCGGACGCCGGCTCCGGCCCAGTCCGGGCAGGTCACGGGGCGCTGACGGTCGCCTCGACCGCCACCACCCGCAGTCGCGCGTCCGGCACGTACTGTTCGACGGTCGCCGCGAACTCCAGCGCGTGCTCCCGGCTGTCCAACAACACCAGGGCGTGCCCGGTCGCCTGGTCCGCCTCGCCCGACCCCCACCAGCCACGGACGAACCCCGGGCTCTGCCGGGCCACCTCCGCCATGACCAACTCCTTCCGGCTTCTTCCGGACCTCTTCCCGCTGCATCCTGGAGGTGAGTCCTCGGCGGGCGGTGATACCTCTACGGGTCCTTTAGAGCTGATGACGTTGACGGCTCACCCACTCCCACCCCGCCGGATGGCTCTGAATCACCCCGTTCAAGACGGTGGCTCAGGCAGCCGGGGCGACCCGCGGGGTTGCTTTGCGCGCCGAGGCGGCCGGGTCGTCGATGATTCGTTTACGTCATCAGCTCTAAAGGATGCGTGGCAGGGTTGTTGCCCCGGCCGGTGGGATCGATCGGCGCACGCGAGCAGCTGAGATCCCCGCGCGACGCAAGCGCGCCGCCGCCCGGCGGCCCGCCCGGCGGCCCGCTCGGCGCGGCCGACCGGCCGCCGACAGCCCGTCTCCGGCCAGCGCAGGTGGTGAGGGGCGGGGCGGGTCACTCCTCCGGAGGCAGGTCGCCGACGGGGACGTGCAGGCGTACCTGGTCGTCGGTGACCGTGGCGATCTGGTCGGCCAGCACGTACACCGCGCCGGTGCGGGCCAGTTCGGTGGAGACCTTGAGGTAGCCGGTGCGCAGCAGGCGGGCGGCGAGGTCGGCCGGGACGTCCGGCTCCTCGACGGCCACCGACTCGATCAGCTCGTCCAGGCTGCCGCCCGGGTCGGCGGTCGACGCCTGCACGGTCACCGCGTTGGGGTCGCCCCGCTGGACGAGGTCGACGGTGCCGATCTCGACCCCGACGGTGTCGACCACCCGCATGCCGGTGGTGACCCGGGAGATGACCGCCCGCTCTGCCATGCCCTGCTGCTCCATCCCCGGGCGGTTCCCTGCCCCACCCACCGCTAAACCGCCGGGCCCCAGGCACCGGGCGGGCGCGGGGACAGCTCCCGCCAGGCGTCCGTGCCCTCCAGCAGGGCCCGGACGGTCTCCTCGGCCTCGTCGGCACTGCCGTGCTCGTAGAACTGGGAGACGCCCTCCGCGCCGCCGGCCCGCTGCTCGACGTGCCACCGGTCGGCGTCGACCCGGAGGAAAACGTCCCGCCGGGCCAGTCGTCCCCATTTGCCGTTCCACCAGTGCCTACGCTGTTCCATGGCCGGACTCTATCGAACATGTGTACGACAGAAGTCGGCCCCTGCGGGAATTCCGCAGGGGCCGATGTGTACCGGTCGGTCAGCGCGGGGCGGGCGGCTCCGTCCGGCGTCCGAGCACGTCGTCGAGCGCGCCGCGCTGCCCCGGAGCGGTGTGCCCCCCGGCCAGCAGCGCGTCGCGGATCTCGGTGAGCAGCTTGACCTCCTCGCTGGGGGCGGCGGGCGGCGGCTCCTCGCCCCGCTTGCGCCGCTCGGCGAGCCGGTTCATCGGGTAGACGACCAGGAAGTAGAGCGCCGCCGCGGTCAGCGCGAAGGTGATCGCCGCGTTGACGAAGGCCACCCAGTCGAACGGGATGTCGCGGAACTTCGGCGTCGAGCCGCTGAGGCCCTTCTGGTTGCCGGTGATCAGCACGATGATGACCCGGACCAGTGGTTCGAGGAACGACTTGGTCAGCTGGGTGACCACGCCCGTGAACGCGGCACCGATGACGACACCGACCGCCAGGTCGACGACGTTGCCGCGCATGATGAAGTCTTTGAAGCCCTTGAGCATCTGCTGCACTCCTGTGCCGTCCGATTCTCCGTCGGGGACAACCTATGCCCCGGACGGCGGCTCCAGAAAGGCCCCGGCCTCGATCGCCGCCCGCCCGGGATCGCCGTCCCGGATCGCCGCCACCAGTCGGCCGTGGTCGACGTACCGCTGGGGTTGCAGGGTGTCGCCGATCGCGTGCGCGACGGTGCTGCGCAGGGCCGCGCCGACCGAGGCGTACAGCTCGGCCAGCATGGCGTTGTGGGCGGCGGCGACCACCGCCGTGTGCAGCGCGACGTCCGCCTCCACGAACTCGCCGACCCGGCCCGACCGCCAGGCGGCCTCCCGGGTGGCGAGCGCGCCGTCGAGCGCCACCAGATCCTCCGGGGTACGCCGCAGCGCGGCCAACCGGGCCGCCTCGACCTCGAACGCCCGGCGGACCTCGACCACCTCGACCATCCGGTCGTCGGTGAGCCGGCGGGCCACCACCGGGGCCAGCTCGTCGGTCGACACCACGTACGTCCCGGAGCCCTGCCGGCACTCCAGCACCCCGGCGTGCACCAGCGCCCGGACGGCCTCACGGACGGTGTTGCGCCCCACCCCGAGCGCCGTCACCAACTGCGGCTCGGTGGGGATGCGTCCGCCCACCGGCCATTCGCCGCCGAGGATCCGGCCCCGGAGCTGCTCGATCGTCTGGTGCACCCGCTGACCGCGCGGGGGCACGGGTGGGGAATCGACGGACGGTGTCACCGGTTACACCAACTGCCGAAATTCATCCCATGATTGTAGGTTCGAGGTCATGACCCCGCCAAATGCCAGCCCCGCGGCCACCGCCGTCGGCCGGAGCGCCGCCGTCGTCGGGCCGGGCGACACCGCCGGAGCGGCCGGGCCGCTCGCCCACCGGCCGGCCCACCGCGCCCCGTCGCCGGCCACCGGCGGCGCGCTGGTGCTGGTCGGGATGCTGCTGGTCGCGCTCAACCTGCGGGCCGCGGTGACCAGCCTCGGCGCGCTGCTCGACGAGGTACGCACCGGGCTCGGTCTCTCCGGCACGATGGCCGGGTTCGTCACCACCCTGCCCACCATCGCCTTCGCCGGTCTCGGCGCGCTCACCCCGTGGCTGATCCGCCGCTGGCCCGCAGCCCGGGTGCTGGTGGTGGCGATGCTCGCCCTCACCGTCGGTCAGGTGCTCCGGGTGGTCACCGACTCGGCGGCGATCTTCGTGTTCACCAGCGCGCTCGCCCTGGCCGGCATCGCGGTGGCGAACATCCTGCTGCCGATGCTGGTCAAGCAGCACTTCCCGCACCGCACCGGGCTGGTCACCGGGGCGTACACGATGGCCCTGACGGCGGGTACGACGGTGGCCGCCGCCTCCGCCGTGCCGGTGGCGCACGCCTTCGGCTCCTGGCGGGCCGGGCTGGGCGTGTGGGCGGCGTTGGCGGCGGTGGCCGTACTCCCGTGGGTGCCGCTGGCGTTGCGGGCGCGCGCCGCCCGACGGACCGCGCCCCCGACGGCGGGCCCGGCCGTCCGCACCCGGGTCCAGCCGGCCCGCACCCGGCTCGGCTGGGCGATGGCGGTCTACTTCGGCGCGCAGTCACTGAGCGGGTACGCGGTGATGGGCTGGCTGGCCCAGCTCTTCCGGGACGCCGGCTTCCGGCCGGAGAGCGCCGGACTGCTGCTCGCCGGGGTCACCGCGCTCGGGGTGCCGGTCGCCCTGCTGATGCCGACGCTGGCCGGTCGGCTCCGGACGCTGCGCCCGCTGGTGTTCGGGCTGACCGCGTTCTCCGCGGCGGCCTACCTGGGGTTGGCGCTCGCACCCCGGGAGGGGGCGCTGCTGTGGGTGCTGCTGCTCGCCTTCGGCCAGGGCGCGTTCCCGCTGATCCTGACCACCATCGGCCTGCGGGCCCGCACCGCCGACGGCACGGTGGCGCTGTCCGCCTTCGCGCAGAGCACCGGATACGTGATCGCCGCGCTCGGGCCGCTGCTCGTCGGGGTGCTCTACGAGGCGACCGGTGGGTGGACCGCGCCGATGGGCTTCCTGCTCGCCGCGCTGGCGGTGCAGACGACCGCGGGCATGGTGATCGCTCGTCCCCGGTTCATCGAGGACGAGCGGTGAGGAAACCGGTCAGGACGAGGCGGGGGTGGGATCGCCCGCGACGGCCTCGTCGACCGTCGGGTAGGTGTGCAGCACCTCGACCAGCCCACTGACCTCGAGGATGCGCAGCACGCCGCGCTGCGGGGCGGCCAACCGGACCACGCCGCCGGCCTCGTCGCAGCTGTTCTTGGCCCGGACGAAGACCGACAACCCGGTCGAGTCGCAGAACGACACCTCGGCCAGGTCGAACACCAGCCGGCTGCGCCCCTTGTCGAGCAGGTCGGTGATCTGGTCCTGCAACTGCGGTGCGGTCGCCATGTCGAGTTCGCCCGCGACCGACACGACGACGACGTCGCCGCGCTGTTCCGTGTGCACCGTCAGGGACATTCAGACCTCCTGTTATTGGTGGAACGGTATCCCACGAACAGCGGGACACGCAGAACGGGAGCGCTTCCGGTGGGACCGATCATTCCTTTGCCGCGGGGCAACTACCGGGTCTGCCTCCGGTGATAGAGTCCGGCCGGCCCAGCTCACAGGAGGTAACCATGGCGTTGACCGCAGACGGAGGCGACCGACTCGTCGAGCTACTGACCGGGCACGGCGAGCGGGTGGTGCAACGGTGGACCGAGGTCGTCGCCGCCTCGCTGCGCGGTCGGCTCAGCCAGGCCGAGCTACGCCTCCAGGTGCAGGAGCTGCACGCTAGCATGATCAATGCCGGCGGTGCCGGCCTGGCCGACCTCCAGGACCCTGCGGCGGGCGAGCTGCGGGCGGTGCTCGCCGACCTGTCCCGCAGCCGGGCCCGGCAGAGCTTCACCGCCACCGAGACCGCGACCAGCATCTACGCCCTCAAGGACGTCCTGGTCGAGCTGGCCGAGACCGCCGGCGTGGAGTTGTCGCTGCGGGACGTCGTCGACTTCACCGGCCTGGTCGACCGGATGGGGCTGCTCACCTTCGAGACCTACGTGCAGACCCGCGAGGGGCTGATCGCCGACCAGGCCGAGCAGCTGCTCGAACTCTCCACCCCGGTGGTGAAGATCTGGGACGGTGTGGTCGCCGTGCCGCTGGTCGGCACCCTCGATTCGGCCCGCGCCCAGGTGGTGATGGAACGGCTGCTCCAGACCCTGGTCGACACCGGCTCGCCGTACGCCATCATCGACATCACCGGCGTGCCGGCGGTCGACACCCAGGTCGCCCAGCACATCCTCAAGACGGTGGTGGCCGCCCGGCTGATGGGCGCCGACTGCATCATCTCCGGCATCCGCCCGCAGATCGCGCAGACCATCGTCGCGCTCGGCATCGAGTTCGGCGACATCGCCACCAAGGCGAGCCTGGCCGACGCGCTGCGGCACGTGCTGCGGCTCACCGGGGTGGAGACGTCCCGCCGTCACCCGCGTCGGGAGGCGTGATGGAACGGGTGCCGATCCTCAAGATCGGCGACATCCTGCTGGTCTCCATCCAGATCGACATGTCCGACCAGACGGCGGTCACCCTCCAGGAGGACCTGGCCGAGCGGATCGTCGCGACCGGCTGCCACGGCGTCATCATCGACATCACCGCGCTGGACATCGTCGACTCCTTCGTCGGCCGGATGCTCTCCACCATCGCCTCGATCTCCAAGGTGCTCGACGCCGAGACGGTGGTCGTCGGGATGCGTCCCGCGGTCGCCATCACCCTGGTCGAGCTGGGCCTGTCGCTCAACGGCATCCGCACCGCGCTGAACGTGGAGCGGGGCATGGAGCTGATCGCGGCGACCCGCGACGACGACCTCGGGTACGACGACGACCCCGAGGACGTGGAGTCCGGGACGGCGGCGACATCGTCATGACCGCGGGAGTCGACCTGGGCCCGAAGACCCAGGCGATCGGCAGTGACGAGGACGTCGTCCGGGTCCGTCAGCTGGTGCGTACCGTGGCGGTGGCGGTCAAGCTCTCCCTCGTCGACCAGACGAAGCTGGTGACCGCCGCGAGTGAGCTGGCCCGCAACACCCTCATCTACGGCGGTGGCGGCACCGCCGAGGTGACGGTCGTCGAGGACGGCCGGCGGCGCGGCGTGCGGATCGTCTTCGCCGACTCCGGGCCGGGCATCGCCGACCTGGGTCTCGCCCTCACCGACGGCTACACCACCGGCGGTGGCCTGGGCCTCGGCCTCAGCGGCTCCCGTCGACTGGTCGACGACTTCGACATCCAGACCGCCCCCGGTGAGGGCACCCGGATCACCGTCACCAAGTGGTCCCGATGATCCACGACGTGGTGCCGGACGCGGGCCACTGGTACCGGGTGGAGAGCGGCAGCGCCGCCAGCACCGTGCGACGCGCGGCGGAGCGTCTCGGCGGGCAGCTCGGCCTCGGTGAGAACCGGGTCGCCGAACTGGCCATCGTCGCCGCCGAGCTGACCAGCAACCTGGTGAAACACGCCCAGGAGGGTGTCCTGCTGCTGCGCCCGGTGCGCACCGGCGACGCCGCCGGGGTGGAGCTGATCGCGGTCGACTCCGGCCCCGGGATGGCCGACCTGACCGTCTCCTCCCGCGACGGCCATTCCACCACCGGCACCCTGGGCATCGGCCTCGGTGCCATCACCCGCCAGGCCAGCTGGTACGACGCCTGGTCCCGGCCGGGTCGCGGCACCGTCTTCGCGGTGCAGGTGTGGGCGAAGGAGGTGCGGGCCACGCCGGCCTGGGCGGCGGGGCTGACCCGGCCGATCACCGGCGAGCAGGTCAGCGGCGACAGCCATGCGATGCGTACCGAACAGGGGCGGCACCAGGTGCTGGTCTGCGACGGGCTGGGCCACGGGCCGTTGGCCAACGTCGCCGCCGAGGCGGCCGTCTCCGCCTTCCGGGTCGCGCCGGCCGGTCCGCCCGCCACCGTGGTGACGCACCTGCACCGTGCGATGTCGCACACCCGGGGGGCCGCGTTGGCGGTGGCGGAGCTGGACCCGGCGGCGGGTCTGCTGCGCTACGCCGGGCTGGGCAACATCGCCGGGACGGTGCTGGCCCCGGACGGCACCCGCCGGGGGCTGGTGTCGCTGCCCGGCATCGCCGGCCACCAACGCCCGACGGTACGTGAGTACGACTACCCGTTCCCGGCCGGCGCGACCCTGGTGATGCAGAGCGACGGGGTGGTGGACCGGTGGCGGTCCGAGGACTATCCGGGGCTGACCGGGCGGGCGTCGGTGGTCGTCGCGGCGACCCTGCTGCGCGACGCCGGAATCCGCCGGGACGACGCCTGCGTGCTGGTCGCGAGAACTCCGTCGTGACCGCCCGCGAGCCACTCCTGCGGATGGCGTTGCGGGTGGAACAGGACATCTTCGGGGTACGCCAGCGGGGCCGGGAGGTTGCGGCGGCGATCGGGCTGGAGCACCAGGACCAGGTGCGGTTCGCCACCGCGCTCAGCGAGGTGGCCCGGGACCTGCTGCGTACCGTGGACGGCGCGGACGTCAGCTTCGCCCTCGTCACGGAGTCGGACGGGCGGCGGTTCCTCAGCGTCGACCTCGCCCCGTTGCGTCCGCTGCCGGGCAACCGGTACGAGCCGCAGTCCGGCGCGGTGGCGCGATTGGTGGACACCCTGGGGCTGGCGGAGGCGGCGGGATATACCGTCGTGAGGATGTCCCGACGTGTCCCGGCCGCCGCTGCTGCGCTGACCCCGCCGCGCCTGGCAGAGCTGCGCGCCGAGCTGGGCACCAGCGCCCCGGCCAGCGCCCTGGACGAGTTGGCCACCCAGAACGGGCAGCTCATCGCCGCTCTCGACGAGGTACGCAGCCAGCGCGACGAGCTGGCCGTGCTGAACGCCGAGCTGGAGGAGACCAACCGGGGGGTGATGGCGCTCTACGGTCAGCTCTCCGAGGAGTTGGAGGAGACCAACCGGGGGGTGGTGGCCCTCTACGCGGAGCTGGACGAGAAGTCGGCACAGTTGCGTGCGGCGAGCGAGTCGAAGAGCCGTTTCCTGGCCAACGTCAGCCACGAGCTGCGGGCCCCGGTGACCGCGATCATCGGGCTGGGGCGGCTGCTGACCGACTCCGCGTCGGACCCGCTCACCGCCGAGCAGGCCCAGCAGGTCGAGCTGATCCGGTCCTCGGCAGCCGACCTGCTCTCCCTGGTCAACGACCTGCTTGACCTGGCCAAGGCGGAGGCTGGCCGGATCGAGCCGGAGTGGGTGCAGGTCGACCTGCGGGCGGTCTTCGGGCAGCTGCGGGGGACACTGCGGGCGCTCACCCTGCGTTCCGAGGTGGAGCTGGTGGTGGAGGAGCCGCCCCCGGGCACCGAGCTCCGCTCGGACGAGGTGCTGCTGGCCCAGGTGCTGCGCAACCTGCTGCACAATGCGGTGAAGTTCACCGACCGGGGTGAGGTGCGGATGTGCGCCGAGCGGGTCGACGACCGGGTGCGGATCCGCGTCTCGGACACCGGGCCGGGCATCCCCGCCGAGCTGCACGAACGGATCTTCGAGGAGTTCTACCAGGTGCCGGGGACCAGCCGGCGCAGCGGCACCGGTCTCGGTCTGCCGTACGCGCGGCGGCTGGTGACGCTGCTTGGCGGCACCCTGGCGCTGACCAGCGAGCCGGGTCGGGGCAGCAGCTTCACGGTGGACCTGCCCGTGGCGGGGGTGTGAGGTGGCCGGCGTCCCGGCGACGATCCTGGTGGTCGACGACAGCCCCACCAAGCGCTACCTGCTGGTGAGCTGGCTGACCCGGGCCGGTTTCACGGTCTGGGAGGCGGAGAACGGCACCGAGGCGCTGGCCCGGGTCGGGGTGGACCCGATCGACCTGGTGGTGCTCGACGTCCGGCTGCCGGACCTGAGCGGCTTCGAGGTCTGCGAACGGATCAAGGCGGACCACCCGGCCATTCCGGTGATCCACGTGTCCGCGCACGCCGTCGACGTGGTGGACCGTACCCAGGGACTGACCCGGGGTGCGGACGCCTACCTGGCCGAGCCGATCGAGCCGGAGGAGTTGGTGGCCACCGCGCACGCGGTGCTGCGCTACTACCAGGCGCGGACGCGGGCCGAGCTGCTCGCCGAGCGGCTCACCGGGTTGGCCGACACCACCGTGGCGGTGCACGCCGCGTCCACCTTCACCCGCCTGTTGCAGGAGGCGGCGGCCGGTGCGGCGCAGATCTTCCGCAGCCCGGCGGCGGTGGTCGCGGAGACCTTCGACGGGGACTGCCTGGCCGGGGTCGCCGCCGGTCCGGGCGCGACGGCGGAGGTCGTACCGTGGGTGGTCGACGACACCGGCGTGCCGACCGGGGCGACCGTCCGGGTGGACGCCCCCGACGGGTGGGGGTTGGTGCGCTGGCCGGCGGGCGACACGGTGACCGTGGCCGCCGCCAAGCTGCGGGAGGACCGCGCCCCGCTCTACGTGGTGGTGCCCACCGCCACCCAGACCGCCCGGACGCCGGTGCTGGTGCAGCTCGCCCAGGCGGTCGCCTCGGCGGTGGAGGCGCAGCGCTCCTTTGACGAGGAGCACCGGATCGCGGTGACCCTCCAGCGGAGCCTGCTGCCCCGACGGCTGCCCGACGTGGCCGGCCTCGACCTGGCGGTGCGTTACGAGCCGGCCAGCGCGCAGACCGAGGTGGGCGGGGACTTCTACGAGCTGGTGATGCTCGACGGGCACCTGTTGGTGGCGATCGGCGACGTCGCCGGCCACTCGCTGCACGCGGCGACGGTGATGGCCGAGCTGCGGCACGCGATGCGGGCGTACGCGGTGGAGGGGCACCAGCCCGGGGTGATCCTGGAACGGCTCAACGTGCTGATGCGTACGCTGCTGCGCAACGAACTGGCGACCCTGTGCATCCTGCTGCTGCACCCGTCGACGGGCCGGATCAGACTGGCCAGCGCCGGGCACCTGCCGGCACTGGTGACGGTGGACGGCCGGGTGGAGTTCGTGCAGCAGTCGGCCCCGCTGCTGGGGGTGCGCGCGGACCGGCCGGAGGATCTGGAGTTCACCCTGCCGGCGGGCGCGACGCTGGTGCTCTACACCGACGGGCTGATCGAACGGCGGGACACCACCATCGACGACGGTCTGGCCGCGTTGGCCGCCTGCGCGACGGTGGTCGACGACGACCTGGACGGCTTCTGCCAGCGGCTGCTGGTCGAGCTGGCCCCGCCGGAGATCCACGACGACGTCGCGGTGGTGGCGGTCCGCCGCCGCTGAGTGGTTCCGACTGCTTTCCCCGACTCCCGATCCGGCCCCCGGGCGGTCGTCCGCCGGCTCGACCGAGCCACCGAGGTCCCCCCAATCCCAACCGCTGTCGTGGTTACTGAGGGTGCTCGGCAGCGGGCCGACTCCTGACGTCACTCACCGTAGCTAAGGGCCAACCTCGAATTACTCCCCTCTCCATCCTTTGCTCTGCTGCCTTATCCGCGACAGCGCGCTGAGCTGCAACTTTGAAAATCGCCATAGGTGGGTCGCTCTTCCAGCCTGAAACGGTGAGTAGCTGTCGCCTCGATGGCAGCAGAGCAAAGGATGCGGAGTGGGGAGATGGGGGGGTGGCGGCTGATGTTACTCATCGTTATCGCCAGGGGGTGGGGCTGCTTGGTGCTGGGATCGCCAAAAGTGGGGACCAGGATCGTGGAGAGTTCCTGCGGCCATGGCGACGAGAACGCTTCACACGGTGAGCTGACCACCGGTGTGGTCCCGGACTGGTCCGGGCGGTGGGGTCGTCGGTCGACCACCGGGCGGGCTGAGCGACCCGGCGGGCGGGCTGAGCGACCCACCGGGCGGGCTGAGCGACCCGGCGGCCGGGCCGGCGGCGAAGCGGTCGCCTGCTCTCCGCGCCCGTCGGGCCGACGCCGTCCGGTGCGGGTCGCTGGCTCGGACGTGGGTGGGGATCAGTGCAGGGAGCGGGCGTAGCCGGTGGGGGTGTGACCGGTGACCGCGGCGAAGTCGCGGGCCAGGTGGGCCTGGTCGCTGTAGCCGAGGTCGGCGGCGAGGGCGGCCCAGTCGGGCAGCCCGGTGACGACCTGTTCGATCGCCTCCAGCAGGCGGTAGCGACGGATCACCCACTTGGGGCCGACGCCGACGTGGTCCAGGAAGAGCCGCTGTAACCGCCGGACGGAGAGATCGTGCCGGCGGGCCAGGTCGTCCACCCGCAGCACGCTCCGGTCGGTGCGGATCGACTCGGCGAGGGCGATCGCCTCGGCCGCCGCCGGGTCGGGCTGTGGCGCCCAGGCGAGCAGGAAGGCGTCCAACGCCCGCCGGCGCTCGTCGTCCGTACCCCCGCAGCGGGGTGACGCGACGGCGGACCCGGCGGCGCGGGGCGTGGTCGGGCCAGCGGGGTGGGTGGCGGCGGCACCGGGGGTGGTCGACCCGGCGGCGCGGGCGGCGATCGGGTCGGTGCGGAGCGGGACGTCCCGGTCGGTGAGTTCGGCGACCGGGCGACGCCAGAACGGGCGGAAGCCGCCGGGGCGGAACTGGATGCCGCTGACCGTTCCGGTGCCGGTCAGGGTGACCGTGAACAGCCGCCGACCGACCCCGGCCACCTCGGCGGTCTCCGGGCCGCCGGCATCCTGCCGGAAGACGACGTTGACCGCCGGGTGCGGCACCACCTGCTGGGTGAACGGCGCGGTCAGCGCCCAGTCGGCCAGCCAGTAGTGCTCCACCCACGGTCGCAGCGCGGGGGCCGGCAGGTGCCGCCGGAACCGCAGCTCCCGGCGCAGCCGGGCCGGATCGAGGATGCCCCGGTCATCCGCGCGTGGCTGTCGCATTCGTTCAAGACCACCTTCATACGCTGGCCGTATGCCAACGAAGACTAGTGAGCTGCTGGCCGCCGCCGCCCCGGGGACCGTGGAGTTGGTCCGGGCGATCGGCGACGACCAACTCGACCTGCCGACCCCGTGCGCGGAGTACGACGTCCGCGGACTGATCAACCACGTGTACGACGTGGCGGTCAACTTCCAACGCCTCGCCGCCGGGCAGGAGACGGACTGGTCGGTCAAGACCGATCACGTGGCCGAGCCGGGCTGGCGGGACCGGTTCGCCACTGAGGTGAAGCAGCTCGTCGTGGCCTGGGACGACCCGGCCAGCGAGGAGGGCGTCGCGCCGGCGATGGGGCTGCCCCGGTCGACGATCGGCCTGATGGGGGTGGTGGACCTGGTGGTGCACGGCTGGGACCTGGCGCGGGCCACCGGCCAGCCGTACCAGCCGGCGCGGGAGAGCATCGCGGCGCTGCACGGCTTCATGGACGAGATGGGCCCGATGGGCCGGCAGATGGGCGCCTTCGGCGCGGAGGTGCCGGTCGGGGCGGACGGGACCGAACTGGACCGGCTGCTCGGCCGTACCGGTCGCGATCCGGCCTGGAGGGCTGCTTGACATCGACTATTCACTGGATGAATAGTTGGCCGGGTGTCCACGTCGCACGTGCTGCTCGGGTTGCTGGCCGCCGGCAACCGGCACGGCTACGAGCTGAAGCGCGCCCACGACACCCGGCTGCCCCGGGCCAAGCCGCTCGCCTTCGGCCAGGTCTACGCCACCCTGGGGCGCCTGCAACGGGACGGCCTGGTGGTCACCGCCGGTCAGGAACGCGAGGCCGGCCCCGACCGGACCGCCTACGCGCTCACCGACCAGGGCCGGGCCGCGCTCGCCGGCTGGCTCGCCGCCGTCGAGCCACCCATGCCGTACGTGACCAGCGCGCTGTTCACCAAGGTCGCGGTGGCGTTGCTGGTCGCCGACCTCAACGCGGCCCGGTCATACCTGATCGCCCAGGCGCGGGCGCACACCGACCGGCTGCGCGAACTCACCGCCGTCAAGACGGCACCCTCGACCACCCTCGATGACGTCGTCGCCGTCGACTACGCCGTCGCTCACCTCGACGCCGACCTGAGGTGGCTGCGCACCACCCTGGCCCGCGTCGCCGACTGGCACCGGGAGGTACACCCGTGAGCCGACTCCAGGCCCGCGACGTGGTCCGGTCGTACGGCCCGACACCGGCCCTGCGCGGCGTCAGCCTCGACGTCGCCGACGGCGAGATCGTCGCCGTGACCGGACCCAGCGGCTGCGGCAAGTCCACCCTGCTGCACTGCCTCGCCGGCATCCTGCGCCCCGACGAGGGGGCGGTGCGCTGGAACGGCGAGCGGATCGACACCTGGCCCGAGGCGGCGCGGTCCCGGCTGCGCCGTACCGAGTTCGGGGTGTTGTTCCAGTTCGGTCAGCTCGTCCCCGAGTTGACCGCGGCGGAGAACGTCGCCCTGCCCCTGCTCCTCGCCGGCACGGGGCGGCGAGAAGCAGGGCGGGCGGCGGGCGAATGGCTGGACCGCTTCGGCGTCGGGCACCTCGCCGACGTGCGCCCCGGCGCGATGTCCGGCGGGCAGCAGCAGCGCTGCGCCACCGCCCGCGCCCTGGTCACCGGGCCCCGGGTGATCTTCGCCGACGAGCCGACCGGTGCCCTCGACACGCTCAGCGGCGAGGAGGTCCTCACCCAGCTCGTCCAGCTCGCCCGGGAGCAGGGCACCACCATCGTCCTGGTCACCCACGAACCCCGGATCGCCGCGTACGCCGACCGCGAGGTGATGCTCCGCGACGGCGTGGTCGACCCGACGGGCCTCGGCCTGGACGAAACCCTCGTCCCGCTCCCGGCGGCCGGCCCCGGCGCGGACCCCCGGTGAGGCCGGGCGTCGCGCTGCGGCTCGCCCTGGCCGGCAACCGCACCGACACCGCCCGGGTCGTGCTCACCGCGCTCAGCGCCGCCCTGGCCAGCCTCGCCGGGCTGGCCGCCCTCACCGTGCTGGCCATCCCGACCCCACCCGGCGGACGGGGCAGCAACAACTCCGAGCAGTACACCAACGCGCTGCTGCGCGAGCCGGGCCTGCGCGGCGGGACGGCGGTCGCGTTGCTGCTGCTCGCCGTGCCGGTGCTCGCCCTGGCCGGGCAGTGCGTGCGGCTCGGCGCCCCGGCCCGGGACCGGCGACTCGCCGCGTTCCGGCTGGCCGGGGCCACCCCCGGGCAGGTGACCGGGCTGGTCGCGGTGGAGGCCGGGCTGGCCAGCCTGCTCGGCACCCTGGTCGGGCTGGGGACGTACCTGGTGGGCCGGGTGCTGCTGCACCGGCCCGACGCCCGGGGGCTGCTGCCGCTGCCCACCGACGTGCTGCCGTCGCCGCCGGTGATCGCGGCGGTGGTGCTCGGCCTGCCGGTGCTGGCCGGGCTGGTCGGTGTCGTCCTGCTGCGCCGGGTCACCGCGACCCCGCTCGGCGTGGTCCGGCGGACCCGCCGGGAACGTGCCCCGAGGCCGTGGGCCGGGCTGCTGATCGTGGCCGGGCCGGCCACGTTCGGCCTGCTCGCCCCGATCAACAGGTGGTACGCCGACCGTGCTCAGGACCCACCGGCGCTGCTGGAGCCGGCGCTGATGGCCGGCGGTGCGCTGGCCGCGCTGGTCGGGGTGGTGGTCGGCACCGGCTGGCTGTCGTACACGGCCGGGCGGCTGCTGCACCGGTGGGGTCGCGGGGCGGCCGTGCTGCTGGCCGCCCGTCGGTTGACCGCCGACCCGTGGGCCGGCAGCCGGACCCTGGCCGCCCTGCTGGCGGCGGTGATCGTGGGGGCGGGTGCGGCCGGGCTCCGGGCCTCGATGATCGCCGACATGGCGGCGAACCGGGCCACCGGCCAGGGCCTGGCCGGCAGTGACGACTTCTACCTGAACACGATGGACCTGGTCGACCGGGCCGCCCAGCTGGCCGTGGCGCTGGCCGCCGGTGGCCTGGTCGTCGCCCTGGTCGAGGGGATCGTCGCCCGCCGCCGGACGTACGCGGCGCTGGTCGCCTCCGGGGTCCCCCGCAGCGTCATCGGCCGGTCCGTCGGGTGGCAGGCGCTGGCCCCGGCGGTGCCGGCCATCGTAGTGGCGCTCGCCGGCGGCCTGCTGCTCATCTGGGGCGTCGCGGGCCGCCCACGCACCTACGGGGCGCACTCCTTCCAGGTGTGCACGGGCGACGCCGTGCGGTGCGCCGACCCGTCGGCCCTGCGCACCGTGTGGGTGCCCGAGGTCGTGGTGACACCCGAGCTGCCGTGGGCGCAACTCGCCTGGGTCGGCGCGGGTGCCCTGGTCGCCGTGCTGGTCACGGTCGGTGTCGGTCTGCTCTTCCTGCGGATGAGCACCGCCGTCGAGGAACTCCGCACCGGCTGACCGCGATCAGCCGGTGCGCAGCGGCAACCGCCCGCCGGTCCCGGGCCGACCCGCCGAGCGTTGCCGGCCCGCCGGTCCCGGCCGGCCCGGGGACCCGCCCCGGCCCGGCGGGGACCGGTGGCGGCGGTCAGGCGCGGCCCAGCCGGTCGAGGATCCAGGCGTTGATGAACGCCTCCTCGCGCCAGGCGTCGTACCGGCCGCTGGGGCCGCCGTGGCCGGCACCCATCTCCGTCTTGAGCAGGTAGTCGCCCTGCGGGGCCACCGCCCGCAGCCGGGCGATCCACTTGGCCGGCTCGTGGTAGAGCACCCGGGTGTCGTTGAGGCTGGTCACCGCCAGGATCGCCGGGTAGTCGGCGGCGGTGACGTTCTCGTACGGTGTGTACGACTTCATGTACGCGTACACCTCCGGGTCGGCGAGCGGGTTGCCCCACTCCTCCCACTCGGTGACGGTCAACGGCAGCGACGGGTCGAGGATCGAGGTGAGCGCGTCCACGAAGGGCACCTGCGCCACGATCCCGGTGAACGCGTCCGGGGCGATGTTGGCGACCGCGCCCATCAGCAGGCCACCGGCCGAGGCGCCCCGGGCGACCAGCCGGTCGGCCGCCGTCCAGCCGGCCTTGACCAGGTGCCGGGCGCAGGCCACGAAGTCGGTGAAGGTGTTCTTCTTGGCCAGCATTTTGCCCTCGTCGTACCACCGGCGGCCCAGTTCACCGCCGCCCCGGATGTGCGCCACGGCGAAGACGACGCCCCGGTCGAGCAGGCTGAGCCGGGCGACCGAGAACCACGGGTCCATGCTGGCCTCGTACGAGCCGTACCCGTAGATCACGGCGGGGGCGGAGCCGTCGCGTGGGGTGTCCCGGTGGCAGACCAGCGAGATGGGCACCCGGGTGCCGTCGTCGGCGAGCGCCCACTCGCGGTGCTGCTCGTAGTCGGCCGGGTCGTACGCGCGCCCGTCCGGCCCGGGGAGCACCGGCTTGCGGCGACGCAGCGTCAGTTCCCGGGTGACCAGGTCGTAGTCGTAGACCGAGTCGGGGGTGACCAGCGAGGTGTAGCGGAACCGCAGCTGCCGGGTGCGGTATTCCGGGTTGGCGTCCAGCCCGACGCTGTGGATCGGCTCGGGGAACTCGATGTCGTGGCCGTCGCCGCCGCCGACGGGGAGCACCCGCAGTCCGGTCAGCCCGTTGCTGCGCAGCGAGACGACCAGGTGGTCGGCGAACGCGTCGACCGACTCCAGCCGGGTGCCGGGGCTGTGCGGGATCAGCGGCACCCAGTCGCCGGGGGCGTCCGCCGAGGTGTACGCGAGCGCGAAGTCCTCCGCGCCGTCGTTGTGCAGGATCAGGAACCGGTGGCCGTGGTGCTCGACGCTGTATTCGACGCCCTGCCGGCGCGGGGCGATCACCGCTGGCTCGCCGGTCGGGTTGTCGGCCGGGATGACCCGCACCTCGCTGGTGACCTTGCTGGTGCTGTCGATCAGCACGAACCGCTCGGATCGGGTCAGCTCGACGCCCACCCAGAACCGCTCGTCCTCCTCCAGATGCACCACCACGTCCTCGCCCGACGGGGTGCCGACGGTGTGCCGCCACACCCGGTTGGGTCGCCACGCCTCGTCGACGGTGATGTAGAACAGCACGGTCGCGTCGGCCGACCAGGCGGTGCCGTAGAAGGTGTCGGGCACCTCGTCGCCGAGCAGTTCGCCGGTGCTCAGGTCCTTGATCCGCAGGGTGAAGCGTTCGTCGCCGGAGAAGTCCGTCGAGTAGGCCAGCCACCGCCCGTCGGGGCTGACGTCGAACGCGCCGAGGGAGAAGAAGTCGTGCCCTTCGGCGAGCTGGTTGCCGTCGAGCAGTACCTCTTCGCCGTCGAGCGGGGCGCCGTCCGCGCTGACCGGCGGGTCGGTCTCGTCGTCGCGGACCGCGCGGCGGCAGTGCACGCCGTACTGCTGGCCCTCGATCGTGCGGGTGTAGTACCAGTGGCCGCCCTTGCGGGTGGGCACCGACAGGTCGGTCTCCTGGGTGCGCTGCTTCGTCTCGGCGAACAGCGTGCCGCGTAACGCTTCCAGGTGCGCGGTGCGCTGCTCGGTGTAGGCGTTCTCGGCGGTCAGGTGGGCGATGGTCGCCGGGTCGTCCTTGGCGGCCAGCCAGGCGTACTCGTCGACGACGGTGTCGCCGTGGTGGGTGCGCTCCGCGCGGACCTGTCGGGCGACGGGCGGGGTGGTCTCGGTGGTCACGCCGCCACGTTACCGGCCCGTCGCGCTGCGCGGCGCGGTCGAACCACCACCCACCTCTTTAGAACATGTGTACGATGGCTGTCATGTCGACGCCAGCGGGTTCGAGCGGTGCAGCGGAGATCACCCGCCGGTTGGCCGGGATCTGCGGTCCGTCCTTCGCCCGGTTCGCGGGCGCGGCCGACGAGGTCGCCGGCCGGCTCGCCCGGTGGGTGGCCGTCCCGGGTGGGCCCCGGGCGGCGGCCGAGGTGCTGCGGCTCGCCGCCCGGCACGACCTTTCGGTGGTGCCCCGGGGCGCGGGCACGAAGATCGACTGGGGTGCCGCGCCGGCCCGGGTCGACATCATGCTCGACACCGGCCGGCTCGCCGGGGTCGGCCACCAGCCGGCGGCCTCCCCGGTGGTCGAGGTGGGTGCCGGCACCCCGCTGCGGGCGGTGCAGGCCACCCTGGAACGTGCCGGCCGTCGGCTGGCCCTCGACCCGCCGTCCCCCGGTGCCACCCTCGGTGGGGTGCTCGCCGCCGACGAGTCCGGTCCGCTGCGGCACCGGCACGGCACCCCCTGCGCGCAGCTCGTCGGCCTGCGGTGGTTGGACGCCGACGGTGAGCTGGTCAGTGCCGGCCGCAGCGCTGCGGAGCTGTCCGGGGTGAGCGCACCCGTCGGTCTCGACCTGGGCCGGTTGCTCTGTGGTTCGCAGGGCGGGCTGGGCGTGCTCGTCTCGGCGACGCTGCACGCGCAGGCGCTGCCGGCGAGCCAGGTCTGGGTGTCCCGACCGGTGTGGAGCCCGCTGGAGGTGCACGACCTGGTGCGGGCGGTGTTCGCCGCCGACCTCGACCCGGCGGCCGTCGAGCTGGACCTGCCGGCCACCGGGTCCCCGCCGCGTCGGGCGGTCGCCCCGGCGTCGGGCGCGACGTCGGGGCCGCCCGGTCGACCGATGTCCGCCGCCGAGGCGGCGGCCCGGGCCAACCATCCCGCGATGTCCGGCCGGCGGGCCGATCCGCCGCCCGCCCGGGGTAGCGCCGGTGAGCTGGCGATCCTGCTGGAGGGTGACCGGTCCGAGGTGGCCGAGCGGGCCGACCGCCTGTTGGCCGTGCTCGGTGGCGCGGCGAGCGTCGCCCCGTTCGCCCCGGCCTGGTGGGGGCGCTACCCGTTCGGCCCGGGCGACACCGCGTTGCGGGTCGAGGCCCCGGCCAAGGATCTGCACGCCGCCGTCTACGCGTTGCGCGACGCCGCCGGCACACCCCTGTCGGTACGCGGCTGCGCCGGTGCGGGTGTGGTGCACGCCGCGCTGCCCGGATCGTTCCCCGTCGACCGGGTGGCCGGCATCCTGGCCGCCGTCCGGGGGGTGTTGCTCGCCCGCCGGGGCCGGTGCGTGGTGGTCGCCGCTCCCGCTGCGGTCCGCCGTGAGGTCGACGTGTGGGGTGAGGCGGCGGTGATCCCCCGGCTGCGGGAGGCGAAGGAGCACCTCGACCCGCACCGCCGGCTCGCCCCCGGCCGCCTCCCCGGCGGCCTCTGACCAGCCCCGGCGGCCTCCCCCGGTGGCCTCTGACCAACCCCGGCGGCCCCTGACCAACTCCGGCGGCCCCTGACCAACCCCGGTGGCCCCTGACCAACCCCGGTGGCCTCTGGGTGTCGAGGTGATCGGGAGTGGATCAGGAGAGGGCGTCGTTGCGCAGCACCAGGATGGCGATGTCGTCGCGGGGTGACTCGACCGAAAAGTTGATCGCGGTGGCCCGCAGTCGCGCCGCGACCACGTCGGCGGAGTAGCCGGCCAGCGGCGCGGCGGCCTCCCGCAGCCGCTCGGTGCCGAAGAGTTCCCGGCCGCGTCGCCGCTCGGTCACGCCGTCGGTATAGAAGATCAGCGCATCGCCCGGCGCGAGCAGGATCTCTTCCGCCGGTGAGGTGATCAAGTCGAGCAGGCCGAGCGCGGTTCCACCGGTCCCGACGAAGTTCGCCCCGCCGGGACCGTGCAACAGCACCGGTCGGTCGTGCCCGGCCAGGTGCAGCGAGACGTCGAGCCCGTCGCCGTCGTCCGGCCCGACCGCCGCCAGGGCCAGCGTGCAGTAGCGTCCCCCGCCGCGCTCGACAAGCGTGTCGTTGAGCCGGGCCAGCACCTCGGGCAGCGGCTTGCCGTCCCCGACGAGCACCCGGATCACGTCCCGGACCAGCCCGGTCACCGCCGCCGCCTGCACCCCCTTGCCGGACACGTCGCCGACCACCACCAGCCAGCGCCCGTCCGGCAGCGGCACCACGTCGTAGAAGTCGCCGCCGACCTCGGCCTCGTCCCCGGTCGGGACGTACTCGGCGGCGAAGCCGACGCCCTCGACGACCGGGAGCACCGGCGGCAGCAGCGACTGTTGGAGGGTCTGCGCCACCCGACGCCGTTCGGCGTGGATCCGGGCGTTCTCGATGGCGAGGCCGGCCCGCCGGGCCACGTCCTCCAGCACCGCCACCTCGTCGGCGTCGTGCCGGTGGCGCTGGTGCCGGCCCACGGCCAGGGTGCCGAGCTTCTGGCTGCGGACGACCAGCGGCACGGCGAAGCCCTCCATCGGCCCGCCGAGCGGCACCTGGGACCCGGTGCGCGACGCCTCGCGCAGCCGGGCCTGGACCGAGTCCGGCCCGGACTCCTCCAGCACCTTGTGCAGTTGGGGCAGGACCGACTCGTCGGCGTGGCTGCACGCGGCCAGCTTGAGCCGGCCCCACTCGTCGGTGGTGTGCACCGCGCACCACTGGCCGAGCCGGGGCACCACCAGTTGCGGGATCAGCGCCATGGTCAGGTCCACGTCGAGCGACTGGGCGAGCAGTTCGCTGGCCTCGGCCAGGAAGGTCAGCCAGGCCGAGCGGCGGACGTCGGCGCGGCGCAGCCGGTCGTTCTCCAGATGCAGCGAGAGCCGTTCGGCGGCGAGTACGGCCAACGGCCGGGCGTACGCCGACGGTGCCGCGTCCAGCTCCAACTCCCCACCGTACGGTCGGTGCACCGCCAGCGGGACCCGGAGCAGCTCGTTGCCGGCGCGCGGCTGGCGGCCGTACCGGGCCAGCACCTGCGGGCCCTCTCCCTCGCCCCGGTCGAGCCGGATCACCCCGCCGGCCGCGCCCACCATCTCGGCGACGCGGGTGAGCAGGTCGGTGGCGAACTCGGGCAGCGGTTCGTCGGCGTACGGGTCGGGCCTGGTCTGGGTCAGTTCGCTCATCGCTGCGGCGCTCGGTGCGGTGGTCGCCAGGTCGCTCTCGGCCTGCCCGGGTGGCGGGTACGGGGACAGCGGCCCGCCGCCGTGGTCGCCGTGGCGGTCCAGCCGGAACCACACCCCCTTGCCGGTGGGCAGGTAGGTGGTGCCCCAGCGGCTGGCGAAGTGGTCGACGAGCAGCAGCCCGCGCCCCCGGGCGGAGACCTCGCCGATCTCGTCGGTGTCGTTGCGGCTGCCGACGATCAGCTCGTCGACCGGCCCTGCGGCGAAGTCGGAGACGGTGACGGTCAGGCCGATCCGGTCGGCGACGACCTCGATGTCCAGTTCGGTGCGGGCGTGCTCGACGGCGTTGGTGGACAGTTCGGTGGTGAGCAGCAGTGCCTCGTTGAGCAGCTCGTCGAGGTCCGCCTCGGCGAGCACGGAGCGGACGACGGCGCGGGCGGCGGCCGGGGTGCGCCGGTCGGCGGGCAGTCGGACGCGCCGGACGTGCTCGTCCCGTCCCGCGTCTGTCCCGGCCCCCGGCTCCGTTGACACCCCCGTATCCTCTACCGCGACCGCCCGGGTGCCAAGCCGCACCACGCACCGTCACACCCGTCGCACCGATCGGCAGGTCGACGTCACCCCCGTCGTCGGGTGCGGGTCGGCGACCAACGGCTACGTGTCGACCTGGGGTGGTGGGGTCGGGCCGGGTGCCGGGACCGCGTCCCGCCTGCGGTGTCGCTGTCGGGGCGGTGGTGGCACCGGCAGG
Organism: Micromonospora sp. NPDC049257; assembly: GCF_040678915.1. Taxonomy (NCBI): domain Bacteria; kingdom Bacillati; phylum Actinomycetota; class Actinomycetes; order Micromonosporales; family Micromonosporaceae; genus Micromonospora; species Micromonospora sp. NPDC049257. The sequence continues at coordinate 756,168 of NZ_JBFAQU010000001.1, forward strand.
GACATGTCGGGCACGTCGTGTCCGCTGCCCGGGTCCGGACGCGGGCACAATGAGGGAAAGTCGGCGTGTCGGCACGCCGGGGACCCTCCGAGCTGAGCGAGGAAAGATGACCGCGAAACAGTCGGTGACGGCGGACGTGTCCGCTTCCGAGCATGACGCGCTCCTCGGTGAGCTGTCGGAGGCGCTGCGGCGGGTCGGCCGGGGTGACTTCAAGGTACGGCTGCCCCGGCGCGCGGGTGCGGCTGGTGAGGTGGCGGACGCCTTCAACGAGGTGGTGTCGCTCCAGGAACGGCAGCACCTGGACCTGCGCCGGATCAGTCGGGTGGTGGGCCGGGACGGCCGGCTGACCGAGCGCCTCGACGAGGAGGGCCTGGACGGCTCCTGGGCGGAGGGCCAGCGGGCGGTCAACTCGCTGATCGACGACCTGGGTCGACCGACCACCGAGATCGCCCGGGTGATCATGGCGGTGGCCGACGGTGACCTCTCCCAGCACATGGAGTTGGAGATCGACGGTCGCCCGCTGCGCGGTGAGTACCTGCGGATCGGCCGGACGGTCAACACGATGGTCGGGCAGCTCTCGTCGTTCTCCAACGAGGTGACCCGGGTGGCCCGGGAGGTGGGCACCGAGGGCAAGTTGGGTGGTCAGGCGGACGTACGGGGTGTCGCCGGCACCTGGAAGGACCTCACCGACTCGGTGAACACCATGGCGTCGAACCTGACCGGCCAGGTGCGGTCGATCTCGCAGGTGGCGACGGCGGTGGCCCGGGGTGACCTGTCGCAGAAGATCACGGTCGGGGCGCGCGGCGAGGTCGCCGAGCTGGCCGACACGATGAACTCGCTGACCGACACGCTGCGCCTGTTCGCCGAGCAGGTGACCCGGGTGGCGCGGGAGGTGGGCACCGAGGGCAAGCTCGGTGGGCAGGCCGACGTGCCGAACGTCGCGGGCACCTGGAAGGACCTCACCGACAGCGTCAACTCGATGGCGTCGAACCTGACCTCTCAGGTGCGTAACATCGCGCAGGTCTCGACGGCGGTGGCCCGGGGTGACCTGAGCCAGAAGATCACCGTGGCGGCGCAGGGCGAGATCCTGGAGCTGAAGGACACCGTGAACACGATGGTGGACCAGCTCAGCTCGTTTGCCGACGAGGTGACCCGGGTGGCCCGGGAGGTGGGCATCGAGGGCAAGCTCGGCGGTCAGGCCCAGGTACGCGGGGTCTCCGGCACCTGGCGGGACCTGACGGAGAACGTCAACCAGCTCGCCGGCAACCTGACCAGCCAGGTCCGCAACATCTCCCAGGTCTCCACGGCGGTGGCGAAGGGTGACCTGTCGCAGAAGATCACGGTGGACGCGCAGGGCGAGATCCTGGAGCTGAAGAACACCGTCAACACGATGGTCGACCAGTTGTCGTCGTTCGCCGACGAGGTGACCCGGGTGGCCCGCGAGGTGGGCACCGAGGGCAAGCTGGGCGGTCAGGCGCAGGTGAAGGGTGTCTCGGGCACCTGGCGGGATCTCACCGACAACGTGAACTCGATGGCGTCCAACCTGACGTCCCAGGTGCGCAACATCGCCTCGGTGACGACGGCGGTGGCCAAGGGCGACCTGTCGCAGAAGATCACCGTGGATGCCCGGGGTGAGATCCTGGAGCTGAAGTCCACGGTCAACACGATGGTGGATCAGCTGTCGTCGTTCGCCGACGAGGTGACCCGGGTGGCCCGGGAGGTGGGCACCGAGGGCAAGCTCGGCGGTCAGGCCCAGGTACGCGGGGTCGCCGGCACCTGGCGGGATCTCACCGACAACGTGAACTCGATGGCGTCGAACCTGACCAGTCAGGTGCGTAACATCGCGCAGGTCTCCACGGCGGTGGCGAAGGGTGACCTGTCGCAGAAGATCACGGTGGACGCGCAGGGCGAGATCCTGGAGCTGAAGAACACGGTCAACACGATGGTGGACCAGCTCAGCTCGTTTGCCGACGAGGTGACCCGGGTGGCCCGGGAGGTCGGCACCGAGGGCAAGCTGGGCGGTCAGGCGCAGGTGAAGGGTGTCTCGGGCACCTGGCGCGATCTCACCGACAACGTGAACTCGATGGCGTCCAACCTGACGTCCCAGGTGCGCAACATCGCCTCGGTGACCACGGCGGTGGCCAAGGGCGACCTCGGTCAGAAGATCACGGTGGACGCGCAGGGCGAGATCCTGGAGCTGAAGAACACGGTCAACACGATGGTGGACCAGCTCAGCTCGTTCGCCGACGAGGTGACCCGGGTGGGTCGCGAGGTCGGCATCGAGGGCAAGCTCGGCGGTCAGGCCCAGGTCAAGGGCGTGAGCGGCACCTGGCGGGACCTCACCGAGAACGTGAACCAGCTCGCCTCGACCCTGACCACCCAGCTCCGGGCGATCTCCCAGGTCTCCACCTCGGTGACCCGGGGCGACCTCACCCAGCGGATCGCGGTCAAGGCGCAGGGCGAGGTCGCCGAGCTGAAGGACAACATCAACCAGATGATCGTCACCCTGCGGGAGACGACCAAGAAGAACGCCGAGCAGGGCTGGCTCGACTCCAACCTGGCCCGCATCGGTGGCCTGCTCCAGGGCCAGCGGGACCTGGGCGAGGTCTGCCGCATGATCATGATGGAGGTGACCCCGCTGGTCGACGCGCAGCTCGGCGCGTTCTTCCTGGCGGACACCTCCGACGGGGTGATGCGGCTGCGGCTGACCGCGTCGTACGGGTATGTGGCGCGGGGGCACGACGTCACGTTCGGGCCCGGTGAGGGGCTGGTCGGTCAGGCGGCGCTCTCCCGCCGGACGATCCGGCTCAACGCGCTGCCCGACGGGCGGATCACCCTGCGGTCGGGGCTGGCCGAGACGCTCCCGTCCGACCTGGTGGTGCTGCCGATCCTGTTCGAGGGGGAGCTGCTCGGGGTGATCGAGTTCGCCAGCGTGGCCCGCTTCTCGGAGCTGCACCTGGCGTTCCTGGAGCGGCTGGTGCTCACCATCGGTGTCGCGGTCAACACCATCCAGGCCAACCGGCGTACGGAGGAGTTGCTGGCCCAGTCGCAGCGGCTGGCGTTGGAGTTGCAGGACCAGTCGGCGGAGTTGCAGCGCACCAACGCCGAGTTGGAGGACAAGGCGAAGCTGCTCAGTGAGCAGAAGGGCAACATCGAGACCAAGAACCGGGAGATCGAACTGGCCCGGCTCGGCCTGGAGGAGAAGGCGCAGCAGCTCACCCGGGCGTCGGCGTACAAGTCGGAGTTCCTGGCGAACATGAGCCACGAGCTGCGTACCCCGCTGAACTCGCTGCTGCTGCTGGCCCGGTTGCTGGTGGAGAACTCGGAGCGCAACCTCACCCCGAAGCAGATCGAGTTCGCCCGGACGATCCACGGCTCGGGCTCGGACCTGCTGCGCCTGATCGACGACATCCTGGACCTGTCCAAGATCGAGGCGGGTCGGATGGACGTCGAGCCGACGGAGATCCGGTTCGCCGAGATCCGCAACTACGTGGAGCAGGCGTTCGCCCCGCAGGCGGAGGACAAGAACCTCGACTTCCAGGTGCGGGTGGCCAAGGAACTGCCGCCGGCCCTGGTGACCGACGCCCAACGGTTGCAGCAGATCCTGCGCAACATGCTCTCCAACGCGGTGAAGTTCACCGACAACGGCGCGGTCACCCTGCGGATCGCCCCGGCGGCGGAGAACGCGGTCTTCGACGTGCCGGCGTTGACCAACGCCCGCCAGGTGATCGCCTTCACCGTGATCGACACCGGCATCGGCATCTCCGACGACAAGCTGAGCATCATCTTCGAGGCGTTCCAGCAGGCCGACGGCACCACCAGCCGGCGGTACGGCGGCACCGGGCTGGGCCTGTCGATCAGTCGGGACCTGGCTCGGCTGATCGGCGGCACGATCACCGTGACCTCCGCGCCGGGGCAGGGTTCGACGTTCACCCTCTTCGTACCGGATGTGCTGGCGCCGGACGCGGTGGTGGCGCCGCAGTCACCGTCGCCGGAGCGCGCGGGCCTGCCGGCGTCGCTGCTGATGCCGCCGGTGGAGTTGCTGGCCGCGCCGGAGGCCCCGGCCACCCGGCAGTTGGACGGCGCCACGGTACTGATCGTCGACGACGACGTACGCAACGTGTTCGCGTTGACCAGCGCGTTGGAACTGCACGGGATGACCGTGCTGTACTCGGACAACGGCGCGGACGGGGTTCGCGTGCTGGCCGAGCATCCGGAGGTGGACATCGTGCTGATGGACGCCATGATGCCCGACCAGGACGGTTACGAGACGACCCGGCAGATCCGCCGGAACCACCGCTTCGCGGACCTGCCGATCGTCTTCCTCACCGCGAAGGCGATGCCCGGTGACCGGGAGTCGGCGCTGGCGGCCGGGGGTAGCGACTACATCACCAAGCCGGTGGACCTGGACGGGCTGATCGAGCGGATGGCGTCCTGGATCAGTGGCAGCCGAGACAAGGAGAATTCGTGACCCAGACTGCCAAGGCGCTGCTGGTCGACGACCGTCGGGAGAACCTGATGGCCCTGGAGGCGATCCTCCAGGGGCTCCCGGTGCAGTCGGTGGCCGTGGAGAGCGGTGAGGCGGCGCTGAAGCAACTGCTGGTGGACGACTTCGCGGTCATCCTGCTGGACGCCCAGATGCCCGACATGGACGGCTTCGAGACGGCCAGTCACATCAAGCGCCGGGAGCGGACCCGGCACGTGCCGATCATCTTCCTCACCGCCGCTGACAAGGACGCCCAGTTGGCGCTGCGCGGCTATGCGGTCGGGGCGGTGGACTACCTGACCAAGCCGTTCGACCCGTGGGTGTTGCGGGCGAAGGTGTCGGTGTTCGTGGAGCTGTGGGTGAAGACCCGGCAGTTGGCGGCGCAGTCCGACGTGGTGCGTGAGCGTGACGCCCAGTGGCGGGTGCTCACCGACGCGGTGGACGCGGCGGCCACCCTGCTGCGGGTCGAGGACGACCCGGAGGCCCGGCAGCGTGCCCTGGACATTCTGGAGCAGGCCCGCTGGGGCAACACCGCCTGACCGGCGGCGTGCACCGGGCGTGACCAGGCGGGTGCCGGCCCGGCCGGGGGGCGGGCGTGCGGTCGGGTGGCGGCGTGCTCAGTGGGCGGGTGTGCCGCTGGCGGCGCGGCGGGCCCGCCAGCGCTCGCCGAGCGAGTCGAGTTCCTCCTGGATGAAATAGAAGAAGTCCCGCATCTCGGCCACCCGTTCGCCGCCCGGGGTGGCGGTGCCGCCCAGTGCGGTGACGCCCGCGTCGGCGATGTCGATGAAGTTCTTGTAGAGGCCGGTCTTGGTGATGGTGCCCTCGTACCAGGGGTTGTCGGGCAGCCGGTAGTGGTCCCGGCGCGAGCGCGGGACCGGTTCGCGGACCAGCATGCTGACCTGGGTCAGGTGGCGTACCGCGCCGGATACGGCTGCCGCGCTGACGCCGAGCCGCTCGCCGATCTGGGCGGCGGTCAGCGGGCCGTCGGCGCTCATCACGGCGAACAGGACCCGGGCGGACATCCGGGGGAAGCCGACGTCCGCGAAGGCCATCGCCATCCGTTCGACGAAGAGGTGGACCTCGTCGTCGTGGCCGGGTTGACGGTCGTCAGGCATCGGACGCTGCTCCTCGGGCTCGGGACGGTTCAGGCGATGGTGCCGCACCGGACAGAAACTTCACAACTTTGTGAAACGAGTGTAGCTTCTGAATTATGGAAACCCCGATAGCGGTGACCGGCCTGGTGAAGACCTTCGGCCGCACCCGGGCCCTCGACGGGCTCGACCTGAACGTCCGGGCCGGTGAGGTGCACGGCTTCCTCGGCCCGAACGGCGCCGGCAAGTCGACCGCCATCCGGGTCCTGCTCGGGCTGCTGCGGGCGGACGCGGGGGCCGTCCGACTGCTCGACGGTGACCCGTGGCGCGACGCCGTCACGCTGCACCGCCGCCTGGCGTACGTGCCGGGCGACGTCACCCTCTGGCCCCAGCTCTCCGGCGGCGAGGTGATCGACCTGCTCGGGCGGATGCGCGGCGGGCTCGACCCGAAGCGCCGCGCCGAGCTGCTCGCGTCGTTCGAGCTGGACCCCCGCAAGAAGGGGCGCACCTACTCCAAGGGCAACCGGCAGAAGGTCGGCCTGGTCGCCGCGCTCGCCTCCGACGTCGAACTGCTCATCCTCGACGAGCCCACCTCCGGGCTGGACCCGCTGATGGAGGAGGTGTTCCAGCACTGGATCGACCGGGCCCGCCGCGACGGCCGCACCGTGCTGCTGTCCAGCCACATCCTGGCCGAGGTGGAGGCGCTCTGCGACCGGGTGACGATCATCCGCAACGGCCGCCACGTCGAGACCGGCACCCTGACCGAGCTGCGTCACCTGCACCGCACCGCGATCGACGCCGAACTGGCCGGCCCGGTGGACGGCCTGGCCGACCTGCCCGGCGTGCACGACCTGCGGGTAGACGGCGACCGGGTCCGCTTCGCCGTCGACACCGTCGCGCTGGACACCGCGCTGCGCCGGCTCACCGAGATCGGCGTACGCAGCCTGGTCAGCCAGCCGCCGACGCTGGAGGAGCTGTTCCTGCGCCACTACGAGACCCCGGCCCCCGACACCCCGGTCTCGACCGCGTCGGGCAGCACCGCGCCCGACAGCACCGCGCCCGACAGCACCGCGCCGGGCAGCACCGCGCCGGGCAACACCGCGCCCGACAGCACCGCGCCGGGCAGCGACCAGCCGACGGGGGTACGGCGATGAGCACCCTCACCGGCACCGGTCACCTGGCCCGGCTGATCCTGCGCCGGGACCGGATCGTCCTGCCGCTCTGGGTGCTGCTGCTGACCGTCCTGCCGGTGTCCTACGCGGGCAGCTTCTTCGCGCTGTTCCCCACCGCCGCCGAGCGGGCCGCGTACGTCACCGGCACCGCCCGCAACCCGTCGGTGGTGGCCCTGCTCGGCCCGGTCTACGGCGACAGCGTCGGCGCGTTGACCGCCCAGCGCGGTGGCTTCCTCCAGGTGATCGTCGGGCTGGCCGCCCTGCTCACCGTCATCCGGCACACCCGCACCGAGGAGGAGGCCGGTCGACGGGAACTACTCGGCGCGACCGTCCTCGGCCGGTACGCCGGGCTCACCGCCGCACTGCTGGTGACGTACGCGGCCAGCCTGCTGCTCGGCCTGCTCACCGCCGCCGGGCTGGCCGCCACCGGGCTGCCGGCGACCGGCTCGCTGGCGTACGGGCTGTCGGCGGCGCTGGTGGGGGTGGTCTTCGCCACGGTGGGCGGGTTGGCCGCCCAGCTCACCCAGACCGCCGGTGGGGCGCGCGGGATCGCCGTCGGGGTGCTCGGGGTGGCGTTCACGCTCCGGCTGGTCGGGGACACCTCCGAGCACGGGTGGCCGAGTTGGCTGTCCCCGCTGGGTTGGGCCGCACGCATCCGCGCCTACGCGGGGGAGCGCTGGTGGGTGCTGGCCCTGCCGGTCGCGCTGACCGTGCTGCTGGCCGTGGTGGCGTACCCGGTATCGGTGCGGCGGGACCTCGGGGCCGGCGTGCTGCCGTCGCGGCCGGGTCCGGTGCGGGCCGGGCGGGTGCTGTCCGGGCCGTTCGGGTTGGCTTGGCGGCTGCACCGGGGGCCACTGCTGGGCTGGTCGGTGGGCTTCCTCCTGCTCGGGTCGGTCGTCGGTGGCGCGGCCGAGGCGGCCGGCCGCTCGGTCGCCGGCAACGCCGCGTTGGAGCAGGTGATGGCCCGGCTGGGTGGCGCGTCGGGGCTGGCCGAGGCGTACCTGGGGGTGTCGTTGGGGGTGGCCGGGCTGGCCGCCGCCGGCTACGGCGTCCAGGCGGCGTTGCGGATGCGGTCGGAGGAGGCCGCCGGGCGGGCCGAGCCGGTGCTGGCCACCGGGGTGCACCGGTCGACCTGGCTCGCCTCACACCTGGTGTTCGTCCTGCTGGGGCCGGTGGTGGTGCTGGCGTTGGTCGGGCTGGCGGCCGGCCTGACCTACGGGCTCAGCATCGGTGACGTGCCGGGGCAGCTGCCCCGGATGCTCGGTGCCGGCCTGGCGCAGGTGCCGGCGGCCTGGGTGCTCGCCGGCCTGGCGGTGCTGCTGTATGGCCTGTTGCCCCGCCTCTCCCCGGCGGCCTGGGCGGTGCTCGCGGTGGTGGTGCTGCTCGGTCAGCTCGGCGCGGTGCTGGAGCTGAGCCAGTGGCTGCTGGACCTGTCGCCGTTCACCCACACCCCACAGGTGTTGCGCGCCGGCTGGAGCGTCATTCCGCTGCTGGCCCTGACCGTGCTGGCCGGGGTGTTCTGCGCGGTCGGCTTCGCGTCCTTCCGCCGCCGCGACATCCCGGTCGGCTGACGGCACGACATCTCCCGGCTGGCCGGCCGCGCCACGACGCGTCGGCCGGCGGGCCCTTGCCGGGGCGGGCCCGACCGGTCAGCCGGAGGGGGTCTCGTTACGGATCATCAGGGCGGAACGCAGGCCGGTGATGTCGAGGACGCGCAGCAGGAAGTCGCCCACGTTGCTCAGGATCAACAGGCACTGGGAGTGGCTGGCCTTGCGACTGAGCACGACCAGCGTGCCGAGCCCCTGCGAGTCGCAGAAGGTCACCCCGGCCAGGTCGAGCACGATGCGCGGCGGAGGCTCGGCGAGCACCTCGTTCACGACGGTCGACAGTTGGGCGGCGGTGAGCATGTCGATCTCACCGGCCAGGCGCAACACCACTTCGTCGCCAGTCCGGTGTACCGTGATGGACAGCTCGGCACGATCCACGCCGTCAGCCTATCGCGATCCCACCAACCTGGCCCGGCGAGACGATCCGCCGTGCCGATCACCGGGCGAGCGGCAGATCCGCCCCACCGGCTCCGGTGGGGTGAGCCGGGTAACCCGGCCCCGGGGTGGCTGCGGATTCCCCGCCCGGCGCTGACACAATGGGCCGCATCGTGACCGATACCTTTTCCGCCGGGACCGGCCGCTACCCGGCCGACGCACCGGCCTCCGAGGCCCTGTTCGACCGCGCCCAGGCCATCGTGCCCGGCGGGGTCAACTCCCCTGTGCGCGCGTTCCGTGCCGTCGGTGGCACCCCGCGCTTCATGGTCCGGGGGGAGGGTCCCTGGCTGTACGACGCCGACGGGCGACGCTACGTCGACCTGGTCTGCTCGTGGGGGCCGCTGATCCTGGGCCACGCCCACCCCGAGGTGGTCGAGGCGGTGCGGGAGGCCGCCACCCTCGGCACCAGCTTCGGCACCCCCACCCCGGGTGAGGTGGAGTTGGCCGCCGAGATCGTCGAGCGCACCCCGGTCGAGCAGGTCCGGCTGGTCAACTCGGGCACCGAGGCGACCATGTCGGCGATCCGGCTGGCCCGGGGGTTCACCGGCCGATCCAAGATCATCAAGTTCGCCGGCTGCTACCACGGCCACTCCGACGGGCTGCTCGCCGCCGCCGGCTCCGGTGTCGCCACCCTCGGCCTACCCGACTCTCCCGGGGTCACCGGCGCGGCGGCCGGCGACACCATCGTGCTGCCCTACAACGACATCACCGCCGTCGAGGCGGCGTTCGCCGCGCAGGGTCCGCACATCGCGGCGGTCATCACCGAGGCCGCCGCCGGCAACATGGGCGTGGTCGCCCCCCGCGACGGCTTCAACTCCCGGCTCGCCGCGATCGCCCACGCCCACGGCGCGCTGCTCATCGTCGACGAGGTGATGACCGGGTTCCGGGTCTCCCGCGCCGGCTGGCACGGCCTCGACCCGTCCGACGCCGACCTGTGGACGTACGGCAAGGTGATGGGGGGCGGGCTGCCCGCCGCGGCCTTCGGCGGGCGCACGGAGATCATGTCCCGGCTCGCCCCGGCCGGCCCGGTCTACCAGGCCGGCACCCTCTCCGGTAACCCGCTGGCCTGCGCCGCCGGCCTGGCCACCCTGCGGCTGGCCGACGACGCCCTCTACCGCCGGCTCGACGACACGGCCGCCGTCGTGGGCAAGCTCGCCGCCGACGCGCTGGCCGCCGCCGGGGTCCCGCACCGCCTGTCGTACGCGGGCAGCATGTTCTCGATCTTCTTCACCGACGCCGACGTGGTCGACTACGACAGCGCCCGCACCCAGCAGGTGCCCGCGTTCAAGGCGTTCTTCCACGCGATGCTCGCCGCGGGTGTCTACCTGCCGCCGAGCGCGTTCGAGTCGTGGTTCGTGTCGGCGGCGCTCGACGACGCCGCCCTGGAGCACATCGCCGCCGCCCTGCCCGGCGCGGCGACAGCAGCGGCAGCGGCAGGCCACGGGGGGTAAAACCAGTGAGCGCGAGGAGTGAGCCGGGTTTGCGAGCCCCGCAGTCGCGAACGAGGGGGATGCAATGAGTAAGACCGTCGTCCACGTGCTGCGGCACGGCGAGGTGCACAACCCGGACCGGATCCTCTACGGCCGGCTGCCCGGCTTCCGGCTGTCGGAGCTGGGCGTGCAGATGGCCAAGGCCGCCGCCCAGGCGGTCGCCGAGCGGGAGGTCGTGCACGTGGTGGCCAGCCCGCTGGAACGCGCCCAGCAGACCGCAGAGCCGATCGCCGGGCAGTTCGGGCTCCCGGTCGGGGTGGACGAGCGGCTGATCGAGAGCGCCAACTGGTTCGAGGGCAAGAAGGTCTCGCCCGGGGACGGCTCGTTCCGCGACCCGCGCAACTGGTGGGTGCTGCGCGACCCGGTCACCCCGAGCTGGGGCGAGGCCTACCGGGCCATCGCCGAGCGGATGTTCGCCGGGCTGCACGCCGCCCGGGTGGCCGCCGAGGGGCGCGAGGCGGTCATCGTCTCCCACCAGCTTCCCATCTGGACGCTGCGCCGCTACGTCGAGCGCAAACGGCTCTGGCACGATCCGCGCCGCCGGCAGTGCGGGCTGGCCAGCCTCACCTCCTTCCATTTCGACGGGGCGAAGGTGGTCGGGATCGGCTACTCCGAGCCGGCCGCCCACCTGATCGCCATGTCCGCGACAGCCCGGACGGCCAAGGGGGCCTGAGATGCGTTCCCGGAGGCCGTTGGCCGTCCTGCTCGCCGCCGTCACCGCCGGGGCGGCGCTGGTCGGCTGCTCCTCCGGCACCGACGAGAGCCGGTGCGCCAACAACGGCGGCATCGTCGAGTGCGCCCCCGACCAACGCTCCGCCGCCCCGAAGATCGCCGGTGACCTGCTCACCGGCGGTGGGTACGACACCTCCCAGGCCCGGGGCCAGGTGGTGGTGGTCAACTTCTGGGGTTCCTGGTGCGCGCCCTGTCGCGCCGAGGCCGATGACCTGGAGGCCACCTACCAGGCCACCAAGGCATCCGGGGTGACCTTCCTCGGCATCAACGTGCAGGACAGCCGGGACAAGGCGATCGCCTTCGAGGAGGGCCGGGTCACCTACCCGAGCCTGTTCGACCCGGCCAGCCGGCTGGCGCTGGCGCTGGACATCCCGCCGAACACCATCCCGGCCACCGTCGTGCTGGACCGGCAGGGCCGGATCGCCACCGTGATCCGGGCCGCCGTCACCACCGACGGGCTGCGCCCGATCGTCGAGCGGATCGCCGCCGAAGAGCCGGCGTCGACCGGTTCCCGCTGATGGGCGAGACGTTCCGCGAACTCGCCCAGTCCGGCCCGTTGCTGCTGGCCATCGGTGCGGCGGCGCTCGCCGGGCTGGTCAGCTTCCTGTCCCCGTGCGTGCTGCCGCTGATGCCCGGCTACCTGTCGTACGTGACGGGGCTGGCCGGCACCGACCTGGAGGGCCGCGCCCGGCCGACCACCCCGACCGGCGCGGACCCCGCCCCGGGCGGCGGCTCGGCACCCGGCGAGGGCCCGGCCTCCGACGGTGGTTCGGCTCCCGACGGCGGTCCCGGCGGCACGGTGGCGGTGGCGACGCGGGCGGCGGCCCGGCCGGTGGCGGCGGTCAAGGGCCGGGTGCTGGCCGGGACGCTGCTGTTCATCGCCGGCTTCACCGTCGTCTTCACCGCCACGGCGATCCTCTTCGCCGGGTTCGGTCGGATCTTCTTCGACTACGAGCGCACCTTCCAGGTCGTCATCGGCGCGCTGATCGTCCTGCTCGGGCTCAGCTACCTGGGGGTGCTCCCGGGGATGCAGCGGGAACTGCGGATCCGACGGTTGCCCGCCGCCGGGCTGCTCGGTGCGCCGGTCCTCGGCGCGGTGTTCGCGTTGAGCTGGATGCCGTGCACCGGCCCGACGCTGGGTGCGGTGCTGGGGATGGCCGCCACCGGTGGGCAGACCGACCGGGCCGTGGTGCTGGCGGTGGCGTACTGCCTGGGGTTGGGGTTGCCGTTCGTGGTCTTCGGGTTGGGCTTCCACCGGCTGCTCGGGGTGTTCCGCGCGGTCCGGCGCAACAGCCGGTGGGTGACCCGGATCGGCGGGGTGCTGCTGATCCTGATCGGCCTGGCGCTGGTCACCGGCGGCTGGCAGAGCTTCGTGATCTGGTTGCAGACGACAGTGGGCCCCGGCGAGGTGAGCATCTGATGACGACCGTCGACGACCGGCCGGCCAGCCCACCCGCCGAGGCCCCCCGCCGCCGGCCGAACCCGGTGCTGGCCCTGCTGCGCAACTCGTGGCGGCAGCTCACCAGCATGCGTACCGCGTTGATCCTGTTGTTCCTGCTCGCGGTCGCGGCGATTCCCGGCTCGGTGCTGCCACAGCGGGGGGTCAACCCGGAGAACGTCGACAGGTACTTCGTCGAGCACCCCGACCTGGCCCCGCAGCTCGACCGGATCGGCGCATTCGAGGTGTTCGGCTCGGTCTGGTTCTCCGCCATCTACCTGCTGCTGTTCACCTCGCTGGTGGGCTGCATCCTGCCCCGGATGCGCGACCACGTGCGGGCGTTGCGGGCCCGGCCGCCGGCCGCGCCCAAGCGGATGGACCGGCTGCCGCAGCACACCGTGCTGGAGGCGCCGGGGGCCGCCGATCCGCAGGCCATCGCCGCCGTGCTGCGCCGCCGCCGCTGGCGGGTGCAGGTGCGCGGCAACGAGGTCTCCGCCGAGAAGGGCTACCTCAAGGAGACCGGCAACCTGCTGTTCCACACCTCGCTGGTCGCCGTGCTGGTCGGCGTCGCGCTCGGCTCGTGGTACGGCTGGCACGGCAACCGCCTGCTGGTCACGGGCGCGGACAACGCCTTCTGCAACACCCGCCAGCAGTACGCCGAGGCGAAGCTCGGCCCCCGCGTGGACAGCGCCGACCTGCCGTCGTTCTGCCTGACCCTCGACAGGTTCGACGCCCGGTTCCTGCCGACCGGTCTGCCGGAGAGCTACCGCGCGACGGTGACCGTGGACCGGCCGGACGGCTCGGACCGGCGGACCGCCGATTTCTCGGTCAACTCGCCGCTGCGGCTCGGCTCGGCCAACGTCTACCTGCTGGGTCACGGCTACGCCCCGATCCTGAAGTACACCGACCGGTACGGCCGCAGCCAGACCAGCACGGTGCCGTTCCTGACCAGCGGCGACGCCAACCTCACCAGCGAGGGGGTGGCCGCCTTCCCGGACGCCAACGTCGACCCGGCGACCGGCCGGCGGGACGCCAACCAGCAGGTCGCCTTCGAGGGGTTGTACCTGCCGACCGCCCCGGACACCGCGCCGTTCGCGTCGTCGCGGTTCCCGGAGGAGCGCAACCCGGCCGTGGTGCTGGCCGCCTACCGGGGCAACCTGGGGCTGGACGCCGGCATCCCCGGCTCGGTCTACCAGCTCGACCAGCGGCAGGTGACCAACGGCAAGCTCAAGCAGGTCGGCAACAAGAAGCTCACCCCCGGTGAGACGTGGACCCTGGACGACGGCAGCAAGCTGGAGTTCCTCGGCACCAAGCGGTACGTCACCCTGTCCGTCCGGCACGACCCGGGCGAGAAGCTGATGCTGGGCGCCTGCGTGGTGCTGCTGGTCGGGCTGATGGGATCGCTGTTCGGCCGCCGTCGGCGGGTCTGGTTCCGGGTGACGCCCCCCGACAGTGGATCTCCGACGGGCGGTAGTAGTTTGGTGTCGGCCGGTGGGCTGCCGCGCACCGATCATCCAGGGTTCGCCGAGGAGTTCGCGTCTCTCGTCGCCGCGGTACGCGACGACGGGCGGCCCGACCGGCGGGCGCGAGAGGGAGTCGAGTGATGTCCGCAGTCTCCGACCAGCTGGTGACGTTCGCGATCCTGGTGTACCTGGTTGCGATGATCAGCCACGCCGTCGAGTACGCCCTGGGCAACGTCCGCGCGGTGTCGGCCCGGGTCGCACCGGCCCGGGAGTTGGTCGGCGCGGGTGTCGGCGGGGCCGGCGACGCGGTTGCCGGTGGGGCCGACGCGCCGGTGAAGGGCGACGCCGTCGGGACCACGCCGCCGTCGACCCGGCCGAGCCGTTCGGCGGGACGGGCCAGGCTGGCCGGGCGGATCGCCGCCGGGCTGACCGTGCTCGCCGCCGCGCTGCACCTCGGCGCGCTGGTCACCCGGGGCATCGCGGCCGACCGGATGCCCTGGGGCAACATGTACGAGTTCGTGCTGACGGTCACCTGGATCGGGACCGCCGCCTGGCTCGTGGTGCTCTGGAAGCGGCCGTCGCTGCGCCGGCTCGGGCTGTTCCTCACCCTGGTCATGGTGCTGCTGCTGGCCTTCGCCGAGCTGAAGCTCTACGTCCCGGTGGTGCCGCTGATGCCGGCGCTCCAGTCGTACTGGTTCATCATCCACGTGTCGACGATCGTCTTCTCCTCCGGCATCTTCCTGCTGGGCGTGGTGCCGGCGGTGTCGTTCCTGCTGCGCAACGGCTACGAGCAGGGGCGGCGCAGCTTCCCCTACACGCTGGCCCGGCGGCTGCCCGGGGCGGCCGACCTGGAGCGGCTGACCTTCGCCCTGCACGCCTTCTCGTTCCCGATCTTCACGTTCGCGGTGATCGCGGGCGCGATCTGGGCCGAGGCGGCCTGGGGCCGGGCCTGGGGTTGGGACCCGAAGGAGACCTGGGCGTTCATCTCCTGGGTGGTCTACGCCGGCTACCTGCACGCCCGCGCCACGCCCAGCGTCCGGCGCAACGTGGCGACCTGGATCGCGGTGCTGGGCTTCCTGACCGTGCTGATGAACCTGTTCGGGGTGAACTTCTTCTTCACCGGCCTGCACTCGTACGCCGGGGTGGAGTGAGTCGGCCGGTGAGCACCCGGTCGACGCCCAGGGTCACCTGGTAGGCGACCTCCGGCACGTCGGCCAGGTCGATGCGCTCGGCCCGCAGGGCGAGCTGGGCGTGCAGTTCCCGGGCCACCGCGTCGCGGATCTCCTTCAGCAGCGGGGAGAAGCCGTCCGGATCACCCACGGTGTACGCGTCGTCCATGCGTCCCATCCTCTACCGGAGGACCAGGTGTGTCGATGCCCCTGGCCTGCAGAACGTCTATCTCTCCCGAAGTCGGTCAGCGGTACCGACCGCCAGCGGTCGTTGGTGGTCGTGATGCCTTCCCATTGGCTGACACCTTGACGCCCCATAAGGCTGATGACATCATCGCCGAACGATGTTTGCGTAAACAATTTAGGGCTTAAATCGGACATCAGCTTCGACTGTGGCATCCGGATGGGGGCGCGCTGCTTGTCGATGTTTACGTAAACATCGACAAGGGTGACGTGGTCGACGTTGACGGCCGGCGGGGGAGACGCCCTGACCCCTGGCCCACCCGTCTGCGAGGAGAGACTCTCCATGAGGAAGTTGGACAAGCGCACCGCCTCGGTGCTCGTGCCCCCTTGATGGCGATGCACCCTACGAGGACAACGACCAGCCGCTGGACACCGACTCGCCCGGCTGACAGTTCCCTGAACTCCGCCGTACCGCCACCTGGTCACTCCCGACGCGGCGGACCCGGACGAGAACCTCGTTCCCCCGCTATTGGAGCCGCACATGTTCCCGAAGCAGACAGGCGTCAGATCCGGCGCCGCCCCGCTTTCCCGTCCCTTGCCCCTCCTTGTCCTGCTACTGCTGCTCGCCCTGGTCGCGGCGGTCGGCACGGTCCTCCTCCCCACGGTGAGCGAGGCCATCACCCGCTCCTCGCAGACCATGTACACCCCGCCGCCCGGCACCCCCGCCCCCGGCACGCTCTACCCCAGGGGGATACGGCTGGAGCACAGTGGGTCGGCCAACGGCACCATGCTCGCCACCTTCGAGCAGTACACCACCGGCAAGCCCGTCTTCCCGATCTACCGCAGCACCGACACCGGCAACACCTGGACCAAGATCTCGGAAGTCGCCGACACGCAGAACGGCTGGGGCATGCGCTGGCAGCCACAGCTGTTCGAACTGCCCATCGCGATCGGCAACTTCCCCGCCGGGACCATCCTGGCCGCCGGCGACTCCGTCCCCAGTAACCGCTCCGGGTTCAAGATCGACATGTACGCCAGCACGAACCAAGGGCAGACCTGGACCTTCGTCAAGAACATCGCCAACGGCGCGGGCAGACCGGTCTGGGAACCCTTCTTCCTGGTCAACGGCAACAAACTCATCGTCTACTACTCCGACGAGCGAGACAGCAGCCACAGCCAGAAGCTGGTGCACCAGGTCAGCACGGACGGCATCAACTGGGGCCCCGTCGTCGACGACGTGGCGACCTCCACGCAGAGCGACCGGCCCGGCATGTCGACAGTTGCGAAGCTGCCGAACGGCAACTACGTGATGACGTACGAGTACGGGGGCTCGCCGGCGGGAAACCTCGCGGTCTACTACAAGATCTCCTCCAACCCCGAGGCGTTCGGCTCGGTCACCAGCCAGGTCCTGAGGTCGACCGACGGCCAGACCGCCTTCTGGAACCCGTACATCACCTGGCTTCCCACCGGCGGCTCCAACGGCACCCTCGTCGTCAGTGCGCAAAGCACAACCGACGTGTTCGTCAACACCCAGGGTGGTGCCGCGAACGCCTGGACCCGTGTCGATTCCAAGGTCGCCGGCGGCTACAGCCGCGGCATGGTTCCGCTGGCCGACGGCCACAGCCTGGTGGTGCTCAGTGGCGGCTACAACGGCAGCACCGTCAACTCCGTCACCTACAGCACCATCGACCTGGGCGGCGTCGTGCCGACGACACCGGTCCCGTCCACGGGGACGACGACGGCGAGGCTGATCGGCGCCCAGTCGGGTCGTTGCCTCGACGTGCCGAACAGCAACTCCGCAAACGGGACCAGGCCGGCGCTCTGGGACTGCCACACCGGGGCCAACCAGCAGTGGACGTACAACGCCTCCACCCGCCAGTTGCAGTCGCTCGGCAAGTGCCTGGGCGTCTCCGGTCAGAGCACGACGCCGGGCGCCACGGTGGTCCTCGGGGACTGCGGCAGCGGTGCCAACCAGCAGTGGACCCTCACCAACAACACAGTGGTGGGAGTCCAGTCCGGGCTGTGCCTGGACGTCGCCAACAACGCGACCGCGAACGGATCAGCGGTGAACATGTGGACCTGCAACGGAGGCGCCAACCAGCGGTGGACCCGCGGCTGACACCAACCTGACGTCGGAGGGATCCGGAACGAGGCGTTCCGGATCCCTCCACCGTCTTTCTCGGATGGCGTCACGAACCGATAGCTGTTTATCGTGTCGTTCAACAGCCCGCCGGGCTGCGAAAGGAGCACCGCAGCGATGATCCCAGCATCGCCGGACGGTGTGCCGCGGGCCCTCGCCGGATCGTCAGGCATCACCCGGCGCCACCGGCGCGTGTCGATGGCGGACGTGGCCCGAGCGGCCGGGGTCTCCGCGCAGACGGTATCCCGCGTCTCCACCGGCCATCCCGGGGTTGTCGCGTCCACCCGCCAACAGGTTCTCGCGGCGATGCAGCAGTTGGGCTACCGGCCCAACAGCGCGGCCCGGGCGCTGAAGAACGGCGAGTTCCGCACCATCGGCGTCATCATCTTCACGCTGTCCACCACGGGAAACAGTCGGCTGCTCGAAGCGATCGCCACCCACGCCAGCCGTGCCGGTTACGTGATCACGCTCATGCCCGTGGCGACACCCACCCAGCACGGCGTGCTGGGCGCGTTCACCCGACTGGGCGAGCTGGCGGTGGACGCCGTCATCGTGGTGATGGAGGTGCATCTGCTCGACGCCGCGATGTTCGTCCTCCCGCCAGGGGTGCATGTCGTGGTCGTCGACTCCGATGCCGGCGACCGTTACAGCGTGGTGGACACCGATCAGGCCGACGGTGCGCGGCAGGCCGTCCAACACCTGCTCGACCTCGGCCACCACACCGTTTGGCACGTCGCCGGGCCGCCGGAGTCCTTCGCCGCCGGGCGTCGGTCGACGGCGTGGCGCTGCGTGCTCGAAGGGGCGGGTCGGCCCGTACCGGCGATGTATCGCGGCGACTGGTCGGCCGAATCCGGCTACCGCGCCGGCCTCCTGCTGGCAGACGAGGCGTCGTGCACCGCGGTATTCGCCGGCAACGACCAGATGGCCCTCGGCGTGCTGCGGGCGTTGCACGAGAAGCACCGGGTCGTTCCCCGCGACATCAGCGTGATCGGCTTCGACGACATCCCGGACAGCGCCTCGTTCATCCCACCGCTGACCACGATCCATCAGGACTTCGCCGAAGTAGGCCGCAGATGCGTCGAGACCGCGCTGCGACAGATCCGCAACCAGCCCGTCGAGCCCGGTACCAGCCTGGTGCCGAACCGGCTGGTGACACGGGCCAGCACGGCAGCACCGCGAACCGTCTGACCCGAACCGGGCTGCTCCGGCCGGTGCTTCCGCCCGCATCGTCGGTGCAGGAGTTGAAGCGTGCCGTGTCCCGCGCTCGGATCGTCGTTGCCTGGCTCTGGAGTGGTCAGGTGCCGAACCAGCCGGGGACGTCGAGGCGGAAGGAATCCGGTGGGGTGACCGCGCGCAGGTCGTCCTCCAGGGCGGCGACCCGCTCCGCGCCGAGCCGGGCCACCCAGCGTTCCCGCAGTGCGTCGAAGAGCACCGCCGAGCGGCGCAGCCCGTCGACGCCCTTCTCCGTCATCCGGACCAGTTTGCGGCGGGCGTCGGTCGGGTCGTCGGCGCGTTCCAGGTAGCCGAGGGCGACCAGCCGGTCGACGGTCTTGCCGGCGGCCTGCTTCGAGACGCCGAGGCGGTGGCCCAGGTCGGACGCGGTGGTGCCGTGCACGCCGACGGCCTGGAGCACGAAGCCGTGTGCCGGCCGCAGCTCGGGGTGGCCCTGCCGGGCCAACTCGGCGTGCAGGTCGTCGACGAGGCTGCGGAAGCCGGCGAGCAGCAGTAGGGGCAGCACGAAGCCGGGCCGCTCGGGGTCACCCATCGACATGTTCGACAACCTGGTTTACTGTTTCGACAACCACGTTGACTATCGTACGTGAGGGGTACCGCCATGTCCCGACCCGGCTTCACCACCCACACCCTCGACACGGCGCCCGACGCCGCCCGCGCGACCATGGCCGGCGTACACCGAAGGCTCGGCCACCTGCCCGGCGCGGTCGGGCTGATGGCCGAATCCCCCGAACTGCTCAAGGGGTTCCTGACCGCCTCCGCCACCTTCGAAGCCACCGACCTCGCGCCTGTCGAGCGGGAGGTGGTGGTGCTGACGGTCGCCACCCGCAACCGGTGCCACCTCTGCGTGGCGATGCACACCGCCACCCTGCACCGGCTGGGTGCCGCCGCTGAACTGATCGCCGCGCTGCGCGACGGCACCGACCTGCCCGAGCCCCGGCTGGCGGCGCTGCGCCGGTTCACCCTCGCCGTCCTCGACCACGCCGGTGACGTCCCGGACGACGAGCTGACCGCCTTCCTCGACGCCGGCTACCGGCCCCGACACGCCCTGGACGTGGTGCTCGGGGTCGGGACGTACACCATCTCGACCCTCGCCAACCGACTCACCCGTGCCCCACTCGACCCGCCCCTGACTGCGTACGCCTGGGAGCCGGCGGCCTGATCGCAGCTCCACGTCGGGCGTATTACAACGTGTTACGCTTGAGGAGTGTCGGATCGTGAGTATGTCTGGACCGACGAGGGTCTGGACAACGCCAGCCGCAACGGTGTCGGCGTGGACGAGACGACCCAGGCGCTGTACGCCCCGTCGGGCCTACGCCATGAGCGTGCTCTCGGGGATCTGCTGCTCATCATCATGGGGATGGCCGACAGCGGTCGGGTGATCGCCGCACTGTGTGACCGCATCGGTGGGACGAGCACATACAAGATCATCGGGGCTCGGGCCCTGCGCGGCGCAGACCTCGACGAATGGAGGAGGCGAGTCCTATGACCGAGCCGGACTTTGAGTGGATGACCAAAGACGAGGTCGTGGCATGGTTCCAGCACACCGACAGCCTGGCGCCGGTCATCAGGTCCATGACGGCGACGCCAGCCTCCGGCACCGCTCCCGAGACACCGATGGCGCTGGTCAGCACCCGACTGCCGGTGGCGCTGGTGAAGCAGCTTGACCGCCTCGCCGAGCAAACCGCAGTCCGTCGCTCCGACATCATCCGCGACGCTCTGACCAGGTACGTCACCACCCGCTCCGAGCCGGTGAGCCACGACGAGGCCGAACACGCCCTCGACGTGCTGCGCCGTGTCGTCGCCGCCCGAACCACCGAAGGTCGGGCGGACGCGGCATAACCCTTTGGCGAGATGCCTTGCCGCATGACGCCGGGACGGCACGCGTCACCGACGCCGGGCCGGGGCGGGGCATCGAGGAAGATGATGCCCCCGAGGGTCGACATTCCGACATCCCGGGCCGACCCGATCTCGCCGGACCGGGGCTGTCAGTCGTGCAGGAAGGGGAGCAGCAGGGCGGTCAGCTCGGCCGGGCGCTCCTCGAACAGCCAGTGGCCGCTGTCGGTGACCACCCGGCCGTCGACCGTCCGGGCGTAGCGGCGCACCTGGTCGGCGACCTGGCCGCCGAGGCTGGCCGCCGCGCCGACGGCCAGCACCGGCATCGGCAGCGGATTCTCCCGGTACGCCGCGTTGTCCTTGACGTCCTGCGCGAAGGCCCGGAAATAGTTGAAGCTGGCCCGCAGGTGGGCCGGGTCGGTCAGGTGCCGGGCGTACTCCTCGATGTCGTCCGCACCGATGCTGCCTTTGTTCACCATGATCGAGTCGGTGAAGCGGTCCACCCAGCGCGCCTCCCGGCCGGCGACCAGCTCCTCCGGCAGGCCGTTGGTGAGGCTGAAGAAGCCGAAGTTCCACACCGCCGGCCCGGCCTCGGTCAACGCGGGAAACGTGTAGATGCTCTCGTCCGGGATCGGTGCCTCGGTCAGCACCAGCCGGGACACCGAGTCGGGGTGCGCGGCGGCATAGGCGTACGCGACCATGGTGCCCACGTCGTGACCGACCAGCCGGATGTCGTCGGCCAGGCCCAGGCCGGTCAGCAGCCCGTGCAGGTCGGCGGCGACTGTCTTCTTGTCGTACCCGTCGGGTGGGGCGTCGCTGCCGCCGAAACCGCGCAGGTCGGGCGCGACCACCTGGTACGTCGCGGCCAGTTCCGGCAGCAGCGCCCGCCACATCCGCCAGCACTGCGGATAGCCGTGCAGCAGCACCAGGGTCGGTCCCCGGCCGCCCCGGACGTAGTTGATCGCCACGTCACCGACCTGCGCCCGCTGCTCGGTGAACCCCGCCGGAACCCGTCCGTCGCCCATCCCGACCCCCGCCCCCATCCCGACCCCCGCCCCCGTCCCGACGTCGCCGGCTGGCACCCGCCCCACCGTCACCCGTGCAACGAGCAACTGTCGGCCGGAGAGACGCGCCTGCCCGGGTGGGGAGGCGTGCCGGCCCGGGTGGGGAGACGCACACCGCCCGGCCCCACCCGGCGTGGGCGGTGCCGGCAGCGGTGCGGGAGACTGGCCGTATGGCGGCTCGTGGCTTCCCGTACACCGATCTCAAGGACTTTCTCGCGGCGCTGGAGCGCGCGGGCGAGCTGCGGCGGGTGACCGTCCCGGTGGACCCCACGCTGGAGATCAGCGAGGTGGTCACCCGGACGGTCCGGGCCGGCGGGCCGGCGCTGCTGTTCGAGCGGCCCACCCGGGGTGAGATGCCGGTGGCGATCAACCTGTTCGGCACCGAGAAGCGGATGGCGATGGCGCTCGGCGTCGAATCGCTCGACGAGATCGGCGACCGGATCGGCGCGCTGATCAAGCCGGAGCTGCCGGTCGGCTGGTCCGGCATCCGCGAGGGCCTGGGCAAGGTCATGCAGCTCAAGTCGGTGCCGCCGCGCAAGGTCAAGACCGCCCCCTGCCAGGAGGTGGTCTACTCCGGTGACGACGTCGACCTGAACCGGCTGCCCGGCCTCCAGGTCTGGCCGGGTGACGGCGGGATCTTCCACAACTACGGGCTGACCCACACCAAGCACCCCGAGACCGGCAAGCGCAACCTCGGCCTCTACCGCCTCCAGCAGCACTCCCGCAACACGCTCGGCATGCACTGGCAGATCCACAAGGACTCCACCGCCCACCACGCGGTCGCCGAGCGGCTCGGCCAGCGGCTCCCGGTAGCCATCGCCATCGGCTGCGACCCGGTGGTCAGCTACGCCGCCTCCGCGCCGCTCCCCGGTGACATCGACGAATACCTGTTCGCCGGGTTCCTGCGCGGCGAACGGGTCGAGATGGTCGACTGCCTGACCGTGCCGTTGCAGGTGCCGGCGCACGCGCAGATCGTGCTGGAGGGCTACCTCGAACCCGGCGAACGCCTGCCCGAGGGCCCGTTCGGCGACCACACCGGCTTCTACACCCCGGTCGAGCCGTTCCCGGTGCTGCACATCGAGACGATGACCATGCAGCGCAACCCCGTCTACCACTCGATCGTCACGTCCAAGCCGCCGCAGGAGGACCACGGCCTCGGCAAGGCCACCGAGCGGATCTTCCAGCCGCTGCTCAAGCTGATGATCCCGGACATCGTCGACTACGACCTGCCGGCCGCCGGGGTGTTCCACAACTGCGCGATCGTGTCGATCCGCAAGCGCTACCCCAAGCACGCGCAGAAGGTGATGAACGCCATCTGGGGCGCGCACCTGATGTCGCTGACCAAGCTGATCGTGATCGTCGACTCCGACTGCGACGTGCACGACTACCACGAGGTCGCGTTCCGGGCCTTCGGCAACGTCGACTACGCCCGCGACCTGCTGCTCACCGAGGGCCCGGTGGACCACCTCGACCACTCGTCATACCAGCAGTTCTGGGGTGGCAAGGTGGGCGTCGACGCGACCCGCAAGCTGCCCACCGAGGGCTACACCCGGGGCTGGCCGGAGGAGATGACCATGTCGCCGGAGGTCGCCTCCCTGGTCGACAAGCGCTGGAAGGAGTACGGCATCTGATGGCCACCGCCGTCGCGCCCGCCCCCCGCCCCGGCCGGGTCAAGTCCTTCCTCAAGCTCGTCGCGATCGAGCACTCCGTCTTCGCGCTGCCGTTCGCCTACCTGTCGGCGCTGACCGCGATGCAGGTCAACGGCGGTCGGGTCCGTTGGCTCGACCTGTTGCTGATCACCGTGGCGATGGTCGGGGCGCGGACGTTCGCCATGGCCGCCAACCGGATCCTCGACCGGCGGATCGACGCCCGGAACCCGCGTACCGCCGGGCGGGAACTGGTCACCGGGGCGGTGAGCGTGCGGACGGCCTGGACCGGCGCGGCCGTCGCGCTGGTGGTCTTCCTCGCCGCCGCCGCCCTGCTCAACCCGCTCTGCCTGCTGCTCGCCCCGCTCGCCGTGATCCCGCTGGTCGTCTACCCGTACGGCAAGCGGTTCACCGACTGGCCGCACGCCATCCTGGCCATCGCGCAGGCGGTCGGCCCGGTCGGC
The DNA here is from genome assembly GCF_040678915.1 of Micromonospora sp. NPDC049257. Classification (NCBI taxonomy): domain Bacteria; kingdom Bacillati; phylum Actinomycetota; class Actinomycetes; order Micromonosporales; family Micromonosporaceae; genus Micromonospora; species Micromonospora sp. NPDC049257. Next base: position 779,817 of record NZ_JBFAQU010000001.1, read on the forward strand.
GCGTGGCTGGCGGTCACCGGCACCTTCGCCGGCTCGTGGCCGGCCTGGCTGCTCGGCGCGGCCGTCGGCCTGTGGATCGGCGGCTTCGACCTGATCTACGCCTGCCAGGACGACGAGGTCGACCGGGTGATCGGGGTACGCAGCGTTCCCGCCCGCTACGGCCGCCGCTTCGCGCTGCACGCCTCCACCGTGGCGCACGTGGTGACGTTCGCGCTGTTCATCTGGTTCGGTGCGTTGGTCGGCTACGGCTGGCCCTGGTGGATCGGGCTGGCGCTCACCGCGGTCGCCTTCGGCTACCAGCACGTGGTGGTCACCCCCACCGACCTCAGCAAGGTCAACCGGGCCTTCTTCACCGCCAACGGTTTCGTCGGCATCGCCCTGTTCGCCTTCGCCCTACTCGACCTGGTACTCCGTCTCAACCTCCGCGCCTGACCCCGCCCCCTCCCCTCGCCCCTGCCCCCTGCCCTTCCCCCTTCCCCCTCGCCCCCCGTGATCAAGAGGTTTGCGTCAGGTGATCAAGAGGTTTGCGTCACCTTTGATCTTCAAGTTGACGCAAACCTCTTGATCACCGGGGCGGAGCGGGGCGGAGCGGGCCGGGCCGGGGCGGGCCGGGGCGGGCCGGGCGGCGCAGGGTGGGTGGGGGTTAGGGGTGGGTGGGGTAGCGGGCGCTTTCCAGGGTCCAGTCGATGGTGCCGCGGACCGCGTTCGCTATGCCGTCGAGGTGGGCGGTGACGGATTCGTCCAGCGCGGGGCCGAACGACGGGACCGCGGCGCGTTGCGCCTGGAAGCGGGCCATCGTGTCTCGCCACCGCTCGGCGACCAGCTCCACCGCCTCCGCCACCGGCACGTTCCGCTCGGCGGCCAGCGCCAGCACCAGGTTGTGCCCACCCGAGGTGACCCGGTCCCGTTCCATCGAGGCGAGGTCGTTGTACCAGGAGAGCAGGTCGTTGCCGAGGGTGCCGATCCGGCGCAGCAGTGGATGGTGGTACACCGCGTCGGGCAGCACCCGGCCCCCGACGAACTCGATCAGCGGATACGACACGTACGCCGCCGAGGTGGCCCGGCGCAGCGCGATGTACTCGGCCACCCCGGGCACCCGCCCGTTCTCCTTCGCCACCGCCTCCCGCCAGTTGCCGTCCAGGTGGTCGCCGACCGCGTCGGCGAACCGCAGCCGCCAGCGCGCCGGCATCCGGCGGCGGGGGGACCGCCACGCCTCCACCAGCAGCCGGCGCAGCGGACCACCGAAGTTCGGGTGTCGCCGTCGGGGGCCGTCGTGCAGCAGGGTCAGCGTCCCTCGCCGCAGGGCCCGGATCTGCTCCGAGGGCAGCCGGTCCGGCCCGTCGCAGGCGTCGTCGACCAGGAAGAACCAGGTGAACAGGGCGGCCACGGTACGCAGGTCCGGTTCGCTCGCGTCCGGATAGAGGCGGCCGGCGTACCGGGCGAAGCCCGCCCGGTCGAGCCGGTGCAACGCCTCGGTGCCCAACGGCAGGCCCAGTCGGGGCAAGCGGTCCAACAACCAGTCCTGCACCCCCTCGGCGTACGGGGAGAGCCGGGGAGGGATCGGGCACGCCGACCGTAACGACCAGAGGATCTCGTCGACCATTACCGATGTCTCCCCCGTACGATGTGGATCATCCGATCGCAGCATCGCAGGTCCGCCGCTGACGCGCCGTCCGGGCTGGTCGACGAACGCCTGGTCCGCAGGCATGACGACGGTGAGTGGATCAACCGGTCCCGCCCCGTGATGCGGTCGTCGGGTCGGGACGCGCGGAGAGTGTGACCGCCGGAGCGGACGGGCGATTGCGGGGGTGGGCGGCGGCTGCCGGCGTACACCAGGCAGGCTGGGCGTATGCGCGAACCATGGGTGGTGGGGGTTTCGGGGGCGTCCGGCACCCCGTACGCGGCGGCCGTCGTCCGGGGGTTGCTCGACGCCGGGCAGCCGGTGGATCTGATCGTGTCCCGGGCCGCCCGGTTGACCGTTCTCGACGAGACCGGCCGGCCGTTCCGGGACGGCCACTGGGCCGAGGACCTCGCCGGTTGGCTGGGCCGCGACCTGACGGGCGACGACGTACGACACTGGCCGGCCGGCGACATCGCGGCCGGCCCGAGCAGCGGCTCCTACCGGGTACGCGGGATGGCGGTGGTGCCGGCCAGCACGGCGGCCTGCGCCGGCATCGCCATCGGCCTGTCGAAGGATCTGCTGCAACGCGCCGCCGAGGTCAACCTCAAGGAGCGGCGGCCGGTGGTGCTGGTGCCCCGGGAGACCCCGGTGACCCGCAGCCACCTGGAACACCTGATCGCGCTGCACGACGCCGGTGCGGTGGTGCTGCCGGCCAGCCCCGGCTTCTACGGCGCGGGGGCGTCGGCCACCGCTCAGCAGTTGGTCGACTTCGTCGCCGGCAAGGTGCTGGACGCCCTGGGGGTGCCGCACACCCTGTTCCGGCGCTGGGCGGGCCAGTTGGCCGCCGGGCGCTGACCACCACGACCGCCGCCGTCGACCGGAACGTGTGCCCGGCCGCCGGAACGTGTGCCCGGCCGGTTCCGGGCGACCGGAACTGTGCCCGGCCGCCGGGAGATGTGCCTGGCTGCTGCCGTCTACCGAGCCGTGTGGCCGGTCGCCGTCGTCGACCGGGACGGGTGTCGGGGCGCAACGATCGGTCCCGGCCGGCCGCTACCCGGTCAAGCGGCGGCGGGCCGGACCTTTCGGCCGGCCCGCGCGTCCGTCTCGCACCATTCAGTACATCCCGGCATTGGCCGGACCCGGCCCGGTCGAGGCGGCTGGGCCCACATTGCGTGGTTTGCCCATGTCATCCGCCTCGTCCAACATGCCCTCCCCTTCCAGCAGGGCCCGCACCTCGGATTCCCGAAACCGGCGATGCCCGCCTGGAGTCCGGATGCTGCCTATCCGGCCGGCCGCCGCCCACCGCGTCACAGTCTTCGGGTCCACCCGAAACAGTGCGGCGACCTCACCCGGTGTCAGCAGGCGATCTCCAGTGTCCACAGCCCCCTCCTCGCGTCGACGAAGCCCTCGGCTGAACACACTGCCCCCGGCCGGTGCGAGCCCAGAGCCGTCATGAGGGACGTATGGCAATTACAGCACCAGCGAACTGGCCTGTCCGCCAAACGCGAAAAACGCACGGAGTGGGAAGTTAGTAAATGGTACCGGCGCGGGACTCCCTTGACCGTCGGTCTGCGAACTGTCACCTGCTGTCAGATCCAACGGATGCCGGTCGCCGGACGTTACGCCCCAACGGATAGGCTCACCCTCCGTGGACGCGATCGACCGGAGCCTCGTCGAACTACTGCGCGGTAACGCCCGCCTGTCGTACGCCGAGCTGGCCCGGCAGGTCGGCCTCTCCGCGCCGGCCGTGCACGAACGGGTCGGCAAGCTGGAGTCCAGCGGCGTCATCCGGGCCTACCGGGCCGAGGTCGAGCCGGAAGCCATCGGCCTCGGGGTGACCGCGTTGATCGGCATCGTCGAGGACTCCGGCGGGGACACCGACGACGTGCTGGAGACGTTCCGGCAGATGCCCGAGATCGAATCCTGCTATTTCATGGCCGGCGTCGAGTCTTTCCTGCTCAAGGCTCGGGTAGGCACCATCGCCGAGCTGGAGCAGCTGATCGTGCGGCTGAGCCGTACCCCCGGGGTGGCCTCCACCCGCACGGGCATCGCGCTGTCGACCAAGTGGGAGAACCGGCCCCAGCCGATCGACCCGCCGGCCTCCTGACCGGCCGGCACGCCACCCACCGGTCCCCCTCCCGTCGGCCGTACGCGCAGCGTGGCCGTCCCCGCCGTCGGCGGCGGATGCCGGGTCGACCCGAACGCGAGCCGACCTCGCTTGTACCGTTGCCGTCGTGACTCATCTGGAGCGGTGCGACGAGGCCAGCCGGGTCTGGGTGACCGAGGCGATCGCCGCGGTGGAGGCCGACGCCAACCGGTCGGCCGACACCCACCTGCTGCCGTTCCCGCTGCCCCGGCAGTGGGGGATCGACCTCTATCTCAAGGACGAGTCGGTGCACCCCACCGGCTCGCTCAAGCACCGGTTGGCCCGATCGCTGTTCCTCTACGGGCTCTGCAACGGCTGGATCGGGCCGGCGACCACGGTGATCGAGGCGTCCTCCGGCTCGACGGCGGTCTCCGAGGCGTACTTCGCCCGGATGCTCGGGCTACCGTTCGTCGCCGTGATGCCCGCCTCCACCTCACCCGAGAAGATCGCCCAGATCGAATTCCACGGCGGGCGTTGCCACCTGGTCGACGACCCGGCCAAGGTGGTGGTCGAGGCGCGCTGGCTCGCCGAGGACAGCGGCGGGCACTTCATGGACCAGTTCACCTACGCCGAACGGGCCACCGACTGGCGGGGCAACAACAACATCGCCGAGTCGATCTATGCCCAGCTCTCCCTGGAACGGCACCCGGTGCCCGCCTGGATCGTGGTCGGTGCGGGCACCGGCGGCACCAGTGCCACCATCGGCCGGTACGCCCGCTTCCAGCGGCTGCCCACCAAGCTCTGCGTGGTCGACCCGGAGAACTCGGCGTTCTACCCGGCGTGGCAGGCCGCCGACTGGTCGGTACGCACCGGGCGGGGTTCCCGGATCGAAGGGATCGGTCGACCCACCGTCGAGGCGTCCTTCCTCCCCTCGGTGGTGGACCGGATGACCCAGGTGCCGGACGCCGCCTCACTGGCCGCCATGCGGGCCGGCTCGGCGGTGCTCGGCCGGCGGGTCGGCGGCTCGACCGGCACCAACCTGTGGGGGGCGTTCGGGTTGATCGCCGAGCTGCTCGCGCAGGGTCGGACGGGCTCGGTGGTCACCCTGATCTGCGACGCCGGGGAGCGGTACACCGACACCTACTACGACGACGGGTGGGTGGCCGCACAGGGCCTCGACCTGACCCCGCACCTGGCCACCATCGACCGGTTCCTCACCACCGGCGACTGGCCGACCTGACGGCGTCGCGGTGGCTGGCCGGCAGTGCCACCGCGGTCGACACCGTGGACGTGCCGCGCCGCCGGGTAGCGGCCGTAACCCGGCGGGCTCCAGCCGCCGTGCGGTCGGCTGCCGACCATGCTGCTCCTCGGACAGGCCGAGCCCACCCCAGCCGTCCGCCGGCTCCCCGGCGAGGGCGCGGATCAGCCCAGGTCCGCCCGGTCGGCGAGGCCGGGGTAGTGCCGGACCAACCCCTCGCCGTCCACCTCCAACTCGGTGCGGAAGGTGTCGCTGGTGAAACCCACCCGACCCGGCCCGAGCGCGGTGTAGACCTGCTCGCCGGCCACCACCTCCAGGCTCGGCGTCAGCACCCAGGCCACGGTGATCCGGTGTTCGGTGCTGGACGTCGCCCCGGCCAACCCCAGTCTGCGGATCGGCAGGCTGTTGAACAGCGCCGAGCCGGCCAGGTCGACGTCGACGGCGTCGTGCAGCCGGTCGGTGTCCTCGATGCCGGGTAGGCCGGCCGGTGGCTGCCCGGCCGCCCGCAGCACCGCGTCCAGGTCGCCCTGCTCGCCGGTCGTCACCCGCCAGCCGTCCGTCCCGCGTTCCAGGCGTACGGTCCGCGACCAACCGGCCCCCTCGGCCTCCACGGCGAGCGAGTCTGTGCCCCCGTCCGCGCCGGTCACCAGCCGGTAGCGGCAGGTGTGGGGGACCGGGTCGACGGCCAGTTGGGTGCCGTGCGCGGCGAACCGGGGGCCGTCGTCGAGGACGGCGTACTCGGCCCCGGCAGTGTCCGTCCGGCTCCAGAACAGTGATCGTGCCATGGTCCGGACGTTACGCCAGCCGGACGCAGCCGGCAGCGCATGCGCGAACGCCGCCCCGGAGCGCGGGCTCCGGGGCGGCGTCGGACAGCACGGATCAGTGGGTACGCGCCGGGGGCCGACCGCCGAAGCCCTGCCGGTCGTCACGCGGCCGGTCGTCGCGGACCCGGCCCTCGGTGCGGAACCCGCCCCGACGGTCGGTGGCACGCGGCTCACCGGCACCGAACCGGCGTTCCCCGGAACGCTGCTCGCCCCGGGTGTCCCGGTCACCGAAACGCTGCTCGCCCCGGTCACCGAAACGCCTGTCGCTGCGGTCGCCGTAACCCCGGTCGGCCGGTGCGCGATCCCCGTAACTCCGGTCGCCGCTGGGCCGGTCGCCGTAGCCGCGCTCGCCGGTGGGTCGGGCGCTGTAGCTCCGGTCGCCGGTGGGCCGGTCGCCGCCGTAGCCGCGCTCGCCGGTGGGTCGGGCGCTGTAGCTCCGGTCGCCGGTGGGTCGGGTGCCGTAACCCCGGTCGCCGCCGTAGCCGCGCTCGCCGCTGGGTCGGGCGCTGTAACCCCGGTCGCCGGTGGGCCGGTCGCCGTAGCTCCGCTCGCCGGCCGGCCGGGCGCCGTAGCCCTGGTCGCCGCCGTGACCCCGGCTGTCGCGACTGCCGGAGTAGCCCCGGCTGTCACGGTTGCCGCCGTAGCTGCGGGAGTCCCGGTCGCCGAAGCGGCGCGGGCGGTCACCGTGCCGGCGGGGCTCGGGCTCCTCGCGGACCACGACGGGGACGCCGCTCGGCTCACGGGCCCCGGTCAGCTCGGTCAGCACCGCGTCACCGACCCGGACCCGGGTCTCCGCCGGGGACACGCCGGCCTTCTCCATCATCGCCAGCGTGGTCCGCCGCTGCTTGGGCAGCACCAGCGTGGCCACCGCGCCCGACTCGCCGGCCCGAGCGGTACGACCCGCCCGGTGCAGGTAGTCCTTCGGGTCCTTCGGCGGGTCGATGTGCAGCACCAGGGAGACCCCGTCGACGTGGATGCCCCGGGCCGCCACGTCGGTGGCGACCAGCACGTCCATCCGCCCCTCCTTGAACTCGGCGAGGGTCTTGGTACGCATCCGCTGGGTCTTGCCGCCGTGCAACCCACCGGCCCGTACGCCGACCGCGCCGAGCTGCTCCACCAGCCGGTCGACCCCGAGCTGGGTACGGGCGAAGAGCATGGTCCGGCCGGGGCGGGCCGCGATCGACGCCGCCACGGCGAACTTGTCGTGCGGCGGGATCAACAGCAGGTGGTGGTCCATGGTGGACACCGACGCGGTCGACGGGGCGGTGGAGTGCGTCACCGGGTCGGTCATGAACCGCCTGACCAGGGTGTCGACGTCACCGTCCAGGGTGGCCGAGAAGAGCAGCCGCTGGGCGTTCGCCGGGGTCTTGGCGAGCAACTCGGTGACCTCGGGGAGGAAGCCCATGTCGGCCATCTGGTCGGCCTCGTCCAGCACGGTCACCTCGACGTCGTCCAGGACGCAGACGCCCCGGTTGATCAGGTCGCCGAGCCGGCCGGGGGTGGCCACCACGATCTCGACACCCCGGCGCAGCGCGTCGACCTGCCGGTCGTACGGGACGCCGCCGACGGCGGTCTTGAGGAAGATCCCGACGGCCTTGCCGAGCGGCAGCAGCGCGTCGTTGACCTGCATCGCCAGCTCGCGGGTGGGGACCAGGACCAGGGCGCGCGGGTGCAGCGGCCGGGCCCGGTTGCGTTCGGCCAGCCGGGCGATGATCGGCAGGCCGAAGGCGAGGGTCTTGCCGGAGCCGGTCTGGCCCCGACCGAGCACGTCGCGGCCGGCGAGGGCGTCGGGCAGGGTGGCCCGCTGGATCTCGAACGGGGTGGTGATGCCCTGCCGGGCGAGGGTGTCGACCAGCTGCCGGGGCAGTCCCAGGTCGGCGAAGCCCACGACGGGGGCGGCCGGAGCGGGTTCGTTGCCGGTGGCGTCACCGGTCGGCAGGTCGTGGGCGGACGGAATGGTGCCGGAGTCAACAGAGGTGGTCAAGAAAGGCCTTTCGAGCGGGGCGCATCTTCGCGATGGCCCGCCGCAGCATGAGGTACGCCGCCGAATCGCCCGCAAGATCGCCCAGGGGCACGCCACGCGCGCCAGGTCAGTGATCCCGACCAGTGTACGGCGATCCGGCGGTGCCGCCAGTGAACCCCGAGCCGGTAGTGGGCGGACTCACCCCGATCCGGTGGGCCTCGTCCGCCCGACGGATACGCCCACCAGCACCTGCGTGCCGCCCCCGTCGGCCCGGCCTCACTCGGACAGCATGTTGCCGACCAGCCCGTCCATCACGTCGTTGGCGAGTAGGACGACCAGCACGCTGATCGCGACCAGCAGCCCGAGTGAAGCGGCGAGCACGATCACCACCCGGGTGGTTCGGGATCGCGGGGCCGGCGTGTCGGACCACCCCTGGGCCAGGATGTGCCCGGTCAGCGAGCCGGAGTTCTCTACCGGGTTGGCTGCCGGGAACGCGATCGTGGAGTGCCCCGGGCCGTCGGTGCCGCCGTAGCCGATGCTCGCCAGGTCCGGACCGCCCCGGTACGAGGTGCCGGTGGCGGGGCGGGCCACGCCGTCGGTCGTCCCGACCGGGGCGGGGGCGAAGCGGGGTGGTTCGGGCGGTGCGGGTGCCGGCACCACCGGCAGCGCCGACGTCGCCCCGTCAGCGGACGGGTCGGGCACGACCGGGGCCCGGAACGTCGGGGTGGTCGCGCCGACGGCACCCGACCCGGTGCTCGCCACCGGTGCCGGGGGCGCGGACGCCGGTGGGGTGAAGGTGGGTGGGGGCGGGGATGCGGGTGGGGTGACGGCAGCGGCCGGCGGGAGCGGGGGCGCGGACACGGACGGCGGCGCCGAGGTGGGCGCGGTGAAGGCGACGGGTGCCGGGGCTGACGGTGTCGCGGCGGGCGGGCTGGTGGTGCCGGCGGCGGGCGGGCCGACGGTGCCGGCGGGGGGCGGATTGGCGGTGCCGGCGGCGGTGCGGACGACCGCGGAGGCGCTGGCCCGGACGGTCGGGGTCGCGCGGCCGGGCATGGCCGGTGGCGGCGGGAACGGGGGCGCCGGCATCGGGCCGGGCGGTGCCGGCGACGGCGGCACCACCGGACCCGGGGGCGGCACCGGCGGCCCCGGCACGGGTGGGACCGGACCGGGCGGGACCGGGGTGGGACCCGGCGGAGGGCCGGGCAGCGGCGGGACCGGCGCGGGGAACGGGCCGGGCGCGGGCGGCTCGGGGGTGAACGGCGTGGGACTCGGGGCCGGCTCGGGAACGGGCGACGGCCGCGGGGCCGGCGACGGCTCGGGGGCGGGCTCCGGGTCCGGGGTGGGCGGCTGGACCGGGGCCGGTGGGGTGGAGGGCTGCCCCGGGGTCGGCGGGGTGGGTGGCTGGGCCGGGGTCGGGGGCTGCGCCGGCTCGGGCGGCTCCGGGCTGACCGGTGCCGACCGGTACACCCCGGGGGCCGCGTCACCGGGCCGGGTCCCCGCGCCCGCTGCCGCGCCTTCGGCCTCGGCGGCGGAGATGCGACTCAGCCCGGGGACCGAAACGCTGGCCCGGGCCGTCCCGCCGTCCGATCCGCCGCGTTGTTCGGGAACACCGCCCGGGGTGGCCGGGCGGACCGGGCCCGAACCGCCGGGAGCCGGGTCACCCGGTTCGGGTGTTCGCGAGGCGGGGACGGTGGACGGGCCGGCGGCGGTGGGGCTGCCCGCCCGGTAGGTGGTCGCGGTGGCCACCCCGGAGGGCAGTTCGTCGCCCTCGGGCGGCACGGTCATGGTGTGCACGCTGGCCGTGGCGCGGGCCGACCCGTCGGCGGTCGGGCCAGGCCGGGCCGACCCGTCGGCGGCCGGACCTGGCCGGGCCGGGGTGTCGGCGGTTCCGGTGGGCCGGCCGGGGGCCTCGGTGGGTCGGCCCGGGGGGTCGGAGGTCGCGGCACCGGACCGGTCGGGGGCGTCGGCGGACACGACGGGTCGGTCCGGGCTGCCGGTGGCCGGGTCGGGCACGGATCCCTGGTCGACGTGTCGCACCGGAACCTCTTGCTCAGCCATGATCGCCCTCCGCGCACCCTCGCACCCGTGCCCTGTGAACGGCGACCGGATGTGCCTCGTGTCACCGTGCCACATCTCGCCCCGTCGGCACAGTCGGAGTGCCGAGGGTGGTCGCAACGGTGGCGGTCGGTCAGCTCCCGGTGCTCGCCGAGGCGGAGGTGGACGCCGACCGGCTGCTCTCCGGGGCGCCGGTGCTGCCGCCCGTGGTCGGGTTGGTGCTGCTGTCCGGTGTGCCGGTGCCGGTGCCGGAGACGCTCGGTGTCGGGTCGGGGCTCTTGCTCGGCGTGGGCGTGGGCTTCGGCGTCGGTGGCTTCGTCGGTGCGGTGGTCGACGTCGGCCGGGGCGTGGGCGGCTTCGGCGACGCGGTGGTGGGCTTCGGGGAGGGCGTGGTGGGCTTCGGCGACGCGGTGGTGGGCTTCGGCGTCGGGGACGGCGTCGGGACCTGGGTGATCGGGGAACCGGGGGTGTTCACCGCGCCGACGACCCGGGTGGCGGCGTAGAGACCGGACCACCGGACCTGGGAGATCTTGACCACGTCCCCGCTGCGTGGCGCCTGCACCATCCGCCCCCCGCCGATGTACATGGCGACGTGGTGGATGGTCGTCCAGCTGCTGCCCGAGGCGAAGAAGAGCAGGTCGCCGGGGAGTAGGGCCGCCTGGGAGACCGTCCGGCTCCGCGTGGCGTAGTACTGGTCGCGGGCGACCCGGGGCAGGTCGTAATAGCCGGCGGACCGGTAGGCGGCCCACATCAGCCCCGAGCAGTCGAAGCGGTCCGGGCCTTCGGCCGCCCACAGGTAGGGGTCGCCGAGCTGCGCGAGCGCGTACCGCACGGCGGCGAGCGCCTGCGGGCTGGCGTTCAGCCCGGTGCTGCTCTGCCCCTCGACGTACGCCGCACCCAGCTTCTGCTCGGCGGCCTCCTGCTGCTTTTCCAGCGCGATGAGCTGGGCCTGGTTGTCCGCGCGCAGCTTGGCGATCTTGGCGTCGTTGTCGCGCAGCGCCTTCTGCACCGCGGCGAACTGTTCCTCCGCCCGCCGGACCCGGTCGGTGGCGGCGGTGACCGCCTGGGCGGCGACCTGCTCGGCCGTCCGGGCCCGGGACAGTTCGCCGGCCGCCGCGGTGGTCTCGTCGTCGGCCTGCTGCCCCCGGGAGACCCGCTGCAGGACGCTCAGCCCGTGCAGGTCGCGGGCCAGTTCACCGGGCGGCAGGGCGGCGGCGGCCTTGAAGGCGTTCGCGGCGACGGCGTTGGCCTGCTGCTCCGCCACGGTCAGCGCGCCCCGGGCCCGGGTCAGCTCACCCTGGACGCCGGTGAGCTGGACCCGTGCGTCGTCGCGTTGCTTCTGCAACTGCAGGAGTTGGTCGGCGAGCTGACCGTTCTGCGCGGTCAGGGTGTCGATCTGGGACAGCAGCGGGCTGGTCGGTAGCCCGCCGACCGGCAGGGTCGGGTAGCTGGGCTGGCCCGGGAGCGGGTAGCCGGGCGTCGCCGCGCCGGGCAGCTGCAACCCGCCGGTGACCACCGGCCGGGAACCGGTGTCCGGGACGGTGTTGGGCAGCGGCGGCTCGGCATAGGCCGGGGTGGCCAGGACCATCGCGGCGACCGCGCCGAGCAGCGCCGACCAGAGCGCCGGCCGCAGCACCGGGGAGATCACCGGGACCCTGCGTCGTCGCTGTCGTCGCCCGTGCCCGCTGTCGACCATTCCGCTCCCTGTGCCGCGTGATGGTGCCGCCGCCTTAGGTGGGGCGCGACGACCCGGGACGCCGCCGGTGTGCGCCGCGTCCCATCCTGTCTTACCGCACCGGGACAACGATGTCGATGCGTGAGCAGCTTGGAGAACCCTGGGAGTACGGGTGAGGTAGGTCGCTGGCGGTGCCCGTCCTGCCGACCTGTCGCTCGTCCGACGTAGGCTCGATCCGACCGCAGGTGGAAGGGACGTGGCTTTTCGATGGACGCCGGACTCAAGCGTGAGCTCGAAGCGAAGGTGTACGCGGGGGAGCGACTGACCCGCTCGGACGGGATCGCCCTCTATGAGAGCGACGACCTGACCTGGTTGGGCCGGCTGGCCCACCACCGGCGTACGGAGTTGAACGGCGAACGGGTGATGTTCAACGTCAACCGGCACCTCAACCTGACGAACGTCTGTTCCGCCTCGTGTGCGTACTGCTCGTTCCAGCGCAAGCCGGGCGAGAAGGACGCGTACACGATGCGTATCGAGGAGGCGGTCCGCAAGGCCAAGGAGATGGAGGACGAGCAGCTCACCGAGTTGCACATCGTCAACGGCCTGCACCCCACGTTGCCCTGGCGCTACTACCCGAAGGTGCTGCGGGAGCTGAAGGCGGCGCTGCCCAACGTCAAGCTCAAGTGTTTCACCGCGACCGAGGTGCAGTGGTTCGAGAAGATCAGTGGCCTGTCGGCCGACGAGATCCTCGACGAGCTGATGGACGCCGGCCTGGAGTCGTTGACCGGCGGCGGCGCGGAGATCTTCGACTGGGAGGTCCGCCAGCACATCGTCGACCACGCCTGCCACTGGGAGGACTGGTCCCGGATCCACGCGTTGGCCCACGCCAAGGGCATGAAGACCCCGGCGACGATGCTCTACGGCCACATCGAGGAGCCCCGGCACCGGGTCGACCACGTGCTGCGGTTGCGTGAGTTGCAGGACGAGACCGGCGGGTTCGCGGTCTTCATCCCGCTGCGCTACCAGCACGACTTCGTCGACTCGGCGGACGGCAAGATCCGTAACCGGATCCAGGCGCGCACCACGATGGCCTCGCCGGCCGAGTCGCTCAAGACGTTCGCGGTGTCCCGGTTGTTGTTCGACAACGTCCCGCACGTGAAGAACTTCTGGGTGATGCACGGCCTGTCGGTGGCCCAGCTCTCGCTCAACTTCGGCGTGGACGACCTGGACGGCTCGGTCGTCGAATACAAGATCACCCACGACGCCGACTCGTACGGCACCCCGAACACCATGCACCGCGACGACCTACTGCACCTGATCTGGGACGCCGGCTTCCAGCCGGTCGAGCGGGACACCCGCTACAACGTGGTCCGCGAGTACGACCGGGCACCCGCGTTGGCGTCCCGGCGTGCCGAGCCGCAGCAGGTCTGGGCCTGACCCGGCCGTATGCTCGTCACACCATGACCGGACAGCAGCCGACCGCGCAGCAGCGCAGCGGGTTTCCCCGCCGCGACACCGAGGGACGCATCCTCACCCTGGGTGACCTGCTCGGGGTGAGCCTGGCCGGTTGGGTGATCGGCGTGCTGGCGCTGGTGCTCTTCGACTGGGCGTTCGCCGTGGCCGGCGCGGGCGACTTCGGCCGTACCAACGGCTGGCTCGCGGTGATCCTGCCGGTCTGGCTGTTCTGGGACGAATTCCGGGCCTGGGACTTCGGCGCGGCCCGGGTGGTGGCGGCCCTGTTCGCCGCGGTGGTCGCGGTGGTCGCCGGGCTGCTGGTGGCGGGCCTGGCCGCCGGGCTCGCGCCGCTGTTCACCGGTGGGTTGGCCGCGCTCGCGTTCACCGTCGGGTACGCGGTGCTCTGGTTCCAGGGCGTGCACTGGCTGGCCCGACGGACGGGCTGAACCACCCGGCTGCGGGCCTCCCGACGCAGCAGCCGGGCGTTCCGACGCAGAATCAAGGAGTGGGCAACGTGGGCGCGAGCAGCGAGCGGGGTGTGCGAGCCCTGCGGTCGCGGATGAGGATGGTCCGGTGAGCGCGGCGGTGAAGTACACGCTGGCCCGGATCGGGCTGTTCCTGGTGGTCGTGGCGGCGTTGTGGCCGGTCGGGATGAACCTCTTCCTGAAGCTGATGGTGGCGTTGATCTTTTCCGCCGCCGCGTCGTTCTTCCTGCTCCGGGGCTGGCGGGACCAGATGGCCGAGGAGGTGGCCGCCGCCGCCGAGCGGCGACGCGCGGAGAAGGAGCGGCTCCGCTCCGCCCTGGCCGGCGACGACCACCCCGGCGGGGACGCCCCGCGCCCCTGATCCCCGCCCGCCCCGCGGACACGCCCCGCCCCCCGCGGACACGCCCCGCGCCCTCTCCGGCCCCCGCCCTGGTGATCAAGAGGTTTGCGCCAACTTCGATCTTCAACCTGACGCAAACCTCTTGATCGCCAGGCACCAGCGACGCATCGCGTCCTACCGGGCGTGATCCACTCCAGGTTGACTCAAGAGCGGTATCGCTGCCTGGCGATACCGCTACTTCGGCTCCCGAGAGTGGATCTTGAGCCGGGTCACCAGTTGGTCGAGCCCGGGACCACCGGCCATGGGCGGTCGATCGGCTTGATCAGGTAGGCGATGCCGCCCGACCCACCGGCCACCGTGCCGTTCGCCCGGTAGCGCTTGGTGCGTAGCCAGATCTGCTCGAACTGGTCGCGTCGGTAGACGTTGCGGACCTCGGCGTTGGACGCCGACGCCGGGTCGTTGACGATCACGTCGCCGTCGGCGGTGAAGCCGACGATCACGAAGAGGTGCCCGGAGGTGCCGTAGTTCGACCCGTCCAGCTCGGTGTCGAGGAAGGACTGCGAGGTGACCACGGGGATGCCGGCCCGGATGAACCGTTCCGCCTCGTCGAGGGAGTGCAGTCGGGTGACCCGGGCCTCGATGCCGGGGAAGCTGGCCGCGTACGCGGTGTTGAACGGCCAGTTGCCCGCGCCTTCGTACTCGTTGTCCCAGGTCATCCGGGCGGCGTGGACGACCTGCGGGTCGGGGTGGTCGGGGTCGATCCAGGACAGGTCGGCCGCCGACGGCAGCTTGCCGTAGTGCTCCAGCACCATCGTGGTGGACGTCGGGCTGCACCAGACCTGACCGCCGCCGCCCCACTCGGGGTAGCTGCCCCGGTGGATCATCTGGGAGCGGGCCGGCACGGGCAGTTCGGTGCCCCAGGCGATGTGGCCCCGGCTCGGGGTGACGGTGAACCGGTCCGGCACGTGCGAACTCATCGCGCCGAGCATCCGGACCCGGGGCGCGGCGGCCTGACCGGGTGCGCGGTAGAGGGTGAGCCGCAGTTGGTACGACCGCAGCAGCACCCCGGCGGCGGCGTCGTCGATGGCGAAGGTGTCGGTCCACACGCTGGACCAGGGGTCGCCCTGACCGTCCAGGGTGGCGCGGGCGATGTCGCGGTCACCGGAGGCCCAGCGGGCCATGACGTACCACGGGGTGTGGTCGCCGGTGGTGTAGGTGCCCTGGAGTTCGACCTGAAGCCAGGTGCCGGTGGGGGTGTCGGCGTTCCAGGAGGCGACCAGTTCGGTGGCGTCGAAGCCGATCGTGGTGGGTGGCGAGGTCCAGGTGGCGTACTCCCAGGTGCGGGTGGTGCCGGTGTGCGGGTCGGTGAACTCGGTGGTGCCGGCCGGGCGGCCGATGGTGAGACCGGCGCGGTGCCCGGGTGCGGCGTACGTGCCCCGGTGGGTGCCGGCCCGCCAGTCGGGGTGCCGGGACCACTCCTGGAAGGTGATCTGCTCGTCGTGTCCGCCCGGGGGCGGGCGGTCCCCGGCGGGTGGGGGCGTCCCGGTGGGTGACGGGCCGGCGGCGTGGACGGGTGCGGTGCTGGCGAGCAGGGTGAGGGTGGCGACGCCGACCAGGGCGACCGCGCGCAGGGCTCTGCTGGACATGGCAACTCCGCGGGGTGGGGAATCGTTGTCGTTCACTGTCCCGCCCGGCAGGAAGTTTCGCCAGGGCTTGCAGACGAGAAAGTCATTGCCGATGTGACGATCCGGTCGGGATGGTTGGAGACAGTCACGGATATTGATATGACCATGTGACTCCTGGTGAAGTGGGCACACAACGGGATCTCCCGTACCCCGAGGAGGATGTTCATGGCCTTCCGCACCTCCCCCTTCCGGCGTCGCCTGGCGCTCGCCGTCGTCGCCGGCCTCGGCCTGACCGCCGTCGCCACCGGGCCGGTCTCCGCGCGCCCGGCCCCGGAGCCCGAGCCCGCCGCCGCCGAATACCGGGTGCTCGGCCCGCGTACCCTCGCCGACCGCAACGCCGTCGCCCGCACCGGCGCGGCGATCGACTCCGCTGAACACGGCGTGCTGTACGTCTCGGCGACCCGGTCCGAGGCAGCCGCGATCACCCGGCTCGGTTTCCGGCTGGAGCGGGAGACCGCGCCGGCTCCCGCCGAGGGGGCCAGTGCCCTCGCCTTCCCCCCGGCCGACTCGAACTACCACGACTACGCCGAGCTGACCACAGTGGTCAACCAGGTGGTCGCCGACCACCCGGCCATCGCCCGCAAGATCAGCATCGGTCGGTCGTACGAGGGCCGCGACCTGATGGCGGTGAAGATCTCCGACAACGTCGGCACCGACGAGGCCGAACCGGAGATCCTGTTCAACTCCCAGCAGCACGCCCGCGAGCACCTGACCGTCGAGATGGCGATCTACCTGCTGAACCTGTTCACCGACAGCTACGGCACCGACTCGCGGATCACCAGCATCGTCAACTCCCGGGAGATCTGGATCGTCCCCACGGTCAACCCGGACGGCAGCGAGTACGACATCGCCACCGGCTCCTACCGGTCCTGGCGCAAGAACCGGCAGCCCAACAGCGGCGCGGCGGCGGTCGGCACCGACCTGAACCGCAACTGGGGCTACAACTGGGGCTGCTGCGGCGGCTCGTCCGGTGCGCCGTCGTCGAGCACCTACCGGGGGCCGTCCGCCTTCTCCGCGCCGGAGACCAAGGCGCTGCGGGACTTCGTCAACAGCCGGGTCGTCGGCGGGGTGCAGCAGATCAAGGCCAACATCGACTGGCACACCTACTCGCAGCTGGTGCTCTGGCCGTTCGGCTACACCACGGCCAACACCCCCAGTGGGATGACCGCCGACCAGTACAACACCTTCGCCACCCTCGGGCAGCGGATGGCGGCCACCAACGGCTACACCCCCGAGCAGTCCAGCGACCTCTACATCACCGACGGCGACAGCCTCGACTGGATGTGGGCGACCCACAAGATCTGGGCGTACACCTTCGAGATGTACCCCGGGTCGTCCGGGGCCGGTGGCGGCTTCTACCCGCCCGACGAGGTGATCCCCGCCCAGACCTCCCGCAACAAGGAGGCGGTGCTGCTCCTGTCGGAGTACGCCGACTGCCCCTACCGGGTCATCAACAAGCAGAGCACCTACTGCTGACCCACCGGACGTGACTCCGGGTGGGGTCCCGTAAGCCCCCGACGGGACCCCACCCACCCCCACCGACCAGACGATCTTCGCTGGTCGTGCGCTACCGTGGCACCCGATCGACCCGCAGCGAAGCCGGTGCGAAACCGGCGCTGTCCCGCAACTGAGATGCCCCACCGTGGTTCCCGGCCCCGCCGGTGACCCGCCCCGGCGCCCGGCCCGAGTGGCCGGCGTCGTCGTGTGTGGGGACGAGCCAGGTCGCCTGCGGTCGGTCGCGACACGCGCTCTCGAGGAAGGGCGCCTCGCGGACGGGCACGCCAGCGGCCCTGTCGGCGAAGCACCACGCTCCTCGACCGACAGGAGGACCGATGTCCCGACGTACCCCCCGGTTGTTCGCCGCGACCCTCGCGGTGGCTGCCCTCGCCCTCGGCGCATGCGCCGAGAAGACCTCCGACGACACCCCCGCCGCCGGCAGCAGCTCCGCCGCCGCCTTCCCGGCCACCGTCGGCAACCTCACGCTGGACAAGCGGCCTGAGAAGATCGTCTCGCTGTCGCCCACCGCGACCGAGATGCTGTTCGCCATCGGGGCCGGCAAGCAGGTCACCGCCGTCGACGACCAGTCGAACCACCCGGCCGACGCGCCCAAGAGCGAGCTGTCCGGCTTCCAGCCCAACGCCGAGGCGATCGCCGGCAAGAACCCCGACCTGGTGGTGCTCGCCAACGACACCAACAAGATCGTCGCCCAGCTCACCGCGCTGAAGGTCCCGGTGCTGCTCACCCCGGCGGCGGCCACCCTCGACGACACCTACCGGCAGCTAACCGACCTGGGCACGCTCACCGGCCACCCGACCGAGGCGGCCGACGTGACCACCCGGATGAAGGACGAGATCGGCAAGCTCACCAAGGACCTGCCGCAGCGGTCCACCAAGCTGACCTACTACCACGAGCTGGGGCCGGAGCTGTACAGCGCGACCAGCAAGACCTTCATCGGCTCGATCTACGCGCTGGCCGGGCTGCAGAACATCGCCGACGCCTCCGACGCCGACGGCAAGAACGGCGGCTACCCGCAGCTCTCCCAGGAGGTCATCGTCAAGGCGAACCCCGACTTCGTCTTCCTGGCCGACGTGAAGTGCTGCCAGCAGAGCGCCGACACGGTCAAGGCGCGCAGCGGCTGGGCCGGCATCACCGCCGTCAAGAACAACCAGGTCGTCGCGCTCGACGACGACGTCGCCTCCCGCTGGGGACCGCGCGTGGTCGACCTGCTCCGGTCGATCGTCGACGCCACCGCCAAGGTGCCCGCGTGACGGTCCACCCCCGGTGACCGTGCGCCCCACCGGCCCCGGACCGGCCGGGACGCCCGACGCGTCCCGGCCGTCCGGCCTGCCCGAACCCGGCCCGGCCGCCGCCGCAATCTCCCCGGCCGGGTCCGCCGGGGCCGATGTGCCGACCGGTGGGCGCGGTCGGGACGGTGGCCGCGAGTCCCGCTCGGTCGGGTCCGCGTCCGCGCCGGGTGGACGGCCCGGCGTCGGGTGGGTCCGCACCCCGAAGGTCGCCGCCGGTACGCCCCGACCGGCCGGGCTGCGTAAGCGTTGGCTCGCCGCCGGGGTGCTCGCCGTGCTGGTGGCCCTGGTCGCCGGGGTGTCCCTCGGCCCGGTGGGCCTGCCCCCCGGCAGCGTCGCCGCCGAACTGCTCAACCTGCTGCCCGGGGTACGCCTCGACAGCGGGCTGACCGAACGCGAGATCGCCATCGTCACCGAGCTGCGGCTGCCCCGGGTGGTGCTCGGCCTGCTCGTCGGTGCTCTGCTCGCCCTGGCCGGCGGCTGCTACCAGGGCGTGTTCCGCAACCCGCTGGCCGACCCGTACCTGCTGGGGGTGGCGGCCGGCGCGGGGCTCGCGGTGACCGCCGTGATCACGCTGGGCGGTGTCGGGGCGGGCGGGGCGCTGACCGGGATGCCCGTCACGATCCCGCTCGCCGCGTTCGTCGGCTCGCTCGGGGCGGTCGCCCTGACGTACCTGCTCGGGGCGGCCGGCGGGCGGGACCGGTCACCGGCCACCCTGATCCTGGCCGGGGTGGCGGTGTCGGCGTTCCTCTCCGCCGGGCAGACGTACCTGCTGCAACGGCACTCCGACAGCATCCAGATGGTCTACTCCTGGCTGCTCGGGCGGCTGGGCACCGCCGGTTGGGGCGACGTCCGGCTGATCCTGCCGTACTTCGTGCTGACCGCCGTGGTGGTGCTGCTGCACCGGCGGGAACTCGACGTGCTTTCCGTCGGCGACGACGAGGCGGCCAGCCTCGGCCTGCACCCGCAGCGGTCCCGCTACCTGCTGATCGCCGCCGCCTCGCTCGGCACCGCCGCCGCGGTCTCCGCGTCCGGCCTGATCGGCTTCGTGGGGATCATCGTGCCGCACACCGTACGGCTGCTGGCCGGGTCGAGCTACCGGGTGATCCTGCCGCTGTCGATGCTCTTCGGCGGGGCGTTCCTGGCGCTGACCGACGTGGTCGCCCGGACCGCCGCCGCCCCCGCCGAGATCCCCATCGGCGTGGTGACCGCCCTGCTCGGCGGCCCGTTCTTCGTCCTGGTCCTGCGCACCGCCCGCCGGGTCTTCCCGTGAGCGCGAGGAGTGAGCCGGTGTTGCGAGCCCCGCAGTCGCGAACGAAAGGCGGTCCCGTGAGCGCGAGGAGTGAGCCGGTGTTGCGAGCCCCGCAGTCGCGAACGAAAGGCGGTCCCGTGAGCGGTCCGGCGGTCGAGGTGCGGGGGCTGCACGTGCGGCTCGGTGGGGAGGTGATCCTGGCCGGCGTCGACCTGACGGTCGCCGCGGGTGAGTGGGTCACCGTGATCGGACCGAACGGTGCCGGCAAGTCGACCCTGCTGCGGGCCGTCGGCGGCCTGCTGCCCGCCCCGGGCGCGGTCTCGCTGTTCGGTACGCCGTCCGGCGCGTTGCGTCGCCGGGACCGGGCCCGGGTGGTGGCGACGGTGGCGCAGTCCCCGGTGGTGCCGGCGGGCATGTCGGTGTTCGACTACGTACTGCTGGGGCGGACCCCGTACATCGCGCCGTTGGGGCGGGAGTCGGCGGCGGACCTGGCCGCCGTGCACGACGTGTTGGACCGGTTGGATCTGACCGGGTTCCAGCGGCGGGAGCTGGCGACCCTCTCCGGCGGGGAGCGGCAGCGGGTCTTCCTGGCCCGGGCGCTCGCCCAGGGCGCCACCCTGCTGTTGCTGGACGAGCCGACCAGCGCGTTGGACATCGGCCACCAGCAGGAGGTGTTTGAGTTGGTCGACCAGTTGCGCCGGGCGCACGGCCTGACCGTGCTGGCCACCATGCACGACCTCTCCGTCGCCGGTGAGTACGCCGACCGGATGGTGCTGCTCGCCGACGGCCGGGTCGTCGCGGCGGGCCCACCCGAGCAGGTGCTCACCGAGGAGTTGCTGTCCCACCACTACCGGGCCCGGGTCCGGGTCATCCCCGGCGACCACGGCCCGCTGGTGGTCCCCACCCGCCCCGAGCCACGGCGAACCTGAGGGTCGACGGTGCCGGGCCGCGCGGTCGACGGTGCCGGCGGGCGTCCGGATGCCGTCGGGCGGCTGGTCAGGGGGTGTCGGCGGCGGGGCGAAGCAGGGAGAAGTAGGCGCCCTGGGGGTCGCGGAGGGCGGCACGGCGGCCCAGCAGGGTGTCCCGGGGTGGGGTGACGATGGTGCCGCCGAGGGTGGTGGCGCGGGCGGCGGTCGCGTCCACGTCGGCCACCGCGAAGAACACCGACCAGTACGCCGGCCGCGCGCCACCGTCGTCTGTCGTCGGCAGCATCCCGGCCACGATCCGCGCCCCGCACCGCCAGCCGGTGTAGCCGGGCCCACCGGCGGGTTGCTCCTCGGGGTGCCAGCCGAAGACCAGTTCGTAGAAGACCTTCGCGCCTTCGGGGTCGGGGCTGACCAGTTCGTTCCAGCACATCGCCCCGGGGGCGTCGAGCAACTCCGCGCCGGGCATCCGCATCGGCTGCCAGACGCTGAACACCGCGCCGGCCGGGTCGGCGAAGACCGCCATCCGCCCCGCGTCGAGGACGTCGAACGGGGCGACCAGCACCTGCCCGCCGGCCGCCTCGACCCGGGTGGTGACCAGGTCGGTGTCGTCGGTCGCCACGTACGTCGACCAGACCGGCAGTTGGTCCGGGTCGGCCGGTGGGCCGGCGCCCGCCACCGCCCGGCCGTCGCGGTGGAAGGTGGTGTAGCCGGCCGGCCCGGGTTCCGGTGTGATCCGGCCGGTCCAGCCGAACAGTTCCGGGTAGAACCGCCGGGCGGCGTCCAGGTCGGGGGTCGCCAGGTCGGTCCAGCAGGGCGTGCCCGCGGCGACGGTGCGCACGTCGGCCCCTCTCGGCTGCGGGGGCGTGCCGGCGCGACGCCCTGCCGGCATCGTGGCACCGGTCGCCGGTCACCGGGCCGAACCGGCGAAAGGTCAACTGAACCGGCGACCCTCGTCGCGCCGGTACGCCCAGCCGGAGAGGGCGGCGAGCAGCACGATCCAGACCCCGAGCATGGCCAGGGCGAGCGGGTCGGGCCGCCAGTCGCCGACCGCCGCCCACATCAGTTCGACCGCCCCCCGGGTGGGCAGGAACGGCGCGACCACCTGGATGAAGCCGGGCGCGTCGCCCGGGGCGGAGAGCAGGCCGCCGCCGAAGGCCAGCGGGAAGAAGATGACCTGCGCGACGACGATCGCCGCCTTGCTCGGCAGCGAGTAGCCGATGGCGAGACCGAGCAGGGTGAACGGCACCGACACGACCGCGACGGTGACCGCGCCGAGCAGCAGCCCGACCGGGGTGACCCGGGCGGCCGTGGCGACCGCCGCGATGATCACGACGGGCAGCATCGACAGGTAGGTCAGCACCAGCCCGGCCAGGATCCGCCCGGCCAGGCGGGGTCCGGGCCCCGCCGGCAGGGTCCGGGTGTACGGGTTCCACGGCTGGTCGCGGTCCTCGGCGACGCCGATGCCGTACTGGAAGATGTTGGCGCTCATCACCGCGAAGGTGACCATCGCGGCGGTGGCGTAGGTGGCGCCGGTCGGGTCGTCCCCGGCGAACGGGACGACGAAGAAGAGCATCGCGGCGGCGGGGAAGAAGGCGCTGCCTACCACGGCGACGGGGACGCGGATGATCTCAAGGAGCTGGTAGCGGGCGTGAACCAGGGTGAGCGGCACGGCGTCGACTCCTCAGGCGGTGGGTCGGCCGCCGACGGCGGCGCTGGTGGCGGTGCCGGTCCCGGTCGGGTCGGCGGTGGTCCGGGTCGGGTCGGCGGTGGTCCCGGCGGCGGTGATGGTGAGGAACGCCTCCTCCAACGAGGTGGGGCGGACCTCCAGGTCACGGAACGCCACCCCGGCGGTGACCAGGTCGCGGACCAGTTGGTCGGCGTCGGTGGTGAGCAGGTGGGTACGTCCGTCGGTGTGCTCGGTGGCGACCACGCCGGGCAGCGCGGGCAGGTCGTCGGCGGCCAGGCTGACCCGGCGGACGCCGACGATGTCGCGGATCGCGCCGACGGTGTCGTCGGCGAGCACCCGGCCCTGCCCGAGCACCACGACCCGCTGCGCCAACGCCTCCACCTCTTCGAGGTAGTGGCTGCTCAGCAGCACCGTCCCGCCGTCGGCGTGGAACGACCGGATGGCCTCCCACAGGGTGTGCCGGGCCTCGACGTCGAGCCCGGTGGTGGGTTCGTCGAGGACGACCAGCCGGGGCCGGCCGACGAAGGCCAGTGCGACGGCGAGCCGTCGCCGTTGCCCCCCGGAGAGCCCGCCGGTCTGTCGTTTCGCCTGGTCGGTGAGGCCGAACCGGTCGAGCAGTTCGCCCCGGGGCACCGGGTCGGGGAAGTGCGCGGCGACGAAGTCGACCACCTCGCCGACCCGGAGGGTGCCGGGCAGGCCGGTCTCCTGCGGGGTGACGCCGAGTTGCCGCCGGGCGGCCGGCTGGCGGGGGTCGCCGCCGAAGAGTTCGACCCGGCCGGCGCTGGGCCGGCGCAGCCCGACCAGCATGTTGATCAGGGTGCTCTTGCCGGCGCCGTTCGGCCCGAGCAGGCCGACGAGTTCTCCGGCGGAGACGGTCAGGTCGACCCGGTCGAGGGCGAGGACGTCGCCGTACCGGCGGGTGGCCTGGTCGGCGTGGGCGAGGATCATCGGGTCTCCCTGGGGTCGGGCGGGTCGAGCAGGGCGCGGATGTTCTCGGTGTATTCCTCGAAGGCCCGCCGCCCGCGCCGGCTGAGCCGGACCAGGGTGGTCGGGGTGCGTCCGCGGTGGGTCTTGTCGATCTCGACGTAGCCGGCGTCCTCCAGCTTGCGCAGGTGGACGGAGAGGTTGCCGGCGGTCATCGCGAGTAGTTCCTGGAGGCGGGGGAAGGTGATCCGGTCGCCGTCGGCCAGGGTGGCGAGGGTGACCACCACCCGCAGGCGGGCCTGGGCGTGGATGACCGGGTCGAGTTCGGTCATCCGTGCCGCCGCCGGGCGAGCGCGCCGGCCACCAGCAGTCCACCGCCACCGGCCACCGAGACCACCAGCGCGTGCCAGCCGGGGCCGGCGATGACGCCGACGATGTTGACGGCGGTGAGCCAGACGCCGAGGCGGAACAGGGTGCGGTCGAGCCAGATCGCCCCGCCGGCCATGTGCAGGGCGCCGGTCAGCCCCACCGACAGCGCCGACCAGAGCAGCCCGGCGAGATCGGGCGGCAGGCTGTCGGTGACCCGGCCGATCACCACGGACAGGCTGAAGAACCCGAGGCCCCAGGCCGTGCCGTACCACCTGCCGCGCTGCGCGGACTCGCCCGCGACGTGCCGGTAGGCGCGGGCGCTGCCCACTCCGAAGACCACCGCGGCGGCGGCGAGCAGCACGAACAGCAGGGTCAGCGGCAGCCAGGCCGGCATGTCGACGAGGGTGCGCCCGTCGGGGGAGAACCGCAGGAAGTAGACCCCGAAGCCGATCAGCCAGGCGAATCCCCAGGGCCAGTAGTGCACCCGGGGGTCGGGTTCGAGCCGTTGGACCGTGCTGGCCTGCTGCTCGCGGATCAGCCGCATCGCCTCGGCGGCGTCGAGCGGGGCGGCTTCGTCATCGGGGGTCATGCAAACTACTTTAAAACACAAAGTCGAGGGGTGGTGGGCCGGGTCGCCCACCGGACAGCGGCTGTTCCACCCGGTGCGGTGGCAGCGCCACCGGCGGCACGGCGGAGGATGCCCGGCCGGGCGGCCCTCACCCTCGCCGCCGGTCGGGGTCGGCTACCGGCCGTGGTCGGCTCCGCCGGTCGGGGTCAGGGCGTCGGTGGTTCGGCGAGCGGGCCGGGCAGCGGAGCGGTGTGCAGCACCGACAGCCCGGACACGGCCCGGGTCAGCGCCACATAGAGGCGGTGCAGGCCGCGCGGCTCGGCGGCCACGATCGCGGCCGGCTCCACGACCACCACGTGGTCGTACTCCAGGCCCTTGACCAGGGTCGCGGGGACCACGGTGACCCGCGCCGAGGCCGTCGGGTCGTCGGCGGTCGCGGTCGGCACCCCGGCGGCGGCGAGGGCCGCACGCAGCCCGTCCACCGTGTCGTCGGCGGCGATCACCCCGACCGAGCCGTCGTGCCCGAGCGCCGCGCGCACCTCGGTCACCGTCGCCGCCGCCAGATCGGCCACGGTACGCACGTCGAGCGCCCCGTCACGCCGCAACGACACCGCCGGGGGTACGTCGACCGCCAACTCCGGCAGCAGCCGGTTGGCGAACGCGACCACCACGGCGGGCACCCGGAAACCCACGGTCAGCGGCACCACCACCGCGTCCGGCTTGCCCAGGTGGGCCAGGGACTCGCGCCAGTCGGTGGCGGCCCACGGCGCGGTGCCCTGGGCCAGGTCGCCGAGCAGGGTGATCGAGCCGTGCTCACTACGCCGGGCGATGGCCCGGCACTGCATCGGGGAGAGGTCCTGCGCCTCGTCGACCACCACGTGCCCGAACCCGGCGGCCCGTTCGATCAGTCCGGCCGCCTCGTCGATCAGCACCGTGTCGGCGGCGGTCCACCGGGTCGCCTTCGGCGTCCGGCCGAGCTTCGTGCCGTGCAACAGGGCCTGCTCGGCGGTGGTGAGCAGGCCGTCGGCGGCGGCGGCCAGCAGGTCCGGACCGGCGAGCAGGGAGTGCACCAGCCCCTCCGGGGTCAGCGCCGGCCACACCGCGTCGAGGAAGGCGGTCACCGGTCGGGACTTCCCCATCCGGCGCAGCCAGGCGTCCCCCGGCGACTCGGCCCGGCGGGCCTCGGCCTGGCGTTGCAGCAACCCCACCACCCGGGCCCGGACCCGCTCCCGCCCGGTGTCGTACGGCAGGCCCTCCCGGCGGGTCTCCTCGATCACCCGGTGCAGCGGGTCCAGTCCGATCCGCCAGCGGAACGACCCGTCCGACACCATGATCGGTTCGGTGGGGGCGGTGATCCTGGCGGCTGCGGCGCGGCGGAGCACCTCGGCCATCCGGGGGTCGTGCTTGAGGGCGGCGACCGCCGGGTCGTCGACCGCCCGGACGGGCACCCGGGCGACCAGGTCCTCCACGGTGGCCTGGGCCACCTCGACCTCGCCGAGGGCGGGCAGCACCGCCGCGATGTACGACAGGAACGCCCGGTTCGGGCCGACGATCAGCACCCCGGCGCGGCGCAGCCGCTCCCGGTGCAGATAGAGCAGGTACGCCGCCCGGTGCAGCCCGACCGCCGTCTTGCCGGTGCCCGGGGCGCCCTGCACGCAGATCGAGTCGGCCAGGTCCGCCCGGACCAGCTCGTCCTGCTCGGGCTGGATGGTGGCGACGATGTCACGCATCGGCCCGACCCGGGGGCGTTCGATCTCGGCGGTGAGGATGCGGCTGGTGGTGCCCAGCTCCTCGCCCCGGTCCAGGTGCTCGTCCTCGAAGCTGGTCAGCGCCCCGGCACTGAACCCGAACCGCCGTCGTACCGCGACGCCCTGCGGGTCGCGGGCGCTGGCCCGGTAGAACGAGCGGGACACCGGGGCCCGCCAGTCCAGCACCAGCGGCTCGCCCCGCTCGTCGGTGACGTGCCGCCGGCCGACGTGGTAGCCCCGGCCGGCGTGCTCGGGGTCGGTGGGGCCGAAGTCCAGCCGGCCGAAGAACAACGCGGTGGTCGGGTCGTCGGCCAGTTCGGCGACCCGCCGGGCCAGGTGCCGGCCGAGCTGCTCGGCGGTGTACGCGTCCCCGGCGACCTTGTCACCGGTGGCGAAGAGCGACTGGGCGCGTTCCCGCATCCGGCGGAGGGCCTGTCGGGAGGTCTCCAGGTGGGCCTGCTCGGCGCTGAGTTCCGTTTCGAGGCGGGTGGGTTCGGGGTGGGTCCTGCCGCGTTCGTCGGTTGCGGGCACGGTGATCCTCTTTGGCGGTCTCGATCGGCTCGCCCGCGTATCCAGGACAGGTCCTTGGCGCGTGGGGACGTCCGCTGCGGTGCTACCTCACCACGGCCGTCGAGCGGTCAACCAGCCTACGCGCCGTCCAGCTTCCATCTCCACCCAATTCCCCGCCCCCGCGTGGCGGCCGGTTGCTGGCCGGGGTCCCGGACAGGCGGGATCATGGGGTCATGACCGAGCCGCACCCCGAGCCGCGCCGGATGACGATCAGCGACCCGCAGGTGATGCGGGCGCTGGCCCACCCGGCCCGGATCGCGATCATGGAGCATCTGAGCACGCGTGCGGGGGGCGGGACGGCCACCGAATTGGCCGAGATCGCCGGGTTGTCGCCGAGTGCGACCAGCTACCACCTGCGGGCGTTGGCGAAGTTCGGCCTGGTCGAGCAGGCACCCAGCCGGGGTGACGCGCGGGAACGGGTGTGGCGCGCGTTCAGCCAGAGCTGGCTGGTCGAGGCCGGGCAGGGGGCCGGCCCGGAGGCGCGGGCCGCCGAACAGGCCCTGGTCGAGGCGCACTCGGCCCGGGACGCCGAGCGGATGCGGACGTGGCTGCGGCACGCTGCCGACGAGCCCGCGGAGTGGTATCGCGGTGCCCTGTTCAGTGACTCGTTGCTGCTGCTCACCGCCGAGGAACTGGCCGGGCTGAACGACGCGGTGATGGCGTTGTTCGAGCCGTACCGGCAGCGGAACCGGTTGGCCGACCCGCCGTCCGACGCCCGCGTCGTCGCGGCCCAGTACCGCACGATCCCCCTCTAGAGGGGCCCGCCCCGCCCCCGGCCCGCCCGCCTCGCCCCTGCTCCGGCCTGGCATGGTCGCCATGTCGCTGATGGTGCGGTATCAGGGCCGTCGAATACCGCTATATCGATGACAAGGAGTTGATCAGCCACGGGTAGGGGTTGCTCCGACCAGTTGTGAAGGATTATTTTCGAAGTATGTCCTTCACGACTGACGCGTCGCGCTGGTCCGACGTCTGGATCGCCGCCACCGCCCGCGGCACCACCATCTGCGGGGACTTCCTCGCCGCCACCGCGCTGGCGCTGGCTCTCCAGTCCGCCGGGGCGAGCGGCCTGGCCGTCTCCGGGCTGCTGCTGGCGGCCACCCTGCCGCTGGTGCTCTGCGCGCCGCTGGCCGGCCGGCTCGCCGACCGGGTCGACAGTCGTACGCTGCTGGTCAGCGTCGGGTCGATCCAGGCGGTGATCTGCGTCCTGCTCGCCTTCGCCACGCAACCGGTGGTCGTCATCGGCCTGGTCGCCCTGCTCGCCTGCGGGCTCGCCGTCACCCAGCCCTGCCTGGCGGCGCTGCTGCCGGCGATGGTCCGCCCCGGCGACCTGCCCCGGGCCAGCGCCGTCAGCCAGACCGCCGGCTCGCTCGGCGCACTCGCCGGGCCGGTGCTCGCCGGGCTGCTGGTCGGGGAGTTCGGCACCCGCGTACCGCTGCTGTTGGATGCCGTCAGCTACCTGGCGCTGGTCGGCGCGGGCCTGGCGTTGCGCACCCGGCGGGGCGGCCGGGAGGCGGTGACCGCGACCGTCGGCACCGGTCCCGCCCCGGCCTGGCGGCTGCGCGCGGACCCGTTGATGCTCGCCCTGGTGGTCAGCACGGCGGCGGTGATCACCGCGATCGGCGGCATCAACGTGATCGAGGTGTTCTTCATCCGGGAGACGCTTGACTCCTCGGCCACCGTCTACGGCCTGGTCGGGGCGGCCTGGATGGCCGGCATGCTGCCCGGCAGCTGGCTGGCCGCCCGGGTGGCCCGCCGGCTCACCGACGACGGCGCGCTGGTCCACGGGGTGCTCGCCACGCTCGCCGGGTGCAGCCTGGTCGTGGTGCTCGCGGCGACCGTCCCGACGGCGGCGCTGCTGGTGCCGCTCTGGCTGATCGGCGGCGCGGCCAACGGCGGTGACAACGTCTTCGCCAATGTGCTGACCGCCCGGCGGGTGCCCGAGCCGCTGCGCGCCCGCGCGTACGCCGTCATCGGCGCGGCGGTCCAGGGCGGCTCCATGGCCGGCTACCTGATCGGCGGCGCGCTGCTGGCGGTGCTCCCCCCGCGCCCGCTGATCGCCGCCGCCGGGATCGCCGGCCTGCTGGTGGTGCTGGCGTTCGTGCCGGTGGTCACCCGGGCGGTGCGTCACTCCCGCTCCGGCCCGGGCACACCGACGTGGAGCGGGGACGGGCCGCCGCTGTCGGAGGCCGCCGGACCGCCCCCGGTCGGGGCAGGCCCTCCGACGAGGGGAGACGGTGCGGGGTTGACCACTCCCCGGGCCTCCCGATGAGCTGCCCCGGACCGGCGGGGATACGGTCGGGTCATGGCTGAGCGCGTGGCACGTCCCCGGGTCGGGCACATCCAGTTCCTCAACTGCCTGCCGATCTACTGGGGGCTGATGCGCTCCGGCGCGCTGCTCGACGTCGACCTGCACAAGGACTCGCCGGACCGGCTCAGCGCCGCACTGGTCGCCGGTGACCTGGACATCGGCCCGATCTCCCAGGTGGAATACCTGCGGCACGCCGACGAGCTGTTGCTCCTGCCGGACCTCGCGGTGGGCAGCGACGGGCCGGTGCTCTCGGTCAACGTGGTCTCCACCAGGCCGCTGGCCGAGCTGGACGGCGGGCGGGTCGCCCTCGGCTCGACCTCGCGTACCGGGGTGCTGCTGGCCCAGCTCCTGCTCGCCGACCGGTACGGCGTCCACCCGGAGTACTTCCGCTGCCCGCCGGACCTGACCCAGATGCTGCTGGAGGCCGACGCCGGGGTGCTCATCGGTGACGTGGCGCTACGCGCCCTCTACGAGGCGCCCCGTCGGGGGTTGGCGGTGACCGACCTCGGGCAGGCGTGGCGGGAGTGGACCGGGCTGCCGATGGTCTTCGCCGTCTGGGCGGTCCGCCGGGACTTCGCCGCCGCCCACCCGGGCCTGGTCAAGGAGGTGCACGAGGCGTTCCTGCGGTCCCGTGACCTGTGCCTGGCCGAGCTGGACCAGGTGGCCGAGGCGGCGGCCCGGTGGGAACCGTTCGACGCGGCGACGCTGGCCACGTACTTCCGTGCCCTCGACTTCTCGTTGGGCGCGCGGCAGGTCGCCGGCCTGCGCGAGTTCGCCCGTCGGGCGGCGGCGACCGGCGAGGCCCCCGCCCTGCCCGACGGCGGCCCGGAGTTCTTCGCCGGCTGAGCGCACCGGCCCCGGACCGCCCCCGGTCAGGTGGCGGGTTGGAGCAGCGCCTCGGTGATCTTCTGGCAGTTCTTCATGCCGTATTCGTAGCCCAGGTTGATCGGGTAGCGGACCATCACGCCCATCGTCCAGGTGTCGCCGATGGCCAGGCAGTTGATGTGCATCTCCTGCTCGCGGGTCCGGTCGATCCAGCCGTTCTTGATGGCGATCTTCTTCTGCTCGGCCGCCGGGAACGCCTTACGGATGCCGAAGTCGCCCGAGCCCCGGACCAGCTTCATCTCGTTGAGCAGCCACTTGGTCCACGTGGGGCCGGCGGCGCGGCCGTCGGCGATGCAGTTGCCGAGGCGGGCGGTGTCGCGGGGGGAGAGGTTGGTCCGGCTCCAGCCGCCGTCGGCGGACACGCTGCTGTCGGTGAGCTTGCAGATCGAGATCAGCCGCTTGATCGAGGCCGACCGGCCGACACCGTTGTAGAACTGCTCGGCCCGGGTGTTGTCGCTGTCCCGGATGATCCGGGTGGCGTCGGCGAGCTTGGCGTCGCTCGGGGTCTGCCCGGCGTCGGCGGCCCGACGTAGGTAGTCGGCGACGATCCACGACTTGATCAGCGAGGCGGTGGTGCTGGTCTCGCCCATGTTGTCCGAGCCGATGATCTTGCCGGTGCGGCGGTCCAGCACGCTCCAGGCGTACCAGCCCCGGAGGTTGAGGTCGAGGTCCCGGTCGGCGAAGGGCAGCGGCGTCAGCGAACGGGTCGAGGACGGTGCCGGGGTGGGCAGTTCGGGGCGGTTGTGCCGGTCGGCTGCCCCGTCGGAGCGCGGTGCGGCGGACGAGTCACCCCAGTGCGAGGCGGCGGTGGATTCCAGCGGCGAGCCGGGCAGCAGCCGCAGCGAGACCAGCACCAGGCCGACCAGGATCGCGGCCACAGCGATCAGCTTCACCGGCTGGCTGTCGTGCCGACCACGGCGGTTGCTCCGCCGGCTGCCCGCCATCAGAGCTTCCCGACCGGCTGCGGCACCTTGAGTGCGGCACCGGGCTGCGGGGTGACCAGTTGGGTGGTGACGCTGGCGCACACCTTCGCGCCGTAACTCAACGGCTGTTTGATCGAGTAGCGCATCATCACGGCGAGGCTCCACTTGTCGGTGACGGCGAGGCAGCTGACGTGCCAGTTGGCGTCGTAGCTGAGGGCGGTCCAGCCGTTCTTCATGGCGACCGGGCCCTGCGACTTGATCGCGGCGGGCAGCCCGTCGATGATGCCCCACCGGCCACCGCCGGAGCGGGCTTGCTGCTTGGTGACGCTGCCCTGGACGTGAGCCATCTCGTTGAGCACCCACTTGGTCCAGATGGGTCCGGCGGCCCGGCCGTCGGCGATGCAGTCACCGAGCCGGGTGGCGTCGCGGGGGGACATCCGGGTGAAACTCCACCAACCCTCGTAGCCGGGGACGTTGCCGCGCTTGGTGTCGGTGAGGCCGCAGATGCTGATGGCCCGCTTGAGCACCGGGCTGGGCTGGCCGTTGCCCAGCGCCCGGTACGACCCACCGGCCGCCGCGTAGAGCCGGTTGGCCGCGTCGTCGTTGCTGTCCCGGATGGCCAGGCTGGCGTTCTTCTTCATCGCCGCCGATGGCGTCCGCTTGTCGAGCTGGCGCAGGTAGTCGGAGACGATCCAGACCTTGAACATCGACTCGGTGGAGCTGGTCGAGGTCATGTTCTTGGAACCGGAGATCTGGTCGGTCTCGCGCTCCATCAGGGCCCAGCTGAAGAACGACCCCTGGAAGTCCACCGCCACCGGGCCGGCGGCGAGGGTGAGGGCCGGTGGCGGGGTGGGCGCGGGGGCGGGCACCTTCTCCGCCGCGCCGCCGCCGATGCCGCCTGCCACGTCGTCGCCGGAGAGTTCGGCGTAGGCGGCCGGGACCAGTAGGCCGGCGCCGAGCAGCACCGCCATGACGGCGAGCACCATGATCACGCGAGATCGCATGAGTTGGGTGAACTCCAGATGTCAGGGCCGGGGGGCCGGCTGTTTCCGAGGGTGTCGGCTCGATCGCCAGGCCGGGGGACGGTGGCCTATGTCGTGGTGGCGATCGTCGGCAGCCGATCGGTGGTGACCGGGGAAGTCTACGTCCGGACAGCCGACGCGCCAGAATCCGACGCACGGCAAACTGCCGGTAAGTCGAGATAAAGGCACGATATGCGGCAGTTAGGGGCATTCATCTTTGATCAGTGACCTAACTCATAGTCACAGGGGTGCCCTGGTGTCGACCGGGAGCATCCGCCTGGTGACGGAGGGGCTTACTCAAATCCTGTTACACCCTCTGGTGTCATGGGCGGCGAGCTGTAACACTTGGCGAATGTATGGCAACGACTTCGTCCCGCAGGAGGACGCGCCCGGCGGTGGCCTGCTCGGTCAGGTCGAGGCCGCCGAGGTGGCGCTGCGTGAGGCGGCGGCCCGCAGTCGGGAGGGTGCCGCCGCGCCCGGCGAGGATCCGGCGGCGTACTTCGCCGACGTGATCGACGCCGACCAGAAGATCGAACCGCGTGACTGGATGCCCGACGCCTACCGTCGGACCCTGGTCCGGCAGATCGCCCAGCACGCCCACTCGGAGATCATCGGCATGCAGCCGGAGGGGAACTGGATCAGCCGGGCCCCCTCCCTCAAACGCAAGGCCATCCTGCTGGCCAAGGTGCAGGACGAGGCCGGTCACGGCCTCTACCTCTACGCCGCCGCCGAGACCCTGGGCGTCAGCCGGGACGAGCTGGTGGAGCTGCTGCTCGACGGCCGGCAGAAGTACAGCTCGATCTTCAACTACCCCACCCTCACCTGGGCCGACGTGGGCGCGATCGGCTGGCTGGTGGACGGCGCGGCGATCGTCAACCAGGTCCCGCTGTGCCGCTGCTCCTACGGGCCGTACGCGCGGGCGATGATCCGGGTCTGCAAGGAGGAGTCCTTCCACCAGCGGCAGGGCTTCGAGATCCTGCACACCCTGTCGCACGGCACCCCGGCACAGCGGGCGATGGCGCAGGACGCGCTCGACCGCTGGTGGTATCCGTCACTGGCGATGTTCGGCCCGCCGGACGGTGACTCCACCCACTCCGCCCAGTCCATGGCCTGGAAGATCAAGCGGTTCTCCAACGACGAGCTGCGGCAACGCTTCGTCGACATGTGCGTGCAGCAGGCGGAGATCCTCGGCCTCACCATCCCCGACCCCGACCTGCGTTGGAACGAGACGCGGCAGGCGTACGACTTCACCCAGCCGGACTACGACGAGCTGATGCGGGTGATCAAGGGGGAGGGCCCGTGCAACCGGCAGCGGATGGAACACCGCCGCCGCGCGCACGCCGACGGCGCGTGGGTCCGTGAGGCGGCCACGGCGTACGCGGCGAAGCAGCGGGCCGAGTCGCAGCGGGAGAAGGTGGCCGCGTGAGCGCGCCCGGTGAACCGCCCCGGACCCCGGTGACCTCGCCGCTGTGGGAGGTCTTCGTCCGGGCCCGCCGTGGGTTGTCGCACACCCACGTCGGCAGCCTGCACGCCCCCGACGCCGAGCTGGCCCTGCGCAACGCCCGGGACCTCTACACCCGCCGGCAGGAGGGCGTCTCCATCTGGGTGGTGCCGGCCGGCGCGATCACCGCGTCCAGCCCCGACGAGAAGGACGCCTTCTTCGACCCGGCCGCCGACAAGGTCTACCGCCACCCCACCTTCTACGAGGTGCCGGACGGGGTGGACCACCTGTGAAGGGTCCTCTCGACTTCACCCTCGCCCTCGGCGACGACGCGCTGGTGGCCGCCCAGCGGCTCGGCGAGTGGGCCACCCGCGCCCCCGAGATGGAGGAGGACATCGCGCTGGCCAACATCGCCCTCGACCAGCTCGGCGCGGCCCGCCTCCTGCTGTCGTACGCGGGTGAGCTGGAGGGCGCCGGCCGGGACGAGGACGCGTTGGCGTTCCTGCGCGACGACCGGGAGTTCCGCAACTGCCTGCTGGTCGAGCTGCCCAACGGCGACTTCGCGGTGACCATGGTGAAGCTGCTGCTGCTTGCGGCCTACCAGCTGCCGCTCTACACCGCGCTGGCCGGATGCGCCGACGAGCGGCTCGCCGCGATCGGGGCCAAGGCCCGCAAGGAGTCCGCCTACCATCTGGACCACTCCGCGTTGTGGGTGAAGCGGCTCGGCGACGGCACCGACGAGTCGCACCGTCGGGCCCAGGCTGCGGTGGACCAGCTCTGGCCGTACCACCACGAGCTGTTCACGGCGGACCCGGCGGCCCCGGTCGACCCGGCCACCCTGCGGGGCGACTTCGACGCCGTGGTCTCCCCGGTGCTGGCCGAGGCCACCCTGACCCGGCCGGCGACCGGCTGGACGCCGGGCGGTGGCCGCGACGGCGTGCACACCGAGCACCTGTCCTTCCTGTTGGCCGAGATGCAGGTGCTGCACCGCGCGCACCCCGGGGCGCAGTGGTGAGCCGTTCGGGCCGGGGGCGGCACCGGTGACCGATCCCAGGGCGGCCGTGGCGGCGGTGGTGGACCCGGAGATCCGGGTGATCACCATCGACGAGCTGGGCATCCTGCGGGCGGTCGACGAGGATCCGACGACCGGCCGGGTGCTCGTCACGATCACCCCCACCTACACCGGCTGCCCGGCGATGGACGTGATCCGGGCCGACATCCGGCGGGCCCTCGCGGTCGCCGGGCATCCCGACGCCGAGGTCCGGACGGTCTTCAGCCCGGCCTGGAGCACGGACTGGATCTCCGCCGAGGGCCGGGCGAAGCTCGCCGCCGCCGGCATCGCCCCACCTCCGATGGTCGGCCCGGTCGGCGGCGGCCCTGCCCCGGTCGGCTCGGTCGGCGGCAGGCCCGCCCCGGGCCGACCGCCCGGGGTGGTGCCGCTGACCCTGACCGTCCGCTGCCCGCGCTGCGGATCACCGGAGACGGAGCAGGTCAGCCGGTTCGGCTCCACCGCGTGCAAGGCGCTCTGGCGCTGCCGTTCCTGCTCCGAACCCTTCGACCACCTGAAGGCGCTGTGACTGTCACCATCACCCGCCCGGTCCGTCGCCGGCCGGCTTTCCATCCGCTCGCGGTCAGCGCCGTCGACCGGCTCACCGACGACGCCGTGGCGATCACCTTCGCGGTGCCCGAGGAGCTGCGGGCGACGTTCGCGTTCGCCGCCGGCCAGCACCTGACCGTCCGCCTGCCCGCCGGTGCGGACGTGCGGCGGTCGTACTCGATCTGCTCCACACCCGACGACCTGGCCCGGCACGGGCGGTTGCGGATCGGGGTGCGGGAGATCCCCGGCGGCGCGTTCTCCAGCTACGCCTGCGGCGCGCTGCGGCACGGCGACACCGTCGACGTGCTGCCCCCGCTGGGACACTTCACCACCGCGTTCGCGCCGGACCGGGTGCGGCACTACGGCGCGGTGGTCGCCGGCTCCGGCATCACCCCGGTGCTCGCGCTGGTCGCGACCGCCCTGGCCGTCGAGCCGGCCAGCACCTTCACCCTGGTGTACGGCAACCGCACGGCCAACACGGTGATGTTCGCCGAGGAGTTGGCCGACCTGAAGGACCGCTACCCGACCCGGCTGCACCTGGTGCACGTGCTCTCCCGGGAGCAGGGCGAGTCGCCGCTGCTGTCCGGCCGGATCGACGCCGACCGGCTGGGCCGGCTGCTGGACACCATCGTGCCCGGCGACGTGATCTCCGAGTGGTTCCTCTGTGGCCCCTACCAGCTGGTGCTGGACGCGAAGGCGGTGCTGACCGGTCCGGGCCGGCCGGAGTCGACGGTGCACACCGAGCTGTTCCACGTCGACGCCCCACCGGAGCCGGTCCGCCGGGCCGACCCGTCGGCGGGTGGCGCGGAGGTGACGATCGTGCTGGACGGCCGGTCGTCGCGGTTCACCATGGGCCCGGACGAGCGGGTGCTGGACGCGGCGCTCAAGGTACGCGGCGAGCTGCCGTACGCCTGCAAGGGCGGGGTCTGTTCGACCTGCCGGGCGAAGGTGGTGTCCGGTGCGGTGACGATGGCCCGCAACTACGCCCTGGAGCCGGACGAGGTGGCCGCCGGGTACGTGCTGACCTGCCAGTCCACCCCGACCACCGACACGCTGACTGTCGACTACGACGGATAGCGCTGTGGGCCGCTCGCCTCCGGGCGGAGGGTCTGATGTCTGTTGCGGGTCCTGTCGAGCTGATGACGTTAGCGACTCACCCGGGATCGACCGATTCCTGCCGTTTTCGCCACCTCGTCGACCTGTCAGTCGGCGCGGAGGTGGGCGGTCCAGTAGGTGAGGTCGGAGTGGTGCTCGGTGAGGGCGACCCGCTCGCCACAGGCTTCCTCGATCAGCTTGACCGCCTCGTCCAGGTGCGGCGGATTGCCGTCCCAGTCCTCGTCACGGAACAGTTGCAGCCCGACCTCGCCCCGGTCGTCGCCGAGGGCCTGCGCCGCGTCGGGTGACACCAGCACCACCGTGTAGCGGGCGGCCTCCCGCTCGGCCTCGCTGGGCGGCTCCCTGGTGGCGAGGCAGAGCGCGCCGACCGTGGTGGGCCGTGGGTTGGGTGGCGAGTTACGGCAGGTGCGGCGGGCCAGACGCCTGACCGGCTCGGGGGTGGCGACCCAGCTCGGCTGGCAGCCGTCGAAGCTCTCCCGGATCGAGACCGGCCAGCAGGGCATCCGGCTGGAAGAGATCGCCGCGCTGCTGGCCATCTACGGTGTCGTGGGCGAGGAACGCAAACGGTTGCTCGACATGGCCAGGCGGGGCCGGGAGCCGGGCTGGTGGGAGACGCACTCGGCCGGCCTGACCCCGTGGTCGCGTACCTTCATCCGGTTCGAGGCCGAGGCGACCCGGATAGTGGGCTGGCAGCCGTTGCTGGTGCCGGGCCTGCTCCAGTTGCCGGAGTACACCAGCGCCCTGATGAAGGCGTGCGGGGTGGCCCCGGCGGACGCCCAGGCGCGGGTCGCGGCCCGGCTGGGCCGGCAGGCGATCCTGGCCCGGGACGAGCCGCCGGAGCTGAGTCTGGTCATCGACGAGATGGTGCTACGTCGGCCACTCGGCGGTCGTCGGCTGATGGTCCGGCAACTCCACCATCTGATCGAGATGATGGATCGGCCCAACGTGACGCTTCGGGTGCTGCCGCTGGCGTGTGCCGGACACTCCGGGTTGGACGGAGCGTTCGTCCTGTTCGACTTCGACCGGCTCCCGCCGGTGGTGCACCTGGAGCACAAGATCTCCAGCATCTTCCTCGAGAAACCCGATCAGGTGGACGTGTTCCGTCGGGAGGCGGATACCCTGGCGGGGTCGGCGTTGAGCCAAGCCGAATCGATGAAGTTGATAGCCCGGGTCGCAGTGGAGCACGAGCGGGAGTGAGCCGCAGATGGTGATCGCAGAGTTGTCGGAGGCCACCTGGCGCAAGTCGACCCGCAGCGGCTCCGACACAGACTGTGTCGAGGTGGCTGCGGTGGCGCATGCGGTGGGGGTCCGGGATTCCAAGGATCGGTCCGGGCCGGTGCTGGCCTTCGACCGGTCGGCCTGGTCCGCCTTCGTCGCTGACCTGTCGACGCGTCCGTCATCGTGGTGACCTGACGACCATGCCTGATTCTTCCGGTGTGGCCTGGCGTAAGTCGACCCGCAGCGGTTCCAACGCCAACTGTGTCGAGGTGGCTCGGGTGGTGGGCGTACGCGATTCGAAGGATCCGGCGGGGCCGGTGCTGGCTTTCGAGCGCCGGTCGTGGGCCGCGTTCGTCGCTCATCCGCCGGTGCGTTCCGGGTTCTGACGCCGGGTATGGGCGGTTGAGGTGTGGTGACGAATCGTTCGCGTTCTTCGACTTCTGTGCACCCGGTTGGTGGTCATCCTCGACGGGGTGGTGGGCAGGTGGCCGCCGGCTACGTGCTGACCTGCCAGGCCAGCCCGGTGACCGACGCGCTGACGGTCGACTACGACGGGTGACGGTGGGCAGGTCGGTGTCGGGTCCCGGTGGGCGGTCTGTCCCGCCGCCCAACGCAGTGGTGACCGGGCTCGGATCCTGGGATTGCCGGAGCCACCCGGGTGTCGGTTTGGAGACAACCCATGCGTCTGGTGGGTCGGCCGGGCCATGGATGTGGCAGCCGGGGTGTACGACTGAGAGACGGCCGTCACGCCCATTGCCGCTGATCGAGAATGGTCTGCCGGCGTAACGGGCCGGGACGGTAGAGCCGGCGTGTCCGGTCTCCGGCGGCGAAAATCAGATCGGCGTACACATGTCAACAGTGGTGAAGAACCATGCCCGTTCGGTCATTCCTGCCCCGTACCCTCGCACGATGTTTTTCATTGACGCGTCTCGCTAGGGTTCTCCGGCAATCAAACGCTGTGTCCCAAGGCGCACACTCTGGGCGATGTGATCGGAGAGCGCGTGACGCTGAGTGAGAAGACGGCCCGTGGCAACGAGCCGTTGTCGGCGCTTGAACCTCAGCGTGAGACCGCAGGCCCGACTCGTGGCCGGCTGCGGAGCCTCGGACGGCGGATAGCCGATCTGGGTCCCTTCGCGCTCATCTTCGCGACGTACAGCCTTCTGGTCGATCACCTGCCCAATCAGTGGTTCAGCCAGGACTGGGTACGTTATGCCTTTGCCGTGCTGGCCGCCCTCTGTATGGGGATCGCCCTCAAATGGCTCGTCCAGCGACCGGGGCTACAGAGATTCGTGGGCCCCTCGTTGGCTGCCGGCACGATGCTGCCCGGGGCCCGGGAACCGCGGCCGAGGTCGTTCGTCTCCGCACGGCAGATCATGGAGGGCACCCGGAGCCGGCTGATGGCCGATCTGCGTACCGCCAGCGGGACCCGGGGTGAGGTCTTCGGGTGGTCGCAGTTCATGGGGGAGCAGGTCCCGCCGAGCGCCATCGGGACGTCGTACGGCCTTCGTATCGCCCTCGCACTGGACCTCAGGGAGGCGCGGCTCGACCGCCGGCGGTTGGTGGACAACGTGGTGGCGCTGCAACGGCCGGCAGGGGGTTGGGTCGCCCGCTCCCAACAGGACGTCGCCCGACCGGAAGTCACGGCATGGGTGCTCACCGCACTCGTACGAACCGGCCTGGATCCCGCCATCCGCTCCGAGTTGGTGGGACAACTCGAACGCATGATGACGCCGGAGGTCGACGGTGTCGGCTGGCAGCGCGTGACGGTTCTCAGCTCGGCGATCTCGGCGCTCGCCGAGGTTGCGCCCGCCTCGGCCAAGCTCGATGAGTTGACGACCCACCTGGTGGAGGGCGCCGTCCGGCAGCAGGCGGAGGGGGAGCCGGCCTGCATGGCCTGGGGCATGACGGTGAACCACGGGAGTGCGCCATCCGTACCGCACACCGCGAGAGCCGTGGTGGCTCTCCGCAAGGCGGCTCAGGCGGTTCGCGGTGACCGACGGGAGAAGCTCGACGAGTGTGTGGACGCGGGCATCGAATGGCTGATCCGAAACTCCCACTACGACGTCACTGACGAGCAGCTACGGCGGTTGACCAGTGCGGGCGACGCGATGGACACCATCATCGTCGGCCACTTCACGCCGGCCTGGGTGGCGCGGGCGCTCATGTGTCGCGCGGTCGATGAGCGGCGCCTGCCGCACCTGCAGCAGGCGGTCAGGGCAGTGCTCGACCTTCAAGAGAATGGGGTGTGGAAGTGGAAAGAGGAGCGAAAGGAGCCCACGTGGATGACCTATCAGGGGGTGCTGGTCGTACGGGACTACTCGATGCTGAATCTGCCCTGGCCACCTTGACCGATCGGATCCGGGTCGCGACCTGGAACGTCCGGGAGGGATTGCCCGCCGCCAGTGACGACGTGACCCGTCGGCCGGAGGCGCTGGCCGAGATGGTCGATCTCGTCGACGAGTTCGACATCGACGTGCTTGCCCTGCAGGAGGTGGACTTCACGACCGAGGGCGAGTCGGAGGTCCTGTCGGCGCTGCTCACCAGAACGGCGTTGCAGTATGCGGCCACCCTGCCGCTCTCCGAGTCGTCGTTCGAGCAGGGCAAGCGGGCGGGTGTCGCCATCGCCAGCCGCTACCCGGTCAGCCGGATCGGTGGAGTCGTGCTGCCCAACCCGCAGCTCTCCGCCACCAGGGGCCGCACCGTCATGGCGCTGCACGACAAGGGAATGGTGTCCTGCACGCTCGATTTCGGGTTTACCGAGGTGACCGTCGCCTCGCTGCATTCATTCCCCTTCCACCGGTTTGGTCGGGACGCTCGCGAGCCGGCGTTCTCCGGAATATGGAAGTCGGTGTCGGCAGCCCTGCCCCGGTCCGTCAGCGGGCAGGTGGTCATCTGTGGTGACTTCAACACGGAGGATCGCGACCTGGTGCTGGGCTCGATGGCGAGCCCGATGGTGCGGGCGTTCGGCGAGATGGCGACGCACAACGGGATGGCGATCGACGACATTCTCTTCTCGGCCGACCTGTCGCGAGGTGCCGAGCCAAAGCTGGTGAGCAATTTCTCGGATCACGAACTATGTGTGGTGGATCTCGTGTCGAGGTGGTGACATGTCGTCGCTCGTGCTGGACACAAACTCGATGTCGGCTGTTGAGCGGCAGATCATGGCGGCACTCGCCGGCAGTGCGGGGCAGCCGTCCGGGCCCGCCATCAGCATCCTGCGAGGGCTGGGCCGGCCGGAACGGTTGAGTGCCCTGCTCACCGAGTTGCTGGACGACGACTCCCGCGCGGACGCGGTGGCCGCTCGTTCGCATCCGCATGCTCTCGGCTTCGACAAGTTCATTCTGGCTACCTTCGGTGAATTCGGCCAGTTGCGCATGCACGTCTGGTGGCCTGGGCGGCCCAGGATGCGCGAGCATGTCCACGATCACCGCTTCGACTTTTCCTCGGTGGTGGTCGCCGGTCGACTCGACTGCCGCTACTACCACCCGGCCAGGAGCGGAGCGGTCCTCACCCGCTACCGGGAGTCGAGCCGGGATGGCGAGTCCGCCTGGCGTTTCGACCTCGTGGACGTGGTGTCCGTACGGGAGACCCTGGCAGTCCAACTCACACCGGGCTCGTCCTACTCGATGCCGTACGACCTGCTGCACCGGGTGGAGGCGGCGTCGACCACCACCGTCACCCTCATGCTCCAGGGACGGCTGTCGCGTGACTGGTCGTCGGTCCTGGTGGACACCACCGAGACAGTGCCGGCGCGGGTGGGTCGGCGCACCTTCGACACCGAGGAGATGCGTGGCAGGTTGATGGCGCTGAGAAGTCATCTCGCCGCCTGAAGGCGTGCGGAGCCACGGGCGGGTCACCCGGACGGGCCCGACGGCCAGCGCCGGGCGAGGTGGGTGGGCCTCCCGGCGCGTACCGGGTGCCGGTGGGGTGCTGGTCACCCGTCGCCGGTGCTGTGCGGAACCGGAGGGCTGCCCGGCGTACGCTCGGGATGTGACGGCGAACCGGGAGATCGACGACATCCTGCAACGTGGCGCGGACGGCGGGCGGATCACGCCCGAGGAGGCGCTGCTGCTCTACACCGAGGCGCCCTTCCACGCGTTGGGCGAAGCGGCGGACGCGGTACGCCGGCGGCGCTACCCGGACAACATCGTCACCTACCTGATCGACCGCAACATCAACTACACCAACGTCTGCGTGACGGCGTGCAAGTTCTGCGCCTTCTACCGGGCCCCCAAGCACGCCGAGGGGTGGACCCACCCGACCGAGGAGATCCTGCGCCGCTGCGGCGAGGCGGTCGAGCTGGGCGCCACCCAGGTCATGCTCCAGGGCGGCCACCACCCGGACTACGGGGTGGAGTACTACGAGGAGCTGTTCTCCTCGGTCAAGAAGGCGTACCCGCAGCTCGCGATCCACTCGATCGGGCCGAGCGAGATCCTGCACATGGCCAAGGTCTCCCAGGTGAGCCTGGACGAGGCCATCGCCCGGATCAAGGCCGCCGGGCTGGACTCGATCGCCGGCGCCGGTGCCGAGATGCTGCCGGACCGGCCGCGCAAGGCGATCGCCCCGCTGAAGGAGTCCGGCGCGCGCTGGCTGGAGGTCATGGAGCTGGCCCACCGGCAGGGCCTGGAGTCCACCGCGACGATGATGATGGGCACCGGCGAGACCAACGCCGAGCGGATCGAGCACCTGCGGATGATCCGCGACGTGCAGGACCGCACCCGGGGGTTCCGGGCGTTCATCCCGTGGACCTACCAGCCGGAGAACAACCACCTCAAGGGCCGCACCCAGGCCACCACCCTGGAATACCTGCGCCTGGTGGCGGTGGCCCGGCTCTTCTTCGAGACCGTGCCGCACCTGCAGGCGTCCTGGCTGACCACCGGCAAGGACGTCGGCCAGCTCGCCCTGCACATGGGGGTCGACGACCTCGGCTCGATCATGCTGGAGGAGAACGTCATCTCCTCGGCGGGCGCCCGGCACCGGTCCAACCTGCACGAGCTGATCGGCATGATCCGCTCGGCCGACCGGATCCCGGCCCAGCGGGACACCCTCTACCGGCGGCTGGCGGTGCACCACACCCCCGCCGACGATCCGACCGACGACCGGGTGGTCTCGCACTTCTCCTCGATCGCCATGCCCGGTGGCGGGGCCGGCCGTTCCCTGCCGCTCGTCGAGGCCCGCTGACCCCGATCGTCACGCAGGGTCACTGATCGGGCTTTCCGGGTGACTGGCTGATCGGGTTCGGGTGGTCGGCCCGGGGGATATTCGTGGTCGCCGTTCGGGCGAGGTGGCAGGGGACCAGCCACCACAAGACGCAGCAATTCCGGCAGGACGCGGCGCGTTGGGCGGATGCCTGCCACGCGGCACTCCGGCGCGGGGGTTGGCGCGGCCCGACAGCGCCCGCTAACGTGCGCCCGACGTACCTTGGTTTCCCCGTCGGGAAGCCCGTACGAGCGTCGTACGTCCTCCATCGGCCCGGGAGGGCCGTTCATATAAAACGGGGGCGGGACGGGTGACCGTCCCGCCCCCGCTCCTCCTCCGTTCGGCCCCGTCTGGGACAAAATCGCACGTCACGGCTGGCGCACCGGCGTCGATCTCGGATAACGTCCGCTCGGTTCGCCACATCAGCCACACCTTTCCCAGCAGTCCCTAGCCCCCCGGGGGATCGATGACTCTGTTCCACCGCTCGGCCCTGGCCCGTGTCGGCGCCGTGGCCCTGCTCGCCGTGGGTGGCCTGGCCACCGTCGCCGCCCCGGCCACCGCCGCCGACCAGGCGCAGCTCGACCTCGTTCCGCTCAGCTCCCAGCTGGCCCTGGGCGTCAAGGAGGCCAAGGCCAAGCCGTTCAAGTTCTCCGTCCAGAACTTCCGGGGTTCGGTCGACGCCAAGGACGTGAAGGTCACCGTCGAGACGGCGGGCCTGAAGGCGAACAAGGTCGGGGTGCTCAAGCCGGACGCCTGCGCCGCCAGCGGCACCGCCTTCACCTGCTCGCTGTCCGACCTGGGCGGCACCACCGACGACATCGCCGCCGGCACCACCGAGGAGTTCGGCATCCCGCTGTTCGGCACCGACACGCGCGGCAAGGGGGGCGTGCTGAAGGTGACCGTGAGCGGGTCCAACACCACCTCGGACTCGGTCGACCACGAGATCATGGTGGTCAAGCCCGGCTACGACCTGACCACCTGGGTGCAGGACGTCTACGCCGACGTGGTGGTCGACGGCGACGAGGCCGGCGAGAGCGGGCTGACCGGCGTCAAGCCCGGCGGCACCGCTCCGCTGGACTGGGCGCTCTACAACGGCGGCAGCCGCCGGGCCACCGGCATCTTCTACGGCATCGCGCTGCCCGACGGCGCCAGCTTCGTCGACCTGCCGGAGAGCTGCGTCATGCAGGACCTGGGCGGCGTGGTGGCGTACTGCGAGGACTCCGGCGCGGTGCTGCGGCCGGGCGAGTTCTACACCGCCGACGTACGGGTGAAGGTCGGCGCGGGCGTCACCGAGAAGGTGCTCACCCCGGGCGTGCTGTTCGCCGCCGGGCTGACCGAGGCCGAGGGTACGCCGGAGGAGGAGCCGCAGGTCGCCAGCAAGGCGCAGCGGAAGATCTTCATCGAGACCGACGACGGTGACAACACCTCGCTGTTCGACGTCTTCGTCGACCTGACCACCGGTCCGAGCCCGTCGCCGAGCCCGAGCCCGAGCACCAGCCCGACCGGTCAGCCGAGTCCGAGCGCCAGCGCCAGCCCGACCACCGGTGGTGGCACGGGTGGCGGCGACGGCGGTCTGCCGGTGACCGGCGCACAGGCCACCCTGATCGGGGGGATCGGTGCCGCCGTGCTGCTCGCGGGCGGGGTGCTGCTGATGCTCGCCCGTCGGCGTCGGCTCGTGCTGGTGACCCCGGGCGACGAGAAGCCGCGGAGCTGAGCGACGGCGGGTCGTCGCGCCACCGGGCGGTGGTACGTGGAGCGGGCGGGGTGGTCATCCACCCCGCCCGTCCTGCGTCCTGGTCGCCCCGGCCCGGGGTGACGGGCCGGGCGGGTGGCGACCCAGCGCCGGGTGGGTGGGCGGGGGCTGGCAGAGTGGAGGGGTGAGTCGTACCCCGCAGGGCCAGCGCGCCGGCCTGGACAAGTCCCCGCACGAGGTCGCCGCGATGTTCGACGGGGTGGCCGCCCGTTACGACCTGACGAACACGGTGCTGTCCTTCGGGCAGGACCGGTCGTGGCGGCGGGCCACCCGGGCGGCGCTCGGGCTGCTCCCCGGGGAGCGGGTGCTGGACGTGGGCGCCGGCACCGGGGTGTCGACCCAGGAGCTGGCCCGTTCCGGGGCGTACGCGGTGGGTGCGGATCTGTCGCAGGGGATGTTGCAGGCCGGGCGGCGGGTCCGGCCGGAGGTGCCGCTGCTGGCCGGGGACGCGTTGCGGCTGCCCTTCGCCGACGCCTCCTTCGACGCGGTGACGATCTCCTTCGCCCTGCGCAACGTCAACGACACCGATGCGGTGCTGCGGGAACTGGCCCGGGTGACCCGGCCGGGCGGGCGGCTGGTGGTCTGCGAGTTCAGCACTCCGGTGCAGCCGGCCTTCCGTACCGTCTATCTGTCGTACCTGATGCGGTCGTTGCCGGTGGTGGCCCGGACGGTGTCCAGCAACCCCGACGCGTACGTCTACCTGGCGGAGTCGATCCGGGCCTGGCCGGATCAGGCGGCGTTGGCGGCGCGGATCGGCGCGGCCGGTTGGGGCCGGGTGGCGTGGCGCAACCTGACCGGCGGGGTGGTGGCCCTGCACCGGGCCGTCCGTGGGTGACCGTGGGTGAACGGCGACTTTCCCTGATATCCGCTTTTGGTGCACTTTGCGACGTATGCTCCCGTGCATGACGGGAGTAGCACCCGGCGGCCCACCGGCCCCCACCGACGACGCCGCCGCCGAGCTTGCCGCCCAGCTCAGGGAGCTGGTCGGCGCGGACCCCGTCGAAGTTCGCCAGGTGGTGGCCGAGGTGCTCGGCGCGCTCGACCGGGCGGCGGGCGGAGCGCTGCGTGACCAACTTCCGGCGGCGATCCGGGCCGAAACCGGCCTG
The DNA here is from genome assembly GCF_040678915.1 of Micromonospora sp. NPDC049257. Taxonomy (NCBI): domain Bacteria; kingdom Bacillati; phylum Actinomycetota; class Actinomycetes; order Micromonosporales; family Micromonosporaceae; genus Micromonospora; species Micromonospora sp. NPDC049257. Next base: position 824,680 of record NZ_JBFAQU010000001.1, read on the forward strand.
GACGGCGTCCGGAACTGACGGGCGGACCCACCCCGACCCGCATGTTTCCAGGAAGTTAGGTACCCCTCACCCGGCAGCGGAGTAACCACGGTCATAGACTCCAACCCGATCGGGCTTGTGAAGCATTTCACGAGCGTGCGGGAGGAGGCGCAGATGACTTCGGTGGAGAACGACGCCGACGTGATCGTGGTGGGCGCTGGTCCCGGCGGATCGGCTACGGCGTACCACCTGGCGCGGCACGGCGTACGCGTGCTGCTGCTGGAGAAGACCGAGTTCCCCCGCGAGAAGGTGTGCGGGGACGGGCTCACCCCCCGGGCGACCCGGCAGCTCATCCGGATGGGCGTGGACACCTCGCCCGAGGCCGGCTGGCTGCACAACAAGGGCCTGCGGGTGATCGGCGGCGGGGTACGCCTCGAACTGGACTGGCCCGACCTGGCCAGCTTCCCCAACTACGGCCTGGTCCGCACCCGGCTGGACTTCGACGACCTGCTCGCCCAGCGGGCGGTCTCCGCCGGTGCCGAGCTGCGCACCGGCGTCAACGTCATCGGCCCGGTGCTCGACGCCGACGACCGGGTGGTCGGGGTGACCGCCGAGGTCGGCCCCGACCGGGAGCCGGCCACCTTCCACGCCCCGCTGGTGGTCGCCGCCGACGGCGTCTCCGGCCGGTTCCCGCTCGCCCTCGGCCTGGCCAAGCGGGAGGACCGGCCGATCGGGGTGGCCGTGCGGCGTTACTACCGCTCGCCGGCCAAGCACGACGACGACTACCTGGAGTCCTGGCTGGAGCTGCGCAGCAAGGACAACGACGCGCTGCTGCCCGGCTACGGCTGGATCTTCGGCCTCGGCGACGGCCGGGTCAACGTCGGCCTCGGCGTGCTCAACTCCTCCTCCGCGTTCGGCAAGACCAACTACCGGCGGCTGCTCACCGACTGGCTGGCCAACACCCCGGCGGACTGGGGGATGACCGACGAGGCGAACGCCGACGGCCCGATCCTCGGCGCGGCGCTGCCGATGGGCTTCAACCGGGTGCCGCACTACACCCGGGGGGTCCTGCTGGTCGGCGACTCCGGCGGCATGGTCAACCCGTTCAACGGCGAGGGCATCGCGTACGCGATGGAGTCCGGCGAGCTGGCCGCCGAAGTCATCGTGCAGGCGCTGGCCCGGCCGGCCGGCCCGGAGCGGGAGCGGGCGTTGACCGCGTACCCGCAGGAGCTGAAGGCCCGGTTCGGCGGCTACTACCGGCTCGGCGGGATCTTCGTCAAGCTGATCGGCCGGCCCGAGGTGATGCGGATGGCGACCAAACACGGCATGCCGCACCCGATGCTGATGCGCTTCGTCCTCAAACTGCTGGCCAACCTGACCGACCCGCGCGGCGGGGACGCGATGGACCGGGTCATCAACGCGATGACGAAGGCGGCCCCGGCCGTCTAGACCGACCCGCCCGAGGCCAACGACGGTCCCGGGCGGGACAAGAGATCGACCCCCGCTGACGGACGTCACGGTGGACGTGAATAGTGTGAATTTTGTCAAGCACCTGGGGCAGGGGAAGGACGAGCAGGAGAAAAGATGTCGCTCTCGCCTTACGCACCGATCATCGGGCTGTTCGCCCTCGCCGCGGCGTTCTCGCTGTTCTCCGTGGCCGCCGCCCGCTTCGCCGGTCCCCGGCGCTACAACAAGGCCAAGCTCGAGGCGTACGAGTGTGGGATCGAGCCCAGCCCGCAGCCCGTGGGCGGCGGCCGGTTCCCGATCAAGTTCTACCTGACGGCGATGCTCTTCATCGTCTTCGACATCGAGATCATCTTCCTCTACCCCTGGGCGGTCTCCTTCGACGCCCTGCCGATCTTCGGCTTCGTGGAGATGGTCCTGTTCATCGTCGCGGTCTTCGTCGCGTACGCCTATGTGTGGCGGCGCGGCGGCCTGGACTGGGACTGAGGGAGGAACGTCAGATGGGCATCGAGGAGAAACTCCCCGCCGGCGTCCTGCTCACCTCCGTGGAGAAGCTGGTCAACTGGTCGCGGAAGTCGTCCGTCTGGGGCGCCACCTTCGGCCTGGCCTGCTGCGCCATCGAGATGATGGCGGCCGGCGGCCCGCACTACGACATGGGCCGCTGGGGCATGGAGGTCTTCCGGGCCTCGCCACGCCAGGCCGACCTGATGATCGTGGCCGGCCGGGTGAGCCAGAAGATGGCCCCGGTCCTGCGCCAGATCTACGACCAGATGGCCGAGCCCCGCTGGGTGTTGTCCATGGGCGTCTGCGCCAGCAGCGGCGGCATGTTCAACAACTACGCGATCGTGCAGGGTGTCGACCACGTCGTCCCGGTCGACATGTACCTGCCGGGCTGCCCGCCCCGCCCCGAGATGCTCATCGACGCGATCCTCAAGCTCCGCGAGAAGATCATGTACGAGCCGCTCGGCCCGAACGGCCGCAAGATGCAGGCGGCCCGCCTGGAGCGCGGCGACGTGCCCGTGGTGCCGTACGGCTCGATGCCGTCGTCGTACCGCAACGACAAGGCCCGCCGTGCCGAGTGGACGAAGGCGGTCCGCGAGGGGCGCGAGGAGCAGTTGCGGATCGAGAACTGGATGAACGCCCAGAACCACCTCCAGACCCAGGCTGGTCCCAAGTGAACGCGGCGCAGCGCAGCCCCGCAGTGGTGAACGGAGGGCAGGCAGGGTGAGCGCGAGGAGTGCAGCGCAGCGGAGCCCCGCAGTCGCGAACGGAGGGCAGGCACGGTGACCGCGCCGAACGACAGGAAGAACGACGGCGGGGTGCCGGTGCCGGTCACCCCGGCCGGTGCGACCAGCGGCGCTCCCGCCGAGCTGCCGCCGTCCAGCCCCGCCGGGCGCGGCATGTTCGGCATGCAGGGCACCGGCGACGTCTCCGGCTACGGCGGCCTGGTCCGCCATCGCACCCCGATCGAGGAGGCCCCCCGGCCGTACGGGGGCTACTTCGACGAGGTGCGCGACGCGCTGGAGGAGGCGTACCCGCACTTCGCCGACGCGATCGAGAAGGTCGTCGTCGACCGGGGCGAGCTGACCCTGCACGTGCGTCCGGAGCGGATCGCCGAGGTCTGCCAGGTGATGCGGGACGACCTGGCGCTGCGTTTCGAGCTGTGCTCCTCGGTGTCCGGTGTGGACTATCTCGGTGCCGACGAGCGCCGGCTGCACGTCGTCTACCTGCTGACCTCGATGACCTACCGGCGTCGGGTCCGGCTGGAGGCGGCGGTGTCCGCCGAGAGCCCGCACCTGCCCAGCGTCACCGCCGTCTACCCGACGGCCGACTGGCAGGAGCGCGAGGCGTACGACATGTTCGGGGTCATCTTCGACGGCCACCCCAACCTGACCCGGATCCTGATGCCGGACGACTGGGAGGGCCACCCGCAGCGCAAGGACTACCCGCTCGGCGGGGTGCCCGTCGAGTACAAGGGCGCGGAGATCCCGCCGCCGGACCGTAGGAGGTCATACCAGTGACCACGTCCAACTACGCGACCGAACGGGAGACCACCGAGGGGCGGGTCTTCACCGTCACCGGTGGGGACTGGGACCAGGTCGTCTCCGGCACCGACCCGATCAACGACGAGCGGATCGTCGTGAACATGGGTCCGCAGCACCCGTCGACGCACGGTGTGCTCCGGCTGATCCTGGAGCTGGAGGGTGAGACGGTCCGCGAGGCCCGCTCGGTCGTCGGCTACCTGCACACCGGCATCGAGAAGAACCTCGAGTACCGCAACTGGGTGCAGGGTTCGACCTTCGTGACCCGGATGGACTACCTCGCTCCGATCTTCAACGAGACTGCGTACAGCCTCGCGGTGGAGAAGCTGCTCGGCATCACCGACGACATCACCGAGCGGGCCACCACGATCCGCGTGCTGATGATGGAGCTGAACCGGATCTCCTCGCACCTGGTGTGGCTGGCCACCACCGGCATGGAGCTGGGCGCGATCTCCATCATGCTGTACGGCTTCCGCGAGCGGGAGTACATCCTCGACATCTTCGAGACCATCACCGGCCTGCGGATGAACCACGCTTACGTCCGGCCGGGCGGGGTGGCGCAGGACGTGCCGGACGCCGCGATCGTCAAGATCCGCGAGTTCCTCACGATGATGCCGAAGAAGCTCAAGGAGTACGAGGACCTGCTCTCCGGCCAGCCGATCTGGACCGAGCGCACCCAGGGTGTCGCGGTGCTCGACGCGACCGCCTGCCTCGCGCTCGGCGTGACCGGCCCGGTGCTGCGCTCCGCCGGACTCGGCTGGGACCTGCGCAAGACCATGCCGTACTGCGGTTACGACAGCTACGAGTTCGACGTGCCGACCCACCCGGACGGCGACGTCTGGGGCCGCTACCTGGTCCGGCTCGCCGAGATCCGGGAGTCGCTCAAGCTGGTCGAGCAGGCGCTGGACCGGTTGCGGCCGGGCCCGGTGATGGTGGCCGACCGCAAGATCGCCTGGCCGGCGCAGCTCGCCATCGGCGTGGACGGCATGGGCAACTCGCTGGAGCACGTCGCCAAGATCATGGGTCAGTCGATGGAGTCGCTGATCCACCACTTCAAGCTGGTCACCGAGGGCTTCCGGGTCCCGCCGGGCCAGGTGTACGTCGGCATCGAGTCCCCCCGGGGCGAGCTGGGCGTGCACGCGGTCTCCGACGGTGGCACCCGACCGTACCGGGTGCACTACCGGGAGCCGAGCTTCGTCAACCTCCAGGCCCTCCCGGCGATGGCCGAGGGCGGCCTGATCGCCGACGTGATCGCCGGTGGCGCCTCGCTGGACCCCGTGATGGGTGGATGTGACCGATGAGTGTTTTCACTGAAGAGACCCGGGCCCGGGCGCGGGAGATCATCGCCCGGTACCCGGCCGACCGGTCCCGCTCGGCGCTGCTGCCGCTGCTGCACCTCGTGCAGTCCGAGGAGGGTTACGTCTCCCCGGCCGGGGTGACGTTCTGCGCCGAGGTGCTGGGCCTGAACAAGGCCCAGGTCGGCGCGGTGGCCACCTTCTACACCATGTACAAGCGCCGGCCCACCGGTGACTACCTGGTGAGCGTCTGCACCAACACGATGTGCAACGTGCTCGGCGGCCAGGAGGTCTACGACACCCTGGTCGAGCACCTGGGCGTCGGGCACGACGAGACGACCGCCGACGGGAAGATCACCCTGGAGCACGCCGAGTGCCTGGCGGCGTGCGACTACGGCCCGGTGATGACGGTCAACTACGACTTCTTCGACGGCGTCGACCCGCAGGGCGCGGTCGGCGTGGTGGACGAGCTGCGTGCCGGGGGCCGGCCGATGCCGACCCGGGGTGCCCGGCTGTGCACGCTGAAGGAGATGGCCGTGCAGCTCGCCGGGTTCGCCGACGAGCGCGACGGTGCGGTCGCCGACGGTGGGCCGGGTGCGGCCACCCTGCGTGGCCTGCGGCTGGCCGAGCAGCACGGCATCTCGGCACCGGGCTACGACCCGAAGACCCCGATCCGCAGCAAGGCCGAGGCCGACCGGGCCGCCGCCGAGGCGAAGGCGAAGGCCGAGGCCGCCAAGGCTCCCGCGCCGGCCGCACCGGCGGCGAAGCCGGAGCAGATCACCGGCAGCACCGCGCCGGACGTCAAGGCGCCGGACGACAAGTCGCCGCAGGTGCGTACCGCCGAGACCCGGCAGCCCGACGCGGCGACCGCCGCGCCGGACGCCCCCGGCACCAAGGTCCCGACGGACGGCCCGCCACCGGCGTCCCGCGACGCGCAGGCGGCGCAGGCAGCCGGGGTGGCCGCGAACACCCCCGCCGGTGACGGCAAACCCGCCGGCGACGAGGCCGGTGCGCAGGAGCGCAACCTCAAGGAAGCCGAGGCGGAAACGGGCGCTGCCGGCGCGGGCTCCGCCGTCGCGAGCGAGACGGGGGCCCAGAAGTGACCACTCCCCGGCCGGAGACCCTGGCCAAGCTGACCCCGGTGCTGACCCGGCGCTGGATCTCCCCGGACGCCTGGCGGATCGGCACCTACGAGAATCTCGACGGCTACGCCGCGCTGCGCAAGGCCCTCAAGGCCCACCCGGACGACCTGATCCAGCTGATCAAGGACTCCGGGCTGCGTGGGCGGGGTGGCGCGGGCTTCCCCACCGGCCTGAAGTGGGGCTTCATCCCGCAGGGCGACGGCAAGCCGCACTACCTGGTGGTCAACGCCGACGAGGGCGAGCCGGGCACCTGCAAGGACCTGCCGCTGATGACCCACGACCCGCACTCGCTGGTCGAGGGGGTCATCATCGCCTCGTACGCGATCCGGGCCAACCGGGCCTACATCTACATCCGGGGCGAGGCGGTGCACGCCGCCCGCCGGCTGCGCAACGCGGTGGCCGAGGCGCAGGCCAAGGGCTACCTCGGGCGCAACATCCTCGGCACCGGGTTCGACCTGGAGCTGGTGGTGCACTCCGGTGCCGGGGCGTACATCTGCGGCGAGGAGACGGCGCTGCTGGACTCGCTGGAGGGGTTCCGGGGCCAGCCCCGGCTCCGCCCGCCGTTCCCCGCCACCCACGGCCTGTACGCCAGCCCGACGGTGGTCAACAACGTCGGCACCATCGCCAGCGTCCCGTACATCGTGCTGGGCGGTGCGGACTGGTGGAAGTCCATGGGCACCGAGAAGTCCTCCGGGCCGATGATCTACTCGCTGTCCGGCCGGATCGCCAACCCCGGCCAGTTCGAGTGCGGTCTGGGCGTCACCCTGCGCGAGCTGATCGAGCTGGCCGGCGGGATGCAGCCCGGTCACCAGCTGAGGTTCTGGACGCCGGGGGGGTCGTCGACCCCGCTGCTCACCGCCGAGCACCTCGACGTGCCGCTGGACTTCGAGGGGGTGGCGGCGGCCGGCTCGATCCTGGGCACCACGGCCACCCAGATCTTCTCCGACCAGGACTGCCCGGTCTACGCGACCTACCGGTGGCTGGAGTTCTACCACCACGAGTCGTGCGGCAAGTGCACCCCGTGCCGGGAGGGCAACTACTGGATGGTCCGGGTCTACCGGCGCATCCTCGCCGGCCAGGGCACCCACGAGGACCTGGACACCCTGCTCGACACCTGCGACAACATCCTCGGCCGCTCGTTCTGCGGTCTGGGCGACGGCGCGACCAGCTCGGTGACCTCGTCGCTGCAGTACTTCAAGCAGGACTACCTCGACTACATCGAGGGGCGTACCGCGCCGAAGCTCTCCGACAAGTCTCTGGTTGGAGCCCACTGATGAGCGCGAGGAACGAGCTTGCGAGTCCCGCAGTCGCGAATGGAAGGCGACTCTAATGACTGACGTGGCGAAGGCCGCCGAGACCGTAACGCTCACCATCGACGGCGTCGAGGTCACCGCCCCCAAGGGGGCGCTGCTGATCCGGGTCGCCGAGCAGTTGGGCACCGAGATCCCCCGCTTCTGCGACCACCCGCTGCTGGCCCCGGCCGGTGCCTGCCGGCAGTGCCTGGTGGAGGTGGAGGGGCAGCGCAAGCCGGTCGCCTCCTGCACCCAGACCGTCGCCGAGGGCATGGTGGTCCGCACCCAGCTCAGCTCCCCGGTCGCCAAGAAGGCGCAGGAGGGGGTGATGGAGCTGCTGCTGCTCAACCACCCGCTGGACTGCCCGATGTGTGACAAGGGTGGTGAGTGCCCGCTCCAGAACCAGGCGATGTCCACCGGCCGCACCGACTCCCGCTTCCACGAGCACAAGCGGGAGTACGTCAAGCCGATGGAGATCAGCACCCAGGTGCTGCTCGACCGGGAGCGCTGCGTGCTCTGCCAGCGCTGCACCCGGTTCTCCGAGGAGATCGCCGGCGACAAGTTCATCGACCTGATGGGCCGGTCGTCCGCCGAGGAGATCAACATCTACCGGGACGACGCGTACGGCGCGGAGGGCGACTCCGGCGACGTCCCGTTCAACTCGTACTTCTCCGGCAACACCGTGCAGATCTGCCCGGTCGGCGCGCTCACCGGGGCGCAGTACCGGTTCCGGGCCCGCCCGTTCGACCTGGTCTCCAGCCCGAGCGTCTGCGAGCACTGCTCGGCCGGCTGCGCCCAGCGCACCGACTGGCGGCGGGGCAAGGTGCTGCGCCGTCTCGCCGGGGACGACCCGCAGGTCAACGAGGAGTGGAACTGCGACAAGGGGCGGTGGGGCTTCCAGTACACCCGCGCCTTCGACCGGCTCACCACCCCGTTGGTCCGCGACGAGAAGTCCGGCGAGCTGCGGGAGGCATCCTGGAGCGAGGCGCTGACCCGGGCCGCCGACGGGCTGCGGGCCGCCCGCGACGAGGGACGCGGCACGGCGGTGCTGACCGGCGGCCGGCTGACCGTCGAGGACGCCTACGCGTACGCGAAGTTCGCCCGGGTCGCCCTGAACACCAACGACATCGACTTCCGGGCCCGGCCGGTCTCCCGCGAGGAGTCCGACTTCCTGGCCAGCAGCGTCGCCGGGGTCACCGACGTGACCTACGCCGACGTGGAGAAGGCGTCCTCGGTGGTGCTGGTCGGGCTGGAGCCGGAGGAGGAGTGCCCGATCCTCTTCCTGCGGCTGCGCAAGGCGTACCTGAAGAAGAAGCTGACGGTCTACGCGATCGCCCCGTTCGCCACCCGGGGCCTAGAGAAGCTCGGGGCCAAGCTGGCCCGGGTGGTGCCGGGCGAGGAGGCGAGCGTGCTCGCCGAGCACGACACGGTGGCCGAGGCGTTGAGCGCCGAGGGTGCGATCCTGTTCGTCGGCGAGCGGCTGGCCGGGGTGCCCGGTGGCCTCTCCGCCGCCGCGGACGTCGCCCGGCGTACCGGTGCGAAGTTGGCCTGGGTGCCGCGGCGCGCGGGTGACCGGGGTGCGGTCGACGCAGGCTGCCTGCCCAACCTGCTGCCCGGCGGGCGTCCGGTGACCGAGCCGTCGGCCCGCGCCGAGCTGGGCGAGGCGTGGGACATCCCGGCCGGGGTGATCCCCAGCCAGGCCGGTCGGGACACCGACCAGATCCTGGCCGCCGCCGCGAACGGCCAGCTCGGCGCCCTGGTGGTGGCCGGGGTGGACCCGGCCGACCTGGCCGACCCGAGGCTGGCCGAGCAGGCGCTCGACGCGGTGCCGTTCCTGGTCAGCCTGGAGCTGCGCAACTCGGCGGTGGCCCGTCGGGCGGACGTGGTCCTGCCGGTCGCCCCGGTGGCCGAGAAGGCCGGCAGCTTCCTGGACTGGGAGGGTCGGCTGCGTACGTTCGAGGCGGTGTTGCACACCGCCGCGATGACCGACGCGCGGGTGCTGGACGCGATCGCCGCGCAGCTCGACGTCCGGCTCGGCACCGGCGACGTGTCGGGCATCCGCCGGGAGTTGGGCGCACTGCCGCCGACCCGGGCCGACCGGCCGGTCACCCCCTCGGTCTCCCCGGGGGCCGTGCCCCAACCGGGTGCGGGCGAGGCGGTGCTGGCCACCTGGCACCAGCTGATCGACCTGGGCAGCCTCACCGACGGCGACGAGCACCTCGCCGGCACCGCCCGCCCGCCGGTGGTCCGGCTGGGCAAGGGCACCGCCGAGACGCTCGGCGTTGCCGACGGCGACCCGGTCACGGTGGGCACCGACCGGGGTGCGGTCACCCTGCCGGCGGCCATCACCGAGATGCCCGACGGCGTCGTCTGGCTGCCGACCAACTCTCCCGGTTCGACCGTCCGGCGCAGCCTCGGCACCGCGTCCGGCACGGTGGTACGGATCTCCGGAGGTGCACAGTGAACACCCTCCTCCTGGCGCAGGACCCGACGCTCGCCGACTTCGGCCGGGACCCGTGGTGGCTGGTCCTTATCAAGATCGTCTTCGCGTTCGTCTTCGGTCTGCTCGCCACCCTGCTCGGCGTCTGGTTCGAGCGGCGGGTCGTCGGCTACATGCAGGTCCGGCCCGGCCCCAACCAGGTCGGCCCGTTCGGCCTGCTCCAGACCCTCGCCGACGGCCTCAAGATGGCCTTCAAGGAGGACATCCTCCCGAAGGCCGCCGACAAGGTGGTCTACTTCTTCGCGCCGGTCATCTCGGTGGTCTGCGCGGTCACCGCACTGTCGGTGATCCCGTTCGGCCCGATGGTGAGCATCTTCGGCCACCGGACCCCGTTGCAGGTCACCGACGTACCGGTGGCGGTGCTGGTGCTGCTGGCCTGCTCGTCGCTGGCCGTCTACGGCATCGTGCTCGGCGGCTGGGCCTCCGGCTCGACGTACCCGCTGCTCGGCGGCCTGCGCTCCAGCGCCCAGATGATCTCCTACGAGGTCGCCATGGGGTTGAGCATCGTCGCGGTGTTCATGACCGCCGGCACCATGTCCACCAGCGGGATCGTCGCCGCCCAGGGGGACGCCACCCGGCTCACCATCGCCGGCGTCGAGATCCCCGCCCCCGGCTGGTACGCGATCCTGCTGCTGCCCAGCTTCATCATCTTCTTCATCGCCACGGTCGGCGAGACCAACCGGGCGCCGTTCGACCTGCCCGAGGCGGAGTCGGAGCTGGTCGCCGGCTTCATGACCGAGTACAGCTCGCTGAAGTTCGCGCTCTTCATGCTCTCCGAGTACGTCGCCATGGTGACCATGTCCGCGGTGACCACGACGCTGTTCCTCGGCGGCTGGCGGGCACCCTGGCCGATCACCCTGTGGGCGGACGCCAACACCGGTTGGTGGCCGATGCTCTGGTTCTTCGGCAAGGTGCTGCTGCTGGTCTTCGTCTTCGTGTGGCTCCGGGGCACCCTGCCCCGGCTGCGCTACGACCAGTTCATGCGCTTCGGCTGGAAGGTGCTGCTCCCGATCAACCTGGTCTGGATCCTGGTCCTGGCCGGGCTGCGCTCCATCGAGGACTGGCAGTCGCGGGACCGGCTGCTCGCCACCGCCGTCGGCGCGGGCGTACTGCTGCTGGCGACGCTGCTGTGGCCGAGCCGCAAGCCGGCCCCGAAGCCGACCCCGCAGGAACAGGCCGACAACCGGCCGTACGGCAGCTTCCCGTTGCCCCCGCTGGATCTACAGGTACCGCCGAGCCCGCGCACGAAGCGTGTGGTCGCCGAGCGGGAGCCGGCCAACATCGCCACCGGCTCCGACTCTCAGGAGGTGTGACGTGGGCGCGATCACCGGAACGTTCAAGGGCTTCGGTGTCACCTTCTCGCACATGTTCAGGAAGGTCGTCACCACCGACTACCCGTTCAAGCCGCCGGTCTCGGCGCCGCGCTACCACGGGCGGCACATCCTCAACCGGCACCCGGACGGCCTGGAGAAGTGCATCGGCTGCGAGCTGTGCGCCTGGGCCTGCCCGGCGGACGCGATCTTCGTCGAGGGTGGCGACAACACCGACGAGCAGCGCTTCTCGCCGGGCGAGCGGTACGCCAGCGTCTACCAGATCAACTACGCCCGGTGCATCTTCTGCGGGCTCTGCATCGAGGCCTGCCCGACCCGTTCGCTGACCATGAGCAACGAGTACGAGCTGGCCCGGGACAACCGGCAGGACCTCATCTTCACCAAGGAGCAGTTGCTCGCTCCGCTGCTCGAAGGCATGGAGCAGCCGCCGCACCCGATGCGGCTCGGTGACAGCGAGAAGGACTACTACGTCGGCGCGCTGACCAACCCGGGCACCTCGGCCGGTGCCGAGCAGTCCCCGATGGGGCCCGGCCGCTACCAGGTCGAGGAGCATCCCGGGGTGACCTTCCCGGGTGCCGAGCAGGCGGCCCAGCGGGCGGCGGGCAAGGGAGCCGGAGCATGAACACGTCCACGGTGCTCGCCGCGGCGGGCCAGGTGTCCGGGGGTGAGGAGGTCACCTTCTGGATCCTCGCCCCGTTGGCGCTGATCGGCGCGATCGGCATGGTCTGGGCGCGCAACGCCGTGCACTCGGCGCTGTTCCTGGTGCTCACCATGCTCTGCCTGGGCGTGTTCTACGTGCTCCAGGCCGGGCCGTTCATCGGCATGGTGCAGATCATCGTCTACACCGGCGCGATCATGATGCTGTTCCTGTTCGTGCTGATGCTGGTCGGCCGGGACGCCTCCGACTCGCTGATCGAGACGCTGCGCGGCCAGCGGGTCGCCGCGGTGGTGCTCGGGCTCGGCTTCGCCGGGCTGGTCGGTACCGGCCTCTACCGGGCGCTGAACGGGGTCACCGCCGTCGGCCTGGACCAGGCCAACGCGGAGGGCAACGTGCAGGGCATCGCCCGGCTGCTGTTCACCAAGTACGTCCTGGCCTTCGAGCTGACCTCCGCGCTGCTGATCACGGCGGCGATCGGCGCGATGGTGCTGGCGCACATCGAGCGGCGCAAGGAAGACAAGATGGACCAGGTCGCCACGATGAAGGCCCGGTTCCGCCCCGGCAACTACCCCGGCCCGAAGCCCGGTCCGGGCGTCTTCGCCACCTCCTCCTCGGTGGCCACCCCGGCCCGGCTGCCCGACGGCCGGCTGACCGACCGCAGCACCCCGGCGATCCTGCCGCAGCGGGAGCTGACCGCCGAGGAAACCACCCTGAAGGGGACGGAACGGTGAGCGCGAGGAGTGCAGCGAAGCGGAGCCCCGCAGTCGCGAACAGCGGCGTGGCTTCGGTGAGCGCGAGGAGTGCAGCGAAGCGGAGCCCCGCAGTCGCGAACGAAAGGCCGGTCCGGTGAGCCCTGACTACTACCTGATCCTGGCGGCGGTGCTGTTCACCATCGGCGCGGTCGGCGTGCTGGTGCGGCGCAACGCGATCGTGCTGTTCATGTGCGTGGAGCTGATGCTCAACGCGGCCAACCTGACGCTGGTCACCTTCAGCCGGATCAACGGTGACCTCAACGGACAGATCATGGCGTTCTTCGTGATGGTGGTGGCGGCGGCCGAGGTCGTGGTCGGGCTCGCGATCATCATGTCGATCTTCCGGACCCGGCGCTCCGCGAGCGTCGACGACGCCAACCTGCTGAAGTACTAAAGGGGCCCTGCGGTGGATGAGATTCTGACGTACGCCCAGGCGGCAGAGCCAGCGGGTGCCGTCACCTACGCGGCGGCTGACGGCCTGCTGAGCAGCGTCTGGCTGTTGGTGGCGATCCCGCTGGCCAGCGCGGCGATCCTGCTGCTGCTCGGCCGGCGGGCCGACCGCTGGGGGCACTGGCTGGGCGTGGCCGCGATCGGTGCCGCGTTCGTGCTGGGGCTCACCTCGTTCTTCCAGCTGCGCGGGCTGGAGAACAAGTCCGTCGAGCTGAGCCTCTGGGACTTCATCACGGTCGGCAACCTGCGGGTCGACTTCGGTCTGCTCTTCGACCCGCTCGCCGCCGTCTTCGTCCTGCTGATCACCGGGGTGGGTTTCCTGATCCACCTCTACGCGGTCGAGTACATGGCGCACGACGAGGGCCGGCGACGGTTCTTCGCGTACTTCAACCTGTTCGTCGCCGCGATGCTGCTGCTGGTGCTCGGCAACAACTACGTGATGCTCTACTTCGGCTGGGAGGGCGTCGGCCTGGCGTCGTACCTGCTGATCTCCTTCTGGTACGGCCGGCCGAGCGCGGCCACCGCCGGCAAGAAGGCGTTCCTGATGAACCGGGTCGGCGACGCCGGCCTGGCGATCGGCATCTTCATCCTGTTCGCCACCCTCGGCACCACCCAGTACGACGAGGTCTTCTCCTCCGTCGGCGGGCTGGCCGGCGGCACGGTGCTGGTGCTGGGCCTGCTGCTGCTGCTCGGCGCGGCCGGCAAGTCCGGTCAGTTCCCGCTCCAGGCGTGGCTGCCGGACGCGATGGAGGGCCCGACCCCGGTGTCGGCGCTCATCCACGCGGCCACCATGGTCACCGCAGGTGTCTACCTGATCGCCCGGTCCAACCCGATCTTCTCGGCCAACGAGACGCTGCAACTCGTGGTGGTCAGCGTCGGCGCGCTGACCCTGCTGATGGGCTGCATCATCGGCGCGGCCAAGGACGACATCAAGCGGGTGCTGGCCTGGTCGACCGTCAGCCAGATCGGTTACATGTTCCTCGGTGTCGGTCTCGGCGGTGCGGCGTACGCGCTGGCCATCGTGCACCTGCTCGCGCACGGCTTCTTCAAGGCGAACATGTTCCTCGGTGCCGGCTCGGTCATGCACGGCATGAACGACCAGGTGGACATCCGCCGCTTCGGCGGGCTGTCGAAGTACATGAAGATCACCTGGATCACCTTCATGATGGGCTGGCTCGCCATCATCGGCATGTTCCCGTTCTCGGGCTTCTTCTCCAAGGAGCCGATCATCGTGGCGGCGTTCGAGCGGGAGGGCTGGACGGCCTGGCTGTTCGGCGGGGCGGCGCTGCTCGGCGCGGGGCTGACCGCCTTCTACATGACCCGGTTGTTCGTCCTCACCTTCCACGGCCCGAAGCGGTGGACCGAGGACATCGAGCACCCGCACGAGTCGCCGAAGCTGATGACCATCCCGCTGATCCTGCTGGCGGTCGGTTCGGTCGGTGCCGGTTTCCTGCTCGCCACCTCGGTGCCGGACTGGCTGACCGCCACCGCCGGGCTGGGCGGCGAGCACGCCGAGCACGCGGCGGTGCTGCCGCACTGGCTGCTGACCGCGCTGTCGCTGGTGGTGACGGTGCTCGGTGCCGGGCTGGCCTGGGCGCTGTTCCGCAACGGCACGGCCACCGCGCCGCAGCCGGCCGGGGTGCTGGTCACCGCCGCCCGGCGCAACCTCTACACGGACGCCTTCAACGAGGTGGTCTTCGAGAAGCCGGGCATCTTCCTCACCCGGGCGCTGGTCTTCCTCGACAACCGGGGCATCGACGGGCTGGTCAACGGCCTCGCCGCCGGGGTCGGGGGCGGTTCGGGTCGGCTCCGGCGCTGGCAGACCGGCTTCGTCCGGTCGTACGCCACCTCGATCCTGACCGGCGCGCTGCTCGTGGTGGCGGCGTTCCTGGCGGTGCAGGCGGGGTGGCTGGCGTGATCGACCTCAATGCGACAGCCCCCGCCGGCGGGCCCCGCATCCACGACGGAGGTAAGGCCGCATAATGTCCAACTTCCCGTTCCTCTCGGTGCTGACCGTGGCACCGCTGGTCGGCGCCCTGGTCGTGGCCTTCCTGCCGCGTCGCCGGCCCGACCTGGCCAAGCAGGTCGCGTTCGGCTGGTCGCTGCTGGTGCTGGCGCTGTCGGTGGTGATGTGGGTTTCGTTCCAGGCCGACGGTGACCGGCTCCAGTTCCGCGAGTCGTACCCGTGGATCCCCACCTGGGACGTCAACTTCACCTTCGCCGTCGACGGCATCGCACTGGTCATGCTGATGCTGATCGCGGTGCTGGTGCCGCTGGTGATCCTGGCGTCCTGGCACGACGCCGACGCGTCGAAGCGGTCGGTGCCGGCCTACTTCGCCCTGCTGCTCGTCCTCGAATCCACGATGATCGGCGTCTTCGCCGCCGCCGACGTCTTCCTGTTCTACGTGTTCTTCGAGGTCATGCTGGTGCCGATGTACTTCCTGATCGGCAGCTACGGCGGCCACCAGCGGCAGTACGCGGCGGTGAAGTTCTTCCTCTACTCGCTGGTCGGCGGGCTGTTCATGCTGGCCGCGGTGATCGGCCTGTGGGTGGTCGGCGGCAAGACCTTCGACTGGCAGACGCTGACCCAGGTGGACATCTCCACCGGCACGGAGCGCTGGCTGTTCCTCGGCTTCTTCCTCGCCTTCGCGATCAAGGCGCCGTTCTTCCCGTTCCACACCTGGCTGCCGGACGCCGGTCGGGCCGCCCCGGCGGGTGCCGCCGCGCTGCTGGTCGGCGTGCTGGACAAGGTCGGTACGTTCGGCATCCTGCGGTACTGCCTGCCGTTGTTCCCGGAGGCGTCGAAGTGGTTCGCCCCGTGGGCGCTGGCGCTGGGGCTGATCGGCATCCTCTACGCCGCGCTGCTCGCCGTCGGCCAGTCCGACCTGAAGCGGCTGGTGTCGTACACCTCGATCGCGCACTTCGGGTTCATCGGGGTCGGCATCTTCGCCTTCACCACGCAGGCGGGCACCGGCGCGGTGCTCTACATGCTCAACCACGGGCTCGCCACCGGCCTGCTGTTCCTGGTCGTCGGGATGCTCATCGCCCGCCGGGGCTCGTCGCTGATCTCCGACTTCGGTGGGGCGGGCAAGCTGGTGCCGCTGCTGGCCGGGGTGCTCTTCTTCGCCGGTCTGGCGTCGCTGGCACTGCCCGGCACCGCGCCGTTCGTCTCCGAGTTCCTGGTGCTGATCGGCACCTTCACGGTGAACAAGCCGGTCGCGGTGATCGCCACCCTGGGCATCATCCTGGCGGCGGCGTACGTGCTGTGGATGGTGCAGCGCACCACCCAGGGCACGCTCAACCCGGAGCTGACCGAGGTCAAGGCGATGCACCGCGACCTCACCCTGCGCGAGAAGGCAGTGGTCGCCCCGCTGATCGCCCTGATCCTGCTGCTCGGCTTCTATCCCAAGCCGGTCACCGATGTGATCAACCCCGCCGTCCAGGCGACCATGCAGGACGTCGGCAAGACCGATCCCGCCCCTGAGGTCGGCAGCGTCCAGGAGGCTGCGCAGTGAGCGCGAGGAGCGAACGAGCGCAGCGAGTGAGCCCCGCAGTCGCGATCGAAAGGCGGCATCCGCAGTGACCGAACTCAAGTTGCCGTCGATCGACTATCCGTCGATCGCCCCGATCCTGATCATGCTGGGGGTGGCCCTGCTGGGTGTCCTGGTGGAGGCGTTCGTACCGCGTCCCCGCCGGCACCTGGTGCAGCTGACGCTGTCCCTGGTGGCGGTGCTCGCCGCGCTGGTGATGGTGGTGCTCAACGCCGACGCCCGGCTGGTCACGGCGGGTGGGGCGCTGGCCGTGGACGGTCCCGCCCTGTTCCTGCAGGGCACCATCCTGGTGCTCGCCGCGATGTCGCTGCTGCTGATCGGCGAGCGGTCGGTGGAGCGCGGTGGCGCGTTCGTCGCCCAGGCGGCGGTGACCGCCGAGTCGGCCGACGACCGGAAGCAGGCCGAGGGGCGCAACGGGGCCACCGAGGTGTACCCGCTGACCAGCTTCGCGATCGGCGGCATGCTGATCTTCGTGGCGGCGAACGACCTGCTGACCATGTTCATCGCGCTGGAGGTCTTCTCCCTGCCGCTCTACCTGCTCTGCGCGCTGGCCCGTCGCCGGCGGCTGCTGAGCCAGGAAGCGGCGATGAAGTACTTCCTGCTCGGCGCGTACGCCTCGGCGTTCTTCCTGTTCGGGGTGGCCCTGGTGTACGGCTTCACCGCCGGCATCCCGGGCCGCTCGGCCGGCGTCGACTTCGCCACCGTGCACGCCGCGGTGAACGAGTCCCCGGCCAGCGAGGTGCTGCTCTTCGCCGGGATGGCGCTGATCGCCATCGGCCTGCTGTTCAAGGCTGCCGCCGCCCCGTTCCACGTCTGGACCCCGGACGTCTACCAGGGTGCGCCGACCCCGGTCACCGGCTTCATGGCGGCCTGCACGAAGGTGGCCGCGTTCGGGGCCCTGCTGCGGGTATTCCACGTGGCGTTCGATCAGACCGCCTGGGACTTCACCCCCGTCCTCGGGGTGGTGGCGGTGCTCACCATGCTGGTCGGCGCGGTGCTGGCGGTCACCCAGACCGACATCAAGCGGCTGCTGGCGTACTCGTCGATCGCCAACGCCGGTTACCTGCTGGTCGGGGTCCTCGCCCCGACCGGGGCGGGCGTCTCCGGCACGATGTTCTACCTGGCCGCGTACGGCTTCTCGGTGCTCGCCGCGTTCGCCGTGGTGACCCTGGTCCGGGACGCCGACGGGGAGGCCACCCACCTGTCCCGCTGGGCCGGGCTGGGCCGCCGCTCGCCGTTCTATGCCGGGGTCTTCACCTTCATCCTGCTGGCCTTCGCCGGTATCCCGTTGACCAGCGGCTTCATGAGCAAGTTCGCGGTCTTCGGCCCGGCTCTGGAGAGCGGGCACGCCTGGCTGGTGGTGGCCGGTGTGCTGACCAGCATGGTGCTGGCCTTCCCGTACCTGCGGGTGGTGGTGATGATGTGGCTGTCGGAGCCGGGCGAGAGCACCCCGACCGTTGCGGTGCCGGGCGGGCTGACCGCCACCGCGCTGATGATCGGGGTGGCTGCCACGCTGATCCTCGGCGTGCTGCCGGCACCCCTGCTCGACCTGGCGACGGACGCCGCAGCATTCGTCAGGTGACCTGTTCCCCGTGGCCGTGGGGCCGGTGCGCTCAGGCGTGCCGGCCCCACGGCCGTATCCCCCGTCCGGAGCAGGTCGAACGGGTGTGGCATGGTTGATGGTGTGGTGATTCCGGCGGGGGAGCGTTCAGGCGGCGTCGGCTCCGGCGGTCGTCGGGGACGGGCGGGCACGGGTCAGGTCGGCGCGCTCGGCGTGCACCTCGCCGATCCACGGGTCGAGGCGTCCGTGCTGGGCCTGCTCGACGACGTCGAGGTCGAGCTGCGGGCCAGCGTGGCCAGCGCCGATCCACTCGTCACCGAGGCGGCCCGGCACCTGGTCGAGGCGGGCGGCAAGCGGTTCCGTCCGTTGCTGGTGGCCCTGGGTGCGCAGTTCGGTGACCCGGCGGGCCCGCAGGTGGTGCCGGCGGCCGTGGTGATGGAGCTCACCCACCTGGCCACCCTCTACCACGACGACGTGATGGACGAGGCCGCCGTGCGGCGGGGTGCCCCGAGCGCCAACTCCCGCTGGACCAACTCGGTGGCCATCCTGGTCGGCGACTACCTCTTCGCGCGGGCCGCGGACATCGCCGCCGACCTGGGTCCGACGGCGGTCCGCCTCCAGGCCCGCACCTTCGCCCGGCTGGTGCACGGCCAGATCGCCGAGACCGTCGGTCCCCGCACGCAGGACCCGGTCGACCACTACCTGCGGGTGATCGCCGACAAGACAGGGTCGCTGATCGCCACCTCGGCCCGGTTCGGCGGGATGTTCGGCGGGGCGTCCGAGGAGCACACCGAGGCCCTCGCCGGCTACGGGGAGACCATCGGGGTGGCCTTCCAGCTCTCCGACGACCTGCTCGACATCGCCTCCGAGTCGACCCAGTCGGGTAAGACACCCGGCACCGACCTGCGCGAGGGGGTGCCGACCCTGCCGGTGCTCTACGCGCTGGCCGGCGACGACTCCGACGCGGCCTCGGTGCGGCTGCGGGAGATCCTGTCCACCGGCCCGCTCGTCGACGACGCGCTGCACGCCGAGGCGCTCGGCCTGCTGCGGGAGTCCCCCGCGCTCAAGCGGGCCCGGGAGACCGTCCGCAGCTACGCCGAGGACGCCCGTGCGCAGTTGGCCCCGCTGCCGCAGATCCCGGCCCGGCGGGCGCTCGAATCCCTCTGCGACTACATCGCCGACCGCACCAGCTGACCTGCGCCGCTCGACGACCGGCGGCCCGACCGGGTGCCGTCAGCCGTCCCCGTTCGTCACCAGCTGACCTGCGCCGCT
Source organism: Micromonospora sp. NPDC049257 (assembly GCF_040678915.1). Taxonomy (NCBI): domain Bacteria; kingdom Bacillati; phylum Actinomycetota; class Actinomycetes; order Micromonosporales; family Micromonosporaceae; genus Micromonospora; species Micromonospora sp. NPDC049257. The sequence continues at coordinate 843,969 of NZ_JBFAQU010000001.1, forward strand.
CGATGACCGGCCGGCCCGACCGGGTGCCGTCAGCCGTCCCCGTTCGTCAGCCGGCGGCGGAGCGCCGCAGCAGCCGGCTGCCGGTGAGCATGAGCACGGCGGCGAGGAGCATGGCGATCGCGGCGGCCAGCCACATCACCGGGTAGCCGCGGGTGCCGGCGAGCGCCCCGAGCCCGAGCGGGCCGAGGCAGCCGCCGGCGTACACGCCGGTCTGGGTGATCGAGGTGGCGGCGGCCGGGGCCTGCGGGTGCAGCCGGACCACCGCGAAGTTCATCAGGCCGGGCCAGGCCCAGCCCAGCCCGAAGCCGAGGACCACCCCGGCGGTGAGTGGCACCGGACCGGCCACGGCCAGCAGCCCCAACCCGACCGCCCCGACCACCAGCATCGCGGCGATCAGCGCGACGTGACCGGTGTCCCGCCGGTCGGCCAGCCAGCCGACGCCGATCCGGGCGGCCACGCAGACCGCGCCCCCGAGGGTGAGCACCAGCCCGGCCGGGCCGGGGGCGAGCCCCCGGTGCACCGACGAGTCCACCACGAAGGTGCCCAGCGCGCCCGCCGCGCCCGCCGCGAGGGTCGCCGCCACCCCGACCACCACCAGCGCCGTGGTGGCCCCGCCGCCGCGTTCCGCCGCACGCTCCCGCGCCGGTCCGGCCACCTGCGGGGGTACGGCCGGCAGTGCGGCCAGCGCGGTTGCGGCGGCGGCCACGAACGCCCAGCGCCAGCCGGCGGTGAGGGCGATCGCCGGCACCGCCGCCCCGGCCAGCAGCGTGGAGGCGGGAACGGCGGCCTGCTTCACCCCGAACGACAGGCCCTGCCGCCGGGCGGGTACGTGCCGGGCCAGCGCCGCGTTGCTGGCCAGCTGGCCCAACGCGTTGGCGGTGGCGCTCAGCGCGAGCAGCCCCACCAGCACCGGGTACGACCGGGCCAGCCCGGCGATGGCGAGCAGGCAACCGGCGGCGAGACCGATGGCGACCCGGGCCACCACGGCGGGGCCGACCCGTTCCACCAGCCGGCCGGAGGGCATCGAGGCGAGCGCGCTGACGCCGAAGTAGATCGACACGGCCAGTCCCAGCCCGGCGGGGGAGAAGCCGAGGTCGTCCCCCATCTGCACGGCGAGCCCGCCGACCAGGAAGACCGGCAGGACGCTGGCGACGGTGGTCGCGACCGCTGCGACGCCGGCCCGTACGGGGCGTACGGTGGGCCGGCTCGGCGGGGGGCTGAGCGCGGTGTCGGTCATCGTGGGCTCAACCTACGCGAGTCGAGTTCCTGACAACCGTCGGCGTGTCGCCGGGTGACCCGCCGTATACCGCCTGATCTGGCATCCACCACCCGAACGGGCGTTCCGTCTCGGCCCGGTATTTCATATGGTGTAAGTCCCCGGCTGCGGAGGTGGTTGTGCGTGACCCCCTGGCGGAACCTTCGGACCTGATCCGGAGCGTTTCCCGCGCGCTACGCGTGCTCGAGTCGGTCGGTCGTGCCCCGAAAGGGCTGACCGTCAAGCAGATCGCCCGGCGGTGCGAGCTGACCGTCGCCACCACCTACCACCTGGTCCGCACCCTGGCCTACGAGGGTTACGTGATCCGTCGGGAGGACGGCACCTACATCGTCGGCCTGGAGATCGCCGACCGGTACCGCGAGCTGGTCACCGCGTTCCGGGGGCCGGCCGCCGTCGGGGAGTCGCTGCGGCGGGCCGCCATCGACACCGGGTGGAGCCACTACCTGGGCCGGTTCGTCGGCGGTCAGGTGGCGGTCACCGCCGTCGCCGAGGGAGCCCGCTCGCCCTACCTGGAGGACATGGTCCCCGGCTTCGACGAGGGTGCACACGCCACCGCCCTGGGCAAGGCGCTGCTGGCCACCCTCACCACCGAACAGCGCCTGCGCTACCTGCGCGAGTACGGCATGCGGCCGTTCACCACCGCCACCCTGACCACCCCGGAGGCGTTCGAGGCGGACCTGGCCGCCGGCGACCGGCGCGGGATGCAGTTGGAGCTGGGGCAGTTCCGGCAGGGGGTGGCCTGTGCCGCCGTGCTGGTCACCCCGGACAAGGACATGGAACGGCGGGTGGTGCTGGCCTGCGCGCTGCCGGCCAGCGAGATGATGACCTCGGCCCGGGTGGTACGGGCCAAGCTGCTCACCGCCGCCCGCGCCGTCGCCGACGGCATCGCCGCCGACGCCTGACCCGTCACGGGCGAGGGCCCCCTCCCGGACCGAAGCGGGAGAGGGCCCTCGTGGCCGGTCCGGCGGTGGACCGACCCGGGGAGCGCGTCAGCTGCCGATCGGGCCGCCGTCGAGCCGCCAGGTGACCACCACGCCCGGCTTGGCGTAGTCGCCGTCCGGCCAGGTCGACGCCGGCTTCTCCACCGACGCGCCGGTGATCTCGCCGGGGTGCTGCACGGCCACGAACACCGACCGGTTGTCGCCGGTGATGAACGGCCCGCAGGTCTCCGCGCCCAGCGGCACGGTCAGGAACTGCTTCAGGTGCCCCCGCTCCGGCCCCTCGACGGCGGTGGCGAAGAGGCCGTCGTTGCTGCCCAACGCGTTGCCGTCGGTCGAGATCCACAGGTTGCCGGTGGCGTCGAAGGCGACGTTGTCCGGGCAGGAGATCGGCGACACCTTGGTCTTGTCGTACCCGGCGAAGTAGGTCGACGGGTCGGTCGGGTCACCGGCGACGATCGGCAGCGACCAGGCGAAGGACTCCGCCGTGTTGTCGCCCCGGTCCTCGACCAGCTCCAGGATCTGCCCGTGCTTGTTGAGGTTGCGCGGGTTGATCTCGTCGGCCGCCGGCTTACCGGCCTTGCCCCGGTCGGTGTTGTTGGTCAGCGCCACGTACACCTTGCCGGTGAGCAGACTCGGCTCGACGTCCTCCGGGCGGTCCATCTTGGTCGCGCCGACCTTGTCCCCGGCGAGCCGGGTGAAGGTGAGCACGTCGGCGGCGGTCATCCCGTCGACGAAACTGCGGTTGCCGCTGACCAGCTTGATCCACCGTCCGGTGCCGTTGAACGCGCCGTCGGCGGGCAGCTTGCCCGTGCCGTCGATCTCGGCGGCGCTGGTCTGGGCGAACTGCGCCACGTAGAGGGTGCCCGACTCGAGCAGGGTCAGGTTGTTCTTGCGGGCCACCCAGGAGTCACCAGGCATGAACTTCTTGTCGGAGACGAACTTGTAGAGGTAGTCGAAGCGCTCGTCGTCGCCCATGTACGCGACCACCCGCTTGTCGCGGGCCACGATCACGTTGGCGCCCTCGTGCTTGAACCGGCCCAGCGCGGTGTGCTTGCGCGGACGGCTCTCCGGGTCGAACGGGTCGATCTCGACGATCCACCCGAACCGGTGCGCCTCGTTGGGGTGCTTGGCCAGGTCGAACCGTTCGTCGGCCCGCTCCCACTTGCGGCTGCCGCTGGGGTAACGGGCGGCGGTGGTGATGCCGTACCTGTCGAACCTGGGCTTCAACTCGGCCGGCGCGGCGTCGGCGCCGACGAAGTACTGGTTGAAGTTCTCCTCGCCGGACAGCACCGTCCCCCACGGGGTGACCCCACCGGCGCAGTTGTTCAGCGTGCCGACCACCGTGCGGCCCTTCGGGTCGGCGGCGGTGCGCAGCCAGGCCGAACCGGCGGCCGGGCCGGTCAGCTCGAACTTCGTGGCCAGCGCGGTGACCCGCCGGTTGTACGGCCGGCGGCCCTGGCCCACCGGCCGCCACTGCCCGGTGCCGTCCACCCGCTCCAGTTCCACCACGGACATGCCGTGCGCGGCCATCGCGGTGCGCAGCTGCTCGACGGTGAGGTTGTCCAGGCCGGTGAAGCCGGGGAACATCAGATCCTCGTTGGTGTACTCGTGGTTGACCACGAGCAGCGCCCGCTTGCCCCGCCGGTCCAGCGGCAGCACCCCGACGAAGTCGTTGTTGTAGCCGAACTGCTTGGCCTGGGCGGCGGCGGTCTGCCCGTGCAGGTCGAACCGGGGCGCACCGGGCAGCACCGGGTCACCCCAGCGGATGACCACGTGGTGGTCGTACCCGTTGGGGACGACCAGGGTGTCGAGCTGGTTCGGCGGGATCGGCTTGAAGGTCAGCGCCCCGCTGCCGACACCTCGCTGCGGGGCGGTCGGGTCGCCGACCTCCGGCACCACCGGGGTGGCCGGCGCGGCGGCGGCGGGGACGGCCCCGGCCAGCGCGCCGGTGGCGGCACCGCCGAAGCCGAGCACCAGCGCGCCCACCGCACCCGCCCGGACGACGCCCCGACGGGACACCTCGCCCTCGACGAGGTCGCCGAAGTAGGTGTTGTCGGACGTGTTGGGCACCGGGTGGTCGCAGGCGTTGCCGCAGCGGTACAGACAGGTCATCGCATCGCGGCTGCCGTGCCGGGTGGCACCGAGCAGCGGGAGCAGCCGGGGACGGTCGCTCATGGGAAGGAGCCTCCTGGAGACAGGTCGGTGGCACGCCGTTTTCACCTGCTCGACGTGCGTACCGGGCGGACGCTGCCAGGACGGGGTGAGCGGCCACCGGACGCGGTGTGAACCGGATGTGAACAGCAGTGGCCGGTGAACCGATCAGCGTCACGGCGCGTAGTAACGGGCGGACACATTCGCCGGACTCGTCGCGCGGGAAGCGAGGGATCACCATCAGCGACCACGACGCCCAACTGCTGCGCGCGCTGCACGACGAGCACGCCGAGGCGCTCTACGCGCACGCGTTGCGGTTGGTCAACGGGGACCGCACCCGGGCCGAGGACCTGGTGCAGGAGACCCTGCTGCGCGCCTGGCGTCACCCGGAGTCACTGGACCCGCGACGCGGCTCGGTCCGGGCCTGGCTCTTCACGACCGCCCGGAACCTGGCGATCGACGCCTGGCGGCGGCGGTCGACCCGGGTCGGCGAGGTGTTCACCGACGACCTGCCCGAGCAGCCGGAGACGATTGACGAAGCGGAACGCGCGGTGGAGGCCTGGACCATCGCCGAGGCGCTGAGCCGACTGAGCCCCACCCACCGGGAGGTGCTGGTCGAGTGCTTCTACCAGGGCCGCTCAGTGTCCGAGGCGGCGGCCCGGCTGGGGGTGCCACCGGGGACGGTCAAGTCCCGCACCCACTACGCGCTGCGTTCACTGCGGCTGGCCCTGGCCGAGATGGGGGTGACCGGATGACCCGCTGCGAGTTCGCACACGACGACGGCGCGTACGTGCTGGGTGCCCTCGCCCCCGCCGACCGGGCCGCCTACGAGCGGCACCTGTCCGGCTGTGCGGCGTGCCGGGAGGCGGTGGCCGAGGTCGCGGTGCTGCCGGGCCTGCTGGGCCGGCTCGACCCGACCACGCTGGAGGAGTTCCTCCCCCCGCCGCCGGAGATCAGCCGGGTGCCCGACCTGATCGCTGTGGCCCGGGACCGCCGCCGCCGCGAGCGGACCCGCAACCGCCGACGGTACGCGCTGACCGCGCTCGTCGCCGCCGCGTTCGCCCTGGTGCTGGGCTTCGGCGGGGCCGCCGCCCTGCGCCCGGCCGGCCCGCCCGCGCCGACCACCCAGGCGGTGCGGATGGTGTCCATGGCACCGGTGTCGCCGAAGACCCCGGCGTTGCACGCGGAGATCGGGCTGAGCGGCACCAAGTGGGGCACCGAGGTCATCATGCACTGCGGGTACGACGCGACGGCCGGCTACGGCAAGGCGAACACGTTCCGACTGGTGGCGCGCGGCCCCGACGACGCGACGGAACAGATCGCCTCCTGGCTGGCCGCCCCCGGCGACGACGTGAACCTGCGTGGCGCGACCCGGTTCACCGACGCCGACCTGGTCCGTCTCGAACTCCTGCGCGCCGACGGGACCCTCGTCCTCAGCTACGACGTCCGCTGACCCCCGGGGAGCGTCGGGTCGGGTGGCTCAGTGGGCGGCGGCCGGGAGCGGCGCGGCGGCGCGGGCGGCGGCCCGGTTGCGCCGGCCGTGCCGCACCGCGTCCAGGGTGAAGATCAGCAGGGCCAGCCAGACCAGGGCGAAGCCGGCCAGCCGGGCCGGGGGCATCGGCTCGTGGAAGATCAGCACGCCGCAGCCGAGCTGGAGGATCGGGGCCACGTACTGGAGCATGCCGAGCGCGGTCAGCGGCAACCGGTTGGCCGCGCCCGCGAAGAGCAGCAGCGGGATGGCGGTCGCCGCCCCGGCCGCCACCAGCAGCGCGGTGTGCCCGGCCGAGACCTGCCCGAACGTCGAGCCGCCCCGGCTCGCCAGCCAACCCAGGTAGCCCAGGGCGGGCAGCGCCAGCACCGCCGACTCGACGAACAGCCCCTCCGCCGCCGGCAGCCCGAGCCGCTTCTTGGCCAACCCGTACCCGGCGAAGCTGACCGCCAGGGTCAGCGCCAGGTAGGGCAGCCGACCGTAGTCGACGGTGAGCACCGCGACGGCCGCCGCCCCCACCCCGAGCGCCACCCACTGCGCCGGGCGCAGCCGCTCCCGCAGCACGAACACCCCGAGCAGCACCGACACCAGCGGGTTGATGAAGTAGCCGAGCGCGGTCTCCACCACCCGGTCGGAGTTCACCCCGTAGATGTAGGTGCCCCAGTTCACCGCGATCAGGGCCGCCGCGACGACGATCCCGGCCAGCGTCCGGGGGCGGCGGGCCAGCGAGCGCAGGAAACCGATGTTGCGCAGGGCGGCGAGCAGCAGCGCGACGAACAGCACCGACCAGATGATCCGGTGGGCGAGGATCTCCACCGGCCCGGCCGGGCGCAAAAGCTTGAGGTAGATCGGGAAGAAACCCCAGATCAGGTACGCGCCAAAGCCGTAGAGATAGCCGAGCCGCAACGGAGTCACGGTCCCACCGTAAGGGGTGGGACCGGCTCGGGTTCGTTGCCGGTGAGCGGGGTCACCGCCCGTTCACCCACGCCATCCACTGCTGCGGTGGCGCGGGCGTGAAGCCCACCTTCGCGTACACCCCGTGGGCGTCGAGGGTCGTCAGGGCGATCCGGCGTACGCCGAACCCGGCGAGGTGGTCGCGGACCGCGCCGGCCAGCCAGGTGCCCAACCCGCGACCCCGCGCCTCGGGGGCGACGTAGACGTCGCAGAGCCAACCGAAGGTCGCCCGGTCGGTGACCACCCGCCCGACAGCCACCTGCGCGCCGTCCTCCGGGCGGTAGACGCCGTACGGGATCGACCCGGCGAAGGCCCGTTCCGTCGTTTCCCGACTACGGCCGAGCGCCCAGTAGGCGTCGGTGGAGAGCCAGTGGTGCACCCGGTCCCGGTCGATCCGCTCCGGGTCGGTGCTGAGCTGGTAGCCGTCAGGGCGGGTCAGCGAGAACACGTCGTCACGCTAACCCCATCCGGGGCCCGTCCCGCCAGCCAATTTCCGTCAGGTGGCCGCAGCTGGCCGGCCCGGCCACCGCCGTGCCGGCTGGCATCCTGCCGGCCACCGCCGTGCCGGCTGGCATCGGGCGCGGTGGCCGGCAGGCGGGTCAGTCGCGGTCGAGGATGGCGCCCAGGATCCAGGTCACGATGCCGACGAGCAGCGCGCCCAGCACCGCCTCCGGCCAGAACCCGTCCACGTGGAAGGGTAGGTTCGCCTGGTCGGCGATCCAGCTGGTGAGCAGGAACAGCAGACCGTTGACGACCAGTGCGATCAGGCCGAGGGTGAGCAGGTAGAAACCACAGCCGACGGTCTTGATGATCGGCTGGAGCACCGCGTTGACCACGCCGAAGATCACCGAGACGAGCACCAGGGTGACGATCGCCTCGCCGGCCGAACCGGTGTCGAGCGTGATGCCCGGGATGAACAACGTCGCCAGCCAGAAGGCCACCACCGTGGAGCCCAGCCGGATCAGAAGGCCCTTCAGAAAATCCATGGCCGGGATCGTGCCACGCCTGGTCCACCTGGGGAAACCGCCGTGGCTTTCCGGTCAGCGCCGGCCGGGGCGACCGACCAGCTGCGACTCGATCGCGGTGGGCGAAAGCAGTGCCCACCGCAACGCCCGCCGGTTGACCACCGCCACCATGTCGTCCCGGATCCGGGTCAGCCACTCCGCCGAGCCGCCCAACCCCAGCGCGGTGCCCGCCAGGGCGGCCTCCGCCGGGTCGAGGGGTTGCAGCACCGCCAGGTCGGCCCGACCCAGGGTGTCGACGTCCAGCGGGGTCAGCTCGTCCCGGACCACCAGGGTGGACACCCAGGCCGCCCCGGGTGGCGGCTCGGCCATGGTGCCCGCGTCGACCACCACCAGCAGCGGTCGCAGTGGCGAACCGGTGGCACCCGGTGGCCGCCCGGTCGGGACCACCACGACCCCGCCCTGCTGCCCGCCGACCCCCCGCACGAACGGCTCCCAGGAGCGCGGCCGGCCGGTCTGCACCAGCACCCCCGCGCCCAGCGCCAACGACCGCAGCACCAGCAGTTGGGCTGCGGCCAGCCCACCGACCAGCACCAGCCGGGTGCCCTCGGCGCGGAACAGCCGGACGGTCACCGCACCACCGTGCCGGTTGGCCCCCACCATCAGCCCGGCCCCACCCAGGGTCAGTTCCGGTGGCTCCACCTGCGGTGCGGTCCCCTTCGCCAGCACCGGCACCGCCAACGGCAGTGTGGCGGCCAGGCCGGGGAGCTGCCCGCCGTCGAGCCGGCGCAGCTCACCACCGGCGTCGGCGGCGAGCCGGCACAACCCTTCGGCGGCGAGCGCCAACCCGGCCGGCGTCGGGGCGGCCAGTCGTACCGTCAACTCGGCCGGTGGGGGTGCGGTGTCGCCGCCGGACTGCGGACCGGCACAGAGCGACACGCTGGTGGCGGTCGCCGGCAGCGCCAGCAGCCGGGCCACCAACCGGCGACCCGGATCGACCCGGGCGTCCGGCCAGCGGTCCCACCGGAAGGTGGCCTGGTGCAGGCCGCCGGTGCGCACCGTCGACCAGGTCTCCCGCACGGGCTGACCGGCTTCGTGGTGGGCGAGTTCACCCAGCACCCGCAGCGCCGCGTGCTCACCGAGCGGTCGGGCCGGCACCGGCCCGACCCGGCGGCCGATCCGGCGTACCGTACCGGCCAGCGCCCGGCGCAGGTCGCTGTCGGACCAGCCGGGCGCACGCAGCACCCGGACCGCGAGCAGGGCATGTTCCTGCCCCGGCAGCCGCCCCTCGGTCAGCTGCCGGTAGGACGTGCCCGCCGCGCCACCGGCCACCCCCGCCGCCGGGGCGGGCACGGCGTGCAGCAGCACCTGCACCCGCACGGGCGGTTGCGCCGTCCCGGCCGGCGGCAGCAGCGTGCCGGGGGCCGGCAGCGGGTGGGGCCGGTCGCCGAGCAGGTCACCCGGGTCGCCCAGGTCGAGCAGGACGGTCAGCCCGGTGCCGTCGTCGATCACCCCGGCCGGCCCGTCGGCCAGCTCCACCGGGCCCAGCACGGCGCCGGGGAGCACCAGGTCCAGCAGGGCCGCCGGGGCGGCGTCGCGGGGTAGCCCGCGCCGTCGGGTGAGGTAACCGGTGGCGGTGCCCCACCAGGCGAAGAGCCACCGCCCACGCCACCGCCCCCAGGCGAGGCCGGCCAGGACGACCGCCCCGACCGCGGCGAGTACGGCCAGCCCCGCGCCGCGACCGTACGCGGCCAGCGGCAATGCGAGCGCCACCTGCGTGGCGACCACCTGGCCGGCACGCACGGCGGAGCCCGTGCGGGCTCGGGGCGTGCCCCCGAGGCTCCGCGGCGGCTGACGCCGGGCCGGACGATCGGTCGTGCCCGCCGACACCGCGCCTCCTCCGTCACGCTCTCCGCCCACCCCGGGACGTGGTGGTCGATCTGCTGCTGTGTCGTGGCCGATCCCGGCGCGGCCGGTGTCGGCGTCGTCGTGGTGCGGGCACCTCGTGCTGCGGGTGGGCCCCGGTGCGGGTGGGCCCGTGGTGATGTGCGTGCGGCTCGTGGTGTGCCGGTGACCGACCCGGGTGGGGTCGGGTGTCCGGGTGGATCGCCCCCACCGGTGGGGGTGGGTCCGACCACATCGGACCGCAACGCGACGGAGGCGTCACCCATGGTAGTGGCCCGGGCGGTCCGATGGGGACCCCGGCCGTCGCGCGTGCGGAGGTTGTCCACAGGGGATAGCGGCGGGGTAGCACAACCGGGATGGTGCGACTACCGTCAGCGACGAGTTTCGCCGACATCATCCCGCCAGGCCCACTGCCGGCGGGCCGCCGTCCCCCATGGAGGGCGTGGATCGGCTCCGACCGAAGAGACGAGGTGACGTCCGGATGGCCCAGACCCAGGCAGAGGCTGCGGTGATGCAGCGCACCGCTGCGAAGTTCGAGCAGGTCGACCAGTCGTTGCAGGCCATGCTGACCGGCCTGATGACCGAGCTGGAGGTGTTGCAGCAGGCCTGGCGGGGTGCCGGTGGGCGCTCGTTCGCACAGGTCAAACAGCAGTGGGGAAAAGACCAGGCCGCGCTGCACCAGGCGCTGCGGGAGACCGCGACGGCCATCCGCACCGCCGGCCGGCACTACGACGTCTCGGACACCGAGGCCGCCAGCCGGGTCGCCGGCACCAATCGCGGCATCCAACTGCCACTCTGAACCATCCCGGGGAGGGACCATCCGATGGACCACGGTGTGCTGGTCGTCAACTTCGCCGCCTTGCACCAGGCCGGCGCGGACATCCAGAAGGCGTTGAACACCCTCGACGCGCAGCTCGGTCAACTGGAGCGGGATGCCGCCCCGCTGATCGCCGGCTGGGACGGTGAGGCCCGGCAGGCGTACGAGCAACGGCAGGCGCGGTGGCGGTCCGCCTCGCAGGACCTCCAGGCCATGCTGCGCGACATCAAGCTCGCGGTGGACGACTCCGCCGCCGACTACCTCAACACCGAGAAGCGCAACGTCGGCCTGTTCCAGTGAGCCGCCCGTGCTGGCGGCAGCGTCCGACGACCCACCGGTCGGGCGCTGCCGCCAGGCGGACCCGGTCGGGTGTCGTCGTCGGGCGGACCCGGTCGGGTGTCGTCGTCAGGCGGACCGGGCCGGGTGCCAGCGTCGGCGGACGCCCCGGGGGAGCACCACCGCCAGCAGCACCGCCACCGCGAGCACCCCGCCGGTGACCGTGGCGACCAGCAGTGCCCGGTCCCGGGCCGCCGCCCGGCGGTGCTGCCGGGCCAGCAGCGCCGGGTCGGCCCGCTCCGCCGGCAGCGCCAGCGTCGACCGGGCGGCCGGCCCGGGACCGGTGCCGGTCTCCACGACCGCCCGGTACGGGTTGAGCACGCCGGCCCCGTAGCCACCCCGCCGCCCGCCCGGCGCCGGATCGGTGGTGCCCACGATCCGGCGCGTCACCTCGGCGGCGCTGAGTTCCGGCCGGTACTGCCGCAGCAGCGCCGCGGTGGCCGCCACGAACGGGGCGGCGTAACTGGTCCCCTCGGCACGCTGATGGCCCTGCCCCGGCGCGGCCATCAACACCTCACTGCCCGGGGCGACCAGGTCGACGTACGTCCCGACCTGCGAGAACGGGGTGCGGATGCCCGCCGGGGTGATCGCACCGACACCGAGCACCCCGTCGTACGCGGCGGGGTAGGGCAGCGGGTCGCCACCGTCGTGCAGGTTGCCGGCGGCGGCCACCACGACCACGTCGCGCCGGACCGCGTAGTCGATGGCGTCCCGCACGGCCGGGTTGTCGGCGTACAGGACGACGGAGAGGTTGAGCACGTCGGCGTCGTGGTCCACCGCCCAGCGGACGGCCCGGGCGAAGTCGGCGGCGCTGACCGTACGCCCCGACTCGCGCCCCTCGACGACCTGCTGTTCGCTCACCCGTACCGGCAGGATGCGGGACCCGGGTGCGAGCCCGCGGAAGGCCACCCCTGCCCCCTCCCCGGCGGCGATGATGCTGGCTACTCCGGTGCCGTGACCGGCGCAGTCGCGGGTGCCGTCGCCGCCCGGGTCGAGGAAGTCCGCGCCGTCGAGCACCCGGCCCCGCAACTGGGGGTGCCGCCGGTCGACACCCGAGTCGATCACCGCGACGGTGACGCCGGTGCCGGTGGCGAGCGGGGCGATCCGCTCCGGGGCGTACCGTCGCTGGGGCCAGGGGAGGGCGGCGACCGGCCTGGCCGGCGCGGGCGCGGTGGCGCAGGCCGGGGCGGCGTGGGCCGGGGTGACCGACGACACGGTGACCGCCGGCAGCGCGGCGAGCAGGGCCGCCGCCAGAATGGTGGGCGCTTGTCGGCTGCCGGGTCGGGACATCGACCGCCTCCGTATCGTGTCGACTCCGTAACGCGATGTTAGTGCCTGGTCGGCTGCCAGGTCGGCCGGCTGGTGACCGACTTATTGTGATCTTGTTTTCACCTTGTAGGTTGTACGCGACGCCTGTGGCCTGATCCGGGAGGAGAGGTGGCCGTGACCGACTGGGAGCCGGCTACCGAGGCCGAGACGGCGATGCGTGACGCGCTGCGCGCCAGCGACCAGGAACGCTACTTCCGGATTCTGGCTGGTACGGACCTTTTCCTTCCGGTCTCCGGTCAGGCTCTCGCCGGGGCGACGCCGATGGGGTGGGGCACCTGGACCACCGGTGGCCGGACCCACGTGTTGGCCTTCACCTCGGCCGCCGCCATGCACGCCTGCCTCGGCGCCTCCGCCGGTCCGTGCCGGCGCAGCCGCTACGCCGACCTGGCCGTCGAGTGGCCCAACCACGAGTGGTGGCTGGCGGTGAATCCCGGGCTGCCGATCGAGGGCTACCTGCCTGCGTGGTTCGTGTCCCAGCTCTCCCGGGGCGACGTGCGGTTGCCCGGTCGCGCCCCGGGCGTGCGGTCCCGCCAGGAGCCCGACCGGACGCCGGGTTGGCTCCCGGCCGACGGGACGTCCGACGTCGAACCGACCGCCGACCTCTCCACCGGCCCCGCCGGCTGGGCCCCGCCCCGCCCGGTCCCCTCAGCAGCCTCGGTACCACCCGCCGGTGGTGCCGTCCGCCCGGCGGAGGGTGCGTCGCTGACCGACGAGCGGGGTCGTCCGGTCGCCGCGCCCGGTGGCCCACGCGACGTCGCTGCCGGGTCGCCCGATCACGGCCGGTCCGCCGGCCCGGCGTCCCCCGACCCCGCTCCGGCACCCGGCCAGCACAACGGCGGCTGGTCCACGGTCCCCCGCCGCCGCCTCCTGGGCGAGGAGGCCGCCGGTCCGACCAACGGGCGTACGTCGTTCTTCGAACCGTCCGCCGCCCGGGGCGCCTCCCGGTCACCACGGGACAACCCGCTGCGTTCCGGCGAACGGGCGACGCCACCGGCCCGGCCCGGCATGGGTGGTCAGCCCTTCCCCCGGCGTCGTCCGGCGCCCGCCCAACCGGTCGAGGACGAAACCACCCGGGCGTTCCAGGTCGGCCCGCCCGGCCAGCCGTCCCGCCCCGCTCCGGGCAACGGGCCGGCGGCCGCCGGCCGTCAACGCGACCCGCTGGCCGAGGAGCCGACCCGGGCCTTCCGGGTGGGACCGCCTGCCGCAGAGGCGACCCAGGCCTTGCCCCGCCGGCAGCCGGCCCCGGACGCGTCGGCGGGCATCCGGCAGCCGCCACCGGCCGGCCCGTCCGGCGGCAGGGCCGACATGTTCGCCGGCGCGAACGGCATGCCCGGCGCGAACGGTATGCCCGGTCCGGTGCCGGACGAGGCGGAGGAGGTGCCGCCCTCCGCCGCCGAACCGGTCTCGGGGCCGCCGGCGTCGCGCCGGGGGTTCACGCCCATCGTGATAGAGGGGGTGATCCTGGAGTCCCGCGACCTGCCCGTCGCCCCCGCTCCGGCCGCTGCCCCGACCCCACCGGTCGTCCCGACGCCAGCTCCCGCGCCGCCGGTCGTGCCCGCGCCAGCTCCCGCACCGCCGGTGGTCCCGACGCCAGCTCCCGCGTCGCCGGTCGTGCCCGCGCCAGCTCCCGCGTCGCCGGTGGTCCCTGAGCCGCCGGTGGTCCCGGTGGCGGCTGGGGGCGGCCCGGTCGCCGAGGACACGGTCAACCTCAACGGGAACGCCGGGCCGCCCGCGCCACCCGTTCAGCCCTCCGCCGCCGGGCCGACCTCCCCGACGTCAGTCGCCGGGTCGACCTCCCCGACGCCCGCCTCGGGTGCGGCCACCCGGCCCGCCTCCGACGACCTGTGGACTCCGGCCTCCGAACGGGCCGCGAAGGCGGTTCCATCGCAGGTGGCGGCGGGGCCCGCTGCCGGCCCGGTGGCTCCGCCGGCCGCTGCGCCCACCGCGCCGGTCGCTGCGGCGGTGGACCCGGGTCCGGTCACCGCCGCGTCGGCCGGGTTCGCCACGACGCCCCCGCCCGTCGCCGCCCCGACAGCCCCGCCCGTCGCCGCCGTCGACGAGTCGTTCCTGCCCGCCAACGAGGTCGAGGAGAACCTGCTGGACGCCGCCGGTGCCGGCAGCACCGACGGTTTCCTCTCCACCCTGCTGCTGGCCCGGGTGCTGCTGCCGGTCAATCCCGATTCGGTGACCGGCAGCCGGCCCGGCGAGCCCGGCTTCGCGTGGCGCACCGGCACCACGGACGGCGAGACGTTCGTGGTGGTCTACACCTCACCGGAACGGCTGGCCGAGCACGACGTACCACCGGTCGAGACGATCGAGGTGCGCTTCGTGCAGTTGATCCGGTGTTGGCCGGACCCGGGTTGGGCGTTCGCCGTCAACCCCGGCACCCCGGTCGGGGCCAAGCTCCCCGGCGAGCAGATCGTCGCCCTGGCCAGCTGGGCGGCCGAGGTCGGGCTGGGTGACGAGGCGGACCTGGAGCCGGTGGCCGCCGCCGAGGCGCCGGCCGAACGCACCCGGTACGCCCCGCCGGCCACCGATCCGTCCCGCCCGGTGGTGATGCAGAAGGCGATCGCCCCGAGCCAGCTCGCCTACTACCTGGAACGCGGCTACGACCGGGTCTCCGGTTTCGTGCACCGGGCCGGTGAACTGGCCCACCTGACCACCCCGGCGGAACTGCACGACGCCCTGGGACTGGGCTACCCGGGCTCCCCCTTCGCCCGCGACGCCGAGGCGGCCTACGTGCTGCGCTGGCCGGCGTACCGGCCGAGCCTCTACCGCATCCCGTACGGCGGGCAGAACGAGGCGGCGATGCGGGCCATGGAGGGCTGGGTCATCGAACGCGCGCCGTTCCGGGGCAACGGATTCGCCCCGGGGGAGAGCAGCGACGTGGTGGCCGAGTTCAAGGTGGACAGTGCCCGGCTGCCGCACGGGGCGCAGCTCTGGCGGATCGGCGCGGAGGGCACCGAACGGGTTATCGCCATCCTGGACACCGACGCGCTGGTCTGGCGACGGGTGGGGCAGTCGTGATGCGCGACGGCTACGTGGCCCGCTGGCAGGGCCGGGAATACCAGGTCAGCCCGGACGGCGACCATGTGCGGATCTACCAGCCGGAGCCCGCGGACGGCTTCGAGGAGGTACGCCCCGGCCGGTACGTGCGGGTCGTCCCGGCCGGCGAGGTCGAGAAGTTGGCGTACGTGCGGACCACCTGCACCTGGCAGGGGCAACCGTTCATCGTGCTCGGTGAGCACGACGGCTGGCTGCGGGTCGAGTACACCGGTGGTCGTTGGCCGGTGGCGCAGGCGATGGGGCTGGAGGTCTTCGACTTCGGTGTCTACCAGGGTTGGGCACCGGCCGCCGAGGTCGTCGACCTGCGCGAACAGCGGGTCTGACCCTCGGCCCACGGTCGTCGGACCAGCCGGCAGTGGATCAGCCGGCAGCGGACCAGCCGGCAGCGGACCAGCCGGCAGTGGATCCGTCGACACCGCGCTCGTGACCGTCGGCAGCGGGTGGCCGGCGGCGAGGGTGGCCCGCTCACCGTCGTCGCCCGGGTACGGGCGGGGTCAGGACTTGGTCCAGCGCAGGATCTCGCCGAGCACCACGTCCCCGGCCTCCACGTGGGGGAAGTGGCCCACCCCGTCGAGCAGCCGCCACTCGTAGGGGGCGCTGACGTACCGGCCGGAGCCCTGGGCGGTACGCGGCAGGGAGGCGACGTCGGCCGCCCCGTGCAGTTGCAGGGTGGGGGTGACCAGGGGCCTCTGCATCAACCGGACGAAGCGGTAGCCGTGTAGGCGCAGCACCGAGCGGAAGGCCCACCGGTAGCCCTCCAGGGCGCAGAAGGCGGCCTGCGGAATCAGCATCGCCTCCCGGCAGCGTTGCGCGTAACCGTCGAACTCCGGGCCGGCTACCCAGCGGGGTCCACCCCAGCGGTGCAGCATCCGGGTCACCTCGGCGGCGTCGTCCCGGGTGAGCACGTGTTCGTACCGGGGGAGCTGGAACTTTAGCGCCGGCGTGGAGGCGGCGAACTGGCCGCGCGGGTCGGCGAAGATGGCCGCGCGCAGCCGCAGCGGGTGGGGTGCGCCGAGCACCACCAGCCGGCGTACCAGGGTGGGGTGGAACGAGGCGGCCGTCCAGCCGATCAGTCCGCCCGAACCGGCGCCGACCACGGTGGCGGAGCGTTCCCCGAGGGCGCGGATCAGGCCGGCGACGTCGGCGGCGAGGGTGTAGCCGTCGTACCCCCGGGGGGGTTTGTCGCTGGCGCCGTAGCCGCGCAGGTCCACCGCGACGGCCCGGAAGCCGGCGTCGGCGACGGCGGGGAGCATGGTGTGCCAGGCCCACCAGTGCTCGGGGAAGCCGTGCAGGAAGAGCACCATCGGGCCGGTGCCCGCCTCGACGACGTGGAACCGGCTGCCGTTAGCGCCGACGAACCGGTGCGTCCACGGCCCCTCGGTGAGGACGCAGGACTCGTCGACGGGCCCGCCACGCTGCTCGGTCATGGGGCACAGCCTAGGACCTCGGCACCGGTCGATCGCCCCGCCGACCCGGGCGGCGCGGCCGAACCGGCTGAGCGGGCTCAACCGGGGCCGGTCGGATCGGGTGGAATCGGGCCGCCGGCAGTGCTCCGTCGGGCTGAGTGGGCTCAGCGGACCACGTTGATGGCGACGATGCCCACCGGGATGCCGGGACCGCAGGTGGCGGCCGGATCGGCCGGCCCGACGGTGACCAGGACGGTGGTGCCGGTGGCGAAGGTGCCCAGACCGGTGCCGTGTAGCGCGTACTCCCGGCCGTCGTCGGTGACCAGGCCGTAGCAGGGGCCGTCGCCGCCCCGGCTGATCCGGCCGGCGAGCCGGTCGGCCCGGCGCAGGTCGGTGGGGTGCCGTGGGGGCGCGGCGGGCCGCCGCAGGGCCGGCGGGGTGGCGGAGAGTGGCGTCGGCCGGCCGGCGGGCGGGGCCCCACCCGGGCCGGGGTCCGACGCCCGGGTGTCGGGCGACGGGTCGGTGGTCGGGGTCCGGTCGTCGGTCACGGTGCCTCCGTTCCCGGCGCACCCGACGTGGGTACGCGCACGGCCAGCGTGCCACGTCGTCGGTGGGCCGGCACCCCTCGCTCGGAGCCGGGGCGGCTGACAGCGACCTGCCCGGAACGGGCCGATGCCCGGGCAGGAGACCTGCCCGGGCATCGGGTAAAGCGGATGGTGCGCTGATCAGCGGATCAGGAGAAGCGGACCTTCAGCGAGGTGCCGTTCTGCTCCACAACCTTGATCTTGGTGCCGGTGGCCGGGAGCTTGACGCCGTGGTTCGGCAGCTCCGGGTACCAGTACTGCTTGGTGTCGTCGAACAGCGGCTGCGCGGCCTGACCACGGACGTACTGCGGCACGCTGTTGATGTGCAGCGTGAACGAGTCCGCCTTCTTCAGGCTGAACGGCGCGTCGTACACCTGGACGCGGGCCCGCCAGGGGGCACCGGTCAGGTTGTACAGCGGCTCCGGGTGCGCGTCGATGATCATGTTCCGACCCTCGCCCGGGTGGTCGAAGGTGTCGTTGTCGGCCCACCGGAGGTTCCAGTAGGAGATCAGCAGACCCTCCTGGTACGCGTAGTGGTCCACGTAGTCCGGGCGGGTGTTCGCGTAACCGAAGTAGTACGGGCCGGTCTTGAGGTACTGGTCGTACGACACGTACGACCGGTTGCCCGCGATGTAGTAGTTGTCGAACTTGCGGATGTAGGTCTCGGCCACGACGCTGAACCCGTTCAGGGTCCAGCCGGCGGCACCGGCCTCCGCACCATCGGTGAGCACGGTCTGCCCATCGGCGGTGATGGTGATCGCGTCACCGTAGAAGCCGCCCTCGGAGACACCGCCGTCGGTCTGGTAGCGCAGCCGGAACTGCACCACCTTGCCGGCCGCCGCGTTCATCGGGATGTTGACGTCGACCCACTGGCCGTTGCTGGAGCCGTCCAGGGCGAAGCGCCCGGGAGAGATCTCCTTGAGGGCCTTGCCGTTGGCGGTACCCGGCAGGGTGGACCAGGTCTGGCCACCGTCGGTGCTGGCCTCGAAGAAGAGGTAGTCGTAGTCCGCCTCGATCGAGTAACGACCCTTCATGGTGAGCGCGGCGCTGGTCTTCCCCGTGAGGTCGATCGTCCGCGTCATCGTGGTGTTCAGGTCGTCGTCGTTGCCGGAGAAGAACTGCTTCGTCCCCTCGAACGGCTTGCCGTTCTGGAAGCTGTACTCCCGCTGCGGCAGCACGACCACGGCACCCTGCGCCTTGTCGGAGTTGTACTCCTGCGGGCCCAGGTTGAGGGTCTTCTGCTGGCCGGCCACCACGACCTCGTAGTCGAGCCAGTTGAGCTGGAGCTTGTTCCACGCGCCGAGGTCGCCGCCCCGGTCGCCGATGCCCTGGTCGTTCTTGGCACCGAGCCGGCTCTGGGCCATCAGGGTCCAGTGCTCGTTGTTGTTGTCACCGCTGTTGATGACGTTGTAGTCGTCCGGCAGACCGAGGTCGTGACCGTACTCGTGGTAGAAGACGCTCCGGCCACCGTTCTCCGGCTGGATCGTGTAGTCGCCGATCCAGACGCCGGTGTTGCCGATCTGGGTGCCGCCGCCCGGGAAGGTCGACGGGCCCGTGTTGCCCTGGTCAGAGGCGAAGGCGTACCACCGGTGGCTCCAGATGGCGTCCTCACCCTGGATCGGGTCGCCGTCGGCCTGGTCGCCGCCGGAGTGGACGATCTGGAAGTGGTCGATGTAGCCGTCCGGCTCGTTGAAGTTGCCGTCGCCGTCGTAGTCGTACCGGTCCCACTCGTCCATCGACTTGACGTCGGCGGCGATCTGGGCGTCGGTGCGGCCGGCCGCCTTCTGGTCGGCGACCCACTGGTTGGCGGCGTCCCGGACCAGGTTCCAGGTGTTGTTGCAGACGTTCGAGGCGCAGGGGTAGCCGTTGGAACGGCCGTACCGGGCCTCGTTGTACTTCACCTTGACCCAGTCGGTGACCTCACCGTCGACGCTGTAGCGACCCGAGGACTGGGCCTCGTAGTACTGCTTCAGCGACTCGTCACCCTGACCGGTGCCGAAGTAGATCTTCCGGTAGTAGTCGGCGTTGTAGTCCGGCTGCCAGACGGTGGAGTTGTCCACCGCCCGGTTGGGCGCCGGGATCTCGTTGTGCAGCGGCCCGTCGAACCGGGTCGGGCCGGGGACGGCCGGGGCCGTGTCCTGGTCCGGGTAGCTCGGGTGCCGCTCGTTGCCGAACTCCGCGAGGATGACGAAGATCTTGTCGGTCTTCTCGCGGCCCAGTTCGACGTACTGGTCCTGCGTCTGGGCGACGCCCGAAGCCGTCGTCCGGGCGTTGTTCCGCCCCGCAGCCTGGGTCTTGCCAACCTTGACGACCGTGCTGCCGTTGATCTTCTGCGCCTTGACCTTACCCGAGAGGACCTCGCTGAGGCCCTCCTGGCGCAGTGCCCGCCGCTTCGTCTCGAGCGGGTTGGGCAGATCGTGGTCCGCGTTGGCGGGCTCCGCGATCGACGGGGCGGCCGTCGGGAGCTTCGGCGTCGGCGCAGCGCTGGCGGACGTACCCGTCACCAGACCTGTCGCCGTCAGCGAGAGCCCGAGCAGACCCACTGCGACTTTGCGCACGTGGTACCTCCGGTGTGAGGGAACCGACCCAACGGGGGTACGGGCCGGCATGGAACGTCCCACTAGTGGGACCCATGGTGAACATAGACACTGCCGGGACGGGTGGGAAGATGTACGCGTCGATTTGTTGCAAGATTTTGATGAGATCGCTTTTCACCGTCACACACCGCATGTTCATCAACGGTCATGAGCAGCGCGGACGCCTCGGCAGGGAATCGCAGTGATGTATTTCGATTGGATTGCTGCGATGCGTGAAACAGTGGGCCGGCGGCATCTCCGCCACCGGCCCACTGTTCACCAAACGGTCAGTTGCTGACCCTTACCGCCGCATCGTCGGATTTACCCGACGCGGGGTTCAGTACTTCGCCGGAGTGATCCGGACGACCGCGTACGAGTTGTCCGGCGCGGCCGACTCGATCTTGATGGAGACCCCGTTGCGGACCTTCGAGTCCGACGGGTTGCCGGTGCCGAGCACGATCGCCCCACCGCCCAGCGTCACGCCGTAGAACTCGGTGGCCGGCGTGCCGTCCGGGTTCACCACCCGGGTGGTGTACGGCTTGTTGCCCCGCGACGGGACCACCACCGAGGCGTCGTTGTCCCGGGCGTACGGCGCACCGTCGCGCATCTCGATGCCCGGGTACCAGCCCTTGGCGTCGTTGAAGCCCGACACCGGGTGCTGCCGCGGGAACTTCGTGCAGTACGCGCTGTACGGCTCGTCCGCCGCCTCCAGGCACTCGGTGAACGGGTACGTCGGGTTCAGCGAGAACGCCGCGTTCGCCGACTGCGGCCGGCTCGGCAGGTTGTCCAGCACCGACGGGTCCTTCGCCGCCGCCTCACCGGTACGCCGCAGCGGATCGTAGTGCGAGTCCACGATCAGCAGTCCGCCCTTGGCCCCGTAGCTGGGCAGCGCGGTCATCTGCCCGGTGACGTGGTTGACGTCGCCCAGCATCGTGTCCCGGTACCAGACCAGCATCCCCGGCGCGTTGTACGAGATCCGGTCCACCTTCCACGCCTCGTGCGAGTAGATGGTGTCGTAGGCGTACTTCAGGCCCATGTCGAAGCCGTCGAAGTTGCGCCACTCGGCCAGGTAGTACTGCGCCTTGACCTGGGTGCCCGGGTCGATGTGCCAGCCCGCGCCGGTGGTGTCGGTGAAGGTGCCACCGGTCAGCGTCCAGCCGTTCGTGCCGCCCTCGACGTCGTCGCTGAACGTGGTGGCCCCACCGCCGGTGACCGAGAGGTCGTCGGCGAACCAGCCCCGCTCCTGGAACGCCTCGTCGGTGGCGTACCGCAGCCGCACCTGTACGGTCGTGCCGGCGTACGCCGACAGGTCGATCCAGTCGTGCCGCCAGCCGTCGGTGCTGCCGGTCAGGCCGTACTTCTTGTTGCCGAAGTCGACCATGCGGCCGTTCGGGTCGGCGTACCCGTCGTTCGTGGAGACCAGCGCACCGGCCGCGTCGTAGACCTTCTGCTCGGCCCAGGTGGCTCCGCCGTCGGTGGAGACCTCGACGAAGCCGTAGTCCCAGTCCTCCTCGATGACGTAGTTGTTCCACATCCAGAACTTCGCGTCGGTGGCGGCCGGGACGGCCACCTGCCGGCTGAGCTTGACGTCCGCCCAGGCCTGGTCGGAGCCGCTGTACCACATCCCGGTGCCGCTGTGCGGCTGGGCGAGGGTGACCACCTTGTCCGGCAGGTCGATCTTGATGCCGTCCTGGGTGCCCACCGGGGTCCGCGAGGTCTGCCCGAGCGACGCCGTACGGGTCCGCGTGCCGGGGGCGATGGTGAGCGGATCGGCCCAGCCCAGCACCCACTTGTCCCAGATGCCCATGTGCGTCGGCAGAGCCTGGAAGATCTCACCGGTGTGCGAGCCGGACGCCATCAGGTCCCAGAAGTCGACGTCCGAGTCGGCGTTGCCCGAGGTGTCGTAGAGGTCCGGCAGGCCCAGGTCGTGACCGAACTCGTGGGCGAAGACGCCGACCCCGGCGTCCTCCGGCTGCACGATGTAGTTGGACGCCTTCAGGTTCGTGCCGGGGATGGTGTAGCCACCGGCGACCGTGGAGGAGTGCGCCCAGACCGCGTACACGCCCTGGTCGCCGCCGCCACGGGACTTGCCCTGACCGGCGTGCACCAGCACCAGGTGGTCGATCACGCCGTCCGGCTCGTTGACGTTGCCGTCGCCGTCGCGGTCGCCCTGGTCCTCGATGTCGTAGTCGGCCCAGGGGAAGTTCGGGTCGGCCGCAGCCAGCGCGTCGATCGCGTCGGTGGCGAGCCGCCCCGCGCCCTGCGGGTTGTCCGGGTGGCCGTTCATCGCCTGCTGCCGACCGGCGACCCAGGCGCCCGTCTCGTCCTGGAAGCAGCGCGAGGCCGCGTACCAGCCCTCCGAGTGCGGCACGGTGATCCACGGGCTGGCCTGCCCGTCCACCGTGTACGCGCCCTTGGACATCTCCAGGTACATGTTGTGCATGGTGCGGCCGGACAGGTCGATGCCCTTCTTGCCGTCCGGTCCCTTGAGGTCCTTACGGACCCGCTCGGTGATGCCCTGCTTGGTGTAGAGCATCTTGTCGAAGTGGGCGGGCGAGAAGTCCGGCACCCACATCGAGTTGTTGTCCTCGTGCGGCAGGGTCGCCGGGTTGGGGATGTTGTTGTGCTTCGGTCCGTTCTGGACGGTGCCGGGCACGCAGGTGCGGTCCTCGAAGACCGTCTTGGGGACCATCACCCCGGTGAAGTCGTCGTTGGCCTGGTCGTTGAACTCCACCAGCAGGGTGAGCAGCTTGGCCGTCTGGGTGCTCTTGGCCTTCTTGAACGCGCGCGGGCTCTGCCCGGTGCGGATCGCCCGCGCCTCGTTGCGGGCCAGTTCCCGGGCGGCCAGCGGGTTGCCGCCGGCGAACTTGCGGTCGTAGGCGCGGGCCTCGTCCGCCGCCGGGGTGCGGATCCCGTCGGCGCCGCGCACCTCCTTACCCGCGGTGTCCGGCTGCACCTCCGGCTCGGCGTAGTTGAGGTAGTGCTCGTCGGCCCCGATCCGGGTCGGTGTGGCCGGCCCGGCGGGCTGGGCCGCCGCACTGCCGGTCACGGTCAGTGACGCGGCGACGAGGGCGAGGGTGGGCAACGCGACGAGTAGGCGTCGGCGTGCGCCGGTTGGCGGGACAATGTTCATGCCGCTCCAAGTCATGAGGGCGTGAGGGCGAAGGAGCGCCTGACCTGAAAGGCCGGCGCTCATGAGAGGCAAAATAAGCATATTCATCAATACCTGGCAAGGGGCTCGACCGTTCTCCGTCCGCCCAGCCACCGGGGCCGGACCGATCAGCCGGTTCCGGTGGCTCCCACCCGCCACACCGGACACGCCGACGGCCCGTCCGGTGTGGCGGAACAGTCAGCCGCCGGTGGCCGCCAGTCTGGCCACCGTGAGGGAGTTCTGGTCCGGCTTCTGCGGCTCCGCGCCGAGCTTCGACCAGGCGACGTAGTCACCTGCGGCGAACACGAGGCTCAACCCGGGCGCTTCGCCGAGCCGCCAGAGCCGCTGCGTCCTGACGTCCAGGGCGTACTGGCCGGCATCGCCACCGCCGCTGCCGTTGCTCCAGCAGACGTAGCGCGGGGAGGAGCTCAGCGTCATGGAGGTGCCGTCGTCACCGAGTGTGACCTCGGTGGCGTCTCCGGTGGCGGTGTCCAGGACGAACAGCGACGCGTTCGGCTCCGGTGCCGGGGCCGATACGATCCAGGCAACCCGACCGGGCTCCGCTGTCAGGGCGGTGACCTGCTGTTCCTTTGTCAGCGGGCCCGTGGTGAGCAGGTCGTCCCGGCCACCGGTCACCTTGCGGATCTCGTACCGGTCCGCCGGGAAGCCGGGGGACACGTCCGCTGAGCGCACGTAGTAGAGGTCGCTGCCTGCGGCAGCGGGGAGCTTCGCGCGTTCGGCCACCACCTCCGCCGCCCGGCTCCCGGTGACGGACCTGCCCAGGACCTGGGCACCGAACTCGGGTTGACCGGTGGTGGGGACGGCCGTGGTCCAGTAGACCCGGTCGGTGCCCACCGAGAGCATCGACGAACCGGGTGGGATGGGCATCTTCCTGCCCTTGGCGACGGCTGCGGAATCGCCAAGCAGCACCGTCCGGCCAGCAGCTCGGTCGAAGCCGTACACCCGCCAGTCCATCTGGTACATGTCGGTGCTGGTCGTCTCGAGCCAGGCCACGGTCCGCTCGTCGGCGTCCCCGTAGATGGCCTGACGGGCCGCGCCGTGCGGGGCGGGGGACATGCCGCGCACTCGGCTGCCTGCGTAGAGCCCCACCTGGCTCTGGCCGATGACCACCTCGCCGCTGCGGGTGGTGGCGGCCGGGTTGGCCGCGGTGATCATCTGCCCGTCCGGCGTCAGGCCCAGGTGGTTGAGGGTACGCCCGGGCGCCGTCGTGCCGCTCAGGCTGAAGCTGACCCGGAACTCGCGGCCCGGTACGGCGTCGACCGCGTCGGTCGTGGCGTACCGGGACCGAACCCGGAAGGAGGCCCCAGGGCTGCTGGCGGAGCCGCTCGCCGAGATGCTGGGGGCGGGCGCGTCCCGGTGTCCGGGCGAGCCCACCCCCTGCTCGTCGTCGCAGCCACCGACAGCGAGGAGCAACAGCGCCACTGTCAGTGTTCGTCGCACGGTCAGTACACGATCCCGTTGGACTGGAGGAAGCGGGTTGCGAAGCTCGAGGTGCTGTAGCTGAACGACGGCTTCGTGGCGGACCACACCGTGGTCGCCGGGTCGGCCCAGCTTGAGGTCTGACCGGACGCAGTGTAGCCGAATCCGACGATCCAGTGACCGATCGTCTTGTTGGTCGGGTGTCCGTTGTAGTGCGATCCGCCGGCGAACTCCACGGTGTCGGCCCCGATCGGCATGCCGTTACCGCCGATGCTGTGGGCGAAGACGGCGACCAGCAGCGAACCACTGGGCTTGGGAACCTGCACGTACCAGTTGAAGCCGCGCCAGCGGTTGATGCCGGTGGCGAATCGCTTGCTGGTCCAGGTGGTGGCCCCGTTCGCCTCGGTGGCCATGTGCGAGCTGGTGGCCAGGTTGGGCTGGGAGAGGCTGGCCCCGTTGTACTTGCTCTTGAACCCGGTCCCGTGCAGGTAACGGAGGATCATGTAACCCGAGGCTGGGCCGCAGTAGTATCCCTTGCTCTGGCCGGTCTGGCTCAGACCCAGGATGCGGCTGCTGGCCGCTGTGGTGCGCAGACCGGCACCGTCTCCCGGATCGACGTAGCCGGAGTCGCCGTACTGGGCGACGTAGTCCGCTTCGAGCATGTTGAGCTGGGTCGGATCGGCCCCTTGGAAGTTGACCGCGTAGTACTCCTGGGACAGCTGGATCTTGAGGGACGTCTGGGTGTCCGTCGGCTGCTCGATCGAGGGATCGGTGACGTCACCGCCGGTGAAGTTGCCTTCGATGCCGTTGTACGGCTGGTCGGGGTCGATCACCTCGGCCAGTGCCGAGGTGGGGGCGGTGAGCGCGACGGCGCACCCGATCATCAGGGCGGCGAAACCGCCGGCAGCGCGCCGGTAGCTCGTCATCGCTGTCTTCAAGTGATCCTCCACAATGCGGGTAGGGTGAACCGCCCGGCCTTTCCGGCGGTTCACAGAATCGATTCGGTGCGGCTGGGTCGAATCGTAATAACGGTGCGACGGATCCGCCTGTCCCGCATTCTGGGGACAGGAGCGCCTTGGTGGTGGTAAAGCGGTCCAACGACTACCGCGTCGAGCGAAGAACCGCGTTCACCACGGCGAAAACAACGTCACGAATCGGTACGCGGAAAGGCGTACCGCCTCAGGGCTGAGGAGCGAGCGCCGCCCGGGTGAGGAACGCCTTGTTGCCGTGTCCGAGTTTCGCCTTGAGCCGCTTGACGTAGGTGTTGACGGTGTGCACGCTCACCCGCAGTCGAGCTGCCGTCTGGTTGTGGGTGAGCCCGTTGGCGATGCAGTCGAGAACCTCACGTTCCCGCTGGGAGAGTCGTTGTCGGCCAGGACCGGGGTCGCGCTGCCCGGTGCCCGGCGTGGGCTGGTCGACGGGTGTCGGGACGGTGTCGGCCGGTCCACGCCCGGCCAGCATGGTCACCAGGTCGTGGACACCGTCCTGCTCGTCCGGTGCCGCGCCGGTGACCAGCAGGAGGCAGTGCCCGGCGGGCAGACTCCTCGCTGCGTCAGCCTGGGCCCCGGCGGAGCCGCTGCGCGGCAACTCGCCCGGGTCGGTGGCCGGTGCCGGCTGGGTGACGGTCAGACCGGCCGAGCCGAGCAGGTCGCCGACGACACGCCGGAAAGCCGGATCGCCGCCGAGAACTGAGATTTGAATCATCGGTCGTCCTCTGAATAGGAACACGGCAGCTCGATCCGACGGTCGGTATTCACCGTCGGATCGAACTCGATCGAAAGAACGCGGAACGGGATCTCGTTCGGCGCTTCTGTCGCTATTGCTGCAACCTGCAGCCGGCCTGGTGTTCCGGAGGACGTTCAGTCTCTGATCGAAAATGCCACATCGATGCCATCACCCCCGTGTAGGCAAACTTTCCAATAGCTCGGTCAGGTGCTCGACGGTCTTGCACAATCTCGTACCTTGACGGTGACGATTGTCGCACGGGCGGTTCCCCGTGCGCTGCCCCGTCCGAGCGCGCAGCCAGGCGTAGAAACGGCGGTGGGTGCCCGGTCGGCGACCTGACGGTCACCCAGCTCTCCGCGCTCACCAGCCTCCGGCTGGCGGGCGCGCTGAC